>NZ_JARUXT010000001.1:1923094-2341524 GCF_031451075.1 Caballeronia sp. LZ043 | reverse complement strand
ACCGGGCCGTGGATCAGAACACCGCGGATATCAGCAATACGGTCAACTCGATCAACACGATCGTCGCCACGGGCACGAAGTACTTCCACGCGAACAGCAGCGGAGAGGATTCGACAGCCCTCGGTCTCGACTCGGTCGCCATCGGGCAGGGCGCGGTCGCGGCCAACGCAAACGACATCGCGCTCGGTGCGAACTCGACCACGGAGGCTGTCGTGAACACCGCCGGCGCGACGATCGGCGGCAAGGACTACACGTTCGCGGGCAGCGATGCGCAGAGCACGTTATCGGTGGGTTCGTTGGGCGCGGAACGCACCATCACGAACGTCGCCGCAGGCCGCCTCTCCGCCAGCTCGACCGATGCGGTGAACGGTTCGCAACTCTTCGCGACGAACCGGGCCGTGGATCAGAACACCGCGGATATCAGCAATACGGTCAACTCGATCAACACGATCGTCGCCACGGGCACGAAGTACTTCCACGCGAACAGCACCGGAGACGACTCGATGGCCACCGGTCTCGATGCCATCGCCATCGGTCAGGGCGCGGCGGCGACTCATGCCAACAGCATCGCGCTCGGTTCGAACTCGATCACGTCGGAGGCCGTCGCGACGGCGGGCATCGCCATCAACGGCATCAACTACGCGTTTGCCGGTTCGGCTCCGGTCGGCACGTTGAGCGTCGGCTCGGCGGGCGCTGAACGCACCATCACGAACGTCGCGGCCGGCCGCATCTCGGCCACCTCGACGGACGCCGTGAACGGTTCGCAGCTCCACGCGACCAATCAGGCGGTCAGCAGCCTGCAGACGGAAGTCTCGAACATCTCGACCGACGTCAACGCGCTCAACAACGCCCCCGTGAAATACGACACCCGCGCGGACGGCACGCCGGGTACCAGCAGCATCACGCTGAGCGGCGGCGCCTACGACAGCTCGACACACACCGGAGGCACCGCCATCCACAACGTGGCATACGGCGTCAATGGCGGCGATGCCGTGAACGTGAGTCAGTTGAACGAGGTGATCGGCGCCGTGACCAACGTGGCGAACGCGGCCAACAACCCGTTCATGGCCGCCGAGGGCAATCGCGACACGGAAAGCGCCGCCGCAACCGGCACGCATTCGACCGCGATGGGCGCGCTTGCCAGCGCGAGCGGAGCACGTGCGACGGCGGTCGGCTCGGGCGCCCATGCGTCAGCGGCGAATTCGGTGGCGCTGGGCGCCAGATCGGTCGCGGACCGCGACAACACGGTGTCGGTCGGCGCTGCGGGTGAAGAGCGCCAGATCACGAACGTGGCGGCCGGCACCCAGGACACCGACGCCGTGAATCTGGGCCAGATGAATCAGAGCTTCTCGCAGGGCTTGAACCGGGCGAACGCCTATACGGATCAGAAGATCACCGCGCTCGGCAGCCAGGTGAGTTCCGTGGCGCGCGGCGCCTATGCCGGCGTGGCAGCGGCGACGGCTTTGTCGATGATTCCGGACGTCGATCCAGGCAAGACCATCGCGGTCGGCATCGGCACCGCCAATTACAAGGGCTATCAGGCAACTGCGCTGGGCGCTTCTGCGCGCGTAACAGCGAACGTCAAGCTGAAACTTGGCGCCGGCGTCAGTGCCGCAGGAACGGCGGTGGGCGGAGGCGCATCCTATCAGTGGTAATGCAAGGCTGGATTGCAGGCGGCCGGCGCATGCCGCCCGCCTGCAATTCACCAACCGATTTAATCCACTGTTTGAAGCCTGTTATTCAAACATCGCATTCACCAAAATCCTTTCAATTACCCTGTTTGAAAATCGAGACCGATCAGGATGCCGAGTAATACATCATTCTGAAAATCCGAATCGAAGGTTTTCAGGATAACCAGAAAAGTGGCCTGCGTACTTCGAATTCAATTTAATGAAATAGATTTGTGCATTATTTCAATCGAGTCCTGAGAAAATAGAAGGGAAGGACTAAATAGGACTTGAATCGCCTTCCTAACAATAAGTTGATTGTTGTAACATTGCGTGGATCTCGCACCTCACTAGTGCAAGCGCAATTCAGCGGAGTCGCTGTTCCGCTGCGCGGTCGCAATACAAATCAATATAGGGAAGCCCGACGTGCAAGCCACCGCACTCGCCACCTCACAATCTTTCGAAACTGCGTTGGAATGCTTTCGCTCGGGTGACCGTGTGCAGGCCGCTATCCAATGCAGAGGCATCCTGAGCGAAGCACCGCGGCATTGCGAAGCCAATCATCTTCTGGGAGTGCTTCATCTGCTGGATGGCGATCCGTCCAAAGCGGAATCGCTGATTCAGATCTCGCTTTCCATCACGCAAACCGCGGCGGGAGAATCCGATCTCGGGCTGGCGCTGAGAGCGCAAAAGCGTTATGAGGAAGCGATGAACGCGCAGCGTCGCGCACTGGTTATCCATCCCGATTTCGCCATCGCCCATTTCAATCTGGCGCGGCTGCACGAGGACCAGAATCAGCTGGAAGACGCAAAGACAGCGTTTCAGCGCGCGGTCGAACTCGATCCGAACTCGGCTGATTACCGCTTCAATTTCGGAAAGCTGCTTTCCCGGCTCGGCAATAGCGCCGATGCGCTCGAGCAACTACGCCGTGCAATCGTGCTGCGTCCCAATTGGCCTGAAGCGCTCAATAGTCTGGGATCGGTACTGGCCGAACAAAGAATGTTCGACGATGCCGAATCTGCATTTCGTCACGCGCTGGAGATTCGGCCTGGCTTTGCACAGGCGCTGTGCAATCTCGGTTCCCTTTTCAAGGAGACGGGTCGAAAAGTGGAAGCCGAGCAGGCCTTGCGTCACGCATTGCGAGCCGATCCGCAATTCGCGGGTGCAAGCGAAATGCTTGCGCGGCTTTTGAATGAGCTCGGCCGTTCGAATGAGGCCATCGATACATTTCGCATGTCGCTGCAATTGTCGCCGAACAATGTCGGGACATTGAATGCACTCGGCAGTCTGCTGGCGGAAAAACGCCGTTTCGACGAAGCGGAAGCGCTGTTGCGTCGTGCAATCGAACTGAGCCCGCGTTTCGTGCTCGCGCTGATCAATCTCGCCAATATCCTCGCGGAAACGCGCCGCACCGAAGCCGCCGAGGCCGCGTACGGGCACGCGCTCGAAGTGGACCCGAATCATTGGGGCGCGCTTTTCAACTTCGGGGCTTTCCTTAAAAATCTCCGCAAGCTCGACGAGGCCGAAGTGCTCACGCGCCGGGTGCTCGAATTGCAGCCGCGTCTCGCTGCCGCGCACGTCGGGTTGGGCACTGTGTTGCTGGCGAAGAACTCGGGAAACATCGGGGAGGCGTTGAACTGCTTTCGCAGCGCCATCGAGATCGATCCCGACTGTCTGATTGCCCATTCCAATCTGGTCTACGCGCTCAGCTTCGTCAGCGAGGCGGGTTATGACGTGCTAGAAGAAGGCCGGCGCTTCGCCGCGCGGTTCGAAGCCCGGCTTGTCGCTGCGGCGGTGCCGTACCGGAATGATCCGGCTCCCGAACGGCGGTTGCGCATCGGCTACGTCTCACCGGACTTTCGCGACCATTGCCAGTCGCTGTTCATGTTGCCGCTGTTGCGTAATCACGATCATCGCGCGGTCGAAATCTTTTGTTATTCGAGCGTCGAAATCCGTGATCGCATCACCGACGAGATCGTGCATCTCGCGGATGCGTGGCGCGATGCCCACACGCTCGACGACGAACAACTCGCCCGGCAGATCAGGGACGATCGCATCGACATTCTGGTCGACCTGACCATGCACATGGCGGGCGGACGTCCCCAGCTCTTTGCGCGAAAGCCCGCGCCGGTTCAGGTGGCCTGGCTGGCGTATCCGGGGACGACGGGAAGCAGCGCAATCGAGTATCGACTGACCGATCCATGGCTCGATCCGGCCGATTCGAACCGGGATGATTGCTATAGCGAAACATCGATTCGCCTGCCCGATACGTTCTGGTGCTACGCGCCGCTTAATCTGTCGCACCATGTGAACACGCTTCCCGCAGACGACAAGGGACATATCACGTTCGGATGCCTGAACAATCCGTGCAAGCTCACTGACCGGACTTTTGCGCTCTGGGCCGAGGCGATGCGGCGCATTCCTGGCTCGACGCTGATGCTTCTGCTTGCCTGGGGGCGCGCGCGGGAGGAGGTGGTGGCGAAGTTCGAAGCGGCGGGGGTCGAGGCATCGCGACTGTACTTCGTCGATTACCGTCCGCGCGAGCGTTATATGGACACGTATCTCGAGATCGACATCGTGCTCGATACGTTTCCATACAACGGCCACACCACGAGCCTCGACGCCCTGTGGATGGGCGTGCCGGTTCTCACGATGACCGGCCAGACGCCGGCAAGCCGCGCGGGACATGCGTTGCTGTCGAACCTGAGCATGCCGGAATGGATTGCGGATTCGGAAGAGAGCTTCATTGAAAAGGCAGTGGAGGCGGCCCAGGATCTGAGTCGCTTGCGCAAGCTCCGCTCTGAACTGAGAACGATGATGGAACGTTCTGCATTGATGGACGGTGCGCGCTTCGCACGAGGTATGGAGCGTGCGTTTCAACGTATGTGGCGCGAGCAAGGTGTGCTTCGTTTGCAACCGAATACTCCGTCGAAAATCGAGGTCAACACGATGTTGACCCATGACGTTTCCTGCTAAAACTTTTCGCTGCGAATAAAAGCGGAGACACCCGGGGAGAAAACACAGCGGCTTCAACGCCAAACAGATTATCTTAGGTAAATATTCGCATATAAATTTCGGATAACAAATCATATGGCGGTTCAGGGGAATTGCCATATGTCGCATCCTGTTCGCTCAGTGACGCGACCGCCGCTTTGAACGCAACGCGCTTGCACGCACGCGGCCGACGATCTCACTCGTTCGGCGGCGCGGGCGAGCTATTGCCGAAAGCTTGATCCGAAAGCCAGAAGTCATTTGCAGAACGAGCGTTTTTATCGCTGGTTCGCAGTAACGGCTGTATTGGAGCCCACGTCATGAAACCTTGTGTTGCACGCAAGAAATGGTTTGTCTCGATGTCGCTTGCATTGGCCAGCATGCAATGCATGGCGCAAATGCCAGGCGATTCCGCGGCGCTCGAATCGCTCGAGAACGCCTGGGTTCAGGCCACCGCGAGCAGGGATATCGCGACGCTCGACCGGATTCTCGACCCTTCGTTCGTCGAGACGCTCAGCAACGGGCGCCGCCGGGACAAGGCCGAAGCATTGAGCGCAGCGCCGCCGCCTGTGGGATCCACGCAGCAATTGCAGGACATGAAGGTCAGGACCTACGGCGACACCGCAATCGTCACGGGGACCAACCGGTTCAGTCAGTCCGGTCAGCCGGCGGCGCTCCTGTTCTCTTTCACCGATGTGTTCGTGCGCCGCGACGGCGCGTGGCGAGCCGTCTCGTCGCACATGACGCTTCAAGGACGCGAGTGAATTCACGGGCGGCATCACCAGGGACGCCGGTTTCGGTCAGACCGGATTCCTGGACATCGCCGTCGATCCGCAACGCTGCAGTCGCTATAGGGGAGGGTGGGTGAAGCGCGAAAGCAAGAGTGGGAGCTTGCGCAATCAGTGATGCCGAAAGCCGACATGGCGCGCCAGTGACCGCGGCGCATCGGCATGCATCGCTCGACGCATCAGGGGATTCCGGTAGGAAGCGCCTGGACATTGAAGAACCTCGCGTTGCGGATATGAAGTATCAGCAACATTATTGAAGACTTAGGCATACAAATGAATAAGACATATCGGACAGTGTGGAACGAGACCACCGGCACGTGGGTCGCGGTGGCGGAATCGGCAAAGGCACGGGGAAAGAAAGCGAGCAGCAAGATTGCAGCGGCCTATGCGGTCGTCCTGCTGGGAGGAGTGCTGTCGACGGCGGATATGGCCAATGCCGGTTCGGTCGATGGCGGGACGGCTATCGGCACCAACGGAGCGGTTGCAATTGGGGGAGCTGCAACGTCGAGTGGGGCGGGTGCCATCGCCGTGGGCAATATGGGTGTGGAGACGCTCGATCACACACTTGCTTCAGGAGTGGAATCGTTGGCCGTGGGGGATGCGGCGACTGCATCTGGTGATGGGTCCACGGCAATAGGATCGCATGCGTCGGCAACCGGGGCGGGCTCGGCGGCGTTCGGGCTTCTGGCGACCGCATCTGGCCAGAGCTCCATCGCCATCGGACCGACTGCGGCGGCTTCAGCGGACAATTCGATAGTCATCGGAATTCAAGCGACCGCGTCTGGCGCGGGGTCAGCCGTCGCGATCGGCCCGAAAGCGACGGCGGCGGGGTTGAACACGGTTGCGATATCGAATACGGCTCAGGCGTTGACGCCTGCCGCGATAGCGATCGGCCAGGGATCCTATGCCAGCGGCGCCCCTGGAGGGAACGACACCGCTCTCGCAGTTGGCTCCCTGGCGACGGCGAACGGCGCCGATACAGTCGCATATGGCGTCAGCGCGGCGGCTTCGAGCTTCGCGGCAACCGCGTTGGGAGCAAGTTCGATCGCGTCGGGCCTCAGCTCAACGGCGCTCGGTGCTGGAGCGCAGGCGACCGGGGTTGTCTCGGTAGCCCTGGGGCCGACGGCCAGTGCCGGCGGATTAGGTTCGCTCGCGCTGGGTTCGGGCGCAGTCGCGAACAATGCGAGGGACGTGGCGCTTGGCGCCGTTTCGACGACGGACGCAGTGGTCAACACCCCGAACGCGACGATCAGCGGCAATACCTACACGTTCGCGGGAACCAACGCGACGAGTACGGTTTCCGTCGGTTCAGCGGGTAACGAGCGCACGATCACGAATGTTGCAGCGGGCCGCTTGTCACCCACGTCGACGGACGCCGTCAATGGCTCCCAGTTGAACGCATCGAATCAGGCGATCGATCAGAACTCCGCCGACATCAGCAACGCGGTCAACTCCATCAACAGCATCAACACGACGGGTGCGAAGTATTTCCACGCCAACAGCACCGGCCCCGACTCGACCGCTTCGGGGGGCGACGCAGTTGCGATTGGCTCGGCGGCGCTGGCTTCAGGAGCGGAATCGTTGGCCGTGGGGGATGCGGCGACTGCATCTGGTGATGGGTCCACGGCAATAGGATCGCATGCGTCGGCAACCGGGGCGGGCTCGGCGGCGTTCGGGCTTCTGGCGACCGCATCTGGCCAGAGCTCCATCGCCATCGGACCGACTGCGGCGGCTTCAGCGGACAATTCGATAGTCATCGGAATTCAAGCGACCGCGTCTGGCGCGGGGTCAGCCGTCGCGATCGGCCCGAAAGCGACGGCGGCGGGGTTGAACACGGTTGCGATATCGAATACGGCTCAGGCGTTGACGCCTGCCGCGATAGCGATTGGCCAGGGATCCTATGCCAGCGGCGCCCCTGGAGGGAACGACACCGCTCTCGCAGTTGGCTCGCTGGCGACGGCGAACGGCGCCGATACAGTCGCATATGGCGTCAGCGCGGCGGCTTCGAGCTTCGCGGCAACCGCGTTGGGAGCAAGTTCAATCGCGTCGGGCCTCAGCTCAACGGCGCTCGGTGCTGGAGCGCAGGCGACCGGGGTTGTCTCGGTAGCCCTGGGGTCGACGGCCAGTGCCGGCGGATTAGGTTCGCTCGCGCTGGGTCCGGGCGCAGTCGCGAGCAATGCGAGGGACGTGGCGCTTGGCGCCGTTTCGACGACGGACGCAGTGGTCAACACCCCGAACGCGACGATCAGCGGCAATACCTACGCGTTCGCGGGAACCAACGCGACGAGTACGGTTTCCGTCGGTTCAGCGGGTAACGAGCGCACGATCACGAATGTTGCAGCGGGCCGCTTGTCACCCACGTCGACGGACGCCGTCAATGGCTCGCAACTGAACGCATCGAATCAGGCGATCGATCAGAACTCCACCGACATCAGCAACGCGGTCAACTCCATCAACAGCATTTCCGCCACCGGCACGAAATACTTTCACGCCAACAGCACGGGCGCGGATTCGACGGCGACGGGCCTCGATTCGGTCGCGATCGGTTCCGGGGCGGTGTCGGCGAACGCGAACGACGTCGCGCTGGGCTCGAAGTCGGTCTCGTCCAGCGCAGTGGCGACCCCCAGCATCGACATCAACGGAGTGAACTACGCGTTCGCTGGAACCGCGCCGGTTGGCACGGTGAGCGTCGGCTCAGCGGGCGCCGAGCGCACGCTCACGAACGTTGCGGCCGGCCGTGTTTCGGCCACCTCGACCGACGCCGTGAACGGCTCGGAACTCTACGCCTCGAACCAGGCGATCGACCGGAACGCAACCGACATCAGTAACGCACTCAATTCGATAAACGGCCTCAACACAACCGGCTCGACGTACTTCCACGCCAACAGCACGGGAGCGGGCTCGACGGCGACGGGCGTCGACTCAGTGGCGATTGGTTCCGGGGCGGTGTCGGCGAACGCGAACGACGTCGCGCTGGGCTCGAAGTCGGTCTCGTCCAGCGCAGTGGCGACCCCCAGCATCGACATCAACGGAGTGAACTACGCGTTCGCTGGGACCGCGCCGGTCGGCACGGTGAGTGTCGGCTCGGCGGGTTACGAGCGCACGCTCACGAACGTTGCGGCCGGCCGTGTTTCGGCCACCTCGACGGACGCCGTGAACGGCTCGCAGCTCAATGCGACAAACCAGGCCGTGAGCAGCCTTCAGACCGAAGTGACGAACATCACGAACGCGGCAGGCAACCTGGGCAACTCGGTCGTGAAGTACGACGCTAACGCGAACGGCACGCCGAACCCGAGCAGCCTGACGCTTTCCGGTCCCGCCTACAACGCCGCGACGAACACGGGCGGCACGGCGGTTCATAACGTGGCCTACGGCCTCAACGCCAGCGATGCCGTCAATCTCGATCAATTGAACGAAGCCATCGGCAAGGTCGCGAACATCGCGCAGAACGCAAGCAGTCCGTTCATTGCAATCAACGGCGATCGGACGACGGAGGCTTCCGTCGCCACCGGCACGCACGCGGCCGCGATCGGACCTAGCGCCAGCGCGACCGGAGCGGGGGCCGTGGCGGTCGGCTTCGGCGCGACGGCGCAGGGGGGGAACTCGGCCGCGATCGGCGCCAACGCAACCGCACCGGCGGGGAACGCCGTCGCGCTCGGGGCCAACGCCGTGGCGGATCGAGACAATACGGTCTCAGTCGGCGCGGTGGGCAGCGAGCGTCAGATCACCAACGTCGCGGCCGGCACGCAAGGGACCGATGCGGTGAATCTGAACCAGCTGAACCAGAGCGTCGCGCAAGGCGTCAACCAGGCCAACGCGTACACGAACCAGCAATTCAACGTGCTGGGCGACCAGATCTCGTCAGTCGCACGCAGCGCCTATTCGGGCGTTGCCGCTGCCACGGCGCTGACGATGATCCCGGACGTCGATCAGGGCAAGACCATCGCAGTCGGCGTCGGCACGGCCAACTACAAGGGCTATCAAGCCGCAGCTCTTGGTGCCTCGGCACGCATCACGCAGAACATCAAGGTGAAGATCGGTGCGGGCGTGAGTTCGGCGGGCACGGCGGTGGGCGGGGGTGCGTCCTATCAGTGGTAACGCGCGGCCGGGCAGGCGGGCGGCGCGAGCCGCTCGCCTGACCGGCGTGACACGAATGAAAACTTCCAGGGTTCCAACTCAAATCATGAACATTCAACTTCTACTGGTAGGGCTGGTCGCGGCCGTTTTTGCAGGCTGCACGAGCTATTCCTCACCGATGACCAACACCGAACTGGTGACACTGAGCTCAGGCGAGCAAGCCTGGCGAGTCCAGTGTGAGGGGCTGTTCGGAAGCAGCGAAACATGCGCAAGGCACGCGCAGCAGATTTGCAAGGGCGAGAAGGTCCTCCTGGTCGAGTCCGTTGACGCCTTGTCGAGCGATGGCAAGGGGAAGAACGATCCGCGCGATCTGACCTTCATGTGCGACGATGCGGCCAGGCGGCCGGCTCCATTGCGCGAGCCCGTCGCCGCGGTCAGTCCCGTTCAGAAAACGAGCTTGACCGAACTGTCTGGCGCGAACTTCGACACAAACAGCGCGCGGCTCGACGCAAGCGCGCGAGCCAAGCTGGATGCTTTCATCGAGGCGAACCGGAATAACCGCGTCAAGCGCTTGAACATCGCGGGCTATACCGATTCGACGGGCACCCTGGCGGCCAATGAAAGTTTGTCGGAAGCGCGGGCGCGGTCGGTGCAGGGCTATCTGACGGCGCACGGCATGCGCGCCGAGGCCTACGACGTACGGGGGTTTGGCCCCATGTCGCCGGTGGCATCCAACGCGACCGCCGAAGGACGGGCGCAGAATCGACGCGTCGTGATCGAGGCGACCGGCGTCGAGGCTCACGCGGACTGAACATGATCGTGCAAGGCCGGGCATGCCTCACGCGCCGTGTCGCCAGGCATGCTCAGCAGACTTCGACACGCTGGGCCGCGAGCGTCTCGAGGTCATGGCGGAGCCGTTCGAACACCGTTTTCCACTCTGCGAACCAGTTTTGCCGATACAGCGTGGCAGTCGGATACCAGGGACTGTCCGGGCGATCGAGCAGCCAGACCCAATGCGGATTGACGTCGAGCAGCACCCACGTGCGCTGTCCCAGCGCGCCGCTCAGATGCGCCACCGACGTGCAGACCGAAATCACGAGATCGAGCGCGCCGATGAACGCCGCCGTGTCGTCAAAGCTCTTCAACTCGCCCGTATGATCGGCGATGTCGAACCCGGCGGAACGCGCGGCGGCGACGTCCGCGGCGGCATCGGGCTGCAATGAATAGAACGCGACGTTGTCGAGGTCGCGCAGATACGCTTCATGCCGTTCCAGTCCCACGCGACGAAACGGATTGCGCTGGTGCGTGCGGCTGCCGGTCCAGGTCAGCCCGACCTTCAGACGCGTTTCTCCCGCAAGGCGCGCGCGCCAGCCATCGACGGCTGCCGGATCGGCCTGCAAATAAGGCACCTGCGATGGAATCGTGTCCTCGCGGGTATCGAAGACGAACGGGAGCGTGACCATCGACACTTCATAGTCGAAGGGCGGCAACGACTCCAGCCCGCCGCCCAGGGTGAAGTCGTCGACGAAGCGGGCCAGCGTGCGACCGATCAACCAGCCCATCTGCGGAAAGGAGTTCCACACGAGCCGGCCGCCCTCGCGATGCACACGCTCGGCGAGCAGCGGCACGTAGCGGCAGAACTGAAGCAGATCGCCCATCCCTTGCTCGCCCCAGAGCAGCAGCGTCTTGCCCGCGAGCGGCTGGCCGGTCCATGCGGGCCCGGCGAACACCGGCCGTTTGCCGGCCAGTTCCTTCGAGCCGTCCCAGCGGGCCTCGTGTTCCGGCCATCCGGCGGCGTAGTTCCCGCGCAAGAGGTGCAGCATGCCCAGGTTCGAGCGATTCCCGGCGTTCTCGGGGGCGAGCTGCAGCGCCCGGGTGGCGTAGTGCTCGGCGTCGTCCCAGCGCTGGGCTTCGCGCAGCTTCTGTCCGTGATTGCTGACGACGACCGGATCGTCCGGCGCCAGCCTGACGGACTGTTCGCTCGCCGCGAGCGAGCCCGGGAGGTCGAAGCGCGCCAGACGTACTTTCGCGAGATTGACCCACAGGTTGGCATCGCGCGCATCGTGCGCGAGCGCGGCTTCGAGCAGCCGGGCCGCTTCCGACGACGCCGGATCCCGGTCGAGCAACGCGGCGGCGAGGTTGTTGCGCAGGCTGTGCAGGTCGGGATCGATGGCCAGTGCGTCGCGATACGGCGCAATCGCTTCGTCGTGGCGGTTCGCGAACTGCAGCGCCAGCCCCAGATTGAACTGCGTGAGCGCGCTGTGGGGCTCGAGTTGCGCGAGCGTGCGCGCGATGGCTTCCGCATCGGCGAGCCGTTGCTCCGCGGCCAGCCGCTGAAGCAGCCCGCCGACGGACGCGCCGTCGATGGGAAACAGGTGTCGCGCGGCGTCAAGCCAGGTGTCGCGGACGATGGATTCGTTCCGCTGCTGCGCGCTCAGCGCGTTGCGCAGGAAAGCCTGGAAGACTTCGACCGTGCTGGCTGGCGAATGGCGATTCGATGCAGTCATTGGGCTATGCAGGACGGTGGCCGCGCAGGGTTTCACTGCGTTCAGTGTAGATCGGGAGTTGCGTGGCGTGAGGCTGGCGAGACCGTTCGCCGGGTCGGGCGCGTCAGTGGAAGCGCGTCGGGTGAAATTATCCCGCACGTGGTGCGCGCTAAATGTCAAACACGGTCAAATAACGCAACAGTCAGGTGGGGTGTATCGCAAGGGCTGCGGGAAGGGGAAAGGGATGCGCACGACCAAAAAAAAGCGTGCCGCAAAGGAAGCGCGGCACGCCCAGGCGAAATGCGAGGCTGTCTTTCACCAAAAATGCAAGACTGTCGGCCGAGCGCGTGCCGGGAGACTGGCGACAAGTGAGGCGGCTTGTCCAGAGGTCTCGAGTCCCACAGGCATTGATTATTATCTCGTCGAAGATAAATATCACTCAGAATAAGGCTAAATTGCGGCCGAAGCTCAAACTTGTCGAAGCGCCCGATGTCCGCTTTTCCGGGAAAAATTTCTGATTTCGGAGCGAACATTGATTCGCCCTGTTATTAGCGATACCCTTACACCTTTAATGGTCGCCAG
Source organism: Caballeronia sp. LZ043 (assembly GCF_031451075.1). Classification (NCBI taxonomy): domain Bacteria; kingdom Pseudomonadati; phylum Pseudomonadota; class Betaproteobacteria; order Burkholderiales; family Burkholderiaceae; genus Caballeronia; species Caballeronia sp. LZ043. The sequence continues at coordinate 2,328,933 of NZ_JARUXT010000001.1, read as the reverse complement.
ATCTCGGTTCAACGCGGGGACAATCGTTTCGTGAGGCGCGTCTGGGCTTTTTCCTGCTTGCTCGGCTTGAGCATCGTTCTCGTCGGGTGCGGCAAGGACGAGCCGCGCAGCCATTCCCAGGAACCGGTCGCGTCCGCTACCCCGGCGCCGGTTCAGCCGGCGGAAGTGGTTCGCCAGGCACAGCCAGCCGGGCCGAGCGGGCAAAGTGGGCCGGCCGCGTCAGGTCAGGACGGCCTGGCCACCGTCCGGATCGCTCAGTTGCCGAAGCAGGCGGTCACCACCCTGCGGCTCATCGAGGCGGGCGGGCCGTTCCCTTACGAGAAGGACGGCGTCGTGTTCGGCAATCGCGAGCGTGTGCTTCCCCGGCATCCGCGTGGCTACTACCACGAATACACGGTTCCCACCCCGCGCGCGAGGGACCGCGGCGCGCGCCGCATCGTATGTGGCGGACCACGCAGGCAGACCGGCGAGTGCTTCTACACGGACGATCACTACACCAGTTTCAAACGCATTACGGATTAACCAGGGATTAACGGCATGAGCGACAGCATCTACGCGCACGATCACAGCGTCGCGAGTGATCTTTTCGCCACCGGCGATGGCAACCTGTTCCAGCGAGTATTGCGGCTACGCATGACAGAACACGACAACAGACCCGGCGACGAGACCAGTCCCGACGAGTCCCATGCGCCTCACCTGCATGAAGAAGATGCGGAAGCGATGTTCGCCACGGTGCGGCCGAACATCGTCCAGTCCATCCGCGCGTTTCGCGTGCAGGATCTGGCCGACGAGGCCAATCGCCTCGGCCAGCATTTTCTCTACGCGTACCTCGGCCAGGCACAGAGCAAGCAGGAAATACTGGAAACGATCGCCACGTCGTTCCTGTTTCCGAAGCACTTCGGCAAGAATTACGACGCACTCTATGATTCGCTGACCGAGCTCGTCCACAAGGCGGGTTCGCAGCCTGGGTTTGTGATCGTGCTGGAGCAGCTTCCCATCGCGCAGAAGTTCGACAAGGAAGGGCGCGAAGTGCTGCTCGATGTCTTCCGCGACGCCGCTGAATTCTGGGCCGAGCGCAAGGTGGCGTTCCGCGTCTTCTATTCCTTCGTGTAAGCCCGCTGCGGTTTCTGTCCGTCCTCAGCCAGTCAGCCCGATGAGCGCGCCGCGTTCATCGGGCTGATTGCTTATGTGGACGCAGCCCGCGCTTCACCAGCCGCCCCAGCGCGCCGCCAGCGCCGCGAGTACCGCGATCCCGGCCGTCTCGGTGCGCAGCACGCGCGGGCCGAGCCCGAGCGTTGCGAAGCCGGCATCGACAATCGTCTGCTCTTCCGCAGGTGAGAAGCCCGCTTCCGGGCCGATCAGCAGCGTAACCGCGCCATTCGGCGGTTCGACGGGCAGCGCAGCGAAGCTCACTTCGGCGCGCGGCGACAGCAGCAGGCGCAGTTCACCTTCGGTTGCGGCGCGGAGATCAGCGAGCCAAACGTCGAGATCGCGCGGCGGAGCGACTTCCGGCACACGATTCCGGCCGCACTGCTCGCAGGCCGCGCGCGTCAGCGCCTGCCAGTGCGCCTGACGCCGCAGCGCCCGCTCGCCGGCGAGACGCACGACGCCGCGCTCGGCCGTCAGCGGCGCAATGCCCGCGACGCCCAGTTCCACGGCCTTCTCGATGAGCCAGTCCATCTTGTCGCCGCCCGCGATGCCTTGCGCAAGGATCACGCGATAGGGGGGTTCGGCTTCGCGGTCGCGGTGTTCGTCGATGCGCGCGAGCGCCGCGCGCTTGGCGATATCGACCAGTTCGGCCCGATATTCGCCGCCGGCGCCGTCGAACAGGGTAATGACGTCGCCCGTCTGGAGGCGCAGCACGTGGACGTGGCGCACGACGGCGTCGGGGAGCGAGAAGGTTTGGCCCGGCGAGAGCGGGCCGTCGACATGAAAACGTGGCATGGAGGGTCGATCGCGGACCGGTGCGCCCGCGGATAGTGGAAATGCCTGGAGAGGCTCAGCCCAGATGGCGAGCGATGGCCCAGCGGTAGCCGTCCGGATCCTCGAATTGCGCGAAACGGTCGCCCCAGAACTGGTCCTGCGGCTCGATCAGCGGCTTCGCGCCGACGGCGAGCGCCAGCTGAAAGGTGGCGTCGACGTCGTCCACATACAGATAGAACGACTGCGGCGCCATGTGTCCCGCGGTCTTCGGCGTGCGCGCCTGCGAACCGTACGCGCCCTCGGGCGCGAACATCACGATCAACTGCCCGCGATACATCATCTCCACGTGGATGATCGTGCCGTCGTCGTTCACGCTGTCGCGCACGGTGAAGCCCAGCGCCTTTTCATAGAACGCGATGCTCACGCGCGCGTCGCGCACCGTGAGATACGGAGTCAGCCAGGGCACGTCGGCCGGGCGAGGGTCGGTCATCGGAAACACTCCTTGAAGCCTTGCTGCTGCGGGTGGTAAGACATTCTGCCATGAAGCCGTACGATCAATCGGCCGCGGGAAACCGGGCGACGACGGGCAGCCATGCGCCGCGCCGGACGGATTTCGCCTGATGAACGTCCGTTGCGTGCGCGCGGGAGCGTGTAATGTCGCGGGGTCTTTACCCGTGCGTGGTGACGACGACGCTCAGGAACGCAACGCGCGGACCGTGTTTTGCATGGAACATGCCCGCGGCCGCACAAGCGGGTCTGCACCGGGTCCGCGGCTCCCATGGCCGCTCGGCGGACGGACCGGTCTGTTAGAATGACGGCCTCCCGATCCTCGTCGTTTCTCGTCGTTCCGGTCCTGAAAACGTTGTGTGCCGCGGGTCCGGCGCGAGTGAGACATCCAGCCAGAGACGCACTGCGGATCTTTCCAGGACCTGCCCAGACTCGACATGACGACCCCGACTTCCAGCCAGACCGCCCCTGTGGCCAAAAACATGGCCAACGCAATCCGCGCGCTCGCCATGGACGCCGTTCAACAAGCCAATTCCGGCCACCCCGGCATGCCGATGGGCATGGCCGAAATCGGCGTCGCGCTGTGGTCGCGCCATCTGAAGCACAATCCGGTGAATCCGCACTGGTTCGACCGCGACCGTTTCGTGCTCTCGAACGGTCACGGCTCGATGCTGCTGTACTCGCTCCTGCACCTCACCGGCTACGACCTGCCGCTCGCCGAACTGAAGAACTTCCGCCAGCTGCATTCGAAGACGCCGGGCCATCCCGAAGTGGGCATGACGCCGGGCGTCGAGACGACCACCGGCCCGCTCGGCCAGGGCGTCGGCAACGCGGTCGGCATGGCGCTGGCCGAGGCGCTGCTCGCCGCCGAGTTCAACAAGGCGGACGCGAAGATCGTCGATCACCACACCTACGTGTTCCTTGGCGACGGCTGCCTGATGGAAGGCATCTCGCACGAAGCCTGCTCGCTGGCCGGAACGCTGAAGCTGAACAAGCTGATCGCGCTGTACGACGACAACGGCATTTCCATCGACGGCCACGTCGAGCACTGGTTCCACGACGACACCCCGAAGCGCTTCGAGTCCTACGGCTGGAACGTGATCCGCGCGGTGGACGGTCATGACGTCGATGCCGTCGACGCCGCCATCGCGGCCGCGAAGAAGTCGGACAAGCCCACGCTGATCTGCTGCCGCACGGTGATCGGCAAGGGCGCGCCGACCAAGGCGGGCGGCCACGACGCGCACGGCGCGCCGCTCGGCGACAAGGAAATCGCGGCGACGCGCGCGGCCATCGGCTGGAACTACGGTCCGTTCGAGATCCCGCAGGACGTGTATGCCGCGTGGGACGCGAAGGAGCAGGGCAAGCACGCGGAAACCGAATGGAACAAGGCGTTCGACGCCTACCGCGCGAAGTACGCCGCCGAAGCCGCCGAGTTCACGCGTCGCATGAGCGGCGAACTGCCGGCCAACTGGGCGGAAGCCGCGGCGAAGATCATCGAGGACGCGAACCAGAAGGGCGAGACCATTGCAACCCGCAAGGCCTCGCAGAACACCATCGAAGGTCTCGCGGCCGCGCTGCCGGAACTGCTCGGCGGCTCCGCCGACCTGACCGGCTCGAACCTCACCAACTGGAAGGCCTCGAAGGCGGTCCGCGCGGCGGGCGATCAGGAGAACGCCAACCCGGATCACGCGGGCATCCAGTGGGGCAACCACATCAACTACGGCGTGCGCGAGTTCGGCATGAGCGCGGCCATCAACGGCATCGCGCTGCATGGCGGCTATCGTCCGTTCGGCGGCACCTTCCTGACGTTCTCGGACTACAGCCGCAACGCGCTGCGCGTCGCCGCGCTGATGAAGTCGCGTTCCATCTTCGTGTTCACGCATGACTCCATCGGCCTCGGCGAAGACGGCCCGACGCACCAGTCCGTCGAACACGTCTCCAGCCTGCGCCTGATTCCGAACCTGCAGACCTGGCGTCCGGCGGACACCGTCGAGACGGCGGTTGCGTGGACGCATGCCATCGCGCATCACGGTCCGTCGACGCTGATCTTCAGCCGCCAGAACCTGCAGTATTCGCCGCGCAATGACATCCAGATCGCGAACATCGCGAAGGGCGGCTACGTGCTGCGCGACTGGAACGACGACATCCCCGCGCGCAAGATCATCCTCATGGCCACCGGCTCGGAAGTGCAGCTCGCCATGGAAGCGGTCGAGGCGCTGGCGAAGGAAGGCATTGGCGCGCGCGTCGTGTCCATGCCCTGCACGAACGTGTTCGACAAGCAGGACGCCGAGTATCGCGAACGCGTGTTGCCGAAGGGCGTGGCGCGCGTGGCGATCGAAGCGGGCGTGACGGATTTCTGGCGCAAGTACGTGGGCCTGGAAGGCGGCGTGGTCGGCATCGACACGTTCGGCGAATCGGCCCCGGCCGGCGCGCTGTTCAAGCACTTCGGCTTCACGGTGGAGAACGTCGTCAAGACGGCGAAGGACGTGCTCGCGGCGTGAACGCGCGTGCTTCCACCAGCGGACAAGGTTTTTTTACCATCAGGAGATAGACCATGACGATTCGCGTTGCAATCAACGGCTACGGCCGCATCGGCCGCAACACGCTGCGCGCGTTCTACGAGAACGGCAAGAAGCATGACATCGAGATCGTCGCGATCAACGATCTGGGCGATGCGAAGACCAACGCCCACCTGACGCAATACGACACGGCGCACGGCAAGTTCCCGGGCGAAGTCTCGGTGGACGGCGACTACCTCGTCGTCAACGGCGACAAGATCCGCGTGCTGGCCAACCGCAACCCGGCCGAACTGCCGTGGGGCGAGCTGAAGGTCGACGTGGTGTTCGAGTGCACGGGCTTCTTCACGACGAAGGAAAAGGCCAGCGCGCACATCAAGGGCGGCGCGAAGAAGGTCATCATCTCGGCGCCGGGCGGCAAGGACGTCGACGCGACCATCGTGTACGGCGTCAACCACAATGTGCTGAAGGCATCGGACACGGTCATCTCGAACGCGTCGTGCACGACCAACTGCCTCGCGCCGCTCGTCAAGCCGCTGAACGACAAGATTGGCCTGGTGAACGGCCTGATGACCACGATCCACGCCTACACGAACGACCAGGTTCTGACGGACGTGTATCACGAAGACCTGCGCCGCGCGCGCTCGGCCACGCACAGCCAGATCCCGACGAAGACGGGCGCGGCTTCGGCGGTCGGCCTCGTGCTGCCGGAACTGAACGGCAAGCTGGACGGCTATGCCATCCGCGTCCCGACGATCAACGTCTCGGTGGTGGATCTGTCGTTCATCGCCGCGCGCGACACGACGGTGGAAGAAGTCAACAAGATCATGAAGGACGCGGCGGAAGGTGAGCTGAAGGGCATTCTCGGCTACAACGACGCACCGCTGGTCTCGATCGACTTCAACCACAACCCGGCTTCGTCGAGCTTCGATGCGACGCTCACGAAGGTGTCGGGCCGTCTCGTGAAGGTGTCGAGCTGGTATGACAACGAGTGGGGCTTCTCGAACCGCATGCTGGACACGGCCGTGGCGCTCGCCAACGCCAAGTAAGCTGCACTGCGTTTCAGTCTCAGTTTCAGCTTCAGGCATGCAAAAGCCGCTCCTCGGAGCGGCTTTTTTTTCGACTGCGTGTTGTGTGTTGCGTGGGTTCAGCCGAGCTTCTCGCGCAGGAAAGAGATGACGTAGGGCGTGGCCGCTGCCGCGACCGTCGATGCCGTGCCCGGGTCCATGCCCATGCGCGCCGCAATCGATTCGGCGATGCGTCCTGTCAGCACGCCTTCACCGCCTTCCTCCATCGACTTGAAGAAGCCGTCGCCGCGCACCAGTCCCGACGCAAACGCCGCGAAGAAGCTCTTGCCGGGATGATCGCCCAGCAGGCCTTCGTGCTGCTCCTCCACGTGGGCATGAGCCGTTTCAGCCGCCGTGCCGAGAATCTGCTGGCTGTCTTCCGTGCTGAAGCCTTGGTCGGCGAGCGCCTGGGTGGCTTGTGCGCCGTGTTCCGACGCGAGAAATTCTGAAGCGAGTTGTTGCATGTCCATCGACGCTGCTCCTGTTGGTATTCAGTCAATTGCAGGGCAGCGCAAGCGCATGGAAAACTTTGGCGCGTGCGGCCCTTGCTGAGACCGCGAAGCGCCGGAGAAGTGCCGGCGCGCTATCGTTTCGGCACCGGAAAATGCACGCCCGCCCGCTGCGCCGCATTGACGATATGTCCTTCGATCGCCTCGCCGGCCGCTTCGCCGTCGCGTGCCTTGAGCGCTTCGATGATCGCCGCGTGTTCGTGGTACGTGGACAGCACCAGTTCCCGCCGATAGAAGGGCAGGCGCTGGCTCTCCTTCATGATGTCGGCGCTGCCGCGCAGGATCGATTCGATGGCCGCGTTGCCCGCGAGACTCACGATGCGCATATGGAACGCGAAGTCCAGCTGCGCGGCTTCTTCCAGCGCCGCTTCCGTCAGCGCGCCATGCAGGGACGCGAGGTTGTCGTCGAGCCAGTCGACGTCCGCATCGCCGATGGAATGCGCCGCCAGACGCGCGACAAAGCCTTCCAGCGCGAAACGCATCTGATAGGTGTCCGGCAGCGACGCCTGATCCGCGAAACGCCACGGATGCGCATTGCTCGCCTGCGTGCTGCTGACATACACGCCCTTGCCGGGGCGAATATGCAGCATGCCGAGCGCTTCGAGCGTGGAGAGCGCTTCGCGCAGCGAGGCCCGGCTGATCGCCAGTTCTTCCGATAACTGCCGCTGCGCCGGCAGCAGACTGCCTACCGGATACACGCTCGATTCGATGCGCTCGCGGATGGTCGCGATGGCCGCGTCGGTGACGGTGTGCGGAACGTTTTTCATGGGGAAGTGGGTGCTTTGGCCGGTCTGACCGCCATTGTATGCGCCTCCCGCCGGCGCGTGTGAACGACCGTTCGTCGACCTTTCCATGGCCATTTCCGTGCCGCTTCTTCACAGGGTAAACCGTTATCAATGCTTCCTTGACGCCGCTATATCGGCTTTCTAATATTCTCCATCACAGCACTGGTCCGACCAGTCGGAACAGTTGCTCCGGAGGTGAGACATTACACGAGGAGATGGTCGTGTCGAGATTTCTGAATTCGCTGTTCGGCAGGGTGATGATCGCGCTGGTCATCGGTATCGTGATCGGCGCGCTGTTTCCGCATTTCGGCCAGTCGCTGCGGCCGCTGGGCGACGGCTTCCTGAAGCTGATCAAGATGGTCATCGGGCCGATCGTGTTCTGTGTCGTGGTAAGCGGCATGGCAAGCGCAGGCGATCTTAAGAAGGTCGGGCGCGTCGGGCTGAAGGCGGTGGTCTACTTCGAGATCATGACCACGCTGGCGCTGGTGATCGGCGCGATTCTCGCGTGGATCACGCGGCCGGGCGTCGGCATGAACATCGACCTGCATACGCTCGATGCTTCCGCGCTCTCCACCTACACCGAGCACGCGAAGAGTCTCAAGGACACGGCGGGCTTCCTGCTGAAGATCATTCCCGACACCGCCGTCGACGCCTTCGCGAAAGGCGACATCCTGCAAGTGCTGGTGTTCGCGGTCCTGTTCGGCTCGGCCCTCTCGCTGCTCGGCAACAAGGCGCAGCGCGTGACGGTGTTCATCGACGAACTCTCGTCCGTGTTCTTCCGCATCATGGCGTTCATCATCAAGCTGGCGCCGCTCGGCGTGCTCGGCGCGATCGCGTTCACGACCGGTCAGTACGGCGTCGCGTCGCTCAAGCAACTGGGACTGCTGGTGATGGTGTTCTATGCCAGCTGTTTCCTGTTCGTGTTCGTGGTGCTCGCGGTGGTGATGCGGCTCGCGGGCTTCTCCATCTTCAAGCTCGTGCGCTATCTGCGTGAGGAACTGTCGATCGTGCTCGGCACGGCGTCCTCGGATGCGGTGCTGCCGCAGATCATGCGCAAGCTCGAATGGATGGGCGTGAAGGATTCCACGGTCGGTCTGGTGATCCCGACCGGTTACTCGTTCAACCTCGATGGCTTCTCGATCTACCTGACGCTCGCGGTCATCTTCATTGCGCAGGCCACCAACACGCCGCTGTCGCTGCACGATCTGATCGTGGTCGTGCTGGTCTCGCTGGTGACGTCAAAGGGCGCGCACGGCATTCCGGGCTCGGCCATCGTGATTCTCGCGGCGACGCTCTCCGCCATTCCCGCGATCCCCGTGCTCGGGCTCGTGCTGATCCTGCCGGTGGACTGGTTCGTCGGCATTGCGCGGGCGGTGACGAACCTGATCGGCAACTGCGTCGCGACCGTGGTCGTCGCGGTGTGGGAAAACGACATCGACCGGGTGCGTGCGAAGCGCGTACTCGACCAGGACGCCGACTATCGCTTCGTGCCCGCCGCGCCGGACGCGGCGCACGGCAACGAACCCGCTCATGCAGTCTGAACATTCACGCAAACGCAAACGCAACCGAAGGAATTCGACATGGCCAATCCGCTTCTCCCCGCCGACGCTCCCACATTCGCCCGCCGCGACATGAATCTGGCTGATCCGCGCCTGGGCGCGCAGGCGCTCTTCGCCAGCGATGAATTCTTCGCGCCGAAGTCGCGCATGCTGGAGCCGCAGCCCGCGGTGTTCATCCCCGGCAAGTACGACGAACACGGCAAGTGGATGGACGGCTGGGAGACGCGCCGCAAGCGCACGACGGGTTACGACTATTGCATCGTCAAGCTCGCGCGCGCGGGCGTGATTCACGGCATCGACATCGATACGAGTCACTTCACCGGCAACTTTCCGCCTGCGGCGTCCATCGACGCCTGCGTGAGCAACAGCCCGAATCCGCAGGAAGACGGCGACTGGCGCGAGATCGTGCCGTCGACGACCCTCAAGGGTGATCATCACCACTATCTCGACATCGCCGACAGCCGCGCCTACACGCATCTGCGCGTGAACATCTATCCGGACGGCGGCATCGCGCGGCTGCGGGTGTACGGCCAGCCGAAGACGGATTTTGCGCGCGTCGAACGCGGCACGCTGCTCGATCTCGCGGCGCTCGAGAACGGCGCTTCGCTGATCGCGGCGAACAACCAGCATTTCGGTCCTGCGTCGCAGATGCTGATGCCCGGACGCGGCGTCAACATGGGCGACGGCTGGGAAACGCGGCGCCGGCGCGAGCCCGGCAACGACTGGGCGATCGTCGCGCTCGCGCATGCCGGCGTGATCCGCGCGATCGAAGTCGACACCGCGCACTTCAAGGGCAACTATCCGGACCGCTGTTCGTTGCAGGCGGCGCGCGTCGTCGGCGGCACGGATGAATCGCTCGTCACGCAGGCAATGTTCTGGCCGGTGCTGCTCGACGAGCAGAAGCTCTCGATGGACAGCGTGCATCGCTTCGAGCACGAACTCGCCGCGCTCGGCCCGGTGACGCACGTACGCTTCAACATCTATCCGGACGGCGGCGTGTCGCGGCTGCGGATCTTTGGGGCAATCGAATGAAAACGCTGACGCTGGAACCGCTCACGCGCGAAGCTTTCGCACCGTTCGGCGATGTCATCGAACTGGAAGGCGCGCGCCATTTCCCGATCAACGCCGGCACGACCGAACGCTTTCACGATCTCGCGCGGGTGGACATCGGCTTCGAGAACGGCGGGCGTCCACTCATCAACCTGTTTCGCGGGCAGCCGCGTCCGCAACCGGTCGTCATCTCGATGATGGAGCGTCATCCGCTCGGCAGCCAGGCGTTCGTGCCGCTCGCCGACGTGCGCTATCTCGTGGTGGTGGCGCCGGCGGGCGAGTTCGATGCGAGCGCGTTGCGCGCGTTCCATGCGCGCGGCTGGCAAGGCGTGAACTATGCGCGCGGCGTGTGGCATCACCCGTTGATCGTGCTGGACCGGGAAGGCGATTTCATCGTGGTGGATCGCGGCGGCGACCAGCCGAACTGCGACGAACTCGACTTGCCCGAGCACTGCACGCTGATCGAACCGGCCGCGCGCGCCGCGTGATGTCGACTGCGAAATGCAGTTGCGAATCGCTCGCATAAGCAGATCGCGAAACGTACAGGCGAAGTAAAACCGCCGTCCATCGGAGAGATGGACGGCGGTTTTTTGCATCCGGCGCCGCTCGATCAGCGGCGCGCGGCGCTCAATGCTTGCGGTGCGGGCAGTTTTCCTTCGTGCATGCGCCGTACAGCGCGAGCGCATGCTCGTGGAGCTTGAAGCCGCGTTCCTTGGCGATCGATTGCTGGCGGCGTTCGATCTCCGCGTCGAAGAACTCCTCGACGCGGCCGCAGTCGATGCAGACGAGGTGATCGTGGTGCGATCCTTCGTTCAGCTCGAATACGGCCTTGCCCGATTCGAAATTGCTTCGCGACAGCAGGCCGGCTTGCTCGAACTGCGTGAGCACGCGATACACCGTGGCGAGACCGATATCCAGCTCTTCGTTGAGCAGGTTTCGATACACGTCTTCAGCGGTCAGATGGCGCACCGGGCTGTGCTGGAAAATCTCGAGAATCTTGAGGCGGGGCAGGGTCGCCTTGAGCCCGATATTTTTGAGATCGGCGGGATTGGTCATGGCTAGGCATCCCTAGAGTACAATTCAAGGTTCTCATAGTAATGCGTTTTTCCGATTCCCGACATCCCGCGTGCTTGCGTCGCGTATGCTTGCGGGCTCGTCGGACGAAGCGGGCGCGGACTTCAAGCGCCTCGCGTGAAAGGTGAAATGTTTTTTCAATCTTTATCGAATAGCAGGGAGAGCCGTCGCATGCGGGGAACCGTGATCGCAGCAACCTTGGCCGCATTGCTCGCCGGCTGCTCGGCGTACGACAGCGTCACGCAGAAGATCGCGCAAAGCATCACACCGTATCGGATCACGGTCGTGCAAGGCAATTTCGTTTCGGCGGAAGCCGCCGCGCAGATGCAGGTCGGCATGTCGCGCGATCAGGTGAAGCAACTGCTGGGCACGCCGCTGCTCATCGACATGTTCCACGCGGACCGCTGGGACTACGTCTTCTACTTCAAGCGCGGATCCACCGCCGTCGTGCAGCAACGCGACTTCGTCGTCAACTTCGCGAGCGACCGCGTGGTGAGCTGGTCGGGCGGTGAAAACCTGCCGTCAAACCTCGAACTGCTCGCCGAAATCGACGGCGACAAGGGCGTCAAGGTTGCCAAGACGGCGCCTGGCGCTGCGGCGGCTCCGGCATCGGCGGCTTCGGCCGCGTCGGGCGTGACCGTTACGGCGCCGGCAGGCGAGCCGTCCACGCAGCCCAACGCGTCGAATGCCTTTGCCGGCGACGCCAACCAGCAGGCCGCGCAAGCCGCCAACCGCGCGACCGCGCAAGTGGAAATGCCCGCAGGCCGTCAACGTTCCTCGGCGTTCAGCAGCGCGCCGACGAGCGCGGGCGGCGCGCCGGGTGCGGGCGGCGCCTCGGGCAGCAACTCGCAGATCCAGCTCCAGCGCAAGCCGCAGCCGATCCAGATTCCCGACAGCAGCGCGGTCGGTCCGGCGAGTACGTCGCCCGCGCCGGCCGGAAGCGGCAGCGGCCAGACGCAGTTCACGATGCCGCAGTAGAGTCAGTCGGTCCGGACTCGAGTGCCGGGTCGCCTTGCTGAAACATCGCACTGAACCACCACGCCCCGGCCGCGCGCCGGGCGCGGTTCATCAAACGAGATTGCCATGAAGATCGCCATCGCCGGCGCATCGGGCCGCATGGGCCGGATGCTGATCGAAACCGTTCTCAACGATCCCGACGCCCAGCTCGTCGGCGCACTCGACCGGCCCGGCGTGCCGCAGCTCGGCCAGGACGCGGGCGCGTTCCTCGGCAAGACGACCGGCGTGCTGCTGACCGACGACATCGAGCGCGTGTTCGCCGACGCCGACACCCTGATCGACTTCACGCGCCCCGAAGGCACCCTCGTTCACCTGGAAGCGGCGCTGCGCCACAACGTGAAGCTGATCATCGGCACGACCGGTTTTTCGGACGAGCAGAAGACGCAGCTGAAGGAGGCCGGCGAGAAGATCGGCATCGTGTTCGCGCCGAACATGAGCGTAGGCGTGAATGTCACGATGAAGCTGCTCGAATTCGCCGCGCAGCATTTCGCGACCGGCTACGACATCGAGATCATCGAGGCGCATCATCGCCACAAGGTGGACGCGCCCTCGGGCACGGCGCTCGGCATGGGCGAAGTCATCGCGAAGGCCCTCGGCCGCGACCTGAAGGACTGCGCCGTGTACGCCCGCGAAGGCGTGACGGGCGAACGCGATCCGTCGACCATCGGCTTCTCCGCGATTCGCGGTGGCGACATCGTCGGCGATCACACCGTGCTGTTCGCGGGCATCGGCGAGCGCATCGAGATCACGCACAAGTCGTCCAGCCGTCTCTCCTATGCACAAGGCGCGCTGCGCGCCGCGCGTTTCCTGCAAAGCCACGACAAGGGCTTCTTCGACATGCAGGACGTGCTCGGCCTGCGCTGATACCGCCGCGCGACCATGGCCGCCACGGGCGTCATCCACTATCTGCAATCCGGCGACGCCGTCACGCACGCGGTCGCCAGCCTGCTGCTCGCGATGTCCCTCGCCAGCTGGTGCTTCCTGCTCATGAAGGCGTGGATCCTTGCGCGCGCCAAATGGCAGGGTCCGCGCGCGCTGCAACGCTTCTGGCAGTCGGCGACGCTCAAGGACGGCATCGGCGCGTTGCGGCGCGCCGATCGCGAACGCGTCTTCCTGCCGCTCGCCGAGGCCGCCTGGCGCGCGTCCGAGGCGGACATGCCGGGCGCACTGCTGTCGCGGGTCGAACGCAATGAGCGCGTGCTGCGGGCGCTGCGCCAGGCGATGCTGAGCTCCCAACGCCGTCTCGAATTCGGCCAGGTGCTGCTGGCGTCCGTGGGCAGCACGGCGCCGTTCGTCGGCCTGCTCGGCACCGTTTGGGGCATCTACCACGCGCTGTCCAGCATTGCGTCGAGCGGGCAGGCGATGATCGAGAACGTCGCGGGGCCGGTCGGCGAGGCGCTCATCATGACGGCCTTCGGTCTGGTCGTCGCGATTCCCGCCGTGCTCGCCTACAACGTGCTCGGCCGCTACGTGCGGCAGATTTCCGAGGAACTCGACGGCTTCGCTCACGACCTGCACGCGTTCGTGTGCGGCACGGCGGACACGGAGCGCACATGGCCTTCGGCGGACTAGACAAGCACGCGAACGGCCAGCCGATGGCCGAGATCAACATGACGCCGCTCATCGACGTCATGCTCGTGCTGCTCGTCATCTTCATCATCACGGCGCCGCTGTTCACGCACGCCATCCGCCTCGACCTGCCGAAGGTCTCGTCCCAGCCGGCGCGCGAGACGCCGCAGACCATCACGCTGTCCATCGACGACACCGGCAAGCTCTACTGGAACGACACGCTCATCGGCGTGGAGCAGATGCGCGCGCGCTTCGTCGAGGCGGGCCGCGCGGCGCAGAAGCCGGAACTGCATCTGCGTGCCTCCAGCGCGACGCGCTACGACGTCATCGCGCAGGTGATGGGCGCGGCGCAGCAGGCGGGGATCGAGCGGATCGGCTTCGTGACACAGCCGGCGCAGCAGTCGGCGCGTTGAGTTCGCGCGGCGCGTGCATGCGCCTGACGCGCCGCATCGAACGGTATAATCGCGATTTGCCCGTTTTTGCGCGGATTGCCTCCGCCGGCGGGCCGACATTCGACGCCGCGCCGGTCCGGCACACGAGACCCCGTGACCCCGCGGCGCCAGGATCAGCCGTTTGCCATCACGAGAGCGGCGGGTTCCGAGGTCCGTTCCCAGCCTTAGCGTAAAGCCACCACACCATGCACGATAAATACGTACCCGCCGACGTCGAATCCGCCGCGCAGACCACCTGGCGTGCGAACGACGTCTACCGGACGACCGAGACGTCGGCCAAGCCCAAGTTTTACTGCGTCTCGATGCTGCCGTATCCGTCCGGCAAGCTGCACATGGGTCACGTGCGCAACTACACCATCAACGACGTGATGTACCGTTACCTGCGCATGAACGGCTACAACACGCTGATGCCGATGGGCTGGGACGCGTTCGGCATGCCCGCCGAGAACGCCGCGATGGCCAACGGCGTGCCGCCGGCGAAGTGGACGTACGAGAACATCGCGTACATGAAGAAGCAGATGCAGTCGATGGGTCTCGCCATCGACTGGTCGCGCGAAGTCGCCACGTGCTCGCCCGAGTACTACAAGTGGAACCAGTGGCTGTTCCTCAAGATGCTGGAAAAGGGCATCGCCTACAAGAAGACCGGCACTGTGAACTGGGATCCGGTCGACCAGACCGTGCTCGCCAACGAGCAGGTCATCGACGGGCGCGGCTGGCGCTCGGGCGCGCTGGTGGAAAAGCGCGAAATCCCGATGTACTACCTGCGCATCACCGATTACGCGGATCAACTGCTCGACGACCTCGAAGGCCTCGGCTGGCCCGAGCGGGTCAAGATCATGCAGCAGAACTGGATCGGCAAGAGCTTCGGCGTGAACTTCGGCTTCCCGTATGAGATCGACGGCGAAGCGAAGCTGCTGCGCGTCTTCACCACGCGCGCCGACACCATCATGGGCGTCACCTTCGCGGCGGTCGCGGCGGAGCATCCGCTTGCCACGCGTCTCGCGCGCGACAACGCGGAACTGCAGGCGTTCATCGACGAATGCAAGCGCGGCGGCGTGGCGGAAGCCGATGTTGCCACCATGGAAAAGAAGGGCGTGCCCACGGGCTTCTTCGTCACGCATCCGCTGACGGGCGCGCAGGTCGAAGTGTGGATCGGCAACTACGTGCTGATGTCCTACGGCGAAGGCGCGGTGATGGGCGTGCCGTCGCACGACGAGCGCGACTTCGCCTTCGCGAAGAAATACAGCCTGCCGATCAACCAGGTGATCGATGTCGAAGGCAAGACCTATTCGACCGACGCCTGGGAAGAATGGTACGGCGACAAGACCGCGGGCAAGCTCATCAACAGCGGCAAGTACGATGGCCTGACCACGGCGGAGGCCATCGACGCGATCGCCGCCGACCTGAAGGCGAAAGACCTCGGCGACAAGCAGATCACCTGGCGCCTGCGCGACTGGGGCATCTCGCGCCAGCGCTACTGGGGCACGCCGATCCCGATCATCCATTGCCCCAAGTGCGGCGACGTGCCGGTGCCCGAAAAGGACCTGCCGGTCGTGCTGCCGGAAGACCTCGTGCCGGACGGCTCGGGCAATCCGCTGGCGAAGTCGGAAGCGTTCCTGAACTGCGCCTGCCCGACCTGCGGCGCCGCTGCGAAGCGCGAAACCGACACGATGGACACCTTCGTCGATTCGTCGTGGTACTTCTCGCGCTACGCGGCGCCGGACGCCACGAGCATGGTCGACGAACGCACCGACTACTGGATGCCGATGGACCAGTACATCGGCGGGATCGAGCACGCGATCCTGCACCTGCTGTATTCGCGCTTCTGGGCCAAGGTCATGCGCGACATGGGGCTGGTGAAGTTCGGCGAGCCCGCGAAGAACCTGCTCACGCAGGGCATGGTGCTGAACGAGACCTTCTATCGCGAGGACGCGGCCGGCAAGAAGACCTGGTACAACCCGCTCGACGTCACGGTCGCGCACGACGACAAGGGCCGTCCCACGGGCGCGACGCTCAATGCCGACGGCCAGCCGGTCGTGCTGGGCGGCGTCGAGAAGATGTCGAAGTCGAAGAACAACGGCGTCGATCCGCAGACGCTGATCGACCAGTACGGCGCGGACACCGCGCGCCTGTTCGTGATGTTCGCGGCGCCGCCGGAGCAGTCGCTCGAATGGTCGGGCGCGGGCGTGGAAGGCGCGAGCCGCTTCCTGCGCCGCGTGTGGCACTTCGGGCACGACAACGCCGCCGCGCTGCGCCAGCATGGCAAGCTCGACGCGGCGAAGCTCGGCGACGCCGACCGCGCACTGCGCCGCGAGATCTACACCGTGCTCAAGCAGGCCGATTTCGACTATGGCCGCCTGCAGTACAACACGGTCGTGTCCGCCGCGATGAAGATGCTCAACGCGCTCGAAGGCGCGAAGCAGGCGGGCGAGGGCGTGCTGAACGAGACCTTCGGCGTGCTGCTGCGCGTGCTGTATCCGGTGGTGCCGCACGCGACCTTCCAGTTGTGGTCGGAACTCGGTTACGCCGACACTTTCGGCCCGCTGCTCGACGCACCCTGGCCGAAGGTCGACGAAGCCGCGCTCGAACAGGCGGAAATCGAACTCGTGCTGCAGATCAACGGCAAGGTGCGCGGCGCGCTGACCGTCGCGAAGGACGCCTCGCGCGACGCCATCGAGCAGGCGGCGGTCGCGCATGACATGTTCGGGAAGTTCTCCGAAGGCCGCACGCCGAAGAAGGTGATCGTGGTGCCGGGGCGTCTCGTCAACGTGGTCGTGTAATGCGTCCGATGCCCAAAACCAAGGAGTCGATGTGACCGGAAAAGCCTTCGAAAAAGGCGTCAGCAGGCGTTCGTTCCTCGCGCTCCTGGGCGGCGCGGCCGTGCTGTCCGCGTGCGGCTTCCAGCTGCGCGGACAGCAGGACTATGCGTTCAAGCGGCTCGCCATCAGCGGCGGCGCGCCGCAGATGGTCGGACGCCTCGAGCGCATGATCCAGGGCGGCAGCGATACGGTGGTGGTCAAGGCGTACGAGAAGCCGGACGCCACGCTGCGCCTGACGGAAGGCCAGGGCATGCGCACGCTCAGCCTGAACTCGCAGGGCGTCGTGCAGGAATACGAGCTCGTCTACAGCCTGAATTACACGCTGGTCGGCGCGGACGGCACCTTGCTGATTCCGCCGAGCGTGATCGCGCTGAACCGCTCGATGACCTACAGCGACCAGTACACGCTCGCCAAGTCGCAGGAATCGACGCTGCTTTACACCGACATGCGCAACGACGCCGTGGATCAGCTGACGCGTCGGCTCGCCACGGTGCGCTCGCTGCATCCGGCGCCGGGCGAGCAGACCCCGGGCGTCGCGCCGCGCGCGCCGCTGCCGGTGCCGCCGCTTTGAACGCCAGCAACCCGCGCGCATGCAACTGAAGCTCGACGCGCTCGACGCGCATCTCGCGAAAGGCCTGAAGGGGCTGTACGTCGTCCATGGCGACGAGCATCTGCTCGCGCAGGAAGCGTGCGACCGCATCCGGGCCGCGGCGCGCGCAGCCGGCTTCACGGACCGCTCGGTGTTCACGGTCGAGCGCGGTTTCGACTGGAGCGCGCTGCTCGGCGCTACCCAGTCGATGTCGCTGTTCGGCGACCGCCAGCTGATCGAGCTGCGCATTCCCACCGGCAAGCCGGGCAAGGAAGGCGCGGAGGCGCTGAAGGCGCTCGCCGCCGCCGACAATCCCGACGTCGTCACGCTCGTCACGCTGCCGCGGCTGGACAGCGCGACGCAGAAATCGGCGTGGTTCAGCGCGCTGCTCGGCGCGGGCGTCGCGTTGAAGATCGACGCGATCGAGCGCGCGCAACTGCCGATGTGGGTCGGCCAGCGGCTCGCACAACAGGGCCAGCGCGTTCCTCCCGGCGAGGACGGACGGCGCGCGCTGGCGTTCATCGCGGAACGGGTGGAAGGCAACCTGCTCGCCGCGCATCAGGAAATCCAGAAGCTCGGCCTGCTGTATCCGGAAGGCGTGCTCAGTTTCGAGCAGATTCACGATGCCGTGCTCAACGTCGCGCGCTACGACGTGTTCAAGCTCAACGAAGCGATGCTGACCGGCGACGTCGGCCGGCTCGCGCGCATGCTCGACGGCCTGAAGGGCGAGGGCGAAGCGGCCGTGCTGGTGCTGTGGGCGCTGGTCGAGGAAGTGCGCACGCTGTTGCGCATCAAGCGCGGCGTCGCCGCCGGCAAGCCGCTCGCCACGTTGATGCGCGAGAACCGCGTGTGGGGACCGCGCGAGCGGCTGATCCCGCCGGCGCTGTCGCGGGTGACGGACGAGGCGCTCGAAAAGGCGCTCTCGCTGGCGGCGCGGCTCGATCGTCAGGTGAAAGGGCTGTCCGGCGGCACGGGCAAGCGCGGCAGCGAGACGCCGCCCGATCCGTGGGCCGGCATGTTCGAACTCGCGATGGCCGTGGCGCACGGCGGCCAGCCGGGGCGGACCGCGGCGATGGCCTCGGCGCGACCGCGTCGATAAGTTGCGTCGAGGTTGCGTCGATAAGGCGCGGCCGTCGCGGCCTGTTTCACGCGGCGTCCCGGCTTAGAATGAATTCTGCGCGGCTGGCTCGCGGACGCCCGTCCCGCACCGGCCAGCGCGCAGAAAACACTGCGGATCAGCGGCATCAGGAAGAGACTCACGATGAACATCGACCAGTACATGACCGACCTCGGCCGCCGCGCCCGCGCGGCGTCACGCGCGATGGCGCGGGCCTCGACGGCGGCGAAGAACGCCGCGCTGCTCGCGGTGGCGGACGCCATCGCACGCGAGCGCGAGGCGCTCAAGCAGGCGAACGCACGCGACCTCGCACGCGCGCGCGAAAAAGGCCACGACGCCGCATTCATCGACCGGCTGACGCTGTCCGACAAGGCCCTCGACACCATGGTCGAAGGCCTTCGCCAGGTAGCCGCGCTGGCCGATCCGATCGGCGAGATCAGCGGCCTCAAGTTCCGTCCGAGCGGCATCCAGGTTGGGCAGATGCGTGTGCCGCTCGGCGTGATCGGCATCATCTATGAATCGCGCCCGAATGTGACCATCGACGCCGCCGCGCTCTGCCTCAAGTCCGGCAACGCGACCATCCTGCGCGGCGGGTCCGAGGCGCTCGAATGCAATACGGCGCTCGCGAAACTGATCGGCGTCGGGCTGGAAACGGCGGGCCTGCCGCAGGACGCGGTGCAGGTGGTGGAGACAGCGGATCGCGCGGCGGTCGGCAAGCTGATCACGATGACCGAATTCGTCGACGTGATCGTGCCGCGCGGCGGCAAGAGCCTGATCGCGCGCCTGATGGAAGAAGCGCGCGTGCCGATGATCAAGCATCTTGACGGCATCTGCCACGTCTACGTGGACGACCGCGCGGACCTCGTGAAGGCCGCGGCCGTCTGCGACAACGCGAAGACGCATCGCTACGGCACCTGCAACACAATGGAAACGCTGCTGGTCGCGCGCGGCATCGCGCATGAAGCGCTGCCGCTGCTCGCGCGTGCGTATCAGGCAAAGGACGTCGAGTTGCGCGTGGATGCCGCCGCGCGCGCCGTGCTGGAGGCGGCGCGGATCGGCGGGCTCGTCGACGCCACCGAAGCCGACTGGAGCACCGAATATCTCGCGCCGGTGCTCGCGGTGAAGATCGTCGAAGGGCTGGACGAAGCCATCGACCACATCAATGCCTACGGCTCGCATCACACCGATGCCATCCTCACCGAAGACCACGACCGCGCCATGCGTTTCCTGCGCGAAGTGGATTCGGCGAGCGTGATGGTCAACGCGTCGACGCGTTTCGCCGATGGTTTCGAATTCGGGCTGGGCGCGGAGATCGGCATTTCGAACGACAAGCTGCATGCGCGCGGCCCGGTGGGTCTGGACGGACTGACCTCGCTGAAATACGTCGTGCTGGGGCGCGGCGAAGTGCGTCAATAACCTCGCGAAAACCAACAAGACCGATGCTCTGGATCAAATCGTTGCACATCGTGCTGGTCGCCTCGTGGTTCGCGGGACTGTTCTATCTGCCGCGCATCTTCGTGAACCTGGCGATGGAAACCGACCCCAAGGCCACTGCGCGCCTCCTGCTGATGGCGCGCAAGCTGTTCCGCTTCATGACTTTCATCGCGGTGCCGGCGCTGGCGTGCGGGCTGTGGTTGTGGCTCATTGTCGGCATCGGCGCGGGGCAGGGCTGGCTGCACGCGAAGCTCACTATCGTCGCGCTGATCATCGTCTATCACGCGTATTGCGGACGCCTGCTGCATACCTTCCAGCGCGGCGAAAACAAACGCTCGGACAAGTGGTATCGCATGTTCAACGAGCTGCCGGTGCTCGGCCTGCTCGGTGCGACGCTGCTCGTGGTCGTCAAGCCTTTCTGATCTTTCTGATGTCTCCCGCGTGAGCCGCGCCGCGGCTCACGTGCCCACCCGGCGGCTCTCCAGCACGTCCTTCGCTTCCGCGAGCTTTTCCGCCAGCTTCGGACCGCGTGCGAGGGCCAATCCCACCGCCAGAATGTCGCCGATCGCGAGATGCGAGACGCGCGACGTCATCGGCGAAAAGATATCCGTGTCCTCGTCGACGTTGGCAAAGAGTCCCACCGTCGCCAGCCGCGCCAGCGGCGAGTTGCCGTGCGTGATCGCGATCACTTTCGCGCCGCCGTGCAGCGCGGACTTGCACGCATCCAGGATGTCGCGCGTGCGGCCGGTGTTCGAGATCGCGACGATGGCATCGCCCGGGCCGAGCAGCGCGGCCGAAGTCGTGTACGTGTGCGGATCGGAATAGGCGACGGACG
Organism: Caballeronia sp. LZ043; assembly: GCF_031451075.1. NCBI lineage: Bacteria > Pseudomonadati > Pseudomonadota > Betaproteobacteria > Burkholderiales > Burkholderiaceae > Caballeronia > Caballeronia sp. LZ043. The sequence goes on along the minus strand of NZ_JARUXT010000001.1, from coordinate 2,308,111 downwards.
GCACGCCGAGCCGGAAAAACTTGTGCTGCATGTCGAGCGCGGCAATGCCGGAACCGCCCGCGCCGTAGAACTCGATGCGCCGCGCGTCCGCGAGAATCGCGATGGCCGCCGCGACGCTGTCCGAAGACAGACTGTTGCGTACCTCGATCAACGCGCCGATGGTCCGGTCCAGCACCTTCGCCGCGACGCCCGCCGGCGGCTCGTCGCTCTTCACATCGCGATAAACGGTGGGAACGCCCGCTGCTACGCCTTGTGCCAGGCGGATCTTGAATTCCCGAAAGCCGGAAAAACCGAGCGCCTGGCAGAAGCGCGCGATGGTCGGCTGGCTCACGCCGGCGCGCGCGGCGAAATCGGTCATCGAGAGATCGAGCACTTCGCGCGGCGCTTCGAGCACGTAGTCGGCCAGCTTGCGCTCGGAGGGCCGCAACTGTTCGCGCATTGCTTCGACTTGGGACAGCAACATCGGAAATCTCGCCTATGCTGAAAATTGATTGCGACTATAGCCGATCATTCGGCTTGTACAAATACTACATAATTTCGGCGGTATAACTCAGGGATTTCCCTGAGAAGCGCATCGTGAAAGCTTAAGCGCACGATGCTTTGAAGTGCGTTGTCCGCATAAACCCCATTGAATGCATGTAGTTTTTCTACTAATATTCGGTCCATCGGCGAACGACACGACAACAACTCCAGCGCCGTTCCTCGCAATTCCAAACCCCATCTCGACGGCAAGCGCGCCGGGAGTGAGACGAAGGAGCATCGATGGTTTCCCCGCATTCGCAACTGAAGCACGTCACCGACCGCATCATCGCGCGCAGCAAGCCGACGCGCGCCGCTTATCTGGCGCGCATCGACGCCGCGCAGGGCATGTTCCCGGCGCGTGGCGCGCTGTCCTGCGCGAACCTCGCGCACGGCTTCGCGGGCCTCGAGGGCCAGGAAAAATTTGCGATCAAGGCGGTGCGCGAGCCGAACATCGGCATCGTGTCCTCGTATAACGAAATGCTGTCCGCGCACGCGCCCTACAAGAGTTTTCCGGACCTCATCAAGCAGGCGGCGCGCGAACACGGCGGTATCGCGCAGTTCGCGGGCGGCGTGCCCGCCATGTGCGACGGCATCACGCAGGGCAATGCGGGCATGGAACTGTCGCTGTTCTCACGCGAAGTCATCGCGATGAGCACGGCCGTCGCGCTGACGCACAACATGTTCGACGCCGCGCTGTGTCTCGGCGTGTGCGACAAGATCGTCCCGGGCCTGGCCATCGGCGCGCTGCAGTTCGGCCATCTGCCAACCATCTTCGTGCCGGCCGGCCCGATGACCAGCGGCCTCACCAACGACGACAAGGCCAAGGTGCGCCAGGAGTTCGCCACCGGCAAGTGCGACCGCAGCGCGCTGCTCGAAGCCGAGGCGGCCGCGTATCACGGCCACGGCACCTGCACGTTCTACGGCACCGCCAACAGCAACCAGATGCTGATGGAAGTGATGGGCCTGCATCTGCCGAGTTCGGCGTTCGTGCATCCGCACACCGAACTGCGCGATGCGCTCACCGCCGAAGCCGCACGCCGCGTGCTGGACCTGACGCACGAGCGCGGCAACTACACGCCGATCGGCCATGTGGTCGACGAAAAGGCCATCGTCAACGGCATCGTCGCACTGCTCGCGACGGGTGGCTCAACCAATCACACGCTGCACCTCGTGGCGATCGCGCGCGCGGCGGGCGTCATCATCGACTGGAATGACTTCGACGAGCTCTCGCAAGCCGTGCCGCTGCTCGCGAAGATCTACCCGAACGGCAAGGCCGACGTGAACCACTTTCACGCGGCGGGCGGCGTCGCGTTCCTCGTGCGCAATCTGCTCGAAGGCGGACTGCTGCATGAGGATGTGCAGACGGTCGCGGGCCGGGGGCTGTCGCATTACACGAAGGAGCCGAAGCTCATCGACGGCAAGCTGCAATGGATCGACGGCGCCGCCGAAAGCCACGACAGCAAGGTGCTGCGCGGCATCGGCGAGCCGTTCCAGCCGGACGGCGGCCTGCGTCTGATGCAGGGCAAGCTCGGCCGCGGCGTCATCAAGATCTCGGCGGTCGCGCCGGAGCATCGCGTGGTGAAGGCGCCGGCCATCGTCTTCAATTCGCAGGAAGAAGTGCAGGAAGCCTTCGACAAGGGCGAGCTCAAACGCGACTTCGTCGCCGTGGTGCGTTTCCAGGGCGCGCGGGCGAACGGCATGCCGGAACTGCATCGATTGACGCCGCTGCTGGGCGTGTTGCAGGATCAGGGCTTCCATGTCGCGCTGGTCACCGACGGACGCATGTCCGGTGCATCGGGCAAGGTGCCGGCGGTGATCCACGTGTCGCCCGAGGCGCTGCTGCAAGGTCCGCTCGGCAAGGTGCGCACCGGCGACATGCTGGTGATCGACGCACCGTCCGGCGTGCTCGACATCGAGATCGACGAACAGGAATGGGCGGCGCGCGAAGTCCAGGCGCCGCTGTATCAGGCCGAGAACGAAGTCGGCTTCGGGCGCGAACTGTTCGGCGTGTTCCGCAGCGCGGCGCTGCCGGCGGAAGAGGGCGCATCGGTGTTCGGCGCGCTGATCGGCGCGGACGCTGCGCAGGCCGACGGCGCGGCGCTGCAGGAGCGCAACCCGTTGCGCGACAACGCGCGCGCGGCGGCATCGGCGCTCAACAAGGCGCACGCCGCGCATCACTGACGCTGAACGGCCCGGGCCCGGCCGGAGAGAACCCCGCGGATTGCCCGCCAGGGCGCCGCATCAAACCAGGAGTCGCATCACATGAAAACGGTAAGCGAAATCGTGCGTCTGGGACCGGTGATTCCGGTTCTGGCCTTCGACTCGGTCGAGCAGGGCGAACACGTGTCGCGCGCGCTGCACGCAGGCGGCGTGAAGGTGCTGGAAATCACGCTGCGCACGTCGGCCGGCATTGCCGCGATCGAACGCGCGAGCCAGCTCGCGGACGACATCGTGGTCGGCGTGGGCACGATCACGAAGCCCGAGCATTGCGCGCAGGCGAAGAAGGCAGGCGCGAAGTTCGGCGTCTCGCCGGGTCTGACGAAGGACATGCACAAGGCCGCGCAGGACGCCGGCCTGCCGCTGCTGCCGGGCGTCATGACGCCATCCGACATCATCGCCGCCATGGAACTGGGCTACGAGATCGTCAAGTTCTTCCCGGCGCAACAGGCGGGCGGCATTCCGATGCTGCAGGCGTTCTACGGCCCGTTCCCCAATCTGCGCTTCTGCCCGACCGGCGGCATCACTGCCGAGACCGCGACCAGTTTCCTCGCGCAGCCCAATGTGGTGTGCGTCGGCGGTTCGTGGCTGACGCCCAAGGCGGCGCTGGCCGCACAGAACTGGGACGAAGTCACGCGCCTCGCGCGTGCCGCAAGCGAACTGGCGCCGCACTGATGTTCCATGCGATGGGCGCGCGCATGCCCCGCGCGTCCATCGACGATAAAAAGATGGGAGACAGCCTGTGATCCGGATGCGCCGTCGGGCCATCCGCGACATCGCCGATGAAAAGACGCCGCGAAACCCGCACGTCTTCGGCTGAAACGCCTTTCAGCAAGTAAAATCCTGTTGCCCAGCGCCTGACGCGGGCGTGCCCGTTGCTGCTGCGCCGAGTTCGCCACCGAACTCGCCAGTAAGGATTGCGATACAGGCCGCACGCAAGGCGAAAAAATAACCTGAACAAAGAAATAAAGGAGGCGTCATGCCAGCCGTCCACGGGAGCATGCTCTTGCTCTACGCGGTGATCGCGATCGCGGTTCTGATCCTGATGATCGCGCGCTACAAGGTCTATCCATTCCTCGTCCTGATGATCGTCTCCGTGCTGCTCGCGCTCGCGGTCGGCATGCCGATGGACAAGATCGTCAAGTCGTTCGAAACCGGCAACGGCAATACGCTCGGCCACATTGCCATCGTGGTCGGCCTCGGCACCATGCTCGGCAAGATGATGGCCGAATCGGGCGGCGCCGAGCGCATCGCCAATACGCTGATCGATCTCTTCGGCGAGAAGAACATTCACTGGGCGATGATGGTCGTCGCGATCATCGTCGGCTTGCCGGTGTTCTTCGAAGTCGGCTTCGTGCTGCTGATTCCGATTGCGTTCAACGTCGCCAAGCGCACTGGCAAGTCGCTGCTGCTGATCGGCCTGCCGATGGTCGCCGGTTTGTCCGTCGTGCACGGGCTGATTCCGCCGCACCCGGCCGCGCTGCTCGCGGTGCAGGCGTATCACGCGGATATCGGCAGGACCATTGCCTATGGCCTGATCGTCGGCATTCCGACGGCCATCGTCGCCGGTCCGCTGTTTGCCTTGCTGATCAGCCGTCACATCAAGCTGCCGGACGCCAACGCGCTCGCCGACCAGTTCGTGCAGAAGCACGGCGAAGCCGACACGAAGCGCGTCTTGCCGAGTTTCGGCATCACGCTGTTCACCATCCTGCTGCCGGTGATCCTGATGCTGATCGGCAGCTGGGCGGATCTGGTCTTCACACCGAAGACGCTGCCCAATGACCTGCTGCGCTTCATCGGCCAGTCGGACATGGCGCTGCTGATCGCGGTGCTGGTCAGCTTCTGGACCTTCGGCGCGAAGCAGGGCTTCAATCGCGAGCAGATCCAGAAGTTCTGCGGCGAGTGTCTTGCGCCGATCGCCGGCATCACGCTGATCGTCGGCGCGGGCGGCGGTTTCGGCCAGGTGCTGCGCGACAGCGGCATTTCCCAGCAGATCGTTGCGACGGCGTCGTCCGCGAATCTGTCGCCGCTGCTGCTCGGCTGGTTCGTCGCGGCATTGATCCGTCTGGCCACCGGCTCGGCGACGGTCGCGATGACCACGGCCTGCGGCATCGTCGCGCCGATCGCGGCGGCGGCGGGCGGTCACACGAGCCCGGAATTGCTGGTGCTGGCCACCGGCTCCGGCTCGCTGATCTTCTCGCACGTGAACGACGGCGGCTTCTGGCTGATCAAGGAGTATTTCGGGATGACGGTCGGTCAGACGTTCAAGACCTGGTCGCTGCTCGAAACCATCATTTCACTGTTGGGACTGGGTTTGACCTTCGCGCTTGCGGCGGTCGTGTAAGGAGATTTCGATGATTCTGATCGCGATGGGTGTGTCGGGCGCCGGCAAGACCCGCATCGGCGAGTTGCTGGCCGAACGGCTGCAGTGTGCCTTCACCGACGGCGACGCGTTTCACAGCGAAGCCAACAAGGAAAAGATGCACCAGGGCATTCCGCTCACTGACGACGACCGCTGGCCGTGGCTCAAGACCATTCGCGCCGCGATCGAGGAGAAGCAGCGCGCGGGCGAGACGGCGGTGTTCACGTGTTCGTCGCTGAAGCGCTCGTATCGCGATGTGCTGCGCGACGGCGACAAGGATGTCTGCTTCGTCTATCTGGAAGGTTCGTTCGACGTGTTGAAGGAGCGCATCGGCACGCGCACGGGGCACTTCTTCGACCCGACGCTGCTGCAAAGCCAGCTCGACACGCTCGAACCGCCGGGCGAGGACGAGGCGATCGTCGTGAACATCGAGCACACGCCGGAACAGATCGTCGATATCGTGATGGAGCAGTTGAAGACGCGCTGAGCTGAACGCGGCTTTCGGAAAGCAAAACGCCCCACGCTGCGCAGGCAGCGTGGGGCGTTGTCTTTCGTGCGGACGATTTTTTAGCCGATGCGCTTCGCCAGCTCCACCGCACGGCCGATATACGAACCCGGCGTCATGTCCAGCAACAGCTTCTTCGCATCCTCGGGGATGGCGAGACCCGTGATGAACGTCTGCAGCGCCTCGCGCGTGATGCCCTTGCCGCGCGTCAGTTCCTTCAACTGCTCGTACGGGTTCTCGATGCCGTAGCGGCGCATCACCGTCTGCACCGGCTCGGCGAGGACTTCCCAGGTATTGTCGAGATCTTCGTTGAGACGCGCCGCGTTGACTTCGAGCTTGTCGAGGCCGCGGATCAGCGAGTCGTAGGCGAGCAGCGAGTAGCCGAACGCCACGCCGATATTGCGCAGCACCGTGGAGTCCGTCAGGTCGCGCTGCCAGCGCGAGACGGGCAGCTTGTCGGCGAGATGGCGCAGCGTGGCGTTGGCCAGGCCGAGGTTGCCTTCCGAATTCTCGAAGTCGATTGGGTTGACCTTGTGCGGCATCGTCGACGAACCGATTTCGCCGGCCTTGGTCTTTTGCTTGAAATAGCCGAGCGAGATGTAGCCCCACACGTCGCGGTCGAGGTCGAGCAGGATGGTGTTCGCGCGCGCAATGGCGTCATACAGTTCGGCCATGTAGTCGTGCGGCTCGATCTGCGTGGTGTACGGATTGAAGGTGAGCTTCAGGCGGTTCTCGACGACGTCCTTCGAGAACGTCTCCCAGTCGAACTCCGGATACGCTGACAGATGCGCGTTGAAGTTGCCGACCGCGCCGTTCATCTTGCCGAGCAGTTCCACCTTTTCGATGCGCTGGATCGCGCGCGCCAGACGCGCCGCAACGTTGGCGATTTCCTTGCCGAGCGTCGTCGGGCTGGCGGGCTGGCCGTGCGTGCGCGAGAGCATCGGCTGTTCGGCCTGCGCGTGCGCCAGCTTGACGAGGCGTTCATGCACCGAGCGCAGCGCGGGCAGGATCACGTGCTCGCGGGCGCCGGCGAGCATCAGGCCGTGCGACGTGTTGTTGATGTCTTCGGAGGTGCAGGCGAAGTGGATGAACTCGCTCGCGCGTTCCAGTTCGGCCTGGCCCTTCACCGATTCCTTGAGCCAGTATTCGACCGCTTTCACGTCGTGATTCGTGACGCGTTCGATGTCCTTGATGCGCGCCGCGTCATGGGCGGTGAAACGTTCGGCGAGGCCCAGCAGGAATTGCTCGGACGCCTCGGAGAAGCGCGGCACTTCGGCGAAGCCCGCACGCGACAGCGCGATCAGCCAGTGAATCTCCACCGTCACGCGATGGCGCATGAACGCGGCTTCGGACAGCCATTCACGCAGGGCCTCGGTCTTGCCGGCATAACGGCCGTCGAGCGGCGAGAGCGCGGTGAGCGCAAAGAGAGTATCGGGACGGGTATCGGACATGATTGCTTGTCGCAACGGAAGGAAAAGACGGAAGAACCGCGCATTTTACCATCGGATGCGGCGCAATCCGGGCGCTCACCGCGAACGCAGCGCCTCGTCCAGCGCCTGCAGCTGCGCGGGCGTGCCGACGTTCTCCCAGCGGCCCGGGTACAACTCGCCGCTCGCGCGTCCGGCGCCGATGGCTTCGCGATAGTACGGCGTGAGCGCGCGGCGCGTGCCGGGCACGAGATCACGGAACATGCGCGGGTCATACAGACCGATGTTGCCGAAGGTGACGCGCGGTTCGCCGTCGAGCGCAAGCAGGCCGTCGCGCAGCGCGAAATCGCCCGCGGGATGGAACGGCGGGTTCGGCACCATCACCAGATGCATGCCGGGCTCGCTGCGCGCCTGCAATTTATCGGCGTTGGCGCGCAGGGACGCGTAATCGAAGTTGCAGAACACGTCGCCGCTCACTGCGACGAACACCTGCTCGCCGAGCAGAGGCAGCGCCTGCGCGATGCCGCCCGCCGTTTCCAGCGCCTCGGTTTCCGGCGAGTAGCGCAGCACGACGTCCCAGCGCGCGCCGTCGCCGAGCGCGGCTTCGATGCGCGCGCCCAGCCAGGCGTGATTGATGACGATGGTGCGAATGCCCGCCTGCGCCAGCCGCTCGATCTGCCAGACGATCAGCGGCTTGCCGCCCGCTTCGAGCAGCGGTTTCGGGCAGGTGTCGGTGAGCGGGCGCATGCGTTCGCCGCGGCCGGCGGCGAAGATCATCGCCGTTGTCAAAGCGTGCGTCATCGTGGTCCGGAGTTCAGATTCAGAAGGTGTAGCCGACTTCCTGCGCGCGGCCTTCGAGCGAATCGAGCAGGCGCGCGAAGGGCCACAGCGGCGCATAGCGTTCGGCCACCTTGCGCGCATAGCCGATGAAACGCGGCAGGTCCGAGAGATAGCGCGGCTTGCCGTCGCGATAGTGGATGCGCGCGAACAGCCCGAGCACCTTGATGTGCCGTTGCAGGCCCATCCATTCGAGCTGCCGGTAGAACTCGCCGAAATCGGCATCCACGGGCAGGCCGGCCTTCTTCGCGCGTTCCCAGTAATACGCGATGCAGTCGAGCTCGAACGCCTCTTCCCAGCTGATGAAGGCGTCGCGCATCAGCGAGGCCATGTCGTAGGTGATCGGACCGTAGACCGCATCCTGGAAATCCAGCACGCCGGGATTCGGCTCGCAGACCATCAGGTTGCGCGGCATGAAATCGCGCAGCATGAAGGTCCGCGGCTGCGCGAGCGCGCTCTGTTCGAGCAGCGTGAAGGTGGCGTCGAGCACCTTGCGTTCGTCCGCCGTGACCTCGCGGCCCAGGTGACGCCCGATGAACCACTCGGGCAACAGCTCCATCTCGCGGCGCAGGAACGCCTGGTCGAAGGCCGGCAGCACGCCTTCGCGCGCCGTCTGCTGGAAGCGGATCAGCGTGTCGATGGCCGAGCGCATCAGGGGCCGCGCATTCGTCTCGTCGAGGACGGAGATGTACGTGGTGGTGCCGAGATCGGTGACGAGCATGAAGCCGGCGTCGAAATCGGCTTCGAGAATCTTCGGCACATGGGCCTGCGCCGCTTCCAGCAGGCCCGCGACCTGCACGAATTCACGGCACTTTTCGGGCGGCGGGGCGTCCACCGCGATCAGCGTCGCGCCGAACTCCGCGTCACTTTCCAGGCGGAAGTAGCGGCGAAAGCTGGCGTCGGCGGAAGCGGGAGCGAGACTGGTGAGGTTCAGCCGGTAGCGTCCGGCAAGACGTTGAAGCCATGCGCCGAGTTGTTCAAGGCGCGCGTCGGAAGGAATGTTCGTCATAAATTCGAGGGGCCAAACATCTTGCCATATAATACCCCACGACTTTTTAAGCGATCCGTTTCACGCCTGGCGCCAGGCCCCCGACGACTGTGAGCGTCATCGTTCAATCGAGTGTCGTCCCTGCTAGCAACGGACCGTCAAGTTCGTGATTGCGGTGAGGGCACGGCCGCCTGCCCGGCGGCATCGGGCGCATGGGACGCAAACGGAATCGAACCGCACCCATCCATGCCGCCACGACAGTTTCCCGTTTTGAAAATCAACGCTGACGCTCAGCCACGCAGGCGGCGGCTCGTCGTCGCGCTGCTGTCCGTGCCGGGGCTGATGCCCGCGCTCGCGCATGCGCAGCTCGTCGGGCCCGCGGCTAATCCGGTCCCGCTCGACGGCGCCGACAGCCTGCGCCTCGCGCCGCAGCTCGAAGAGCGCCCGTTGCAGGCCGGCCAGCAGCCGACCACCTTCCTCCTGGGCGACAAGACCACCGGCACGTCCGACGAGGACATGGCCGCGAAGGGTTCGGCCGAAGTGCGGCGCACGGTGACGGTCATCAAGGCCGACGCGCTGCACTACGACCAGGACACCGACATGGCCGATGCTTTCGGCAATGTCAGGTTGATCAACAACGGCGTGTCGTTCCTCGGTCCGGAAGCGCATCTGAAGGTGGAGGCCAACGAAGGGTTCATGACGAACCCGAAGTACCACTTCAACCTGACGGGCGGTTCGGGCAGCGCCGAGCGCATCGACATGATCGACAACGAGCGTGCGCGCGTCGATCACGGCACCTATACCGCCTGCGCGTGCGCGACCGATCCGGCGTGGTACATCAAGGGCACGTCGTTCGACTTCGATACCGGCGCGGAAGAAGGCATTGCGCACAACGGCGTGCTGTTCTTCCAGGGCGTGCCGGTGTTCGGCAGCCCGTGGATGTCGTTCCCGCTGACCGGCGACCGCCGCAGCGGCCTGTTGCCGCCCACGTTCTCGCTCAGCTCGACGACCGGTTTCGAAGCGACGATCCCGTACTACTTCAACATCGCGCCGAACCGCGACCTCACCATCACGCCGCGCATCATGACGCGCCGCGGCGTGCTGGGCGAGGCGAATTACCGCTATCTGTCGCCCAACTATTCGGGTTCGCTGGACGTCAACTATCTGCCGAACGACCGCGACACGCATACCAACCGTTACGCGATCTTCTGGCAGCACCAGCAGAACTTCGGCAACGGCTTCGGCGGCTATGTCAATTACAACAAGGTTTCGGACTCGCAGTATCCCGAGGACCTGGGCAACGCGTCGAACCAGTTCCTGAACGGCACGCAGCTGCTGTATCAGCAGGAAGCGGGTCTCACGTACAACAACGGCCCGTGGTCGGTGCTTGCCCGCGAACAGCGCTGGCAGACGCTGCAGCCGTCCATTCCGCCTTATGCGCGCGAGCCGCAGGTCAACGTCCAGTACAACAAGTACAACGTCGGCGGCTTCGACTACGGCGCGGAACTGGACGCCACGCGCTTCACGATCTCGCAGGAAGGCGCGACCGACGGCAACCGGCTGTACTTCAATCCGTACCTCAGCTACGGCATCAACGCGCCGGGCTACTTCATCACGCCGAAGGTGCAGTGGCACTTCGCGTCGTATGACCTGAGCCACATCGCCACGTCGCAGGTGTCGGGCTCGTCGCCGCCGGTCGCGGGCCAGCCGAAGAACTTCACCGAGTCGATCCCGACGCTGAGCTTCGACACCGGGCTCGTGTTCGAGCGCTCGGTGCGGCTGTTCGGCCAGGACTATATCCAGACGCTGGAGCCGAGGCTCTACTACGTCTAAACGCCGTACCACAACCAGGATTTAGCGCCGATCTTCGACACCTCCGTATCCGACTTCGGACTGGCCGAGATCTACACGCCGAACACCTTCGTCGGCAACGACCGCATCGCCGACGCCAACCGCATCACGGCCGGCCTGACCACGCGCTTCATCAATCCGGCGACCGGCGACGAACGCGCGCGTTTCGTGATCGCGCAGCAGTACTACTTCGAGAGCCAGCGCGTCACGATCACGCCGGACCAGCTGCCCGACCAGGCCAAGCACTCGGACCTGATCGCGGGCGCGGCGATCAAGCTCGGGGCAGGTTTCGCTTCGGAAACCGCGTTCCAATATAATGTCGACAACAACCAGCTCGTGCGTTCGAGTATCGGTTTCGCGTTCAGTCCCGGCGCGCGCAAGGTGATCAACGTCGGCTATCGCTATACGCGTTCGAACCAGACCACCTTGTCGAACGAGCCGATCAACCAGATCCTGGTGTCCGGCGAATGGCCGCTCACGAACCGCCTCTACGCGGTCGGGCGCGTCAACTACGACATGGCGAGCCATCGTCTCGTCGACGGGCTGCTGGGCTTCCAGTACGATGCCGACTGCTGGGCGCTCGGCTTCGGCGTGCAGCGCTACGCCAACGGTGTCAACACCACGGGCCAGCTTTCGTCGGGCACGCGGGTGCTGGCGCAGCTGACGTTCAAGGGCTTGTCGAACGTCGACAACGGTCTCGTCAGCGCATTCCGCTCGAGTGTCCAGGGGTATCAGTCGCCGCCGCCGGCCGCGCCGCCGCTCGCCCGCTACAGCGATTACGAGTGACATTGCCGCGGCGAGCAACAGACAGGCAACGGACAGGCAACACGCAAGCGGCGCCAGGCAACGGCGCCGCGCACCACACACGCAGCACACGAACGGGTGAAGCTGGAATTTGATGGAGTCTCTGTGTCAAACGTGAAATTGTTTAGATCGACGGCCATCGTGGCGGGCGCGCTCGCCGCAGCGTTGATCCTGAGTACGCCGGCCGGCGCGCAGGCGTTGTCGAACCGCAATGCGCAGGTGGCGGATTCCGTGGTCGCGGTCGTGAACGACGGCGTCATCACGCAGCGCGAACTGGAAGAGCGCACCGCGCTGATCGCCAAGCGTCTCCAGCAGCAGAACGCGCCGCTGCCGCCCGCGGACCAGATGCAGCGCCAGGTGCTCGATCAGATGGTGCTCGAGCGCATCCAGCTTCAGAAGGCGAAGGACGACGGCATCAACGTCGACGACGCCACCGTGAACCGCACGCTCGCCCGCCTGGCCCAGCAGAACCAGATGACGCTCGACGTCTACCGCTCGCGCATCGAGGCACAGGGCGTGCCCTGGGCCACCTTCGTGCGCGACGCGCGCACCGAACTCACGCTGTCGAAGCTGCGCGAGAAGGAAGTCGACAGCAAGATCACCGTGTCGGACGGCGAAGTGGCGAACTACATCGCCAGCCAGCGCGGTCCGGGCGCCCGCAACACGAGCGACCTGCACTTGCAGCACATCATGTTCAAGGTGCCGCAGGACGCGCCCGAGGCGGACGTCGCGGCGGCGCAGGGCAAGGCGGACGCCGTGCTGAAGCAGGCGCTCAACGGCGACGATTTCACCAAGCTCGCCAAGAACAACTCCCAGGACACCGACGCCTCCAAGGGCGGGGATCTCGGCTTCCGTGCGCCGGCTTCGCTGCCGGCGGGCATCGTGACGGCGGTCGCGACGCTGCGTCCGGGTCAGGTCGCGCCGACGCTGCTGCGTACGAGCGGCGGCTTCGAAGTCATCAAGCTGGTGGACCGGCGCGCGAGCCAGGGCACGGCCGCCGACGCCCCCAAGCTCACGCAGACCCACGTGCGCCACATCCTGCTGCGCGTGACGGACGGCATGTCGGAACAGGCGGCGCGCCAGCGGCTGCTCGACATCAAGCAGCAAGTATTGGCGGGCGGCGACTTCGCGAACTTCGCGCGGACCTATTCGCAGGACGGCTCGGCCTCGCAGGGCGGCGACCTCGGCTGGATCAGTCCGGGCGAAACCGTGCCTGAATTCGAGCGCGCGATGAACAACCTGCAGGACGGCGCGGTCAGCGATCCGGTGCGCAGCGAGTACGGCTACCACCTGATCCAGGTGCTCGGCCGTCGCGAGGCGGAAGGCTCGGCGACGCAGCAGCTCGACATCGCACGTCAGGCGATCGGTCAGCGCAAGGCGGAACAGGCCTATTCCGACTGGCTGCGCGAACTGCGCGACACCGCCTACGTCCAGTACAAGGGCGTCGCTGCCCAGGCGCAGCAGTAAGCAGATGAGCACCGCCGACCCCCGCCCGCTCGCCATCGCCATCACGACGGGCGAGCCGGGCGGCGTCGGCCCGGAACTGACGGCGGCGGCGCTCGCGCAGGCCCGCACGCGCTGGCCGCAGGCGCGCTTCACGGTGCTCGGCGACCGCGCGCTGCTCGCCGAACGTGCCGGCGCAAGCTGGCCGGCGGCGGGTGAGCCTGTCGAACTGGAACATCACGCGCTTGCCGTGCCCGCCGAGGCAGGCAAGCTGAACGCGGCCAACGGGCGCTATGTGCTCGGCCTGCTCGATGCCGCCATCGACGGCGCCGTGTCCGGCCGTTTCGACGCCATCGTCACCGCGCCGCTGCAAAAGAGCACCATCAACGACGCCGGCGTGCCCTTCACCGGCCACACCGAATATCTCGCCGAACGCACGCATACGCCGCGCGTGGTCATGATGCTGGCGGGTTCGGGCGAGCGTCCGCTGCGGGTCGCGCTGGCCACCACGCATCTGCCGCTGAAGGACGTGTCGGCCGCACTGAGCGTGGCGGGACTCGTCGAGACCTTGCGCATCATCCATCACGACCTGCGCGCGCATTTCGGCCTGGCCGCGCCGCGCATCCTCGTCACCGGCCTCAACCCGCACGCGGGCGAGAACGGCTACCTGGGCCGCGAGGAAATCGACGTGATCGCGCCTGCGCTAGAACAGGCGCGCGCGCTCGGCATCGACGCACCGGGACCGTATCCCGCCGACACCCTGTTCCAGCCGCGCTATCTGCAGGACGCGGACTGCGTGCTGGCGATGTTCCATGACCAGGGCCTGCCGGTGCTGAAATACGCCACGTTTGGCGAAGGCATCAACGTGACGCTGGGCCTGCCGATCATCCGCACCTCGGTGGATCACGGCACCGCGCTCGATCTCGCCGGCACGGGCCGCGCGGACGCGGGCAGCATGATCGCCGCAATCGACGCCGCCGTCACGATGGCGCGCCACAAACGCGCGGCCTGAAAGCCGCCGCGCGAGCTTCATTCAAACGAACATGCCGACCAAACATCAAGGCCATTTCGCGCGCAAGCGCTTCGGGCAGAACTTCCTCGTCGATCAGGGCATCATCGATTCGATCGTCGACACCATCGCGCCCCGCCGCGGCGAGCGCATGGTCGAGATCGGGCCGGGCCTGGCCGCGCTGACCGAACCGCTGATCGACAGAGTGGCGACGCCGGAATCGCCGCTGCATGCGGTGGAGCTGGACCGCGACCTGATCGGGCGGCTGGAGAAGCGTTTCGGCGAGCGTCTGGTTTTGCATTCCGCCGATGCCCTCGAATTCGACTTCGGCGCGCTTGCTCAAGCTGATGAGAGCGGCAAGCCTACGCTGCGCATCGTCGGCAATCTGCCGTACAACATTTCGAGCCCGCTGCTGTTTCATCTCACGCGTTTCGCGCACCGGGTGATCGACCAGCACTTCATGTTGCAGGACGAAGTGGTGGACCGGATGATCGCTGAACCCGCCAGCAAGGACTACGGGCGCCTGTCCGTGATGCTGCAATACCGCTACGTGATGGACAAGCTGCTCGACGTGCCGCCCGAATCGTTCAATCCGCCGCCGAAGGTAAATTCCGCGATCGTGCGCATGATTCCGTTCGCGCCGCACGAGTTGCCCGACGTGGATGAGAACGCGCTGTCGGACGTCGTGAAGGCGGCCTTCGCACAGCGTCGCAAGGTCTTGCGCAACAACCTGTCGGCTTACCGCGAGTCGATCGATTTCGATGCCATCGGTTTCGATCTCACCCGCCGCGCCGAGGAAGTGCCGGTCGCGGAGTTCGTCGCGCTGGCGCAGGCGCTGCAACGCTCGCGCCGGGCGCCATCCTGACATCAGGACTGAATCGGGCACTACTGTGCGCCGGCATCGGCGAGCCGGTTCATCAGGCGTTCGAGCCTTGCACGCTGGTCACGCTGAAGTCCACGCGTCGCGCTCACCTGGCACACGCGGCTGCGCCAGTAAGTCTGGCCAAACAGCGAATTCGCGCCTTCCGCCGAGAGCACGCGTTCCAGATGGCGGATCGCGGCATCGACGTTGCCCGGCGTGTACGGGCTCGTGATCGCGGCGTGTCGCTGGTGTCGTTCGAGTGTTTCGTTCATCGTTCTGGCCTCGTGTCGCGTTGATTCCGGACGGCTGATTCTGTGGGCCGCTCGGGACATCCGGCGTCCCGAACGGTCAGGGCACACCGGGACACGATTTGTCTGGAGCGGCTGTCAGAATCGACCGCCCGGTCCTCGCGGGCCGGCGGCAACCTTTCATCACGGAGACAGCGCATGCGCTTCATACACGCGGCGGACATCCATCTGGACAGCCCTCTGCACGGCTTGTCCGCCTACGCCGACGCACCCGCCGACATGCTGCGCAACGCCACGCGCGAGGCCTTCTCGAGGCTCGTTACGGTCGCGGTGGACGAGCAGGTCGACTTCATGATCATTGCCGGCGATCTTTACGACGGCACCTGGCGCGACCACAACACCGGCATCTTCTTTTGCCGCGAGATGGGCCGTCTGCGCCGCGCGGGCATTCCGGTGTATGTGCTGTTCGGCAACCACGACGCCGAAAGCGAAATGACGAGCCAGTTGCAGCTGCCGGACAACGTCCATACGTTCTCGGCGAGAAAGCCGCAGACCTTCCGCATCGACGCGCTCAAGGTCGCGCTGCACGGCCACAGCTTCAAGGAAAAGGCCGTCACGACGAACCTCGTCACCGCGTATCCGGCGCCGGTCGCGGGCTACTTCAACATCGGCGTGCTGCATACCGCGCTCGAAGGCGCCGCGCAGCACGCGAGCTACGCGCCGTGCTCGGTCGCGGAACTGCACGCGAAGCAGTATCACTACTGGGCGCTCGGGCACGTGCATGAATATGCGATCTGGCAGGATGCGTCGACCATCGTGTTTCCGGGCAATCTGCAAGGACGCAACATCCGCGAGACCGGGCGGCGCGGCGCCGTGCTGGTGACGGTGTCGGAGGCGGAAGAGGTGAGCGTCGAGCGGCTGTTCATCGACGTGCTGCGCTGGGAAGCCGTGAGCGTCGATGCCTCGCAGGCCGCGACGCTCGATGAAGTCGCGCGCGCGGTCGGCCGTGCGCTCGAAGCGCTGGTGGACGATGCGGCGTCGCCGGTGCCGCATGCCGTGCGCGTGACGATCACCGGTGCGACCCAGGCGCACGGCGAGCTGTTCGGACTCGCGACGCAATTGCGCGCCGAAGTGCTGGCGCAGATCGCGGCGATCAGCCATGACCGGCTGTGGCTGGAGAAGGTGAAAGTCGCGACCCGGCCGCTGTCGCAGGAAGTGCCCACGGCCGGACGCAGCGACGCGCTCGCCGACCTGCACGGCCTCCTGATCGAAGCGGAATCCGACCCGGAGTTTCTGGAGATGCTCAAGGAAAGACTGATCGTGCTGGCGACGCAGGCGCCGAGCGAGTTGCAGAAGGCCGTGCCCGAGCTCGAGCAGGTGCGCAACGGCGAACTGGCGGCGCTCGTGAGCGAGGTGCGCTCCGGGCTCATCGCGCAGCTGGCGGACGCGGAGTAAGCCCATGCGCATCGGCAGACTCGAACTCATCCGCTACGGCAAATTCACCGACCACGACGTGGATTTCCCGGTGGCGGAGCATGACTTTCATTTTGTCGTCGGTCCGAACGAGGCCGGCAAGTCGACCATCAAGAACGCCATTGCCGAGCTGCTGTTCGGCATGCCGCACAGCTCGCCGCTCGCGTTCGTGCATCCGCAGAGCGATCTGCGGCTCGGCGCGTCGCTCGAACTGGACGGCTCGGCGTTCGCGTTTCATCGCACGAAGAGCCGCAAGTCGTCGCTCACGGCGCCGAACGGCGACCCGCTCGCCGCCGACGCGCTCACGCCGTTCCTCGGCGCCGCCGACAAGCACTTTTTCGAGCAGATGTACTGCCTGAATCACGACGCGCTGCGGCGCGGCGGCGACGCCATTCTCGATGCCTCGAGCGATGTCGGGCAGGTGCTGTTCCAGTCGGCGGCGGGCATCGCGAGTCTTGGCGACGTGCGTCAGCGCCTCGCGGACGAAGCGGACCGGCTGTGGGCCCGGCGCAAGTCGGGCGATCGGGCGTATTACGCCGGTCTCAAGCAATTCGACGAAGCCAGCGCCGAGCTGAAGACGGCCAGCGTGCGCACGGCGCAATGGCGGCGCGCGCAGGGCGCGGTCGAGGAGGCTGAGGAGAAGCGCCGCGAACAGGACCTCCAGCGTGCGGCGCTCGAAGCGCAGCGCGGCCGGCTCGAACGCGTGAGGCGCGTGGCGCCGCATCTGAACGTGTGGCGCGAGAAGAGCGCCGAGTTGCGCGAGCTGGGCGAGGTGCGGGAGTTGCCGGCCGACGCCGGAGCGACGCTGCAGAATGCGCTGACGCGGCTGGCGTCCGCTGAACGGGCGGTCGAATTGCATGTGGCTGAAGCGGCGCGCTTGCAGATCGAAGCGGATACCATCCAGCCCGACCGGACAATGCTCGCCGCGCAGGCGCGCATTCGTGCGCTCGATGCCGCGCGCGAACGCACGGCGAATCACGCCGGCGAGATCGCGCGGCTGGAAAACGAAGTGGACATGCGGCTGCGGCAGGTCGCGCAGCACAGCGCGCAACTCGGCTGGCCGCAGGACGAAGCGGGCGCGCGTCACGCGCTGCCCGGCGCGCTCGTGCTCCAGACCCTGTCGAGCCTGATGCTGGAGCGCGGCGGATTGCAGCAAACGGCGCGCAACGCAGGGCAGGCCGCCGATGAAGCCGCGAAGCAGATCGATATGCTGAAGACGCGGCTGGCTGGAATCGACGGCGGCGAGGTGTCGCCGGCGTTGCGTGCCGCCTTGCGCGCGGCGCAGAAGTATCGCGATTCGGGCACCGAGCAACGGCGTCTCGAAGACGCGAAGCGCGAAGCCGAGCAGGCGCTCGACGCGGGTCTCGCCGCGCTCGGACGCTGGACGCGGCCGGTCGACGCGTTGCAGTCGATGACGCTGCCTGCGCAGGAGCGCATCGCGACGCTGCGGCGCGAGCGGCAGGAGCGGGCATCGCGCGTGACGCTCGCCGAGGATCGGCTGGACGAGGCGCGCGACGATCTGCGCGCGGCGCAGCATGCGCTGGACGAACTGGTCGAAACACACGACGTCGTGACCGCCGCCGAAGTGCGCGATGCCCGTGCGACGCGCGATGCCGCGTGGCACGCGATCCGTTCGGGCGAAGTTGCGCTTGCCGCGGGCGCGCCGGGCTTCGAGCAGCAGCTGCATGCATCGGACGGGCTGGCGGACCGCCAGTTGGGCTCGGTCGGGCAGGCGACGCAACTGACGGCGCTGAAGCGGCGCATCGTCAGCGCGGAAGAAACACTCGCGCGGCGTGAGGAAGCTGTGCGCGAAGCCGCGACCGCATTGACGCAGTTCGACGACGACTGGCGCGCGCTCGCCGTGCAGGCGGGCCTCGCGGAGATGCCGCTGGACGATGCGCCGGCGTGGATGGCATCGCGCGATGCGGTGCTGACGGCGGCGCAGGCGCTGCACGCACGCAGCGCGGAACTGACGCGCGAAGCCACCGATGCCGCCGCGCGCCGCGATGAACTCGCGCGTCAGTTGAGTGCATCCGGCGCACCGGAGGATCTGCACGCCGGTATCGATGCGCTGTGCGACAGCGCCGAGGCACGCATTGCCGCCATCGACGAAGCGGGCGTGACGCGGCGCAATCTCCAGGCACAGCTCGACGAAGCGCAGGCCGAACGCGGCGCACGCGAAGGCGCGGCCAAGGCGGCGCGTGAAGCGTTCGAGCGCTGGCAGCGGGACTGGACGGCGGCGCTCGACAAGGCAGGCCTCGCACGCGCCGTGGATTCGCAGGCGGCGGCCGAAACGGCGCTCGACATCGTGAAGCAGATCGGCGAGCAGTTGACGCACGTGGACGGCATTCGCAGCGGTCAGATCGAAGCCAGGCGCCACGCGCTTGCCACGCTCGATGCCGAGGCCGAGCAACTGGCGCAGGAACTCGACGCGTCGTTGACCGCAGCGGGCGCGTCGCGGATCGCGACGGAGCTGTCGGCGCGGCTCGATCGCGCCGTGGCCGCGCAGGCCGACAGCGATCGGCTGAAGAAGGAACATGCGGCGGCGGAGACGCAGGTGAGCCACGCGAGACTCGAAGTGGAGGAAGCGAAGGCCACGTTGCGGCCGCTCTACGAACTGGCGGCCGTGGACACGCCCGATGCGCTCGCGCCGCTGATCGCGCAATCGCATCAAAAGGGGCAGCTCAAGGCCGCCGCCGACGACGCGCGCGCCGCGCTCATCCAGGGCGGCGATGGCCTTGCGCTCGACGAGCTCGTCGCGGAAGTGGAGGGCGCGGACATGCCGAGCGTGGCGGCGGAACTGTCGCGGATCGGCGCGGCGCTGTCGGAGTCGGTGAATGCGGCGCACGACGTCGCGGCGGCGCTCGAAAGTGCGCGGCGCGAACTGGCGGCCATTTCTGGCGACGCCAACGCCGCGCGCGCCGAGGCGAAGCGGCAGGAAGCGCTGGCCGCCATGGCCGATGCCGCCGAACGTTTCGTCAAGGTCGAAACCGCTTCGACGCTGCTGAAATGGGCGATCGACCGTTATCGCGAACGCCGTCAGGGCCCGATGCTGTCGCGCGCCAGTGCGATCTTCGCCGAACTGACGCTCGGCAATTTCTCGCGGCTGGTCGTGGACTACGATCGCCAGCCGATGGCGCTCTCCGCGGTGCGAGTGAGCGGCGAGCATGTCGAGATCGGCGGAATGAGCGAGGGCACGCGCGACCAGCTGTATCTCGCGTTGCGCCTCGCGGCACTGGAGGAACATGGCGAGCGCGCAGCGTCGCTGCCATTCGTCGCCGACGACCTCTTCATCAACTTCGACGACGGCCGTGCGCGCGCCGGTCTGCGTGTGCTCGCGCAACTCGCGAAGCGTACCCAGGTGATCTTCCTGAGCCATCACGATCATCTGGTCGAGATCGTGCGCGAGGTGTTCGGGCCGCAGGTCAACGTGCGTTACATGGGCTGACGCGTCTTGCGCGTATCGTGCGTCAGGCGTCGTGCAGCAGGGCGTCGAGGCGCAGAAGCGCATTGCGCGCGCCATCCGCGATGCCGACACCCCGGTCCGGCGCAATGGCGTGCTCACGCGGATTGATGCGGATCACGCGCGATCCGTTGCGTTCGCTGAAGCGCCTGACCGTGGGCAGCGCACGCCCCGCGCCGAGTTCGACGACCACCAGCCGTTCGACGCCGTGCAGCCACGCAGCCAGCCGGCGTTCCTGTTGCGCCGAGCGCCGCTCGATCCAGTTCCAGTCGCCGAACATCAGGATGTTCGGTCGCGCCAGCGCATGACAACGCGGGCAGCGCGGCGGCGCATTGAGCAGTTCACAGCGCGCTTCATCGACGACGGGATCGAAGCCGTCCGCGGACCAGAGATCATGCGTGCAGGCGTCCAGGCATTGCAGCGTGTCGATCGCGCCGTGACATTCGGCGATGCGCTCCGGTGCAAAACCCGCGCGCTGGAACTGGCCATCGACATTGCTCGTGAATACGAACGCGCCGTGCGGCATGCGCGCCGCCCAGCGCTTCAGCAGGTGGAAGCCCTCATGCGGCTGCGTTGCCCGGTACAGCGCCAGCCGATGCCCGTAAAAGCCCCACGTCAGTTGCGGATGGCGCACGAAGCCCGCGGGATTGGCCATGTCCTCGAACGAGAAGCCGTGATGCCGCAGTGCCGGATACGCGCGCCAGAACCCTTCCGGTCCGCGAAAGTCCGGCAAGCCCGAGTCGACGCCCATGCCGGCGCCGGCGGTGACGAGCAGGCCATCGGCGGCGCGGATCCAGGCGGCGGCCTGGTCGAGCAGCGCGGTGTCGTTCATGGCGACGTGCCTTCGACATAACGGTTGGCGAGCTTGCGATAGTCTTGCGCGAATTCATCGCGCAGGGTCTGCGGCGCGAGGATCTCGACGTTCGCGCCGAGGGCGCGCAGCCACCAGCGCAGTTTCAGGCTCGGCGTGACGGTGCCGGAGATTTTCGTGCGGCCGTCGGGCAGGGTATCGATCTGCTGATCCTTCGACATCGGCGATTCGCGCAGCTGATTGCCGGCGTGGCCTTCGAAGGCGAGTTCGAGACGCACAGCGGGCTCGGGCAGGAAATCGAACACCTGCTGCGTCTCGATGTACTTGCGCAGCTTGAAGTCCTCGGGATAGGTGAAGGCCTCGCCGGATTCCGTCACCGAGCGAATCCGGTCGAGCCGATACAGCGTGCGCATCCATTCGGTTTCGCCTTTCTCGGGACGCGGCGCGCGCTTCGGATCCTGTGCGACCATGTACATCACGCCCGCCGATTCCACCAGCGCGAGCGGCCAGAGCGTGCGGGTCTTCGGTTCATCGGTCTGGCTGCCGCTTTCGTTCTTCTCGTTCTTTTCGCTCTTGTACGCGGGACGGTATTGCACGAGCAGTTCGCGCTCGAAGAAGGTCGCGGTCGCGACAGCCTGGAAGATCTCCGGACGCAGCTTCGGACGAATCAGCGTGAAGGCGCCATCGACGGAATCGATCTTGTCCGCCCACGCGCGATAGATGCGGCTGTCCTCTTTTTCCTGCGACAGCCGCGCCTCGGCGGCCTTGAAGAGCGGATCGATGTCGCGGGTCACGGCGTTCGGCAGCTTGTTGCCGGCGAAGCGCTGGAGGATATGGAACGCCACGGCCTCGGATGCGCTCATCAGTCCGACACCTTCCTGCAGACCGTGCAGCCAGGGCTTGCGTTGCCACAGCAGTTCGCGGCCGTTGAGCATCGAGACGACGCGGCCGTCCGCTTCGAGCGCCGTCAAGTGACGCTGCACCTTCTTCGTATAGCCGACGCGATGCCCGCGCTCCTCCAGACGGCGGCGAATTTCCGGCGTGGGAAGCCAGGCGGTGGCGTCCCGTTCGGTCGGCAGCACGCGGAGGATGGCTTCGTCGAGGCTGTTGGTCATGGCTTGGGCGAGTTGGGAACCGCGTTCGATTATAAGAAGCACCGGGACAGATTGTGTCCTGGTGCTCCGGCGGCACTCGCCGTGCTTCGATTTCAGATTGTTCTGGTGACGCCGCTCGATGGAAGCGGAAAGAATCCGCTCCCGGTCAGTTTATGGGTGGGGAACCGCTTTGCTATCGAGGGGCGACATCATGAGCAAGCGCGATCAAGTAGAAGTGTGCAAAGCGCTCACGCAAAAGAAAAGGGCTCAGCATGCGCTGAGCCCTTTGAATCTTTTGGTAGGCCGTACGGGATTCGAACCTGTGACCAACGGATTAAAAGTCCGCTGCTCTACCAGCTGAGCTAACGACCCAAAAGAGGCGAAATTATAATCTGCGAATTGGATTTTTGTCAACCAAACCGCATCGCAAACCGGCCAATGTCCTCAGAAAAAACGCCTGCGGCATGACTTCCCGCAGGCGTTCTCTCTCATTGCTTGCAGCAGCCCTCGATCACTTTACCTGCGACATCTTGCTCTGCGCCGTCGTCGCGACTTCCGTACCGGAGTATTGCGAGATGATCTGCTGGAGCGTCTGCTTGGCAGCCGCTTTCTGGCCTTGCTCGATCTGGTTGTTTGCGATCGCAAGCAGCGCTTCGGGTGCTCGCGGATGCGTCGGATAACTCTTCACCAGGTTCTGCCAGACCGCAGTCGATCCCTTGTAGTCGCGCTGGGCATAGAGCGCGTTGCCGAGCCAGTACTGCGCCGTCGGCTGATACGGGCTCTGCGGATACTTCGCCACGAACGTCTTGAACGACGCCGCGGCGTTCTTGTAATCGCCGCTACGGAATTGAGTCGACGCCGCGTTGAACGCTTCCGTCTCGCCGGGCTGCACCGAACCGGTCATGCCGTCGATCGTCTCCTGTTGCGGCTCGAATTTCTTCAGGCGCGAGTCGAGATCGGCGTAATAGTCCTTCTGCTGCTTTTGCAGCGTCACGACCTGGTTGGTCAGATCCTCGTTCTGCCCGCGAACCGTCGCGACCTGTTGATTCAACTGGTCGATGCGGTTCTGCTGATCGAGGATCGTGCGTTGCGCGGCCTGCAACTGATTCGACAGACTGTCGGTTTTCGTGCGCAGGTCGAGCACGGCCTTGCGCGCTTCGTTGTCGTCGAAGACGCCGGCGTGCGCGGGCACGCCGAACATCGTCGAACCCACCACGCAAGCGGCTGCGGCAGCGCGCAGCAAGGGAAAGCGATACAACATAGAGCGACTCACCCGTGACAGGTTACGTTACGTGATTACTGCTGGTATGCGAGATCCGCACGGCGGTTCTGCGCGTACGACGCTTCGTCGTGACCCGTCGCCATCGGCTTTTCCTTGCCGAGGCTCACGGCTTCCATTTGCGAATCGGCCACGCCCATCAGCGACATCGCGCGACGCACGGCTTCCGCACGCTTCTGGCCGAGCGCCAGGTTGTACTCGCTCGTGCCGCGTTCGTCGGTGTTGCCCTGGATCAGGACGTGACGCTCCGGATGGCTCTTCAGATACGACGAGTGTTGTTGCAGCAGCGGCTGATAGTCGTCCTTCACGGCGTAGCTGTCGAAGTCGAAGAAAATGCTGCGCTTGGCGAGCGGGCTGTTCGGGTCGTTCAACGGGTCGATGTTGACCTGCTTCACGTCCGTCGGGTTCGGCTGCGTGCCGACTGCACCCTTGTTCTGGCCTTCGTCGAGCTTCACGCCCGAGTGACAAGCCGCCAATGCGCCGACCATCGCAACTGCCAGGCCGATACGAAGTTTCGACATCATGGTACCTCTCCTTGTGTTGTAGCTGAACGTTGTATGTGAACGTTATTGCTGGACTTATTGCATGAACGGACCCCAGGACGGCTCGCGCACCGCACCGCCCTGTACTGACAAGACTTGCCGCGTGCGACCATCGGTCGATACGGCTGCCAACACGCCACGTCCGTTCACTTGGGTGGCGTAGAGGATGTACTGACCATTCGCCGCGAAGCTCGGCGATTCGTCATGCGTCGTGTCGGTCAGCCCCGTTGCCGTGCCGGACGCGAGGTCCAGCAAGTACAGCTTGAAGCCGCCGCCAGTGCGCGAAATGTACGCGAGTTGCTTGCCGTCCGGGCTCACGCGCGGGCTCGTGTTGTACGCGCCGGTGAACGTGACCCGCTGGGCCGCGCCGGCGCTTTCACCTGCCGCCGGCATCTTGTAGATCTGCGGCTGGCCGCCGCGATCGCTCGTGAAATAAATCGAGTTGCCATCAGGAGAGTAGAACGGCTCGGTGTCGATCGAGCTGCCCTGGGTCAGACGGCGCAGGCCGGAGCCGTCTGCATTGACTTCGAAAATCTGCGTGTTGCCGGTGCGCGAGAGCGCGACCGCGAGCTTGCGGCCGTCAGGCGACCACGCCGGGGCGCTGTTGTTGCCCTTCTGGTTCGACACGACCACGCGACGCCCCGTCGGCAGATCGTGGATGTACACCACCGGCTTCTTGCGCTCGAACGACACGTACGCGACCTTCGTGCCGTCCGGCGACCATGCCGGGGAGATGATCGGCTCGGGGCTGGAGAGGGCGATCTTCGCGTCCTGACCATCCGAATCGGAAATCTGCAACTGGTAGCGGCCGCCCGTCTGGATGACATAGGACAGACGCGTGGCGAACACGCCGCGGCCGCCGAGCAGCTTGGCGTAGATGTAGTCGGCGATCTTGTGCGCGCTCATGCGCAGGCCGCTTTCGGCGCTGACGAGCGACAGGCCGCCGAGGTTCTGCTGCTTGACCGTGTCGTAGAGACGGAAGCGCACTTCGTATTGACCGTTCGGCAGCTTGTTCACGCTGCCCGATACGAACGCGTCCGCGCCCTTGGCCTTCCAGGCGCCGAGATCGACCGTGTCGCCTTCGGAGACGGGCGTGCTGCCCGCGTCGATGTTCGTGAACTTGCCGCTGCGCTGCAGATCCTGGCGGATGATCGCGCTGACCTGCTGCGGCGAACTCGCTTCATTGGCGAAGTTGGCCGTGGCGATCGGGAATTGCGTGGAGCCGACGCCGGTCACGAGTACGTTCAACTGGGCGTGTGCGGCAGTGCCGGCTGCGATCAGGCAGGACGCGACCAGCGTTCTCAGGCCAAGCTTCGTCATCAAACTCATGCTGTATAGGTTCCAGAAAAAAGCGTTTTCAAGTGTCCGCGGATTGCAGAACAGACCCGCGGACGCACGATTCGTTCCCGCTGCTTAATGCAGGCTTTCAACGCGCCTTGGCTGCTGTTGCCTTGGCATCGCGTGTTCTGCGTCATCAGCTTCCGGCCGGGCGCAGCGTGATCGTGAAGTGATCGGGCGCCTTGCCGTCGGTGTCGACGGGCATCGGATCCGATCGTTGCACCGCGCGCAATGCCGCCTGATCCCATTGCTCGTTGCCGCTCGAGCGCGTGATGTTCGCCGACAGCAACGTGCCCGACGGCGAGCAGCGCACCGACACGACCGTCTCCAGTCCGGCGGTCTCACCCGCCCACACGATGTTCGGCCGCACGCGGCGCTGCACCTTCTCCGCATAGCCCGGCGAGGTTGCATTGCCGCCCGCGCCCTTGCCGGTGCCGCTCTTGGCAAGCCCTTCGCCGCTCGACGCCGTGCCGCCGCCCAGTTGACCCTGCAACTGCGCGAGGCGTGCCTTGCGCTCTGCATCGACCTTGGCCTTGGCTTCGGCGGCCGCCTTGGCTTTCGCATCGGCAGCGGCCTTGGCTTTCGCATCGGCGGCAGCCTTGGCCTTGGCGTCGGCTTCAGCCTTTGCCTTGGCTTCCTGCTGTTCCTTCAACTGCTCCTGCTTCTGTTCCTGCTTCTGCGCCTCGGCTTGCTGCTGGCGCTGCTTGTCCTGCTGTGCTTTCTGTTGTTGCTGCTTCTGCAATTCGGCCTGACGTTGCTGCTCGATCTGCTTCTGCTTGTCCTGCATCGCTTTCTGCTGCGCGGCCGCGGCTGCGGCGGCTTGCGCGGCCTGCTGCTGGCGCTTCGCTTCCGCTTCCTGCTGGGCCTGTTCCTGCTGGCGACGCTGTTCGGCCAGCTGCGCCTCGCGCGCGGCGGCTTCCTGTTGCTTGCGTTTCTTTTCCTGCAGCGCGATGTCCGCGTCTTCGTCCTTCGCGGGCGGCGGCGGCGGCGGCGCCTTCACTTGCGGGACGGGCGGCGTGGGGGTGGGGCGGGGCGTCGGCGCGGGCGTGTCGGGGAGTTCGGTCCAGATCTCTGCTTCGGCGCCGGCGGGCGTGTTGTTCTGCCAGTTGATGCCGTGATACAGCAGCCAGATGAGCAGCAGATGCATCAGCGCGGCCAGCGCGAACGCGCGGCCCGTGCCGCGCTCGCGCGGCGGGCGGAGAGGGCGTGCGGACGCGCCGCGCGCTGGCTGATGCTTGTTCTGCGACACGGTCATTGCGATTTGACGAGCAAGCCGACGCGCTTCACGCCGCGCGACTTCATATCGGACATCACGTTCATGACGACCTCGTACTTCACCGTCTTGTCGGCGGCGATCACGACGGGCTGGTCAGGATGCGACTCCTGGCGGTTCAGCACGAACGTGTTGAGATCGTCCTTGGTCATCTTCTGCTCTTGCGTGGCGCCGTCGTCGTTCTTGTAGCGGACGTTCATGCTGCCGTCGGCCTTGATGTTGATGACGACCGGCGGTTGCTGTTCCTGCGGTTGCGCATTGCCGACGGTCGGCAGATTGATGATCGAAGGCGAAACGAGCGGCGCCGTCACCATGAAGATGACGAGCAGCACGAGCATCACGTCGATGTACGGCACGACATTGATGTCGGCCATGGCGCGGCGCGAACTGCCGCGCATGCTGGAACGAATCGGGCCTGCCATCGAGGACTCCTTTCTCAGTGCGCCTGACGCTGCAGGATGTTCGAGAACTCTTCGATGAAGGTCTCGAAGCGGATCGCCAGGCGATCGATGTCATGCGCGTAGCGGTTGTAGGCGACCACGGCCGGAATCGCGGCGAACAGGCCGATGGCGGTTGCGACGAGCGCTTCGGCGATGCCCGGCGCGACGTTCGCGAGCGTGGCCTGCTGCACGTTGGCGAGGCCGCGGAACGAATTCATGATTCCCCAGACCGTGCCGAACAGACCGATATACGGACTCACCGAACCGACCGACGCGAGGAACGCGAGATTCGCTTCCAGCACGTCCATTTCGCGCTGGAAGGCGGCGCGCATGGCGCGGCGGGAACCGTCGAGGATCGCGCCCGGATCGGTGATGCGGCGCTCCTTGCCCTTCAGGAATTCGCGCATGCCGGATTCAAAGATACGCTCCAGCGCGCCGATGGTGTGGCGATTGTTGGCTGCGCTCTGATAAAGCGCCTGCAGGTCGCCGCCCGACCAGAAATCGCGCTCGAAACGCTCGGTCTGCGCACGTGCGCGGCGAATGGCAAACCATTTGCGGAAGATGAAAGTCCAGGACAGGAGCGACAGCAGCAGGAGCAGCGCCATCACCGCCTGCGCGAGCAGGCTCGCGTGAATGACGAGGGAAACGATTGACAGGTCTTGAGTATTGTTCATAAAGGTCCGCTGTAACGTCCCGAACGGGGCGTCCGGTCAAAGCGTCATGCTTTCGTGAAACGAATGTGAATAAAACGAAAGCCGCGCCGTGGCCGGCTCGTGTTCAGTAGTGCTTCCTCTGTTGCACGGTGCATCGACCGTCTGGAGGTGCGACAAGTTCATGGGTCAGGTTCGGTCAGGTTGGGTCAGGACCGGCGCTGCGCCTGGCGGCGTGCGGGCCGCGCCGCAGTCCGTCGGTCACTGCGTCGGGAATCGCGACCGGACGGATCGATGCGCGCGCCACCGACGCGACGCGAATGTCGCCGGTCGCTAGCAGCACGCCGTCGCGCCACGCTTCCTGATGAAAATCTACCGATGCGCGTCCGAGTCGTTCGATGCGGCTCTCGATCCGGATGACATCGTCCAGACGTGCCGGCGACGAGTACTCGACGGACGTGCGCCTCACGACGAACACGATGCCTTCGGACTCGGCGAGAACCTGCTGGTCGATGCCGCAAGCGCGCAGCCATTCGGTGCGCGCCCGCTCGAAAAACTTCAGGTAGTTCGCGTAGAAGACGATGCCGCCGGCGTCGGTGTCCTCGTAATACACCCGAATCGGCCACTCGAAGGTCAACGGATCACTCACCTGTGTGCTGCCTTGCACGCGCCGTGGCAGGTCAGACCGCCCCGGCTCGCTTTTTGACAAATATTCATCGGCGGCATTTTACCGGAAGCGGACGCGACACCGCCAAATCCTTAGGCGGATCCGCGATTCAGGCGCGGTGAATTTGCAACGGTGCGAAGCTTTGCGCGATCGGCATGATCTCGATTGCGTTGACGTTCACATGCGCGGGGCGCGTGGCGATCCAGTAAATGGAGTCGGCAATGTCCTCGGGCGTGAGTGCCTGCGTGTTCTTGTATACAGTGTCCGCCTTCGCGTCATCGCCCTTGAAGCGCACGTTCGAGAACTCGGTGCCGCCCACGAGTCCTGGCTCGATGTCGGTCACGCGCAGCGCGGTGCCTGCGACATCGGCGCGCAGGTTCAGGCTGAATTGCCGCACGAACGCCTTGGTGGCGCCGTAGACGTTGCCGCCCGCATACGGATAGGTGCCCGCGACCGAGCCCATGTTGAACACGTGACCGCGATTGCGCTGGACCATGCCAGGCAGGATCGCGTGCGTGATCGTCACAAGGCCCGTGCAGTTGGTGTCGATCATGTTCTTCCAGTCGTCGAGACTGGCGCGCTGCGCGGGCTCCAGGCCGAGCGCGAGGCCGGCGTTGTTGACCAGCACGTCGATCTGGGCAAAGGCCTCGGGCAGTGAAGCGATGGCGTTCCGGACGGCGGCTTCGTCGCGGACATCGAGTTCGAGCGGCAGGAGGGCATCGCCGAGTTCCTTCGACAGCGCGACGAGCCTGTCCTTGCGGCGCGCCGCGGCGATCACGCGATGGCCGCCCTTGACGAAGGTGCGGGCAATGGCAGCGCCGAAGCCGGCGGATGCACCGGTGACGAAGACGATCATGGGCGGACTCCGGATGAGGTTGAATGTGCAGAGCCGGAGCAAATAGGGACGCGCGTCCGGCAACGGCGCAAAGGGTACTTCCATTGATGCATCGCGGCAAGCAATCACGGGTGCGAACGATCGTGCTTTAAGCGCCGTCCCGCGCCATCTGGCGGGCCTGGGGAGCCGGTTGCCTAAAGCGGGGCCGCCCATTACACTACAACGCTCAAACCCCGCGTGACTGGCGATAGAATCTTCGGATTCAAGGTGGAGCGACCCACCAGGAAGCGCGGAGCGTCGTTTTGCCGTTCGCCTGGGCAGCTGAGATCCGCACGCCGTTGCTGCGTTGCCGGTGGCTGTCCGCCTTGCGAAATCGGATTTTTCCCTCATCCGTCGCGCCTGGACATCCTCGGTGTCCAGCGTCCCCTGCGTCTGCCTTGAAGTCTGCTTTGAAGTCAACTTCGAACATGGCGCGCGCGCGATCCGGTCAACCTGTATTGAACTCACGGAAAACGTATGTTTGACAGAGCCGAAAGTACCCTCGCCAAAGTCGATCCCGAACTGCTCAAGGCGATCGAGCAGGAAAACCGCCGCCAGGAAGATCACATCGAACTGATCGCGTCGGAAAACTACACCTCGCCGGCGGTCATGGCCGCGCAAGGTTCGCAACTCACCAACAAATACGCCGAAGGCTATCCGGGCAAGCGCTATTACGGCGGTTGTGAGTACGTGGATGTGGTGGAGCAGCTCGCCATCGACCGCGTGAAGCAGCTGTTCGGCGCGGAAGCGGCGAACGTGCAGCCGAACTCCGGTTCGCAGGCCAACCAGGGCGTGTTCTTCGCGGTGCTCAAGCCGGGCGACACGATCATGGGCATGAGCCTCGCCGAAGGCGGCCACCTGACGCACGGCTCGCCCGTGAACATGTCGGGCAAGTGGTTCAACGTCGTGAGCTACGGCCTGAACGAAGCTGAAGACATCGACTACGAAAAGACCGAAGCGCTCGCCAAGGAACACAAGCCGAAGCTGATCGTCGCGGGCGCTTCGGCGTTTGCGCTGAAGATCGACTTCGAGCGTCTTTCGAAGATCGCCAAGAGCGTCGGCGCCTACTTCATGGTGGACATGGCGCACTATGCCGGCCTGGTTGCCGCCGGCGTGTATCCGAACCCGGTGCCGCACGCCGACTTCGTCACCACGACCACGCACAAGAGCCTGCGCGGCCCGCGCGGCGGCGTGATCCTGATGAAGGCCGAGTTCGAAAAGCAGATCAACTCGGCGATTTTCCCGGGCATCCAGGGCGGTCCGCTGATGCACGTGATTGCCGCCAAGGCCGTTGCGTTCAAGGAAGCGCTCTCGCCGGAGTTCAAGACCTATCAGCAGGCCGTGGTCGAGAACGCGCGCGTGCTGGCGGAAACGCTGGTGAAGCGTGGCCTGCGCATTGTCTCGGGCCGGACGGAAAGCCACGTGATGCTGGTCGACCTGCGCGCGAAGAAGATCACGGGTAAGGCTGCTGAAGCCGCGCTCGGCGCCGCGCACATCACGGTCAACAAGAACGCCATTCCGAACGATCCGGAAAAGCCGTTCGTCACGAGCGGCGTGCGTCTCGGCTCGCCGGCCATGACCACGCGCGGCTTCGGCACGAAGGAAGCGGAGCTGGTGGGCAACCTGATCGCCGACGTGCTCGACAACCCGGAAGACCAGGCGAACCTCGAGCGCGTGCGCGCTCAGGTGTCCGACCTGACCAAGCGTTTCCCGGTCTACCGTTAATCTGCGAGTCCGACGCTCATGCGCTGCCCGTTCTGCCGACACGAAGACACCCAGGTCGTGGATTCTCGCGTGTCGGAGGACGGCGCGGCGATCCGGCGCCGGCGCCGCTGTCCCGCGTGCGACAAGCGCTTCACCACGTATGAACGGGTGGAGCTGGCGCTGCCCTCGGTCGTCAAGAAGGATGGCAGCCGCGTGGAGTTCGACCGGCGCAAGATCGTTTCCAGCATGCAGCTCGCGCTCCGGAAGCGGCCCGTTGCGGCGGATGCAGTGGATGCCTCCGTCGCGCGCATCGAGTATCAGCTGCTCGGCAGCGGCGAGCGCGAAGTGCAGAGCGAGCGGCTCGGCGAACTCGTCATGAACGAGTTGCGCCAGCTCGACACCATTGCCTACGTTCGTTTTGCTTCCGTCTACAAGCGTTTCGAGGATGTCTCCGAATTCGAGGACGTGCTCGAGGAATTCCGGCGTGCCGCGCCGAAGAAAACCACCACGCGCAAGCGCTGATTTTTCACGCATCTCTTTCTCCCAGACAGGTTTCCAGCCGTTCGTCCGCGCAGTGTGCCGGGCTTCGGGCGGCATGAACACTCGTCCATCCGGCTAATGGCGGGCGGCATGCTTTGTCGTTAGATTGGGCTCTCCGGCTCAATCCACTCGATAAGGCATGCAGATGGTCCAGAAGCTTCACCGGATACCTCCAGGTGTCACGCTCGTCGAGCTGTGCGTCGTGCTCGCCGTAATGGCGATCGTCGCGATGTTCGCCGCGCCCCCATTCGTGTCCTGGCAAATGCGCGATCAGGTCGATGCCCGCGCGCATGCGCTCTTTTCCACGCTTTCACTCGCTCGCGCCGAAACCATTCGGCGCGGCGTGCGCGTCACGCTTTGCCGGATCGATGCCGCGCGTCGTTGCCTCGCGACCGGGCGTAGTTGCGAGGGCGGCGCCATCGATTGGTCGTGCGGCTGGGGACTGTTCGTCGAGCGAGAAGGCGTGCCGGTGTTGTTGCGGTTGCATGCGGCGATGTCGTCGGTATCCATCGCGGGAACGTCGAGTGACATGTCCTTCACGCCGCCCTCGGGGCAGGTGATCGGCGGATTTCGCAGTTTCGAGTTCGCTTCGCGCCGCGGCGAATCCTCCGCGAGCGCGGCGCCGCGGCGCTGCGTCCGCCTTGCGGCGGGCGGGCGCGCGCGCATGACGCAGGGCGCCTGTGGAGCATCGGCATGAAGCGTGTTCAACGCGGTGACTCGCTGGTCGAGGTGATGATTGCGCTTTCGCTCACGGCGGTGACCGGATTAGGGCTGACCGGCCTGCAGAGCGCGCTGGCGCGGGGCGAGCGCATGGCGCTGCTGCGCGAGCGCGCCGCGCTCATTGCGGATTCCGTGGCCGAAGGGATGCGCGGCGACGCGGATAGCGCGGCAATCCTGTCGCAATGGCGCACGAGAGCGGCGTCCATGCTTCCCGCAGGCGACGTCGCCGTGTTCGATCGCGCAGCCGGCGTGCATGTCGCGACCGTGAGCTGGCACGCGGAGGAGGGCGGGCAGGCCTGTCCGGAGCCGCAGGCGCCGCCGCGCTCGTCGTGCGTTGCCGTGGCGTTCGCGCGATGAATCCGCGCTTCCACTCTTCACGCTCGCGCGGGCACACGCTGCTCGAACTGAGCATCGCACTTGCGCTGGGGCTGTCGATCGTGAGCGCATGTCTCTCGCTCTACCGCGCCCAGCGCGCGGCTTTCGAACGCGCCGCCGACGCAGTGCGCATGCACGAAGCCGCGTCGGTCGCGCTGGACATGCTCGGCCAGCAGTTGCAGATGGCAGGATTCAGCGCCGACCTCGACCCGCACGCCGGGCTGGACGCGCCTATCTTCGGTTGTGCGCAGGGGCGCGTGATCGGCGAGGAGGGGGTCGCTTCCTGCGAAACGCTCGCGAGCCGCTCGGACGGCGTGCAGGTCCGCTACGCGGCCGACGTCATCGCTACATGGCCGACTTCTGGCGGCGCGCCCACCGACTGCCTCGGCCAGGCAGTCCCCGACACCTACGCCACCAATCGCTTCCACGCGAAGGCCAGCACCTCCACCGGCGAGCCCGAACTTTATTGCGAAGGCAACGGCAAGCAGGCGCAGCCGATCGTCGAGGGCGTCGAGCGTATTCGCGCCCTGTACTGGCTGCCGGGCGCGCCTGTCGCGCTGGCCGCTTCGGGTATCGCTCGCGGACGCTGGAAGGAGGTGCATGCGGTGGATCTCTGCGTGCTGGTGCGCGGCTTCACGGCGCAGGCGAAACGCCGCGTTAATCATGTCGATTGCGACGGCGTCCCCGCCTACAGCGACGACGGCCGCGCCCGACAAGCCTTCTGGCGGCGCGTCGCGCTGCGCAATGCGCCGCTTCTGTCGGCGCGCGAGGCCGGTTGAGCCATGAAAGCACGCTCACCTTCACGCTCACACTCGCGCGGCGCCACGTTGCCCATCGTCCTGATGCTCGCCGCGATGATGCTGGTCACCGCGAGCGCCTGGCTGCAAACCTCGCTCGTCGCGGCGCGCTCGACGGTTGCCACGCGCGAACGGGTCCAGGCATTTCACGCGGCGGACGGCGCGCTGCTTCGCTGCAGCGGAATGCTCGCGGCCGCGCTGCCGGCCATGAACAGCGAGCCATCGCGCTGGCGCTCGAAGGCTTCGTTCGAAGGCGCGGCACCGCTGGCCGTTAGGCCATTCGATACCTGGCCATATGCCTACCGCGCGCCGCAATGCCTGATCGAAGCGTGGACGCATCCGCCGGGCACGGCCGAGGTTTCCTACCTGATCACCGCGCGCGGTTTCGGCGCCACGCCGGACTCGGAAACGTGGCTGCAGTTGCGCATCGACGTCGCCGACGACGTCAGCGCGCAGCATTGGCGGCGCGTCGTCGCCAGGCCGTTCTGAGAGGTGCGCATGGAACGCGTCGAAGCAACGAGGGAAGCAGCGTTCAGTCTGCTCGAATTGATGATCGCGCTCGCCGTGGCCGCGGTCATGGCGGCTTTCGCCGTACCGGCTTATCGGACTCATGTGACGAAGACGCATCGCGTCGATGCCGCCACCGCAGCGCTCAAGGCGGTCCAGTTCGTCGAAACGGCGCGGCTCGGGCAGGTCGCGGCCAGCGCCGATGCCATCGTCCTGAGCGCGGGTTTCGATCAGGCGCCATCAAGCGGCAGGGCCGTCTATCGCCTCACCGTGCTGCCTGAGAACGCGACCAACGGCGGATATGGAATCGAAGCCGCGCCGGTCACCCCCGGCGAGATGCAGGATGACGCGTGCGGTGTGTTTGTCGTCGATGCCACCGGACTGCGCTGGAATCGCGCGCCCGGTGCGACCGCGCCGTTGGACACGGCACAGTCGGTTGCCTGCTGGGCGGGGAGAATGTAGTGGGGCGGAAGGGAATCAGAACACCGTCGGATCGACGGCGTCGTTCGAAGTCTCGGGCGTGTTCGACTTCATCTGCTGATAGATGCGCCAGGCTTCCCAGCCGGCAAATCCGAGGCCGCCCCACTTGAGCAGCGGCTTGGCGCCGCTCAGGAGCTTGGTCCGCACCGTCTTGGTGAGCACGAGCGAGGCGACGGAGCCGATGATCGGATACTGCTTGAACAGCACGCCGATGTTCTTCGAGCCGAGCAGCGATCCCAGCATCCCGCCGACGCCGCCCCCCGACGCGCCACGGCCGCGTTTGCTCCAACGGCTGGTGCCGCCGCCTGGCATCAGAAAGCGCAGGAAGCTGAAATGCGTGATGGACGAGCGCAGGTCGTGCGTGGCCTGGCGCATTTCCATGCGTTCAACGTCCGCGCGCGCAATCAGCAATTCCTTGCGCAGCGCACGCATGTGGGGTGTGCGCAGCTTCTGCATCTTGTCGCGCTTCGGCGTCTTGAAGGTGTCGTCTTGTTGGCTCATGGCGGATTCAGGTGCGCGGATCGGGGATCAACGAAACATGTCGCGGTCCTTGCGGAACTCGGAGAGTGTGTCGTCGAACAGGTGCGGCGCGTCGCGCAGGTTGCTGCGCGCCCGCAGGCCGCATGCGATTGCAATCAGCGCGTACAGCAACGTGATGCCGCCCAACGCCTGCCAGCGGTACGTGTCCCAGAAGAAAATTGCGATCAGGACGGTCAGCGAGATGAGCGCCATCATCGCGAGCATCATGGCGGTAAGTCCAAGGAACAGGACGCCGATCAGACGTTCCTTCTCTTCCTGGAGCTCGATGCCGATCAGTTCAAGGCGCGTCTCGAAGATGGCGAAGGCGGAGGTCAAGATGCGTCGCAATGGTCCGGGGGACGATTGCTGCGGTGGCCGTTCTGTCGTCATGGCTTGAATGCGAGAAGCGCAGTGGTGCCGCTTGGTGTACTTCCGGCCGGCGCGCGGAGCGGCCAGCCGGTACGAATGTCGAGCCGGGCGCCCGGGCAAGGCGCTTACGGTTCAGTCCACTTGCGACCCCGACGGATACGGATTCAGCAAACAACGGGCCATTGCCCTCGACAGCGAGGCAGGCCCGTGCGTTCTCTACTTTCGATTGATGAGCAGCCCGATCACCATGCCGAGGCCGGCCGCAATGCCAATGGACGCCCACGGATGTTCATGCACATAGTCATCGGTGGCGCGCGCCGCTTTCTTGCCTCGTTCGATGACGACGACTTGCGCATCGGCGGCCTTTTCCTTCGCCTGCTTGAGGCGGGCAAGCGCGGTCTCGCGAAGCTCGGAGGCGCGTTCACCGGTGGCGGTCGCCGCTTGCTTCAAAAGGTCTTCGGCGTCAGCGAGTACGGTTTTGATATCCGACATGAATCGCTCCTTGTTGATTTCTGACATTAAAGGCTCCAATCGATGAGGCTACGCGAATCGTAACCAAAGATGGGGTCGCTGACGAGGAGGCTCACTCTCGCAGGCCAGATTACGCAGATTTCATTCCAGTTCCGCGAATGACACCCTGACGCGGCCGCGGCGCTGTGACTGGTCAAAGCTTCGACATCATCTGGAATGGATACGATCTGTCCCGTAAAAGTTTCAGAGGCGGATCGAAAGTTACAAAGGCTGGCGGTTCTGAAACGCATAGAGCCGGCAAGTGCCGGCTCACTCACACCATCCAAATAAAGCCGTGCCGTCAGAAAAACGCCTGGATACCCGTCTGCGCGCGTCCCAAAATCAGCGCGTGAATATCGTGCGTGCCTTCATAGGTGTTCACCACTTCCAGATTCACCAGATGCCGCGCCACGCCGAATTCATCGGAGATGCCGTTGCCGCCGAGCATGTCGCGCGCAAGGCGGGCGATATCCAGCGCCTTGCCGCACGAATTGCGCTTCATGATGGAGGTGATCTCCACCGCGGCCGTGCCTTCGTCCTTCATGCGTCCCAGACGCAGCACGCCTTGCAGACCCAGCGTGATTTCCGTCTGCATGTCGGCGAGCTTTTTCTGGATCAACTGGTTCGCCGCAAGCGGCCGGCCGAATTGCTTGCGGTCCAGCGTGTATTGCCGGGCCGTATGCCAGCACGCTTCGGCGGCGCCGAGCGCGCCCCATGAAATGCCGTAGCGCGCCGAGTTCAGGCACGTGAACGGACCCTTCAGGCCGCGCACGTCCGGCAGCAGGTTGTCTTCCGGCACGAACACTTCGTCCATCACGATCTCGCCTGTGATCGACGCGCGCAGTCCCACCTTGCCGTGGATCGCCGGGGCGGACAGTCCCTTCCAGCCTTTTTCGAGGATGAAGCCGCGGATGTCGTCACGGCCGTCTTCCTCCAGCTTGGCCCAGACCACGAACACGTCCGCGATGGGCGAATTCGAGATCCACATCTTCGTGCCGGAGAGGGAATAGCCGTCCTGCACCTTCTTCGCGCGGGTCGTCATGCCGGCGGGATCCGACCCGGCGTTCGGCTCGGTCAGCCCGAAGCAGCCGATCCATTCGCCGCGTGCGAGCTTCGGCAGATACTTTTCCTTTTGCGCGTCGCTGCCGAAGGTGTTGATCGGCACCATGACGAGCGACGACTGCACCGACATCATCGAGCGATAGCCCGAATCCACGCGCTCCACTTCACGCGCGATCAGGCCGTAGCACACGTAGTTGAGGCCTGGGCCGCCGTACTGTTCCGGAATGGTCGGTCCGAGCAAGCCGAGTTCGCCCATCTCGCGGAAGATCGACGGATCCGTCTTTTCCTCGCGGAACGCCTGCATGACGCGCGGCTGAAGCTTGTCCTGCGCGTAGGCGCGGGCCGCGTCGCGCACCATGCGCTCGTCTTCGCTCAGTTGCTGATCCAGCAGCAGCGGATCTTCCCAGTTGAAACGGGCGGCTTCGGCCATGTGCGATCTCCTGAATTCAGTGAAAAGCGCTGCCCCGGGCGGGATGTCGTATCAGGAACCCGGCACGCGCGCTTGACATGCGTTCCGCTAGGCGAAACAATGTTTTGCAAATCAGCCTTGAGTCTAGCATCCGATGTCAGCCGACTCCAATCGAAATTCCACGCCCGCTTCATTGCGCCATGTCGCGCCGGAAGATCTCGACGAGCGCAAGTTCGTGGTCGCGCTGGCGCGCGGGCTCGATCTGCTGCGTGCGTTCCGTCCGGGCGAGACACTGCTCGGCAATCGTGATTTCGTCGAACGCACCGGCTTGCCGAAGGCGACGGTCAACCGCCTCGCCTACACGCTGACGATACTCGGCTATCTGCGCTTCGACGAATCCGCCGGCAAATATGCGCTCGACACCGGCGTGCTGTCGCTGGGTTTCACCTTGCTGGCGGAGTCGGACACGCTCGAACTGGCGCGTCCGCACATGCGCGCGCTGGCCAGGGAGATCGGCGCGGCGGTGTCGCTGGGCTGCCGCGACGGGCTCGACATGATCTATCTCGACACCATCCGCAGCGAGACCGCGCTGACGCTCGGCCTCGCGCCCGGCTCGCGTCTGTCGATGCTGACCAGTTCGATGGGCCGCGCCTGGCTCGCCGTACAGGAACCGGCGGCGCGCGAGGCGCTGCTGGATGAACTCGGCCGCAACGAGGGTGCGGACAAGGTCGATGCGGCGCGCGCCGCGCTCGACGAATTCGCGCGCGACGGCTGCTGCTACTCGTTCCGCGAATGGCACGACGACGTCAACGCCGTCGCCGCGCCGTTCCGCGATTTGCGCAACGGGCGCTGGCTGGTGCTGTCGAGCAGCGGGCCAGCGTCGTCGATGGGCGAGGCGTACTTCCGCGAGACCATCGGCCCTCGTATCAAGGCGCTGGCCGCGCGGCTGGCCTGAACGCTCGAGCGCTTACAGCACCGTCCGGACGTGCCACAGCTCCGGAAACAGCACGACATCGAGCATCTTGCGCAGATAGGACGCGCCGGCCGTACCGCCCGTGCCGCCCTTGAAACCGATGATGCGTTCCACCGTCGTCACATGCCGGAAGCGCCATTGCCGGAACGCGTCTTCCAGGTCGACCAGTTCTTCCGCCATTTCATAGAGGTCCCAGTGCCGCGACGGATCGCGATACACCGCGAGCCAGGCCGCTTCGACCGACGCATCGTGGGTGGTCGGCTGCGACCAGTCGCGGTTGAGGCGCGCGGGATCGATCTCGAAACCTCGCCGGGGCAGCAGGCGAATCACTTCGTCGTAGAAGGACGGCGCTTCGAGCGCTTCCCGCACCTGCGCGTGGATTTCCGGGCGATGCGCGTGCGGCTTCAGCATCTGCTCGTTCTTGTTGCCGAGCATGAATTCGATCTGCCGGTACTGATGCGACTGGAATCCCGACGATTGCCCGAGATACGGGCGCATCGCGGTGTATTCGGAGGGCGTCATCGTCGCGAGGACGTTCCACGCCTGCACCAGCTGCTCGAAAATGCGCGACACACGCGCGAGCATCTTGAACGCGGGCGGCAGTTCGTCGCGATGCACCGCCGCCAGCGCCGCGCGCAGTTCGTAGAGCGCGAGCTTCATCCACAGCTCGCTGGTCTGATGCTGCACGATGAACAGCATCTCGTTGTGATCCGGCGAGAGCGGATGCTGCGCGCTCAGGATCGCATCGAGGCCGAGGTAATCGCCGTAGCTCATCGAGTCGGTGAAGTCGAGCTTGGCTTCGTGCCAGCCTTCTTTCTGATCGACACCGGCGGTGTCGCCCGTGTCGCCCGTGTTGGTCGTGCTGGACGCGCCATGCCCGAACGGGCAGCCTTGGGTCTGGGTCATGATCGTCGTCCGTTCAGGTCACCGACGCCCGCTCGGCGAATTCGGGCGCCCGCCAGCTTTCGGTCGCGAGCACGTCGCGCAGGATCTCGACGGCATCCCACACATCCACGAACCGCGTGTAGAGCGGCGTGAAGCCGAAACGCAGGATGCGCGGCTCGCGATAATCGCCGATCACACCCCGCGCGATTAGCGCCTGCATCACCTCATAACCATGCGGATGCTCGAAGCTCGCCTGCGAACCGCGTTGCGCGTGCTCGCGCGGCGTGGCCAGCGACAGCGGAAATTCGCCGCAGCGCGTCTCGACCAACTGGATGAACAGATCGCTCAGCGCGAGCGACTTGCGGCGCAGCGCCTGCATGTCGGTTTGCAGGAAGACATCGAGACCGCATTCGACCAGCGCCATCGAGACGATTGGCTGCGTGCCGCACAGGAAGCGTCCGATGCCGTCGTCCGGACGATAGACCGGGTTCATTTCGAACGGCTTCCGATGGCCCCACCAGCCGGACAGCGGCTGCGAAAACGCGTTCTGATGGCGCTTCGGCACCCAGACGAAGGCCGGCGAACCCGGGCCGCCATTCAGGTACTTATAGGTGCAACCGACCGCGTAATCCGCGCCGACGCCGTTCAGGTCGACCGGCACCGCGCCCGCCGAATGCGCCAGATCCCACACGGCGAGCGCGCCCGCGCGCTGGATCATCGGCGTGAGCGCGGCCATGTCGTGCATGGCGCCAGTGCGGTAATTGACGTGCGTGATCATCGCGAGCGCCGTGTGCTCGTCGATGGCGGCGGGCAGTTCGGACGGATCGTCGACCAGGCGCAACTCGTAGCCGCGGTCCAGTTGCTCGATCAGGCCTTGCGCGATGTACAGGTCGGTCGGGAAGTTTGAACGTTCGGAGACGATCACGCGGCGCTTCGGATCGCGCTCGTGCGCCAGCTTCAGTGCAGCGGACAGGACCTTGAACAGATTCGTGGAGATCGTGTCGGTCACGACGACTTCATCCTCGGCCGCGCCGATCAACGGCGCGAGCTTGTTGCCGAGGCGCTTCGGCAGCGCGAACCAGCCGGCCGTGTTCCAGCTGCGGATCAGGCCTTCGCCCCATTCCGCGCCGATCACGCTCGCCGCGCGCGTCGCAGCGGCCTTCGGCGGCACGCCGAGCGAATTGCCGTCGAGATAGATCACGCCGTCGGCGAGGGCGAACTGCTCGCGCAGGGCGCGCAGCGGGTCGCCGCGGTCTAGCGCCGCAGCTTCGTCACGATGTCGCATCGAAAATTCCATTTCTGTAATAAAGATCGGCTATGACTATGAATCAGGCCAGCGGACGCAGGACGGCGCGCACCGGGCTGGCGTCGAGCGTGGACAATTTGAGCGGCAGGGCGATCAGTTCGTAATCGCCCGGCGCGACGGCATCGAGCACCAGGCCTTCGAGGATCGCCATGCCGTGCGCGCGGATGCGCCGGTGCGCGTCCATGGTTTTCGATTCCTGCGGATCGAGCGACGGCGTATCGATGCCGATGAGCCTCACGCCGTGCCGGGCCAGCAGGTCGATGGTCTCGGGCGCGACCGCGGTGAAGGCGCTGTCCCAGGCGTCGAGCGGCGCATTCCGGTAGGTGCGCAGCAGGACGCGCGGCGGCATGCCGTCGAGCTGCCCGGCAACATGCTCCGGCAGCACGAGCGGCGCGACGCCGACGCAATGCACGACCCGGCACGCGCCGAGATAGGTGTCCAGCGCGACGGCGCCGATCGGCGCGCCGTGTTCGTCGTAATGGAGCGGGGCGTCGGCGTGCGCGCCGGTGTGCGGCGACAGCGTGAGCCGCGCGACGTTGACCGGCGAGCCCGCTTCCATGCGCCACACGCGTTCGATGCCGACAGGCGTATCGCCCGGCCAGACGGGCGTGGCGGGTTCGATGGGCGGGGAAATATCCAGCAGCGTCATGACGCGCCTTAGCAGAAAGCGTGGAGATGCGTCAAATCATAGTCGTGTTGTCTCGCAAGGTGCTTGCGAAATAAATACCCAAAAGTGTCGCGCTTAGAACATAATTCGATGAAACGGGCCTAGGGGAATCAAAAATGACCGGCTTCACGCTCGATGCAACGGATTGCCGAATTCTGGCGGTACTGCAGGAAGATGGACGGATCAGCAACCTGGACCTGGCGGAGCGCATTTCGCTCTCGCCGTCGGCGTGCCTGCGCCGAATGCGTCTGCTCGAAGAAGAAGGGGTGATTGCGAGCTATCGCGCGTGCCTCGACCGCGAACGCCTCGGCATCGAACTCGAAGCGTTCGTCCACGTCTCGATGCGCAACGACGAAGAAAACTGGCACGAGAAGTTCGCCGCCGCCGTGCGCGACTGGCCGGAGGTGGTCGGCGCGTTCGTCGTCACCGGCGACACGCACTACGTGCTGCGCGTGCTCGCGCACAACCTCAAGCACTATTCCGACTTCATTCTCTCGAAGCTGTACAAGGCGCCCGGCGTGATCGACATCCGCTCGAACATCGTGCTGCAAACGATGAAAGACGACGCGGGCGTGCCGGTCGCGCTGATCGACCAGCCGGCCGTGCGGATCGAGAGGGCGTCTTCTGCGGTGGCCTCAGGGACATCTTCAGCGGCGTCCTGAGCGAAGCGAAGTTCCGAATCAGTCCAGCGGTCCGAGGGTATGGAACCCGCCCGCCTGAAAGACGAGCGGCGCGGCGGGGTCGCCGTCTTCGCGCACGCCGCACCGTTCCACTTCGCCGACGAAGATCACGTGATCGCCTTCGTCATAGCGGCTGCGGTTGTGACACTCGAACCAGGCGATGGCCCCGTCCAGCACGGGCATGCCGCTGTCGCCGGCCGCGTGCGACACGCCCGCGAAACGGTCGCCCTTGACCGTCGCGAAGCGCCGGCACAAGTCGAGCTGCGACGCCGCCAGCACATTGACCACGTAATGACTGTTCGAGCGGAAGACCGCCATGGACGCCGACCGGGTCGCGAGGCTCCACAGCACGAGCGGCGGGTCGAGGGACACGGAGTTGAACGAGCTTGCCGTAATGCCGATGGGCTGGCCGGACGGCGTGAGCGTCGTGATGACGGTGACACCGGTCGCGAACTGGCCGAGTGCGGTGCGAAACGCTGACGGATCGAAATTCGGGGCTTTGGCGCGTGTCATGGTGCGGATGGGCGGTCGAGTCTGCCGTGTGCTACCGAGCCGGCCGCGCGTCGCGCTTCAGTCGGTGAGACTTTTCGGAAGTCATGTAAAAACAGGTGATGTGTTGCGATTCTAGCGGAATCGGCTGTGGCCGGACGTTCAAGGCCGTACCGGGCAAGCAGGTTTTCTGCCTGCGATGCCATTCAGCGTCGCCTGTCCAAACCCAATAAACTCGATGAATGCATCCCGGCCGCGCACGCATTGAAGAAGCGGCCGTGCGCATCCATATGCATGATCCGCGGCAAGCGCCGCATGCACTTGATGAGGAGTTGCGCCTTATGACTCAGCAGACCCAGCAGAATGAGCAGGCCGGATTTGAAACCGCGACGCTCGGCGGCGGTTGTTTCTGGTGTACCGAAGCGGTGTTCCTGGCCGTGCAGGGCGTGGCATCGGTCGAATCGGGCTACGCGGGTGGCAAGGTGCTGAATCCGTCGTACGAACAGGTCTGCGGCGGCGACACCGGCCACGCCGAAGTGGTGAAGGTCGTGTTCGATCCTTCGGTCATCGGCTTCCGGGAAATCCTCGAGATCTTTTTCGCGACCCACGATCCGACCCAGCTCAACCGCCAGGGCGCCGATACCGGCACGCAGTACCGCTCCGTCGTGTTCACGCATTCGGACGAGCAGCGCAAGATTGCGCTCGACGTGATCGAGGAACTCCAGCGCGAGGATATCTACGGCGGCAGGATCGTCACGGAAGTCAGCC
The DNA here is from genome assembly GCF_031451075.1 of Caballeronia sp. LZ043. Classification (NCBI taxonomy): domain Bacteria; kingdom Pseudomonadati; phylum Pseudomonadota; class Betaproteobacteria; order Burkholderiales; family Burkholderiaceae; genus Caballeronia; species Caballeronia sp. LZ043. The sequence goes on along the minus strand of NZ_JARUXT010000001.1, from coordinate 2,265,372 downwards.
CGCTCGACGGCAACTACTATCCCGCCGAGGCCTATCACCAGAACTTCTTCGCGCAGCATCCGGAGCAGGGCTACTGCGCGGCGGTCGTCGGGCCGAAGGTCGCCAAGTTCCGCAAGAAGTTCGCGCATCGGCTCAAAGCATGAGGACGTAAAGGCGTGAGCGCGCCTACGAAGCGCGTTCGCATGCCGCCGCAATGCCCCGCGCGAGCTCGAAGCACGTGAGCGGCGCGGAGCCTTCCGCCTTGTTGTTCGCCGCGATCACCACCGGCTGGCCCGCGATCGCATATTGCGCGGCCAGCTCGGCCAGCGCTTCGCGCGTGTCGAGATCCTCGTCGACGATCCGGTCGAACGGCTCGTACTTCGCCTTCGCCTGTTCGTAGCGGAAGCCGCTGTGCAGGCTCCAGCGCACGACGAGCGGTCCCAGGCCGTCTTCATCCAGCAGCGCGAGCGCTTTCGCCTGGCGGCGCACGTCGGGCATGCGCGCGTGCACGCCGATGCAATAGCGCACCTTCGCCTCCCGCAGCGCGCGGATAAAACGCGGCGTGAGCATGACCGCGTCGCGTATTTCCACCGCGTAGCAGGCGTCGCCTTCGAGCGGCGGCAGCGCCTTCAGGAATTCAGAGAGACGATCGATGAACAACGCCGGCTCGACCACCAGCGCATCCGGCAGCGGCGAGAACTGGAACACCAGCGCGCCGGCCTTCGCACCCAATCCGCCGATGCACGGCGTCACGAATTCATCGATGGCAATCTGCGCGTTCAGGAAAGCGGGATTGTCCGCGTCGGGCGCGCCGCGTTCGCCGCGCACGAAGGCATCGGTGACGGAGGCCGGCGCCTTGACGATGAAGCGGAAATGTTCGGGCACCTGCGACGCGTATCGTGCGTATTCGGCGAGCGACAACGGCGCATAGAACGAGCGGTCGATCGACACGCTTCTGAGCAGCGGATGCGCGCCATAAGCGGCGAGACCGTCGCGCGAGAGCTTGGTGTTCGAATAGTCGTCGCCGTAGACGATGCCGCGCCAGCCCGGAAACGACCATGTCGAGGTGCCGAGATGGATCGAATCGGGAAGGCGTTGCGCAAGCAGTTCGAGTTCGGGCTGCGACGGAGCGGGCAGCACGCCGCGCGCTTTGGTGGACTTCGGCGTCGGCAGGGGCTTCGCAGGCTCACGCACCACCGGCGCAGGCTCGCCGAACAGGTCGAGAGTGTCCTCGTCCGGCCCGCCTGCGCCGTGCTGCGTGAGGTCGCGGTTCAGAGCGCCTTCTCGTAGATATAGCGCCGCGACCACGGCAGCGTCTTCGCGCTGCGTCCCGCCTTGCGGCAGATCACCTGGTAGATCGACACGTCGTCGTTTTCGAATGCATACGCGCACCCTGCCAGATACACGCGCCAGATACGGAAATGCTCGTCGTCCACGAGCTTCTTCGCTTCCTCGGCATTGGCCTCGAAGCGGTCGGCCCACAGGTCGAGCGTGTGCGCGTAGTGGCGGCGCAGGCTCTCGACGTCGAGCGCCTCCAGCCCGCCTTCCTGCATCGTCTGCAAGGCGAGGCTGATGTGTGGCAGTTCGCCGTCCGGGAACACGTATTTGTCGATGAACTCGCCGCCGCCGAAGGACGTTTCACCGCTGTCGGCATCCGACGAGGTGATGCCGTGATTCATCGCGACGCCGTCATCGACGAGCAGCTCGCGGATCTTCGCGAAATAGGCCGGCAGATTCTTGCGCCCGACGTGCTCGAACATGCCGACGCTCGTGATGCGGTCGAACTGCCCCGGGATGTCGCGGTAATCCTGCAGGCGGATCTCGATCCTGTCTTCGAGCCCGGCGGCCTTGACGCGTTCGGTCGCCAGCTTGAACTGGTTTTCCGAGAGCGTGACGCCAACGCACTTCGCGCCGAACTTCTGCGCCGCGCGAATCACGAGCGCGCCCCAGCCGCAGCCGATGTCGAGCAGCGTGTGCCCCGGCTGCACCTGGATCTTGGTCAGGATGTGGTCGATCTTCTTGAGCTGCGCGGTGTCGATGTCTTCGTCGCCGTTCTCGAAGTACGCGCAGGAGTAGACCATGTTCTTGTCGAGCCAGAGCTGGTAAAACTCGTTCGACACGTCGTAGTGGTACTGGATGGCTTTCTTGTCCGACGCCTTCGTGTGCGTGAAGTAACGCCGCACGCGGGCCAGCTTGCTGGCGTTGGTCACCGTGCTCTTCGCGAGCGAATAGCCGATGTTGATGATGTCGCTCAGCTTCCCTTCGATGTCGATCTTGCCCTTCACATAGGCTTCACCGAGATTGTCGAGGGTCGGTTCGAGCAGGTATTGCAGCGCGGTCGCGCTCTTCACATGCAGCGTCACCTGAGGCGCGGCGAACTGGCCGAAGTCATGCTGCTGGCCATCCCACAGCACGAGACGCGCGGGCAGGTTGGCCCGGTCCCGCACTTCCTCAACCCATTGCGTCAGCTTCTTCTCCCAGAACATGCTTGTTTCTCCGCGCTAAGAAAATCAAGGGGAAGGCGTGTGCCTTCATGCTCGTTGCCGTTGTCGTCTCGCTTGCCGCAGTGCTCGCGTCAGGGCGCGAGTCTCGTGATTCGCCATGCGTCGTCCGCACGATCCCGCGTGTAGACGATGCGGTCGTGCAGGCGCGAAGGGCGTCCCTGCCAGAATTCGATGGTGTCGGGCACGACGCGATAACCGCCCCAGTGCGGCGGACGCGGCGGCGCGTCGCCGTAGCGGGCGATCATCTCGCGCTCGCGCGCTTCGAGCGTCGCGCGGCTGTCGAGCGGCTCGCTCTGCGGCGAGGCCCACGCGCCGATCCGCGAACCGAGCGGACGCGAGGCGTAGTAGGTGTCGCTTTCCGCGTCGCTGGTCTTTTCGACGCGCCCCTCGATGCGCACCTGGCGCTCGAGTTCGATCCAATGGAACAGCAGGCTTGCCGCGGAGTTGGCGGCGAGCTCGCGGCCCTTGCGGCTGTCGTAATTGGTGAAGAAGACGAAGCCGCGTTCGTCGACGCCCTTGATGAGCACGATGCGGGCAGAAGGCCGGCCCGCTGCATCGACGGTGGCGAGCGTCATGGCGTTTGGTTCGGGCAACTTCGCATCGAGTGCTTGTGCGAACCAGGTTTCGAATTGACGCACTGGGTTCGGGTCCACGTCGGCCGCGTCCAGCGCGCCGCGCGAGTAGTTTTGGCGAAGATCTGCGAGGGTCGTCATTTTTATGCAAACGCTACAGTCGCGACAGTATAGCCAACGTGAAACGATCTTGCCCTGATTACCCGGGCGCGACTCCGGAGGCACAGGAAGGATCGTGAGCGGCTATCACGTCACGGGTTTCGATAAGGCAGAATACGCAATCCGGCCGTATTTTGCATGAATCCGTACCCCTGAACGAAACACCGACAGGCATTTGAAAGCGTGTGTTGAGGCAGCACAAGCTTCGGGCGATTTTCGGCTTGTGGCAGGCTTCAGATTTGCTTTCAGTGCAGTGTGCTTTTACCTCGTCCGCCATGAACGCTTCTTCCGTTTTCCCCGCATCCTTCCCTGCCGACGACGCCGACCGCGAGCGCCGTTTCGGCGGCATTGCGCGTCTGTACGGTGCGCCCGCGCTGGCCGCGTTCGAACGCGCGCACGTCGCGGTGATCGGCATTGGCGGCGTCGGTTCGTGGGTGGCGGAGGCGCTGGCGCGCAGCGCGGTGGGCCGCCTGACGCTGATCGATCTGGACAACGTCGCCGAGAGCAATACGAACCGGCAGATCCACGCGCTCGACGGCAACTACGGCAAGGCCAAGGTCACGGCGATGGCCGAACGCATCCGGCTGATCGATCCGGCGTGCGAGGTGCGCGAGATCGAGGACTTCATCGAGCCCGGCAACTTCGATGCGGTGCTCGGCACCGGCTTCGACTACGTGGTCGACGCCATCGACAGCGTGCGCACGAAGACCGCATTGATCGCGTGGTGCGTGAAGAACAGGCAGGCGTTGATCACGGTGGGCGGCGCGGGCGGGCAGCTCGATCCGACGCGCATCCGCATCGACGATCTCGCGCTGACCATCCAGGACCCGCTGCTGTCGAAGGTGCGTGGCCAGTTGCGCAAGCTGCACGGCTTTCCGCGCGGCCCGAAGGCGCGTTTCAAGGTGAACGCGGTGTATTCCGACGAGCCGCTGATCTATCCCGAAGCGCCCGTCTGCGATCTGAGCGAGGGCGCGGAGCATCTGGAAACCGGCGGCGGACAACAGGGGCCGGTCGGGCTCAACTGCGCGGGCTTCGGTTCGAGCGTGTGCGTGACGGCGAGCTTCGGCTTCGCGGCGGCCGCGCGCGTGCTGAGGGATCTGGCGAAACGCGCGGGCTGAGCGTCGCGCGTTGCCAATGCAAAACGGCCAACTGCACGAGCTGGCCGTTTGTCTTTGAGGGAGCGTCGAGCGCCGCTCAGTTCATCGCCGCGCTGAGCCTGCGCCGCCAGCGCGAGACGACGTCCGGCTGATTCGCGGCAAGTTCGAAGACCGAAAGCATGGTCTTGCGGCCGACATCGTCCATGAAGGCGCGGTCGCGCACGACGATTTCCAGCAGATGCTCCAGCGCGCCGTCGAATTCGCGGCCCGCGATCAGCCGGTTGGCCAGCGCGAAACGGGCGTCGAGATCGTCCGGATGGGCTTCGACGGCGGCGTACAGGGCGTCGGCGGGCGGGAGATCGGCGGCTGCGTCGGCGGCGTCGAGCTCGGTCTTCAGCGCGTTGTAGCGTGCGTCGATGCCTTGCGTCGTCTTCGGCGACAGCAGCTTGTCTTCTTCCTTCGCTTCGTCGTAGCGGCGCTCGGCGATCAGCCATTCGATCAGGTCGAGACGGGCGTCGTCATAGCCGGGATCGAGCGCGATGGCGGCCTTGATGGTGTCGATGGCGAGCTTGCGATTGCCCGCCGCCCAGGCGGCCTGCGCGCTGAGCCGTTCGGCGTCGGCCCCGGCCGGCACGAGCCGGTCCAGGAATTCGCGCAACTGGCCTTCCGGCAGCACGCCGATGAACTGGTCGACCGGACGGCCTTCTGCAAAGGCGATCACGTGCGGAATGCTGCGCACCTGAAAGTGCCCGGCGAGCTCCTGGTTTTCATCGACGTTCACCTTGACGAGCTTCCATTTCCCGGCGGCTTCGGCTTCGAGCTTTTCGAGCATCGGTCCGAGCGTCTTGCACGGGCCGCACCACGGCGCCCAGAAATCGACGAGCACGGGCGCCAGCATCGACGCGTTGATGACATCGTTCTCGAAAGTGGCGAGGGTCGTTTCCATGCGTTCTCCAAGTGCCTGCAGTCAATCTCGTACAAATAGGGACGATGCGCGGTTTTTCAAGTTCCGCCGCGCGTCAGGCTTCCGGCGCCTGCGGTTCGCGGCGCTGCGGCGGCAACGGGATGAACTCGCTTTCGCCGGGCACGTGGCCCATGCGCTGTTCGCTCCAGGCCGTCTTGGCCGCCGCGATCTTGTCGCGCGAACTCGACACGAAATTCCATTCGATGAAGCGCGTGCCGTCGAGCGGCGCGCCGCCCAGCAGCATCGCGACGGCGCCGCCGGCGCTCGTGAGCCGCACGTCGGCGCCCGGCGCGAGCACGGCCATCTGCTGTTCGGGCAGCGCTTCGCCGTCGAGGCTCAGGTCGCCGCTGACGAGATAGATGCCGCGCTCTTCGTGCTCGGTGTCGAGCGTGATCGCGCTGCCGGGCGCGAACTGCGCGGCCACGTAGAGCGTCGGCGAGAAAGTGCGCGTGGGCGCGGTGGCGCCGAACGCACTGCCGGCAATCACGCGCAATGTGACGCCATCGCGTTCGATCTGCGGCAGCGCGGCGGCGGCGTGATGCTCGAACGACGGCTCCACCTCTTCGCTCGCCACCGGCAGCGCCACCCACGTCTGGATGCCGTGCATCGTCTGGCCGGCGGCGCGCTCCGCGTCGGGCGTGCGTTCCGAATGGACGATGCCGCGTCCGGCGGTCATCCAGTTGACGTCGCCGGGAACGATCTTCTGCACTGAGCCTACGCTGTCGCGATGCATGATCGCGCCTTCGAACAGATAGGTGACGGTCGCGAGCCCGATGTGCGGGTGCGGACGCACGTCGAGACCCTTGCCGGGCACGAGCGTTGCGGGACCGATGTGGTCGAAGAAGATGAATGGCCCGACCGTCCGGGCAGCCAGGGCGGGCAGGACACGCCGCACTGTCAGGCCGCCGACGTCGTGTTGGTGAGGCTTGAGCAGCGTGCGCGGGGTCGAGGGCATGAGCGGAAGCGGACGTGATGGGAGTGCCGGATTGGCGCTCGCGGAACTTTCGATTCTACCGGCCGACGCCGCGCGGCGCAGATGCGCTTCCCGGTTCTGATTCGGTCCTCCATCTTCTGCCGTCGCGTTCTCGAAAATGCGCGCAGCCGCGCGCGACGTCATCCAACCTGACTGGGGAGTAAAGACATGAGCAAGAACAAACTGTTGATGGCCATTGCCGCAGGCGTATTCACCGCGACCGCCGCGGGCGGCGCGTTTGCACAAACGTCGTCGGGCAATTCGTCGGGGGCAATGGGCAACGATGCCGCCGCAGCGACCACGGATAATTCGAGCGGCATGACCCAGCACAAGAAGCCGCGCAAGCATATGGCGCGTCCGTCGTCGGGCAAGAAGACGCCTGAGGCGACCACCGGCAACAACGCGGCGGCCGAGTCGGGCCAGAGCAAGTAATACGCTGCTGCGTGTCTACCGGCGCTCGCGTCCCTTCGGTGGCGCGAGCGCCGTGCTGTTTTGTGCACGATCTGACAAGCGCAACAAAGCGTCGCTCAATTACACTTTGCGCCTCGACAACATTGCGTCAGGCACGAGGGGAAGGGCGATGTCGCCAAGGGACTTGCTGATCGCCACGGTGGTCATTTTCGCGTGGGGCGTGAACTTCGTCGTCATCAAGCTGGGCCTGCACGGCGTGCCGCCGATGCTGCTCGGCGCGTTGCGCTTCGCGTTGGCCGCCACGCCCGCGGTCTTCATCAAGCGTCCCCAGATCCCGCTGCGCTGGCTCTTCGCGTACGGCCTCACCATCTCGCTCGGACAATTTGCGCTGCTGTTCTATGGCATGTCGGTCGGCATGCCGGCGGGGCTTGCTTCGCTCGTGCTGCAGGCGCAGGCCTTCTTCACGCTGTTCTTCGCTGCAATGTTCCTCGGCGAGCGCATTCACGCGGCCAATCTCGTCGGACTCGTGATCGCCGCGGCCGGTCTTGCGCTGATCGGCATCCAGGGCGGCCACGCCATGACCCTGACCGGCTTCCTCTTCACTCTGGCAGCCGCCGCGATGTGGGCGCTCGGCAACGTCGTGACGAAAGCGATGGGCAAGGTCGATCTGCTGTCACTCGTCGTCTGGGGCAGCCTGATCCCGCCGTTGCCGTTCCTCGCGCTGTCGCTGATCTTCGAGGGCCCGGCGCGCATCGAATCCAGTCTCGCCGCCATTCCGCTCGTGTCGGTCCTCGCCATCGGTTATCTCGCGTTCGTCGCGACGATCGTCGGCTACAGCCTGTGGGGCAAGCTGCTCGCGCGCTATCCGGCGGCGAGCGTCGCACCGTTTTCGCTGCTCGTGCCGGTGATCGGACTGGTGTCGGCGGCGGTGTATCTCGGCGAAGACCTGAGCGCCGCGCAGATCGCCGGCGCGGCGCTGGTGATGGCGGGACTGGCAGTGAACGTGTTCGGCAAGTGGCTCGTTCAGCGGCTGATGCCGGCGGCGCGCTGAACGAATTCCTGCGCGAGTCTCAAGTCATGCGGCTTTTCGCGAGCGGCGGATTGGCCGCGAAGTAGCGCTTGATGCCCTTGAGAATGGCGTTGGCCATCTTGTCGCGATAGGCGTCGTCGTTGAGGCGCGTTTCCTCGTCCGGGTTGCTGATGAAGGCCGTTTCCACGAGGATCGACGGAATGTCCGGTGCCTTCAGCACGGCGAAGCCCGCTTGTTCGACCGAACCCTTGTGCAGCTTGTTGATACCGCCAATCTCGTTCAGCACGAAGCTGCCGTAGCGCATGGAATCGCGGATCTGCGCGGTCGTCGACATGTCGAACAGCGCGCGGTTTACGCTGGCATCCTGCGACTTCACGTTGATGCCGCCCACCTGGTCCGACGCATTCTCCTTGTTCGCCATCCAGCGCGCCGCCGCGCTCGACGCACCATGGTCCGACAGCGCGAACACCGACGAGCCGCGCGCATCGGGCGAGGTGAAGGCGTCGGCGTGAATCGACACGAACAGGTCGGCGGACACGCGCTGGGCCTTCTGCACGCGCACGTTGAGCGGCACGAAGAAGTCGGCGTCGCGGGTCATCATCGCGCGCATGTTCGGCTGGGCGTCGATCTTCGCGCGCAGCTTCTTCGCGATGTCGAGCGCGATGTGCTTCTCGTACGTACCCTGACCGCCGATCGCGCCCGGATCCTCGCCGCCATGTCCCGGATCGATCGCGACCGTCAGCAGGCGCGTGGTGCCGGCGCCCTGCTTGGGCGCGGAGAAGGTGTATTGATCGTCGTCGTCCTTCTGGGCGATGACCGGCGGCGCCGACGGCACGCGCGGTTTCGGCGCGGGCTTCGGCACGGGGATGGACGGCGCCCCAGGAACGGTCGGCGCGGCGTCGTTCTGCGCGTACTTCTGGAAGAACTCGTCGGTCGAGTCGGACGCGCCGGGCTTCTGCGCGGTCGTCGGCCCGGACAGTGTGGCGGGCGGCGGCGCGGACGGATTCGGATTGGCGCGGTCGAGCGCTTCCTGCTTGCGCTCGGTTTCCGCGAGCAATTCCATCAGCGGATCCGGCGCGACGGCCGGGTACAGGTCGAACACGAGCCGGTACTTGTAGCTGCCGATCGGCCCCAGCGTGAACACCTGCGGCTTCACCGATCCCTTCAGGTCGAACACCATGCGCACCACGTGCGGCTGATATTGCCCGATGCGCACGGCCTGGATCTGCGGATCGTTCGGCGCGATCTTCGAGACGAGGTCGCGCAGCGCCTGGTCGAGATCGATGCCGGAGAGATCGACGACGAGCCGGTCCGGTCCCTGCAGCATCTGGTTGGTGTTCTGCAGCGGCTGGTCCGATTCGATCGTCACGCGGGTGTAGTCGCGCGCGGGCCACACGCGCACGCCGAGCACCGAGCTGGCATGGGCGAGCTTCGGCGCGACGAGCGCGAGCACGAGCGTCGAAGCGCCTGCGCGCAGCACCTGGCGGCGACGCCAGTTGTGCGGCGCGGTGGCGCTCGATTCGATCGAGTGGAACGGCTTGATCAACATCTTTCGAGACATGTCTTTCCTGTTTCGCTAAACGCCCGCGCGGTCAGCACGCGGCCTTCTTCGTTCGAATCGCCGGGCGCATCATGCTCGCCCGGCAGCGATAGCTGGAACACGAGATCCGGCACGCCGAGCAGTCCGCCTGCCTGCTGCGGCCACTCGACCAGGCACACGGCGCCCCGGTCGAAATATTCGCGAAAGCCGGCATCGGCCCATTCGGCCGGATCGGCGAAGCGGTAGAGATCGAAGTGATAGACGTCGAGCGGACCGCTGCGGGTAGCGAGCGAGTACGGCTCGACGAGCGTGTATGTCGGACTCTTGACGCGGCCCTCGTGCCCGAGCGCGCGCAAGGTCGCGCGCACGAGCGTGGTCTTGCCCGCGCCCAGATCCCCGATCAACTGGACTTGCAGGCCCGCGAAACGTTCAGGCGAAATGAGCTGGCGGGTGGCGTCGATGGCCTGCGCGAAGCGCGCGCCGAACGCGAGCGTGGCCGCTTCGTCGCGCAGGTCGAAGCGGCGTTCGAGCAGCGCGGCAGAAGAATCGGGCGTGATGCGGTCGGGGCTTTCGGGCATTGCTCGTAAAATATCGTGATGAACCGATTGCCGGAACATTCCGTTGAAATCACGACCGCGTCCAGCGACGCCGCCGCTGAGTCCGTCTCAGAGTCGCGCGCCTCGACTCGCATGGAGGAGGCTGCGCTGGCGGAACTCGCGCACCGCATCAAGACCTGGGGGCGCGAGTTGGGATTCGGTGCGGTCGGCATCAGCGATATCGACCTGGCGGATGCCGAGCAAGGCCTTGCTGAGTGGCTCGAAGCAGGCTATCACGGCGACATGGATTATATGGCCAAACATGGGATGAAACGCGCGCGGCCGGCCGAGCTTGTGGCCGGCACGCGACGTGTCATCACCGCGCGGATGGCCTATCTGCCCGCGGCGACGCTCGCACAAACGGGCGCTGAAAGCGTCGCGACAGGCGACGGTCAGAAGAACGACTGGCGTGCTATCGAGTGGTCGCGGCTTGCGCAGCCCGAGCAGGCGATGGTCTCGGTCTACGCCCGCGGCCGCGACTATCACAAGGTCATGCGGCAGCGGCTGCAGCAGCTCGCGGAGCGCATCGAAGGGGGGATCGGCGCCTTCGGCTATCGCGCGTTCACGGATTCCGCGCCGGTGCTGGAGGTGGCGCTGGCGCAGAAGGCGGGCAATGGCTGGCGCGGCAAGCACACCTTGCTGCTCGATAGCGACGCGGGTTCGCTGTTCTTCCTCGGCGAGATTTTCGTGGACGTGCCGCTGCCCGTGGATCCGGATCCCCAGCACGACGGCGCGCACTGCGGGCAGTGCGCGCGCTGCATCGACGCCTGTCCGACGGGGGCGATCGTCGCGCCGTATCGGGTGGATGCGCGGCGCTGCATCTCGTACCTGACGATCGAACTGCATGGCAGCATTCCCGAAGAGATGCGTCCGCTGATCGGCAACCGTGTCTATGGCTGCGACGACTGCCAGCTGATCTGTCCGTGGAACAAGTTCGCGCAGGCTGCGCCGGTCGCGGATTTCGACGTGCGTCACGGGCTGGATCGCGCGACGCTGGTTGAACTGTTCGCCTGGAGCGCGGACGATTTCGACACGCGCATGCAGGGCAGCGCGATTCGTCGCATCGGGCACGAACGCTGGCTGCGCAATATCGCGGTGGCGATGGGCAATGCGTTGCGCGCATCCGGGCTCGATGCCCGCGAGCGGGAGGCCATCGTCGCCGCATTGGAAGCCCGTGCGGACGATGCTTCTGCGCTGGTCCGTGAGCACGTAGCGTGGGCGCTAAAGCAAGAGAGCCAGGGGGAACAACCATGAAGCCATTCGATGCCGTGATCGACGCGCCGTTCGGCAAGGTGGGCATCCGCGCCGATGAAGCGTGCGTGCGCGAGATCGTCTATTTGCCCGATGACGCGGACAGCATCGAGCCGCATGGGACGCTGGCACGCGAAGCGGCCGGGCAGATCCGCCGTTACTTCGACAGTCCGTCGATGCGCTTCGAGCTGCCGCTCGGCATCGGCGGTACGGCGTTTCAGCGGCGCGTGTGGCAGGGCATCAGCGGCATTGCGCAGGGACAGGTGTGGACCTACGGGCAACTGGCGCGGGTGATAGGCAGCGTGCCGCGCGCGGTGGGGCAGGCGTGCGGCTCCAATCCGCTGCCGATCGTGATACCGTGCCACCGGGTCGTCGCGGCGAGCGGAATCGGCGGATTCGCGCATCATCCCCGCGACGGTTTCTATCGCAACGTGAAGCGCTGGCTACTGGCGCATGAAGGTGTATCCATCGCATGACGAGCGCAATCAACGCAACGGACCCAGCGGACACCGCGGACGCAACGGACGCGACGGACGCGGCGACCGACCCGGTCCACACGCCCGGGCTGGCCGCGAGCCGGGACGCCATCGACCTCTTCTGCGACGCGCTCTGGCTCGAACACGGCCTTGCCAAGAACTCGCTCGAAGCTTACCGGCGCGACCTGAAGCTCTTCGCCGAATGGCTCGGCAAGACGCGCGGCGCGTCGATCGATGCCGCCGTCGAGAACGACATGAACGGCTACATGGCGGCCCGGCGCGGCGACAAGGCGACTTCGGCGAACCGGCGTTTGTCCGTCTTCCGCCGCTACTACGCATGGGCGATGCGCGAACATCGCACCGCGGCGGATCCGACGCTCAAGCTGCGTTCGGCCAAGCAGCCGCCGCGCTTTCCCTCCACCTTGAACGAAGTGCAGGTCGAGGCGCTGCTCCACGCTCCCGATACCGACACCCCGCGCGGCCTGCGCGACCGCACCATGCTCGAACTGATGTACGCGAGCGGCCTGCGCGTGACCGAGCTAGTGACGCTGAAGACGGTGGAACTGGGCCTGAACGAGGGCGTGGTGCGCGTGATGGGCAAGGGTTCGAAGGAACGCCTGGTGCCGTTCGGCGAGCAGGCGCACGAATGGATCGAGCGTTATCTGCGCGAATCGCGCCCGGCATTGCTCGGCCCCCGCGCCGCCGATGCGCTGTTCGTCACCTCGCGCGGCGAGGGCATGACGCGCCAGCAGTTCTGGAACATCATCAAGCGCCATGCGCTGAACGGCGGCGTGCATGCGCCTCTCTCGCCGCACACCTTGCGGCACGCGTTCGCCACCCATCTGCTCAACCACGGCGCGGACCTGCGCGTCGTGCAACTCCTGCTCGGCCACTCCGACATCTCGACGACCCAGATCTACACGCACGTGGCGCGCGAGCGGCTGCACAAGCTGCATCGTGAGCATCATCCGCGCGGGTAGGCGCGAACGTTGGAAGCGCTTCAGATTTCCGCGCCGCGCATGAGTCCGCGCGCGATGATCACCTGCTGGATCTGCGACGTGCCTTCATACAGCCTGAAGAGCCGCACGTCGCGGTAGAAGCGCTCGATGCCGTACTCGGCGACATACCCCGCGCCACCATGAACCTGCACCGCGCGGTCCGCGACGCGTCCGCACATCTCGGTGGCGAAATACTTCGCGCATGACGCTTCCACGGACACGTCGCGTCCTTCGTCGCGGCGGCGGGCCACGTCCAGCACCATGCATTCAGCGGCGTAAAGCTCGGCCTTGCTGTCGGCGAGCATGCCTTGCACCAGCTGGAACTCGCCGATGGGCTGGCCGAACTGACGGCGCTCCTGGGCATAGGCAACGGCGTCGCGCAGCATGCGCCGGGCTGCGCCCACCGCGATGGCCGCAATGTGAATGCGGCCCTTGTCGAGCGTCTTCATCGCCGTCTTGAAGCCCACGCCTTCCACGCCGCCGATCAACTGGCTCGCCGGCACCCGGCAGTTCTCGAAGATGACGTCGGCAGTATGCGCGCCGCGCTGGCCCATCTTGCGGTCCGGTTTGCCGATGGAGAGCCCAGGCGTGCCGCGCTCGACGATGAACGCCGAGATGCCGCTCGCGCCCTTCGCTTCCTGAGGGTCGCCGGTGCGCGCCATGACGGTGTAGAGGCCGGCTTCGGGCGCGTTGGTGATGAAGCGCTTGGTGCCGTTGAGCACGTAGAACTCGCCTTCCCTGCGCGCGCTGGTCTTGAGCGAGGCCGCGTCCGAGCCGGCATCCGGCTCAGTGAGACAGAACGAGCCGATCAATTCGCCGGAAGCAAGCTTCGGCAGATAGTGCGACTTTTGCGCCTCGGTGCCGTCGAGCACGATACCGATGGAGCCGATGCCGTTGTTCGTGCCGATCACCGAGCGGAACGCCGGCGAGGTCTGCCCCAGTTCGAAAGCGATGCGCACTTCCTCTTCCATGGTGAGGCCGAGACCGCCATAGGCTTCGGGAATGGTCAGGCCGAACATGCCGATCTCGCGCATGGCGCCGATGAGGTCCGCGGGGATCTCGTCGGTTTCGTCGACTTCGCGCTCGCGCGGCACGAGCTGCTCGCGCACGAAGCGGCGAATGGTGTCTTCGAGAAGGGTCTGGATTTCGGTGTCGCGGATCATGGAATCTCCTTGTGCTGGAGAACGATCGTGCCACAGGTGCCGGGGCACGCACACTCGGCCATTCGGCCAATGGTGACGCGCCGGACGCGCCGCTACAATGCGTCCATGTCGAAAAGCAAACACGTATCCGAAACGCCCGCGACGCAGTTCCTGCGCCGTCATCAGGTTGCGTTCGGCGAGCATCCGTATGAGTACGTCGAGCACGGCGGCACCGAGGAATCCGCGCGCCAGCTCGGCGTGGACGAGCATCAAGTCGTCAAGACGCTGGTGATGGAAGACGAGTACGCCAAGCCGCTCATCGTGCTCATGCACGGGGATCGCACCGTGTCCACCAAGAACCTCGCGCGGCAGACAGGGGCGAAGCGCATCGAGCCGTGCAAGCCGGAAGTCGCGAACCGCCATTCGGGCTTCCTGGTGGGCGGCACGTCGCCGTTCGGCACGAAGAAGGCCATGCCGGTGTATGTCGAAGCCAGCATCCTCGAACTGGACCGCATCTATCTGAACGGCGGAAGGCGTGGTTATCTCGTCAGTCTCGCGCCGGAGGTCCTGACGCGCCTGCTGCATGCCACGCCCGTGCAGTGCGCAAGCGTCGATTAGAATGCACTCCGCTCTCGTCACCACCGAAAAGACACCATGATTCCTTTGATCGTCGCCGTCGTGTCCTATCTGATCGGCTCGATTTCATTTGCCGTCGTCGTCAGCCACGCAATGGGTCTCGCCGATCCGCGCTCCTACGGCTCCGGCAACCCCGGCGCCACCAACGTCCTGCGCACCGGCAACAAGAAGGCCGCGATCCTCACGCTGATCGGCGATGCGTTCAAGGGCTGGCTGCCAGTGTGGGTCGTCGTGCATTTCGGCGCGAGCTTCGGCTGGGATCCGGCGCTCATCAACACGGCCACGGCGCTCGCGGCCATCGCCGTGTTCCTCGGGCATCTGTACCCGGTTTTCTTCCGCTTCCAGGGCGGCAAGGGCGTGGCCACGGCGGCGGGCGTGCTGCTCGCCGTTCATCCGGTGCTCGGACTCGCCACGCTGCTGACCTGGCTCATCATTGCGTTCTTCTTCCGCTATTCGTCGCTGGCGGCGCTCGTCGCAGCGGTGTTCGCGCCGTTCTACCAAGTGTTCCTGTTCGGCCCCAGCCGTATTTCGCTCGCGGTGCTGGCCATGAGCCTGCTGCTCATCTGGCGGCATCGCGCGAATATTTCGAAGCTGCTGGCGGGGCAGGAAAGCCGCATCGGCGACAAGAAGAAGGCTGCGGGAGCAGCCGAATAAGATGCCGGCCGGACCGGCTCAGCTGACGAAGACCACGTACGTATCCGCCGGACTCGAATAGAAGAAGCTCGCGATGCGTCCTGCACGGACGGCGGACAGGATATCGGCGATGCCGTTGACCTCGGCGCCGTCCTTCCTCTTGCCGACGATGATCGACGGCCCGGGCGTGCCCGGCGAGCCGCGCCTGATGCCGACGAGCCGTCGGATCGCGCCTTCCTGTGTCGTGAAATAGTTGTCCATGCGTGCGTGGCGGTGCGTGGCTTGCAGTGATGCGCCAAGCCTAGCCTGCATCGTCTGATGATTATGTTGGGCAGGGCACACTCGCATCCGCCATGCCCGCTGTAAGACGACTGCAAGACCGCGGCACGCATTCTGCGCCTGGAGCGTTCGAACCTGGGCGCAAAGGCACATGAACAAAATCACAAGAGCAAGGAAGGGGCTGCCTGAAGCCGAGGGCCGGCAGGCCGTACTGACGGAACGACGCCGATGGAAGATGGCGCGTTCCCCGCACGCCTACGTCAGGGGCAATACGGAGCGCTTCTACGAGTGGGTGCTCGAAGCAAACGGCGATACCCTGCCGCACGGACCCGCTGTCTGGATTTGCGGCGACTGCCACACGGGCAACCTGGGCCCGATCGCCAACGCGAAGGGCAAAGTCGAGATCCAGATTCGCGATCTCGATCAGACCGTCATCGGCAATCCGGTGCATGACCTGGTGCGGCTCGGGCTGTCGCTTGCAACGGCTGCGCGGGGCTCGTCGCTGTCCGGACTGAATGTCGTGCGCACGATCGAGGCGCTGGCCGCCGGCTACGAATCAGCGTTCTCGAATCTGGACATCGAGTCCCGGCGTCCCGAACCCGTTCACGTGACGATGAAAGAGGCCGTCCGGCGCTCGTGGCAACATCTCGCGCGCGAACGCATCGAGAATCTCCATCCGTCGATACCACTGGGCAAGCGGTTCTGGCCGCTCGCGAAGGGCGAGCGTCGCGAGATCGAAGCGCTCTTCCAGGAGAAGGACATCGCCAGCCTCGCGACGGGCCTGCGGGG
Organism: Caballeronia sp. LZ043; assembly: GCF_031451075.1. Taxonomy (NCBI): domain Bacteria; kingdom Pseudomonadati; phylum Pseudomonadota; class Betaproteobacteria; order Burkholderiales; family Burkholderiaceae; genus Caballeronia; species Caballeronia sp. LZ043. The sequence continues at coordinate 2,249,343 of NZ_JARUXT010000001.1, read as the reverse complement.
CCGCGACGACTCCGGTGACGTCGTGATGCTCGACGCCGCCTATTGGGTAAAGGGCTGCAGTTCGCTCGGCCGCGCGCGCTATGCGGTCTTGCTCGACGTGGATGGCGGCGTGGTCGAGGGAGACGATCTGTGTCTCATCGACATCAAGGAGGGCGTGAAGGCGGCCGCTCCGCGTTACAAGGACGTCACGATGCCGCGCGACAACGCGTTGCGCGTCATCGAAGGCGCGCGGCATCTTTCGCCGTTTCTCGGCGAACGCATGCGGGCGGCGCGTCTGCTCGATCGCGCGGTCGTCATTCGCGAACTGCTGCCGCAGGACATGAAGCTCGAAATCGAGCAACTGGACAAGGACGACGCGATGTACGTGGCGCACTATCTGGCCGCTGTGGTCGGCAAGGCGCACGCACGGCAAATGGAGGCGGCGACGCGGAAGGAATGGCAGGCCGACTTGCGCCGCAACCGGTCGAAAACCATCGATGCGCCGTTGTGGCTCTGGAACAGCATCGTCCAGCTGGTGAGCAGTCACGAGGCCGGCTATCTGGAGCATTGCCGCCGTTACGCGACCGGGACTTGAAGGCCTCGGAAGTCAAAAAGCGGCCGATCAAACAAAAGCCGTTCCGGTACAACCCGGAACGGCTTTTCCGAAAGCTGAAATCCGCGAACGATCAGTCGCGGAAATTGTTGAAGTCGAGCGGCGTATCCGTGACGTCCTTCTTCAACAGTGCAATGGCGCTTTGCAGGTCGTCGCGCTTGGTGCCTTGCACGCGCACCGTGTCGCCCTGAATGCTCGCCTGCACCTTGATCTTGCTGTCCTTCACGATCTTGACGATCTTCTTCGCGAGGTCGCCCGACACGCCCTTCTTCACGGTGACGACCTGCTTGAGCTTGTCGCCGCCGATCTTTTCCTGCTTGCCGTAGTCGAGGAAGCGCACGTCGACGCCGCGCTTGGCCATCTTGTTCAACAACACGTCCTTGACCTGGCCGAGCTTGAAGTCGTCGTCGGCGTAGAGCGTGAGTTCACGCTCCTTCTGCTCGACGCGCGAATCCGAGCCCTTGAAATCGAAGCGCGTGGAGATTTCCTTGTTCGCCTGCTCGATGGCGTTCTTCACTTCGATCATGTTTGCTTCGCTGACGACGTCAAACGACGGCATGTGCCTTCTCCTTCGTTGAGGCAAGCGCGCTGGGCGCGGCTCGCATAATGGCATTGGTTATAATTCGATCTCCCGTCATTCTACCGACGCGGCGCCGAGTTCCCCAAGGCCGCGCCGATTCTCCTGAATCTCCCTGCGGTCATTCATGCCTCACGCATCCCACGCGCCCGAACTTCTCGACGCTTATTCGCTGCGCTCGCACAACACGTTCGGCTTCGACGTGCGCGCGCGCCATGCGATGAAGATCGACAGCGTCGAGGCCGCGTCGCTGCTGTGCCGCGATGGCCGCCTCGCCGGGATCACGCAACTGGTGCTCGGCGGCGGCAGCAATCTCGTATTGACGCGCGACTTCGACGGCGTGGCGCTGATCGTGAATATCGAGGGCAAGCGCGTGATCGCCGAGGACGCCGGCTCATGGCTCGTGGAAGCCGGCGCGGGTGAGAACTGGCATGGCTTTGTCGCGTGGACGCTCGCGCAGGGCATGCCGGGGCTCGAGAATCTCGCGCTGATTCCGGGCACGGTCGGCGCCGCGCCCATTCAGAACATCGGCGCCTACGGGCTGGAGATGGGCGAGCGCTTCGAGCGCCTCAGCGCCGTCGAACTGGCGACGGGCGCGCGCGTCGAGTTCGATCGCACCCAGTGCGCGTTTGGCTACCGCGACAGTTTCTTCAAGCGGGCAGGGCGCGGGCGTTTCATGATCACGTCCGTGGTGTTTCGCTTGCCGAAGCGCTGGCAGCCGCGCGCGGATTACGCCGACATCGCACGCGCGCTCGAAGGCGCCTCTGGCTACGACGCGCAAGCGATCTTCGACGCCGTGGTCGCCGTGCGCCGCGCCAAGCTGCCCGACTGGACCGTCTTGGGCAACGCGGGCAGTTTCTTCAAGAATCCGGTCGTGAGCGCGCAGGCGTTCGACACGCTCAGGCAGCGCGAGCCGGGCATCGTCTCCTATCCGCAGGCCGACGGCAGCGTGAAACTCGCGGCGGGCTGGCTCATCGACCAGTGCGGATGGAAAGGGCGCGGCATCGGCGGCGCGGCGGTGCATGATCGTCAGGCGCTCGTGCTGGTGAATCGCGGCGGCGCGACGGGCGCGCAGGTGCTCAAACTGGCCAGAGCCATTCAGCGCGACGTGCGGGCGCGCTTCGACGTGGAACTGGAAATCGAGCCGGTGACGCTCTGAAAGCGTGGCTCGCAAAAGAAAAAAACCCGCTGGCGCGGGTTTTGTACGTTCAGCATGATGAGCGTGCTGCGGGCTTCAGTGATTGAGCTTGCCGAGCAACAAATACTCCATCAGCGCCTTCTGCACGTGCAGACGGTTTTCCGCTTCATCCCAGACGACGCTCTGCGGACCGTCGATGACCTCCGCGCTCACTTCCTCGCCGCGATGCGCGGGCAGGCAGTGCATGAACAGCGCGTCGGGCTGGGCGCGCGCCATCATGTCGGCATCGACGCAATAGTCGGCGAACGCCTTCATGCGCGCTTCGTTCTCCGCCTCGAAGCCCATGCTGGTCCACACGTCCGTGGTCACGAGGTGAGCGCCCGTACAGGCTTCGTTGGGATCGTCGAATTCCTCGAAGAACGGCTTGCTGTCTTCGGAGACCAGCGCGGCGTCGAGCTTGTAGCCTGCCGGCGTCGACAGCCGCAGCCTGAAGCCGAGAATCTGCGCCGCCTGGATCCACGTGTACAGCATGTTGTTCGCGTCGCCGACCCACGCGACCGTCTTGCCGTGAATCGGCCCGCGATGCTCGTAGAACGTGAAGATGTCCGCGAGCACCTGGCACGGATGGTATTCGTTGGTGAGACCGTTGATGACCGGCACGCGCGAGCTTTCCGCGAATCGCTCGATGATGTCCTGGCCGAAGGTGCGGATCATGATGATGTCGACCATGCGCGAGATGACCTGCGCGGAATCCTCGATCGGCTCGCCGCGTCCGAGTTGCGTATCGCGCGTGTTCATGAACACTGCGTGGCCGCCGAGCTGGAAGATGCCGGCTTCGAACGAAAGGCGCGTGCGCGTGGAACTCTTCTCGAAGATCATCGCGAGCGTGCGGTCGTGCAGCGGATGATAGGTCTCGTAGTTCTTGAACTTGCGCTTCAGGATGCGCGCGCGTTCGAGCACGTACTCGTAGTCATCGAGCGAAAAATCCTTGAACTGAAGATAGTGGCGAATTTTCTTGGAGGTCATGAAACGCAAGCGGCGGCTCCGAACCGGCGCGTGGCGCTGCACTCTGTTGCGAGGCGCCTGGCCGGACGGCGCCGCCGTCGGGAGTGGTATCGCGTTTGAGCATAAAGGATTTCACGATGTTTGACGAGGCCGTCCGCGCCGTCACATGCGCCGCACGTGCCCGTCCGACGGCCTTCACGGACGTCTTCGCAGCGTGCGTCGTGTTTGTGTGCGCTGCGGAAAAAAGGTCGCTGCGGTATAATCGCGTTCGCTCGTTTCAACAGTTCTGCAACATCAAGCACCGTTTCACTCGCATGTGCGAAGGGGCTCGCAAGCGTCCCGCAGGCGTGTATTTGTGCGTGTTTTGTGCATACGGATCGCGGTGAATGACCCAGTGCTGTCGAGTCTGCCATCCTCTCGCGGACGCGAATGTTCCTCCTCAACGGAGAGCAGCTCGCGAACAACCGCCCGGCGCCTTTCGCTGCGCTGGCTCCCGCGGTTTCCGTCGTGCGGATGTGCGTTCGCCGGTGCGCGTCACCGGCCGTCAACAGGTATTGCTACATGGCTGAATCATCCCCTACCGAATATTTCATACAAGGCATCACCAAGAACGGGAGGAAGTTTCGGCCGAGCGACTGGTCGGAGCGCCTGTGCGGTGTGATGTCGGGTTTCGGTCCAAAGGCAAGAGGGCCGAACGCACGGCTGCAGTATTCCATCTACGTGCGTCCGACGATGATCGGCGACATCAAGGTCGTGATCGTCGATTCCCGCCTGCGCGACATCGAGCCGATGGCGTTCGACTTCGTGCTGAACTTTGCGAAGGACAATGACCTGCTCGTGACCGAGGCGTGTGAATTGCCGCCGCATCATGGCACGCAGGGCGCGTCCGCCACGCAGACCGCGCCGGCGCACGAGCAGCCGCGGCAGGAATCCGAGGTGCCGAACGCTGGAAGTCCGCACGCCCAGTCGTAAGCCGACCGGAGCAGAGCAGACGCAAAAAAGCCCGCCGAAGCGGGCTTTTTCGTTACTGCGCAGCGGAAACAGGAAGCTGCTTCGACGAACGCCGGAACGCGGAAAGCGTAAGGCGCCCGCCTGAAGCGGGCCGGAATTACTGGGCAGCCGGGGCTTGCAGGCCCTTGATGGCTGCAGCCAGGCGGCTCTTGTGACGAGCGGCCTTGTTCTTGTGGACGATCTTCTTGTCCGCGATGATGTCGATCGTCTTGATCGACGACTTGAACACTTCGGCAGCCTTGGCTTGGTCGCCGGCGTCGATAGCCTTGCGAACTGCCTTGATGGCCGTGCGGAACTTCGAGCGCAGCGCCGAGTTGTGCGAATTGGCTTTAGCGGCCTGACGGGCGCGCTTGCGAGCTTGTGCGGTATTTGCCATGACGGTTCCTTGTCCTGTTTCTGCTGTTACTTGTCTGGAGCGCGCGGGCCGGAGAGGGCCTTGAACTGGCCTGAGCCGGTGGTTCGAGCGTGCTGCCTTGTCCTGTTTGTCTTGCCTGAACTCCCGGGAACGCGTGCAGCGACGCAGCGTTGTGATGGCCCGGGAACCGCTGATACTTCGCCGGCCGGAGCCGGGGAGAGACGCGAAGCTCCACGGATCCGGATACACAAGGGGCAATCCGGGCGTTTTCGGAGCTTCGAAACCCGCGATTATAGCAACGGAACCGGAGTCGTGACAAGCGCGACGTCATCCGCGCGATGGCGCGCAGGATTGGCACGATCGGTCAAGGTTGCGGGCTTTGCCGCCAGCGAGCGGCGGTGTGTCGCAGACGCGCCGCACGTGGCCCGTATAATGGGCGCCCCATGAATCTATTCCGAGCCCTACTGACGGTCAGCGGCTTCACGCTGCTGTCCCGCGTGACCGGCCTGATCCGCGAAACGCTGATCGCCCGAGCCTTCGGCGCCAGTCTCTATACCGACGCGTTCTACGTCGCGTTCCGTATCCCCAACCTGCTGCGGCGTCTGTCCGCCGAGGGTGCGTTCGCGCAGGCGTTCGTGCCGATCCTCGCCGAGTTCAAGAACAGCCAGGGCCACGATCCGACCAAGGCGCTCGTCAACGCCATGTCGACCGTGCTGACGTGGGGGCTCGTCGTGCTGTCGCTGGCGGGCATGGCGGGCGCGAGCTGGGTCGTGTTCGCGGTCGCGTCGGGGCTTGCCCACGAAGGCGCCGCGTACGGCCTTGCCGTCGAGATGACGCGCATCATGTTCCCGTACATCGTCTTCATCTCGATGACGACGCTCGCGTCCGGCGTGCTCAACACCTACAAGCAGTTCTCGCTGCCCGCGTTCGCGCCGGTGCTGCTCAACGTGGCGTTCATCTTCGCGGCGGTGTTCGTCGCGCCGCACCTGAAGGTGCCGGTGTATGCGCTCGCCTACGCGGTGATCGCCGGGGGCATCCTGCAGTTGCTCGTGCAGCTGCCGGGCCTGAAGAAGATCGACATGATGCCGCGCATCAGTTTCAACTTCCGGCGCGCGCTCGCGCATCCGGGCGTGAAGCGCGTGCTGCTCAAGATGGTGCCCGCGACCTTCGCCGTCTCGGTCGGGCAACTGAGCCTCATCATCAACACGAACATTGCATCGAACATCGGGCCGGGCGCCGTGTCGTGGATCAACTACGCCGACCGCCTGATGGAATTCCCCACCGCGCTGCTGGGCGCGGCGCTCGGCACCATCCTGCTGCCGAGCCTTTCTAAGGCGCACGTCGACGCCAATAACGACGAATACTCCGCGCTGCTCGACTGGGGCCTGCGCATCACCTTCCTGCTGGCCGCGCCGAGCGCGGTCGCGCTGTTCTTCTTCGCCGAGCCGCTTACCGCGACGCTCTTCCACTACGGCAAGTTCGACAGTCATTCGGTGGTGATGGTGGGCCGCGCGCTGTCGGCGTACGGCATCGGGCTGATCGGCCTGATCCTCATCAAGATCCTGGCGCCGGGTTTCTACGCGAAGCAGGACATCAAGACGCCGGTGAAGATCGCGATTTTCGTGCTGGTCATGACCCAGGTGAGCAATTATCTGTTCGTGCCGATCTTCTCCCATGCGGGCCTGACGCTGTCGATCGGCCTCGGCGCGCTTGCCAATGCGTCGCTGCTGTTCGTGGGCCTGCGCCGCCGCCAGATCTACCGGCCGTCCGCGGGCTGGGCGCGTTTTGTCGTGCAGCTGCTCGGCGCGTGCCTGATTCTTGCGGGCGTGATGCACTGGGTGGCGATCAATTTCGACTGGATCGGCATGCGCGCCACCCCGATGCTGCGCATCGCGTTGCTGGGCGCGAGCCTGGTCGTGTTCGCGGCGCTATATTTCGGTATTCTTTCCGCGATGGGCTTCAAGTACGCCTACTTCAAGAGACGCACGCTTTGATGACGACAACGCGTATCCTCGACTACTTCTCGTCGCTGATGGCGGACGACGACACGCTTCCGCTCACGGAAGCGGCGTTGTCGCTGGCCCAGGACGCGTACCCGGATCTCGACATGCAGACCGTGCTCGCCGAGATCGACGAGCTGGTCGTGCGCGCCCGCCGCCGCCTGCCCGACGACGCTGACGTCCGGACGCGCGTCGATGCGCTCAACCGATACTTTTTCCGCGAGCTGGGTTTCTCCAGCAATCTCAACGATTACTACGATCCCGACAACAGCCATCTGAATGTCGTGCTGCGGCGCCGGCGCGGCATTCCGATCTCGCTCGCGGTGATCTATCTGGAAATGGCCGACCAGCTCGGCCTGCCGGTGCGGGGCGTGTCGTTTCCGGGGCATTTCCTGCTGCGCGTCGCGTTGCCCGCAGAAGATCTGATGCTCGATCCGACCACCGGCCAGACGCTCTCCGAAGCGCAGATGGTCGAGATGCTGGAGCCGTATGTGCAGCGTGCCGGCGAATCGATCGGCAGTGCGTTGCGCGTGCTGTTGCAGCCCGCGACGCGGCGCGAGATCGTCGCGCGCATGCTGCGCAACCTCAAGTCCATCTATCTGCAGACGGAGCGCTGGCAGCGCCTGCTCGCGGTGCAGGAGCGGCTGGTGATCACGTTGCCGCACAGCATCGAGGAAGTGCGCGACCGCGGCTTCGCCTATGCGCGGCTCGATTACCTGCGTCCGGCGCTGGAGGACTTGCAGCGCTACATCGAACATCGGCCCGACGCGGAAGATGCGACGGTCGTCGAAACCGAACTGCACGAGCTGCGGCAGCGCACCCAGCAAAACGGCGACTGAATAAAAAACGGCGGACTTCGAAAGAAGCCCGCCGTTTTCATAACTGAAACGCCATCACTTCGGCTGCATGCGGATCGCGCCGTCCAGACGGATCACCTCGCCGTTGAGCATCGGGTTGTCGAAGATCTGCTTGACGAGCATTGCGTATTCGTCGGGCTTGCCGAGGCGCGGCGGGAACGGCACCATCGCGCCGAGCGCGTCCTGCACCTCCTGCGGCATGCCGAGCAGCATCGGCGTCTCGAACAGGCCCGGCGCGATGGTCATCACGCGAATGCCGCTTCTGCTCAGGTCGCGGGCGATGGGCAACGTCATGCCCGCCACGCCGCTCTTCGAGGCCGCATAGGCCGCCTGGCCCATCTGTCCGTCGTACGCGGCCACCGACGCCGTATTCACGATCACGCCGCGCTCGCCCGCGCCGTTGGGCTCGTTCTTCGACATCACATTGGCCGCGAGCCGGATCATGTTGAAGGTGCCGATGAGATTCACCGCGATCACTTTCGAGAACAGATCGAGCGCATGCGGGCCGTCCCGGCCCACGGTCTTTGCCGCCGGTGCGATGCCCGCGCAGTTCACGAGGCCGCGCAGCGTGCCGAGCGACAGCGCCGATTCGATGGCGCGTTGACCGTCGCTTTCCTGGCTCACGTCGCACTTGACGAACGCGCCCGACAGTTCCTGTGCGAGCGCTTCGCCCGCGGCCTCGTTCATGTCGGCGAGCACGACCTTGCCGCCGAGCGACGCGACGAGGCGCGCCGTCGCGGCGCCCAGGCCCGATGCGCCGCCGGTGATGAGGAACACGTTGCCCTGAATCTCCATGTCTCTTCTCCTTTGTGTGATGCGTGCAGGCGAGGGCGGGGTGGATGCCGCTCGCCGGAAGTGTGTCGTTGTGGTGTCCTTGTGGGAGCCGCGTCGATTGTAGCGAAGCCGCTCGCCGCGCCCGCGATCGGCAGGCGTAAAAAAACCCGCTCCTGGGAAGCGGGTTCTGGAGAACGCGAAGAACGCGAAGCGAAGCGCGCTTACTTCAGCGCGTCGAACACGCGCGTGCGGATTTCATCGACAGTGCCGAGACCCGAAATTGCGCGGTACGCCGGCGCCTTCAGGCCATTCGGCGCGGTGCCGTTCTTCGCCCAGTCGTTGTAGTACGAAATCAGCGGCTTGGTCTGCGCGACGTACACGTCGAGCCGCTTCTTCACGGTCTCTTCCTTGTCGTCGTCGCGCTGGATCAGCGGTTCGCCGGTGACGTCGTCGGTCATGTCCACCTTCGGCGGATTGAACTTGACGTGGTACGTACGGCCCGACGCCGCGTGAACCCGGCGGCCGCTCATGCGCGTGATGATTTCGTCGAAGGGAACGTCGATCTCGAGCACGTAGTCGATGGCGACGCCCGCCTCCTTCATTGCTTCGGCTTGCGGCAGCGTGCGCGGAAAACCGTCGAACAGATAGCCGTTCTTGCAGTCATCGGACTGGAGGCGTTCCTTGACGAGATTGATGATGAGCGAGTCCGGCACCAGTTCGCCCGCGTCCATGAAACGCTTCGCCTCGACGCCGAGCGGCGAGCCAGCCTTGACGGCCGCGCGCAGCATGTCGCCGGTGGAAATCTGCGGAATGCCGAATTTTTCCTTGATGAAGTTTGCCTGGGTGCCCTTGCCCGCACCGGGTGCCCCCAACAGGATCAAACGCATGGTGATATCTCCGAATCGTCTAGAAACCGCTTCACGCCGCGAGGCTCGTTGACATCCGATGGCCTGGCTCGTGCGGCGTCGACGACAGGGCGCGCAGCCGATTGGAGACGGCGGGCACCTGCGGACAGCGGCGCAACGTTGAGCGTGGCGCTGGCCGGAAGGCTCGCGCAATCGTTCGATTATGCCACGGCTCTTTACGGCCGCGACCGTAATAACGCGCATAGGAAACCCCGAGAACCGCGCCGGCCGGGCGTTCCGGCGGGGTTTACACGGGTTGTCTCCAGCTTTCAGTGTTTCAGTTCGACGCGGGGAAGAGCGCTTGTACGCGGGCGAGATCGGCAGGCGTATCGACGCCCGGCGGCGGCGCATCCTGCGTCACGCGCACCGCGATGCGTTCGCCATGCCACAGCGCGCGCAGTTGTTCGAGCGCTTCGGCGGCTTCGATCGGCGCCTGCGCGAGGTTCGGAAAGTCGCGCAGGAACTTCGCGCGATAGGCGTACAGGCCGATGTGGCGCAGCACGTTGTCCGGCACCGCGGGCAGTTGTCCGAGCGCGGCGACGTCCGGCCAGTGCGGCTGCCAGAGATCGCGCGTCCAGGGAATCGGCGCGCGCGAGAAGTACAGCGCGATGCTCTTCGCATCGAGCACGACCTTCACCACGTTCGGATTGAAGACGTCGGCGGGGTCGTGGATCGGATGCGCGGCGGTCGCGATGGCGCAGGCGGGAAACGCCGCGAGGTGCGACGCCACGTCGCGGACGAGTTGCGGATCGATCAGCGGTTCGTCGCCCTGCACGTTGACGACGATGGTGTCGTCGGCCCAGCCGAGCCGGGTCGCGACTTCGGCGAGGCGGTCGGTGCCGGTCGGATGATCCGAACGCGTCAACATCACTTCGATGCCGTGATCGCGCGCGGCTTCGACCACGCGGTCCGAGTCGGTCGCGACAATCACCTGGCGCGCGCCCGATTCGCGTGCGCGCTCGGCGACGCGCACGACCATCGGCTTGCCGCCGATGTCGGCGAGCGGCTTGTTGGGCAGACGGGTGGACGCGAGGCGCGCGGGAACGACGGCGATGAACGGTACGGACATGTCAGGCATGGTCAGGCTGCTGATCAGACGTCGCCGGCCGGCTTGAGCGGCTGGATCGGTTCGACGGGCGTGCCCTCGACGGTCTGGCGCGCTTCATCGACGAGCATCACGGGAATGCCGTCGCGGATCGGATAAGCGAGTTTGTCCGCGCTGCAGACGAGTTCCTGCGCGGCGCGGTCATAGCTGAGCGGGCCTTTGCAGATCGGACAAACGAGGATTTCAAGCAGACGTGCGTCCACGGAGTTTCTCCACAACAAGAGCGATGAGGCGCGGCCGGAGCACGGCTTGCACCGGAACGACCCAGATGCGTGCGTCGCGCCAGGCGCCCAATTTTACTGCATCCTTTTCGGTGATCAGGATCGCATCCGCCTCTACGCCGGCGAACGGATTCTCGCGATACGCGTAGTGATCCGGGAAGGCGCGCGTCGCGAGGGTAATGCCCGCCGCGCGCAGCGTCGCGAAAAAGCGCTCGGGCGAACCGATGCCCGCCGCCGCCGTCACCCGCTCGCCGGCGAACTCGCTGAGCGGCCGGCGTACCGACGGATCGTCGAGCAGCCATGCGTCGCCAGTCTCGAGGTCGAGCGAGAAGGTGTCCGGCCACGGCGGCAAGGTGCGCTCGTAGGGACTGTTGATGAGCGTCGCATCGCGGCGGCGCGACATCGGCTCGCGCAACGGGCCCGCCGGCAGCAGGAAGCCGTTGCCGCCCAGACGATCGTCGAAGACGACGAGTTCGAACGCGCGAGCCAGCCGATAGTGCTGCAGGCCGTCGTCGGACACAAGGACGTCGACATTCGGATGCGCCGCGAGCAGCGCTCGCGCGGCGGCCACGCGGTCCGGGCAGACGAACACCGGCGCGTGGGTGCGGCGCGCGATCAGGAGCGGTTCGTCGCCGACCTGCGCGGCCTCGCTGGCCGGCGTCACGCTCAGCGGCTTCGGCACTTTCGCGCCGTAGCCGCGCGACACCACGCCCGGCTGGAAGCCGGCGGCGCGCAGCGCTTCGACCAGCGCGATGACGGTCGGCGTCTTGCCCGTCCCGCCCACCGTCACATTGCCGACGACGACCACCGGCACGCCCACGTCGATCCGCTTGAGCCAGCCGAGTTCGAAACATGCGCGGCGCAGCGCGGCGATCGCGCCGAACACGCAGGCGAAGGGCGTCAGCGCCCAGGCGACCGGACCGCGGCGGCGCCACTCGCGGGCGAGGAAGTTTTCGACCGGCGGCTTGAAATCAGACATGGACCGCCTTTACGCGGAACGCCGGCGGGACAGAATCGGAACAAAGCGGATAAGGCGTGGCGTGCAACGGCAGCTCCTCGAGTGTCGGTTGGCGTTGAACGGATCGACCGGCGATGGCGACGACGCGCCGCGCTTGCGCATGCGTGCCGGGCCGGTGCTGGAACCCGGCACTCTAGCGCGCGCGGGCCATGCGCGCCAGTCGCCCGGTCGTTTCCGGGCCCGGCTTCAGCACCGCGCGCCTGTGGATAACTCTGTGAAAAACTTCCGGAGCTGGAAGCAGCAAGTCGCGTCAGGAAAGAGTTGCTTCGGCGAAGACAGTGCTCATATCAATCTATTTTTGCAAAATCAACGACTTAGGACGAATCCTAAAGCTTTCACGGGCGCGCGGCGATGGGGCCGGTAAGTCTTTCTGTGTGGACACTTGTTACACTGCCGTACCTCGCCGAGCGGTTCCTGTCCATTGGGCCAATCAGCCGTAGCAGCCTGTTTCTTTCCGGTTCAGCCATGACTCCCGATTCCCTGCCATCGCCAGGCGGCGAAGCCGTCATTCCCGTATCCGCGCTCAATCGCGCGATCAGTTCGATGCTCGAGCGCAGCTTTCCGCTCGTCTGGGTGTCGGGCGAGGTGTCGAACTTCACGCGGGCGGCGAGCGGCCACTGGTATTTCTCGATCAAGGACGCGGGCGCGCAGATGCGCTGCGTGATGTTCCGCGGCCGCGCGCAATACGCCGAGTTCACGCCGCGCGAAGGCGACCGCATCGAGGTGCGCGCGCTCGTCACGATGTACGAGCCGCGCGGCGAACTGCAACTGAACGTCGAGGCGGTGCGGCGTACCGGTCAGGGGCGGCTCTACGAAGCGTTCCTGCGGCTCAAGGCGCAGCTCGAAGGCGAAGGGTTGTTCGCGGCCGAGCGCAAGCGCGCGCTGCCGTCGCATCCGCGCGGCATCGGCATCGTGACGTCGTTGCAGGCGGCGGCGCTGCGCGACGTGCTCACGACGCTTGCGCGGCGCGCGCCGCACGTGCCGGTGGTGGTGTATCCGGCGCCGGTGCAGGGCGCGGGCGTCAGCGCGAAGCTCGCCGCGATGGTCGAAGCTGCCAACGCGCGGCGCGAGGTGGATGTGCTGATCGTGTGCCGCGGCGGCGGATCGATCGAGGATCTGTGGGCCTTCAACGAGGAAGTGCTGGCCCGCGCGATTGCGGAGAGCGCGTTGCCGGTGGTGAGCGGCGTCGGCCACGAAACGGATTTCACCATCGCCGATTTCGCCGCCGATGTCCGCGCCCCGACGCCCACGGCCGCCGCCGAACTCGTGAGTCCGCAACGCGTGCTGTTGTTGCGCGAACTCGATCATCGTCATGCGGCGCTCGCGCGCGGTTTCGGCCGGGCGATGGAACGCCGTGCCCAGCAGCTCGACTGGCTGGCGCGCCGGCTCGTGAGTCCCGCTGAGCGGCTGGCGCGGCAGCGTGAACATTTGCGGCAACTGTCGGGGCGTCTGGTGTCGGCGGGGGCGCGGCCCGTGCGCGATGCGCGCGCGCACTTCGCGCTGGTTCAGTATCGCTGGCAGCGCAAACGCCCGGATGTCGCTGCGGCGCGCGAGCAGGTGTCGAGGCTCGCGCAGCGCCTGCAACGCGCGCACGAGCGCCGTGCGGAGCGCGAGCGCGCGTGTGTGTCGGAACTCGCGGCGCGCTTGCAGGTGCTCAGTCCGCAGCGCACGCTGGAACGCGGCTATGCGGCGTTGATCGATGCCCAGACGGGACGCGCGCTGCGTGCGCCGAACGCATTGAAACCGAAGCGTCCGCTGACGGTGCATCTGGCGGAAGGATCGGCGGATGTGTTGCTCGCCGATGTCCAGCCGCGTCTGTCAGATGAATTCTGATGCCTGAAAACTGGCGTGTTCAGGCGTACATTCAAGGACGCCGTGCAGCCCGTGGAAGCACTTTTTACGCCGTCCAAGGCGATTGGAAATCGATCTTACTCATAAAGGGCACACGGTTTGCTGGGTTATCCCAACTCGCCTACAATCCATTGCTCCACTGCCTCACTCCCCCGCAAACACACATTCCACATAGAAAGGAAGGCTCGCATCATGGAACATAAGCTCCCGCCGCTGCCGTTCGAAAAGAACGCGCTCGCTCCGCACATGTCGGAAGAAACGCTCGAGTATCACTATGGCAAGCATCACCAGACCTATGTGACCAACCTGAACAAGCTGATTCCGGGTACTGAATTCGAGAACCTGTCGCTCGAAGAAATTGTGAAGAAGTCTTCGGGTGGCGTGTTCAACAACTCCGCTCAGGTCTGGAACCACACGTTCTTCTGGAACAGCCTGTCGCCTCAGGGCGGCGGCGCACCCACCGGCGCGCTGGCTGACGCGATCAACGCGAAGTACGGCTCGTTCGACAAGTTCAAGGAAGAGTTCGCCAAGGTTGCCACCGGCACGTTCGGTTCGGGCTGGACCTGGCTCGTGAAGAAGACCGACGGCAGCCTCGACATCGTGTCGACCAGCAACGCCGCCACGCCGCTCACGACGGACGCCAAGGCGCTGCTGACCATCGACGTGTGGGAACACGCGTATTACATCGACTATCGCAATGCGCGTCCGAAGTTCATCGAGGCTTACTGGAACATCGTGAACTGGGACTTCGCTGCGCAGAATTTCGGCGCGTAAGTTTTGGGTTGTTGCGGCCCGGTGGGTCGCTTCGGCAAGAGCCGCATCGATTCAGTTCGATGCGGCTTTTTTGTTTTTGGAGCTCGGACAATGACACTTATGTGCGGCGGGGAGGAGTCGAGCTCAAAAGACCAACGGCTGCCCAAGGGCAGCCGTTGTACGCGGGACTCTCTATTCACCGTGAGGTGAAACACCCACTCCAGGTGGGACCCGGTTTCCCGGGCGGCGCTACGCTTTTCTCACCCGCTCCACGTAGTTTTACGAACCTTAGCAGACTACGCCGCCCCATCCCAGCGCGACAAATCCCAAAACCCTAAAATATCGCTTTGGATCCCCGCACCACCGCCATGAGACACCTCGCAGGCCTATGCGTCGCAGCCTGGTCCGCCGCCGCGCTGCTGTATTTCGGACGTCATTCCGTCGCGCTGATCGTGCTGTCCGGCGTGATCATGCTGGCGGGCTTCGATCTCGTCCGTCCCGAACCCGACCACAACGCCTGATTCCAGAAACGAAAAAGCCTCCCCGATGGAAGGCTCCCGCTCCGTCAATCAGGCGCAACGCGCAACCCGCTACCGCCGTCGCGGCATCGCTTCCCAGTTGATGTCGACGCACAGCACCTGCAACCCATAAGGCGTCTGCGCCGCGATCGACGCCGTCACGCACAGATGCGCCTCGTTGATCGACAGATACGGCGCCGTCAACTGAACCCGTCCCGGCGCGCGCAGCGCCTCGATGAAATACGGGCGCCGCTCCCAGCTCGCGCCTTCGGAATGCAGCAGCGGGCTGAAGCGTTTCGCGCGCTGCGACGTGCGCACGATGGGCACCACGTTATCGCCGATCTGCCGTCCGGCCTGATCGAGCAGGAAGCAGCGGGCGGTGTCGGCGAGTTGCAGCAGTTCGCTCGTAGCGGCAACGAGCGTTTCACCCTCCATCAGTTTCACCGACGCCCGTTCGAGCCCGCTCACATACGGTTCGAGACGCGTTGCCTGGGCGCGGTCGCGCGCGCCGATGCGCTCGCGCGATGCCGCCGTCAACGCATCCATCACGCTTGCCGCAACCTGCGGATGCACGGCATCGACGCTCGGCTGCGCGAAATATGCGCCCTGCACGAAATCCACGTTGCACTCCAGCGCGATCAACGCATCACGTTCGGTCGAAAGACCGCCCATCAGCACGAGCTGGCCGGACTCGTGCAGCAGCGACACGAGCCGCGGCAGCACGCGCTCGATATGCGAATGCTCGGTGGCCTGCTGAAGGATGCAGCGGTCGAGCGTCACGATGTCCGGCCGCAATTGCCACACGCGATCGATGTTCGAATGCTTGACGCCGAAACCGTCCAGCGCAATCAGGAAGCCCGACTTGCGCAGCGAATCGATGATCTCGGTAAAGCGCGTCGTTTCGCCGCCGGCCTGCTCGGGCACCTCCAGCACTACGCGCTGCGGCAACAGTCCAATGTCCTTCAGCGCCGCGACCAGAGCGTCGCCGTAGCTCATGTCCATCAGCGCGGCGGGATGCAGGCTCAGGAAGAGCCATTCGTCATGGCTGTCGAATGCGTTGAAATTGCCAAGATGAAGGGATTCGGCGAGCCGTCCGAGTTCGAGCAGATCGCCGCGCCGCGCGGCCTGGGTGAATACTTCGTGCGACGGCACATGACGATGTGTGTCGTCGCGGGCGCGCAGCGAAGCGTGATAGCCGATGGCGCGCCGGTGCGACACCGAGAACACGGGCTGAAATACGCTGAAGACGGTGTATTCGCCGTACAGCACGGTGCGTCGCGAGCCGTCGTCGCCGGCGACGGGGCGCGGCGGCTGAAAGCGGGGAGGGTCGAGATCAACCATGCTCATGGTGTCGAGGCATCGGGGCAGGGAAACTGAACAGCGCTAGTTTACAGGAACGGCTTACCTCCGTTTGAGCAAAAAGCGTGCAAATTCAAGCCGCAAGCGGCTTCCGGCAGGCTTGCGGCGCAATGCCCGCGACAATTCGTGTGCAGATACGCGAATCATGCTGCGCGCCCGGGAGCGCACGCCGCGCCGCTGTGCGCGCGGGCACCGGCGCGGTGCGCGGTCCCGGTGCGCAGTCTAGTTGGCTTCCGATGGATCGGGCTTGCGTGGCGCCGAACGCACTTCGGGCGCCAATTGGCCGAAGATCCACGCCGTCGCCGCCGTGATGACGCCGACGCACAGGAACGTCGCGTGAAAGGCCGGCAGCGAATTCGACGCGGTCACCTGCGGCAGCAGACTGGTGAAGGTCGAGAGAATCGCGCCGGCGACGGTCACGCCCAGGCTCATCGAAAGCATTTGCACGAGCGAGAACAGGCTGTTGCCGCTGCTCGCGCCACCCGTGCCGAGATCCTTCAGCGTGAGCGTGTTCATCGCCGTGAACTGCACCGAGTTGACCGCGCCGAACACCGCCAGCTGCACGAGCCGCAGCCACAGCGGCTGATGCGCGCTGGCGAGCGAGAAGCTCGCCATCATCAGCCCGACGAGCACCGTGTTCACCACCAGCACGCGCCGGTAGCCGCGCCGCTCGATCAGCCGCGTCACCACGCGCTTGGACAGCATGCCGGCGGCAGCCACAGGCAGCATCATCATCCCCGCCTGGAACGCCGTGTAGCCGAGACTCACCTGCAGCAGCAGCGGAATCAGATACGGCATCGCGCCGCTGCCGATCCGCGCGAACAGATTGCCGAGCAGCCCGACGCTGAAGGTGTGGATCTTGAACAGATCGAGCGAGAAGATCGGCTGGGCGGCGCGTGTCGCGTGCAGGCCGTAGGCGACGAAGCAGCCGAACGACAGCACCAGCAGCACGATGACAACGGCGTGCTGCAAGCCGAGATCGGCGAGCCCGTCGAGCGAGATCGTGAGCGACACCATGCCGATCGCCAGCAGCAGGTAGCCGGCGAGATCGAAGGGCGCAACGGCGGGATTGCGGCTGTCGGGCATGTACATGTTGGTGGCGATGCAGCCGACGATGCCCACCGGCACGTTGATCAGGAAGATCCAGTGCCACGAGGCGATCTGCACGAGCCAGCCGCCGAGCGTCGGACCAATGAGCGGACCGATCAGCCCCGGAATCGCGACGAAGGCCAGCGCCGACAGATAGCGTTCGGCGGGAAACACGCGCAGCACCGCGAGCCGGCCGACCGGCAGCAGCATCGCGCCGCCGATGCCCTGCACGACGCGGAACGCCACCAGCGCCTGCAGCGACTGGGCCTTGGCGCAGAGCAGGGAGCCGATGGTGAACACGAGGATCGCGCTGAAGAACACGCGCCGCGTGCCGAGCTTGTCCGCGAGCCAGCCGGAGACGGGGATCATCATCGCCATCGTGAGCGAATACCCGATCACGACGCCCTGCATGCGCAGCGGCGCTTCGCCGAGGCTGCGGGCCATCGCGGGGAGCGCGGTGTTGACGATCGTCGAGTCCAGCGTCTGCATGAAGAAGCCCGTCGCGACGATCCACAGCATGACTGAAAGCGAGCGGTCGGACGGCGTGCGTGTGGCGATATCGGTCATGGGGCGCTTATTTGCGGAGTTCCGCGACGAAGTCGTAGTAGTCGTTGCGACAGTAGGTGTCGGTGAGTTCGATGGCGCGCTGGTCCGCCGTATAGCCGACGCGCGTGATGAGCAGCAGCGCGTCGTGCGGCGCGATGCCCATCTGCGCGGCGATCTCCTGGCTCGCGTTCACCGCGCGGAAGTGCTGGAGCGCGCGCACGATCGAGAGGCCGCGCGAGTCGAGATAGCTGTAGAGCGAATCGCCGATGGCCTGCGGCTCGGGAATGCAGGCGGCCGGAAAGGTGGAGTTCTCGACGGCCATGACGATGTCGTCGGCGAGACGCAGGCGCTTCAGGCGCGTCACCGCGGCGGCGGGCGAGAGGCCGAGCTGGATGACCTCTTCGCGATTGGCGGGCTCGATGCTGCGCGAGAGCCACTTGGAACTGGGGGTGAAGCCGCGCCGCCTGAGCATCTCCGAAAAGCTCGACAGACGCGAGAGCGGGTCTTCATAGCGCGGCGTGATGAAGCTGCCCGCGCCTTGCTCGCGCCGGATCAGCCCTTGCTCGACGAGCAGCGCGATGGCCTTGCGCGAGGTGATCCTCGATACGCCGAGTGCATCGGACAGGACGCGTTCGGAGGGCAGTGCCTCGCCTGCGTTCCAGCGATTCTCGTGGATGGCGTTGGCGAGCTTGCGGGCGAGCTGGAGATAGAGCGGGGTGTCGCTGTCCGGGTCCGGGCGCAAGTCGCGCCAACGGTCTTCCGATGTCGAGTTCATAAGCGGACGCAGAGGGGCCAAGCGGCGATTTTAAGACAAACCTCGATGACGAAGGTCGCGCGGATTCTTATCCTGTCTGCGATCACGTGGTTTCGGAGCGGCTTTCGCACGTCCTTCGGTTCACTCGATCCACACTTCGCCTTCACATGGAGCAGGCAATGACGTCAGGCAGGATCAGGACAAGACCGTGGGATTCCGCCGGTCGTCTGCGTACCGAAGAGGACATCGCCGGGTATTCGAAAGCCTGCCTTCAGGACAGCGGCGACGATCCGGCGTTCATCGCTCATGCGCTGGGCGTCGTTGCCTGTGCGCGGGATCGGAATCGCCCGGGAGGGCCTTGCCGGAATGCGGTGATCCCCGCATTGGAATCAGGATTGCAGCCGCTTGCCGATCGCAGAAGCCGTCAAGCCGTCGCCGGCCCGCCCACGCCGCGTCCCGTGCGCACATACAGCGCCACGGAAAGCGCCACCGCCGCGGCCGCCGCCAGCGCGGCGAACAGGAACACCGAGCCGTAGCCGAATTCACCCGCGACATACCCGGCGAGCGGCCCGGTCAGCCCGAGCGACAAATCCAGGAACACCGAATAAGCCGACAATGCCGCGCCCCGGCTCGCCGGCGGCACGAGTCCGACCGCTTCCACGCCGAGCGCTGGAAACACGAGCGCGAAGCCGAAGCCGGTCAGCGCCGCGCCCGCGAGCGCGAAGGTCGGTTCCGCGGCGAGCCACAGCATCAGCAGGCCGGCGCATTCGAACGCGAACGACACGATTGCCACCCGAAAGCCGCCATAGGCCTTGATCGTGTTGGCGAACAGCAGGCGCGCGCCGATGAACATCGTGCCGAACACGGTGAGCGACAGCGCCGCGTTCGGCCAGTTGTGCGCCGCGTAGTACAGCGTGATGAAGGTGGCGATCGAACCGAAGCCCGCCGAACCGAGCGCCAGGCCGAGGCCATGCGGCAGCACGCGAAAGAACACGCTGCGATACGACATGCGCTCGCCATGCACGACCGGTACGCTGGCCATGCGCGTCGCGAGCCAGTAGCCGAAGCCGCCCAGTGCGATCACGAGCAGCCCGAGCACCGCGAACCCCAGCGCATGATCGATCGCCACGCCCAGCGGCGCGCCGATCGCCAGCGCCCCATACGTCGCGATGCCGTTCCACGAGATCACCTTCGCGTTGTTCGTCACGCCCACGCGCCCGATGCCCCACGTGATCGAACCGGTGCCCACCCAGCTTTCGCCGAAGCCGAGCACGAGCCGCGCGATCACCAGCAGCACCAGGCTCGCCACATGCCATTGCGCCGCGAGCGCCGAGC
This sequence comes from Caballeronia sp. LZ043, assembly GCF_031451075.1. Taxonomy (NCBI): domain Bacteria; kingdom Pseudomonadati; phylum Pseudomonadota; class Betaproteobacteria; order Burkholderiales; family Burkholderiaceae; genus Caballeronia; species Caballeronia sp. LZ043. The sequence goes on along the minus strand of NZ_JARUXT010000001.1, from coordinate 2,229,580 downwards.
CCAGCAGCAGCACGCCGCTCACGGCACACGCCGCGAGTCCGTACAGCACGGTCTTCTTGGGACCGAGGGTGTCGGCGGTGCGGCCCGCGAGCGGTCGCGACATCAGGGTGGCCAGATACTGCACGCTGATCGCCGCGCCGGCCATCACCGAGCCATAGCCGAGATCCGTATGCACGAAGCCCGGCAGCACCGCCAGCGGAATGCCGATGGTCAGGTAGCACAGGAACGTGTACAGCACGACAGGCAGGATGCGCAGCGTGACGGCGAAGTCGCTTTGTGACGCGGCGGCGGAGCGGGGCTCGGTGGACATAGGGAAAGTGCGGACTTGTATTCGGCGCGAAGGCGTGATTGTTACATATGTTGCGTCGCAGCGTCGCACCGGTTTTGTAACCAGGTAGGACAAACCGCCTGTCCGAACGATCGGAAGGCATCGGCCGACGCCTTGTCGCGTAAGGCTTTGACGGCATATCGGGACAGGAGTATGCCCACCATGCAATGTCACCTATGGGTTGCGGATTTTGGCAGTGATAGCTTTTGAACCATCGAGGCGACAGGACCGGCCCGACCGTTCGTCCCTGTCGCGCATGCCACCGGCTGCGCACCCCGCGCAACCAGCAGAACAGCATCGAAGAGCCCACATCCCCATGAGCCAGCCGATCCGCTTCTATCACCGCAACGCGATCCAGGAAGTGAGCGACGCAGCGACGACGCGCACCGTCCTGCAATACCTGCGCGAAGACGCGCGCTGCACCGGCACCAAGGAAGGCTGCGCGGAAGGCGACTGCGGCGCGTGCACCGTGGTCATCGGCGAGCCGGACGGCCGGGGCGGCGTCGCGTTCAAGGCCGTCAATTCGTGCGTGCAGTTCCTGCCGACGCTCGACGGCCGCGCGCTCTTCACCGTCGAAGACCTGCGCCAGCCCGACGGCACGCTGCATCCGGTGCAGCGCGCCTTGGTGGACTGCCATGGCTCGCAGTGCGGTTTTTGCACCCCGGGTTTTGCCATGTCGATGTTCGCGCTGTACGAAAAGCACGGTCATGCGACCACCGGTTGTGCAGGCGCCTGCGAGAAGTCGAAGCCCTCGCGCCAGGAAATCAGCGACGCGCTGACCGGCAACCTGTGCCGCTGCACGGGCTATCGGCCGATCATCGACGCCGCCGAGCAGATGTTCGATCACGCGCCGCTCGCGCCCGTCAACGTCCCGGCGCTCGCGCGTTCGCTCGACAGCATCCGCCGCACCGATACCTTCCATTACGAACACGCGGGCCGCCGTTTCGACGCGCCCCGCACCGTCGAGGCGCTCGCCGCGCTCAAGGACAGCAATCCGGACGTGCGGATTCTCTCGGGCAGCACGGACGTCGGTCTGTGGGTGACGAAGCAGTTGCGCGATCTCGGCGACATCGCCTATGTCGGGCAGATCGACGCGCTCAAGCGCCTGGAGACGACCGGCGAGTGGATCGAGATCGGCGCGGGCGTGTCGCTCGAACGCGCCTACGCGGAACTCGTCAAGACGTATCCGGAACTCGAGGAAACGCAATTGCGCTTCGCGTCGCTGCCGATCCGCAATGCGGGAACGCTCGGCGGCAACGTCGCCAACGGCTCGCCGATCGGCGATTCGATGCCCGGTCTCATCGCGCTGAATGCGCGCGTCGTGCTGCAGAGCGTGAACGGCACGCGCGAGATGCCGCTCGAAGACCTGTATATCGCGTATCAGAAGAAGGACATGGCGGCGAATGAATTCGTCGCGGCCATCCGGGTGCCGACCCGCGCGGGCCAGCATGCGAAGCGCCAGTTCCGCGCGTACAAGCTCTCGAAGCGCTTCGACTCCGACATTTCCGCCGTCTACGCCGCGTTCTCGTTCATCGCCGATGGCGAATTCATTCGCGAGCCGCGCCTGGCCTACGGCGGCATGGCCGCGACGCCGAAGCGCGCCGCGCACGCCGAAGCCATTCTCGCCGATGCCCAGTGGCACGAAGCCACCGTCCAGGCCGCGATGATCGCATTGAGCAAGGACTACCAGCCGCTCACCGACATGCGCGCGAGCAGCGACTACCGTCTCGACACGGCCAAGAGCCTGTTGTATCGGTTCTGGCTGGAGACGCGTCCGAACGATCCGCTGGACAAGTCGAAGCTGGATGTGCGCGCCATCGAACTGGTCGAAGCGAAGTAAGAAGGGGACACGAACATGAATCAGCAAGCAGAAGCTTTCCTCGCCGAAGCCAAGTCGCTCGCGAACGAAGCGGACGATTTCAAGCAGGTCCACGTGTCGCGTCCGCATGAGTCGGCGCATCTGCACGTGAGCGGGCGCGCCAGCTACACCGACGACATTCCGATCGTCGCGGGCACGCTGCACGCGGCGCTCGGCACGAGTCCGAAGGCGCACGCGAAGATCGTGTCGATGAACTTCGACGCCGTGCGCGCGACGCCGGGCGTCGTCGCCGTCTTCACCGCCGACGACATTCCCGGCGTCAACGACTGCGGCCCGATCATCCACGACGATCCGGTGCTCGCGCAGGGCATCGTGCAGTTCGTCGGCCAGCCGATGTTCATCGTCGTCGCGACGTCGCACGACACCGCGCGTCTCGCCGCGCGCCGCGCGAAGATCGAGTTCGAGGATCTCGTGCCGGTGCTCACGCCGGCCGACGCGCGCAAGGCCGAGTCCTACGTGCTGAACCCGCTGAAGCTCTCCCGTGGCGACGCCGCCGGCCGCATGGCGCAGGCCGCGCATCACGAGCGCGGCGCGATGAAGCTGGGCGGCCAGGAACAGTTCTATCTGGAAGGCCAGATTGCCTACGCCGTGCCGAAGGACGACGACGGCATGCACGTCTACTGCTCGACGCAGCACCCGACGGAAATGCAGCATCTCGTTGCCCACGTGCTGAAGGTGCATTCGCACAACGTGCTGGTCGAATGCCGGCGCATGGGCGGCGGCTTCGGCGGCAAGGAATCGCAGTCGGGCATTTTCGCGTGCTGCGCGGCGCTGGCCGCGTGGAAGCTGCTGTGCCCGGTGAAGCTGCGCCCGGACCGCGACGACGACATGATGATCACCGGCAAGCGCCATGACTTCATCTATGACTTCGAAGTCGGTTACGACGACGACGGCAAGATCGAAGGCGTGGCCGTCGACATGACGTCGCGCTGCGGCTTTTCCGCCGACCTGTCCGGCCCCGTGATGACGCGCGCCGTCTGCCACTTCGACAACGCCTACTGGCTGTCGGACGTGAAGATCGAAGGCTATTGCGGCAAGACCAACACGCAGTCGAACACCGCGTTCCGCGGCTTCGGCGGGCCGCAGGGCGCGTTCGCGATCGAATACATCATGGACAACGTCGCGCGTGCGGTCGGCCGCGATTCGCTCGACGTGCGCCGCGCGAATTTCTACAGCAAGACGGACAACAACCAGACGCCGTACGGGCAGACGGTCGAAGACAACGTCATCCACGAACTGATCGCCGAGCTGGAAGAGACGAGCGACTATCGCCGCCGCCGCGAAGCCATCGACGCCTTCAACGCCAGCAACACAATCCTGAAGAAGGGCATGGCGCTGACGCCGGTGAAGTTTGGCATCGCGTTCAACGTGACGCACTTCAACCAGGCCGGCGCGCTGGTGCACATCTATACCGACGGCTCCATGCTCGTGAATCACGGCGGCACGGAAATGGGCCAGGGCTTGAACACGAAGGTTGCGCAGGTGGTCGCGCACGAACTGGGCGTGAACTTCGAACGCGTGCGCGTCACGGCGACGGACACGAGCAAGGTGGCCAACACGTCGGCGACGGCGGCTTCCACCGGCACCGACCTCAACGGCAAGGCCGCGCAGGACGCCGCGCGCCAGTTGCGCGAGCGGCTCGCGAAGTTCGCGGCCGATAAGTTCGGCGGCGGCACGGTGACAGCCGAGGAAGTGCGCTTCGCGAACGACCGCGTGATCGTCGGCGGCGATGCGATTCCGTTCGGCGAAGTCGTGCAGAAGGCCTATCTCGCGCGCGTCCAGCTGTGGTCCGACGGCTTCTATGCCACGCCCAAGCTCTACTGGGATCAGGCGACCATGCAGGGGCGTCCGTTCTTCTACTACTCGTACGGCGCGGCGGTATCGGAAGTGGTGATCGACACGCTCACCGGCGAGATGCGCGTGCTGCGCGCGGACGCGCTGCACGACGTAGGCGCGTCGCTCAATCCCGCGCTCGACAAGGGTCAGGTGGAAGGCGCGTTCGTGCAGGGCATGGGCTGGTTGACCACGGAAGAACTGTGGTGGAACGACCAGGGCAAGCTGATGACCCACGCGCCGTCCACCTACAAGATCCCGACCACCAACGACATGCCCGCGGACTTCCGCGTCGAGCTGTTCAACAACCGCAACGTCGAGGACAGCATCCATCGTTCGAAGGCGGTCGGCGAGCCGCCGCTGCTGCTGCCGTTCTCGGTGTTCTTCGCGATCCGCGACGCCGTTTCGGCAGTCGGCGATCACACGGTGAATCCGCCGCTCAACGCGCCCGCGACGGCCGAAGAGATTCTCAAGGCGGTCAACGCGGTCAGGAGCGCACGCTCATGATGCACGTCGTCCTGTTCGGCGCGGGCCATGTCGGTCATGCGCTCGTGAAGGTGCTCGGCACCTTGCCGTGCGTCGTGCAATGGGTGGATGCGCGCGACGAACTGTTCCCCGACGAAGTCCCGGCCAACGTGCAGGTCGAAGCCACCGACCTGCCCGATGCCATCGTCGACGAAGCGCCTGCCGGCGCCTACTTCATCGTGATGACGCACGATCACGCGCTCGATTTCTCGCTCACGCAGCGCATCATGCGGCGCGACGACTTCGCGTATTTCGGGCTGATCGGCTCGAAGACCAAGCGCGTGAAGTTCGAGCGCCGTCTGCTGGAGCGCGGCGTCGCGGCGGACCGGCTGGCGGAGATCACCTGTCCGATCGGCGTGGAAGGCATCGTCGACAAGGCGCCCGGCTCGATCGCGCTGGCAGTCACCGCGCAGCTGCTGCGCGTGCGCGAGATGACCGCGCGCTATGGCGCCGATGCGTGGAAGACCGTCCGCGCAACCGCGTGACGACGACGCTCAAGTAATGCCGTTGGCCTGCCGGAAGCGTCCCGGCGCCACGCCGTAGAGTTCCTTGAAACGCTTGCTGAAGGCGGCCTCTGACTGATAGCCGACATCCGCCGCGACGTCCGCAATGCTTTTGCGGGTCCGTGTCAGCATCGTGCTCGCAAGCTGCATGCGGACGTGGCTCAGCAACGCCAGCGGCGAGCTCTCCGAATGCGCGGAGAAGGCGCGCATGAAGGTGGCGCGCGACATCGCCGCTTCCCTGGCCAGCATCTCCAGTGTTCAGGGCTCGGCGGGGCGCTCCAGCATCGCGATGATCGATGCTCCGAGCCGCCGGTTCGACAGCAGGCCGAGCACGCCCGCGAGCGACGGCTGGCTGGCCAGCCACGCGCGCAGCACCATCGTGAAGAGTGCGGTGGAGAGTGCCGTGACGATCGACGGCGCGCCCAGTTGTGCATCCTCGGCTTCGCGCCGCATGGTCTGCACGAGCGGATCGAGATAGGGCGCGGACGTGCGCGAGAACGACACATGCACGACGTCCGGCAGGACATCGACGAGCAAGGCGCGCGGTGCGTACAGGAAGCGGCCGCACAGCAGGTCGACCGCCGGATCGCGCTCGCTGCAATTGCTCTTCACGATCACTGCGCCGTTGTGGCGCTTCTCCACCTCCCCATGAGCTTCAATACGCAAGGCGCCGGCAGCGCGCGCCTCGATGCTCAGCACGTGCGCGTCGCCGCGCGGCAGGACGAAGATATCGCCGGCGCGCAGTTCGAGCGGCGCGTGACCCGGACGCAGGACCGCGCAGGCCCCGTCCAGCACGACGTGATAAACCGCTTCGCCCGCCGGCGCGGGCGCGTGATCGAGTTCGAGCGGTCCGCTCAGCAGGCAGCGCAGATCGAGCGCGCCGGACAGATTCGCCAGCTGGATCAGTTTGTCGAGAGCATCCATGGGAACGGTCGGGGTCGGACGGAGGGCGGCGATTCGCTTCGGATACTACCGAAAGTCCAGCCGCCGCGCCGCCCGCGCGCTCGCTTCGGCAGTTTTACTTCGCCAGTTCGCCGAGTTCGGCGCTGTCGTCCGTACCGGATGCGTCGGGTGTGTCGGGCGCGCTGAACGCGGTCGCCGCGCCTTTCCTGCCCGTGAGGGAGGCGGACACCGTCGAAATCAGGGTGCGCAGCCACGCGACATCGGTGGGTTGATCGGGTTGCGGCAGCGACAGCTGGTAGCACTTGATGCGCGGAAACGGCACCGGCGATTCGAGCACGGCGAGCGGCAGCATCGACGCATAGTGCTGCGCGAAGCGGCGCGGCGCCGTGAAGATCAGGTCTGACTGCAGCAGCACCTGCGGCACCAGGCCGAAGTAGGGGATCGTCGTGACGATGCGCCGCTCGATGCCCGCCCGCGCCAGTCCGATGTCGATCGGATGCCGCCGGCCGCCGCTGTACGGCGTGGGCGCGAGATGCGCGGCGCGTGCATAGCGGTCGATGGTGAGCGGCTCGCGGGCGAGCGGATGGTTCGCGCGCATCAGGCAGACGAAGACGTCGGAGAACAGGTCGCGGCGTTCGAAGCGCGGCTCGGGCTTGGTCCAGTTCGCGACCATCACGTCGATCTCGCCCTGGTCGAGCATGCGCTCGTGATCGCGCATCGGATTCAGGGACTCGATCTCCAGCCGGGCGTGCGGCGCCGCGTCGCGAAAGGCGGCGACGAGCGTCGGCATGAAGAAGTCGTTCAGGTAGTCGGGGGCGGCGAGGCGGAAGGTGCGGCGCGAACTGGCCGGATCGAAGTCGCCGTGCGGGGTCGCGACGAATTCCACTTCGCGCAGCGCCCGCTGGGCCGGCGCCAGCAGCGACTCGCCGTATTCGGTCGGCACCATGCCCTGCTTGCCGCGCACCAGGATCGGGTCGTTCAGGATCTCGCGCAGGCGGCGCAGCGCCGTGCTGATAGCCGGCTGGGTCTGGTTCAGCCGCTGCGCTGTTTGCGTGACGCTGCGCTCCTGCAACAAGGTGCGCAGCACGCGGATGAGCCAGATATCGAGGGAGTCGGCGGGTTCGTTCATGATCGGGCGATGGGTTCGGTCAGGCCGAGAACGCGCGTCCGTCAGTGTTCGTGTGCGTCCGCGCGCCGCGCGCGACGCTGCCCGGACGTCCGGAAACGCCCAGGTCACCGATATGTCACGCAGCCTGTTCCGAAGTAAACCGCTTATCCCTTTTTGACGCCATAGCGGGAGCGCTATTTATGAGATAGGCGCCGGCGCGGTTCGTCGCGTACGGACGCCTTCCCGGTATTTCGAGCCTCATCCAGTCGCGTCAGGCGAAATCGGCGTCCCGTGGCGCGGTCGGCAAGGCACTGATGCGCTTCACCTCCTTGCCGTCCAGCCAGTTCGGCGACCGCGCGACATACAGCACCATCGGCAGCGTGTCCTCGCCCCAGAAGATCTGCTCGTTGACGAGGAAGGTCGGCACCCCGAACACGCCCATCTGGACCGCCCGGTCATTGTTGTCGCGCAGCTTCGCCTTGATGTCCTCGTCTTCCACGCGCGCCACCGCGTCCGGCATGCCGACGTGCTCGCACAGTCCGCGAAAGCCGTCCCTGGTGGCGGGATCGCGCCCTTCGCGCCAGATGTAGCGGAAGATCTCCCGCACGCAGTTGATCTCGCCGTTCGCCAACACTGCGAGCCGCAGCGCCTTGGCGGGATCGAACGGATGGGCGGGAGGCATCTTGAAGGGAATGCCCAGTTGCTCCGCCCGGAACAGCGCATGGCGGTAGGTGAAGACGCGCTTGGAGGGAATCGTCGCGGCGTGCGGCTGGCCCCAGCGTTCGAGCAGCGTCATCAACTGGACGGGCACGAGTTCGAAGGGCATGTCGGGCCATTTCTCGTGCTGCTCGAGCAGCAGGTACGAAAACGGCGAAATGAAATCGAAGAAAAAGTACGGCTGACTGGAATTGCTCGAAAGCGGGGCACTCATGTTGCCTCTCCCTGATTTTCCCTGGCGGTCCCACGCGGCGGACACCCGGGCTGCGTCTGTTATTCGTCGTGCGCGGCGTCCAGCCCGGTTGGCGAGAGCGGAACGGCGCGCTTTGCAACGTCGCTGCTATCGATATTATGTGCTGCGCGGCCCGGTGTCTGCCTGCGTTGCGATGGCCGGGGAATCGGCCTGCGCCACGTCGCCTTCGGGGCTGCCGTCCTTCGCGTCGCCTGCCCCACTGCCGGGCGCCGCCGCCGGTGCATTCGCCAGCCGCTGCCGCACGAAACCGATGTGCTCGCGCAGCACATAGAACTGATCCGCGAAGGCGAGCGGCATCTTCATCCGGTTCACGGCGGTTTCGATCGCGTCGATACGGTCGAGCAACGCATCCCGCTGCGCGAGGTCGGGACCGTTGATCGCTTCCCGCTCTATCGCAATGAGCGCGCCATACCAGCGGTAGATGCGCGATTTCACCCGCCACCGGTACAGCCCCGGCACCAGCCGCAGGCCTGGAATCAGGACCACGATCAGCGGCACCAGCAGCCACACCGCGCGGTCCGCGAGACTGGCGAGCCAGAACGGCAGCGAGCGGTACAGAAAGCTCTTGCCCGATTTGTAATAACGCTCGGCGTTGTCGCTGATGCGGAATTCGTGGACGAGCGGCGCCGGAAACTCGTTCGCGCGTTGCAAGAGATTCGCGCGGCCATGCACTTCGCGCGCCGCCTCGATCAGCAGATCCGACAAGGCCGGATGCAGGCTGTCGCGCGCGACCAGTTCGGCTGTCGGCGCGATCATGTGCACCGGGCGCGGCGGCAGGTTGCGCGCGAAGTCGAACGCGCCCATCGGCAGCTGGATCTCGGTGAGATAGGGGAAGCGGCGCGCATAGGCGTCGGCCTGGGCGAAATCCATGAAGCGGATGCCGGGCGTGCGCAGGAGCTTGGCCATTGTCGGCGGCTGGGCGGAATCGCCCGCGAGGAAGACGGCGTCGACGCGCCCGGCTTCGAGCGCCTGCGCGGCTTCGTCGCCGGCGAGCGGCAGCAGTTCCGTGTCGCCGCCCGGTTCGATGCCGTTCGCCTTCAGCAGCGTGAGCGCCAGCACGCGCGAGCCGCTGCCCTCCGCGCCGATCGCCAGGCGCTTGCCCTTCAGCTCGGACAGCCGGTTGACGACCGTCGGGCTGCGGTAGAACACCGCGAGCGGCACGTACGACACGCTGCCGAGCGATTCCAGGTTGTCGTGCGTCTCGCCCGGCTTGGTCAGGCCGCCCTGCACGAAGCCGACATCGACCTTCGAATCGGGGGCTTCCAGGCGCGTCAGGTTGTCGAGCGAGCCCTGGGTTTCCAGCACGTTCAGCGTGACGCGGTTGCGCGCGAGAATCGTCTTGTACTTCTGCGCGGCGTTCCAGAACGAACTGCCCTTCGGGCCGGCCGCGAGGGTCAGCGTGTTCGGCGGCGCGGGCTGGATCAGCCGGACGGCCAGGTAGAGCGCGGCGGCGCAGACCAGCAGGATGGGCCCGAAGGTGAGCGCCAGGTCGCGCCAGGAGATCGCCACGAAGCGGGCGACGATTTTCGGCTGCGGCCGCCGCCGCTGGGGCGCGTCCGGTTCGCCGCCCGGTTCGCCGCCCGGATTGCCGCGCGGATCGGGGCCTGTGGATTGAGTCATTTGATGAGTGATCGTGAAACTTCGTGCAAGCGAGCTTACCCGATCGCACCGCGGCTTCCTCTGCGCAGGTTCCGAAAGCACCGGCCTGACGTCGCGGATTGCCGGAAACGGGCGGCGCTTCCTGGCGTGCCCTCATGAACGCCGACTGTGACATCGATGTGTCTTCGCCGCCGCCGATGTTGCTCGCACGGGCCGCGTCGTTAAATGTTTTGCGCTAATGGCCGCGCTGGGCTAAATTGACGATCGCCGCCGCATGTCAGGAGCCTCGCGCGCCGCTGCCCGCAGTTTGGGCCGCAGCGTCAGGTTGAGCCGCGCAACGCAGTATCGCGCCATGTGTCAGGACATATTCGAGCCGACGGGCATGCCACCCGATCAACCGGCCACTAATTGTTTCGTTCGCCAGCCTCTCGCAGCACCGTGAGCCGCATCTGCCGGCTTGCCTCCGCCATGCCCTCAAGCCGTTCAGCGCTTCGGGCGAAGCGCGTGGTCACGGGGCAACCGCTCGATGTCGTAGCCAGCCGCCAGCAAGCGCGGCCCGGATTTGAAGTGCAAAACGAGCGAAGTAGCAAACTGTGCGAAGTCAACAAGCGAAACAAAAGGAGAAACCATGAAAGCAGTTGATCTCTTGAAGGCGCTGGGCGTGGTGCTGTGCGTGACCATTGCCTCGAGCGCCTATGCCCAGTCGAGCGACACGTCGGCTGCGCCGACCAAGGCGCAGAAGTCCGCGGTCAAGAAGGAAGACCGCAAGCTCGGCTACGCGGTGCGCCGCGCGCTGTCCAAGGCGCAAGGCTTCGATGTCTCCAACGTCTTCGTACGCGCCCGCGGCGGCGCGGTGACGCTGACCGGCACGGTGCCGGAAGGCGGCCAGATCGCCCAGGCGGAAGAAGTGGCGAAGGGCGTCCAGGGCGTCACATCGGTGAGCAACAAGATCACCCTCGGCGTCCAGAACGGCGGCGGAGGCTGATCCGGGACGCAGGCGGCAGACTTCGGGCGGCGTCGCACCGCCGCCCGGTCTGACGCCATCGCCATGCAACGGGCTCCGGCTTGATCGCCGGAGCCCGTTGTCGTTTACGCCGGGTGTGTCTCTTCCGGCCCGTCGCGTTGCAGACAGGGAAACTCAGCAGCGACTGTTTTCAGCTTCCGCGTGATACTGACGGATCGAAAGCGAAGCGTAGCGTGTTCTGAAACAAGGCGTGAAGCACAACAATACGGGAGACGAAAATGAAGCGATTCGCACGTTTTCAGTGTTCGGGAACTTGGCCACGCACGGCTGTGATCGCGCTGCTGGCAGCCGCGACGCTCGCTGCCTGCCACGGCGGCGATGACGACAACGGCGGCGGCCCGGCGAACAACAGCGTGCCGAAATTCGTCTCCGGCGCGATCAAGTCACAAACCTACGACGGCCAGTCCGACGATCTGCTGACCGCCGGCCTCGGCAAGACCGGGCTCGCTGCGGCGACCGCGCCTTCGATTGCCAACCCGGCGTCGCCGAGCGCCGCCGACCTGCGGCGCCTCGCCATCTGGTCGAATTACCGCGCGCTCGTCGACATGTCGGCGAACGGCGGCTACGGGCGTTTCTGGGGGCCGAATGTCGACCTGAACGGCAACGACACGCTCGGCGAAGGCAAGATCGCGGGCAAGGAATACCTCGCGTTCGCCGACGACGGCAGCGGCACGCAGAACGTTTCGTTGATGGTCCAGGTGCCGGCGAGCTTCAATCCCGACCAGCCGTGCATCGTGACGGCGACGTCGTCGGGATCGCGCGGCGTGTATGGCGCGATCTCGGCGGCGGGCGAGTGGGGCCTGAAGCGCGGCTGCGCGGTGGCCTATACCGACAAGGGCAGCGGCAACGGCGCGCACGAACTGGCGAGCAACCTCGTCACGCGCATCGACGGCACGCTCGTCAATGCCGATTTCGCCGGCACCAGCGCGATCTTCAAGGCGAATGCAAGCGCGTCCGCCATCGCATCGTTCAACTCGGCCTTCCCGAACCGCTACGCCTACAAGCACGCGCATTCACAGCAGAATCCCGAGAAGGACTGGGGCGCGAATACCCTGCAGGCGATCCAGTTCGCTTACTGGGCGCTCAACGACATGTTCGGGCCACTGAACGGTTCGAACCATCAGGTGCGCTATGGCAAGGGCAGCATCACGACCATCGCCGCATCGGTGAGCAACGGCGGCGGCGCGGCGCTGGCGGCAGCCGAGCAGGATACCGACGGCTGGATCACCGCGGTCGTCGTCGGCGAGCCGCAGATCAATCTGAACCTGCCGTCGCAGGTGTCGGTGCGGCAGGGCGGCCTGCCGGTCGGCTCGTTCGGCCGGCCGCTTGCCGACTACATGACGCTCGCCAACCTGCTGCAGCCGTGCGCCGCGCTTGCCCCCGCCGCGGCCGGCGCGCCGTACCTGACGACGCTGCCGCTCGCCACGACCACGGCGATCCGCACCGCGCGCTGCGCGTCGCTGGCGGCGGGCGGACTGATCTCGGGCGCCACGACGATCGCCCAGGCCAACAGCGCGCTCGACCAGCTGCACCAGGCCGGCTACGAAACTGATTCCGATACCTTGCAGGCGCCGATGTGGGATTCGCAGGCGGTGCCGGCGGTGGCGGTCACGTATGCCGACGCCTACATGAAGGCGAGCGTGCTCGACAACCTGTGCAACTTCAGCTTCGGCACGACCAACGCGGTGAGCGGCGCGGCGGGCGTGGCGCCGCTGGTGTCGCCGATGCTCACGGTCTTCGGCAACGGCAATGGCGTGCCGCCGACCAACGGGATCAACCTGGTCTACAACGTGGGGACGAGCGGCGCGGCGGATCATCGCTTTGCCACGCCCGACGCGAGTTATGCGGGCGCGGCCTGCCTGCGCTCGCTGTGGACCATCGGCAACGCGACGATGGCGGCCAGCGTGAATGCGATCCGCGTGAACGCGAACCTGCGCGGCAAGCCGGCGATCATCGTGCAGGGACGCGCGGATGCGCTGGTGCCGATCAACCATGCCGGTCGGCCGTATCTGGGCGCGAATCGCGTGGCGGAGGGCAACAAGAGCCAGCTGTCGCTGTACGAGATCACCAACGGCCAGCATTTCGACGCATTCCTGAGCGTCGCGGGCTTCGACACGCGCTTCATTCCGGTCCACTACTACAACATTCAGGCGCTGAACCTGATGTGGAATCATCTGAAGAACAACGCGACGCTGCCGCCTTCGCAAGTGGTGCGGACGGTGGCGCGTGGCGGCACGGCGGGCTCGGCGCCCGCGCTCACGACCGCAAACCTGCCGGCGATCGCCGCCGATCCCGGCGCCAATGCGATCAGCGTGTCGGGCGGCGCGGTCAACGTGCCGAACTGACGGGCGCCGCTGCTGCCGACGACGCCTGTGAAGCGCTCGCCGCGACCGCCTCCGAAGTCGGGATGGCGGTGGCGGCGGCGGGCGTCTGCACGACGATCGGCGTGGGCGTGAGGTCCGGCGAGTTCACGATCAGCGAGGGCGCGAGGGGCTTGCTCTTCACCTCGTCGGCGGCGACGGGCGCGCTGCGCGGCACCGTGTTCAGATAGTGGCTCATCAGGTTGAAGAAGCGATCGTAGAACTTGCCGGCGGGCACCGTTTCGCTCGAGATCTTGACCATCGCGTCGCTGTTCGAGCGGATCGGCAGCGACAGCGAACCGAGCACGCTCAGTCCCACGCTCGCCGACGTATCGCTTTTCTTGAGCGCATAGCCGTCCTGGACGGCGTTCACATACGCGATGCTCTGATTCGTCGCGTTTTCCCCCGGCGTGCAGACCACATGAAACGACACCACGACGTGGGTTTCGGCGCTCGGCTGGAAATTCTTGGTGGCGTCGACGGTATCGGGCTGGCCCATGGTCGTCAGGAAACCTTGCGAGAGCAGGGCGCGGCGCGCGGCCTCGCAGGTTTCGTTGACGGTGGCGTCGTAGTTGCGCGCGAACGGGCTCGCGCCGGTGTTGAACAGCTCCTGCTGGTAACTGGGGGTGGTGGCCGAGCGGCCTCCGCAAGCGGTGAGGGCAATCAAACCAAGGAGAACGAGACTTGAGCGCAGCGACGGCATGGACATAAAGCGGCGGATCCGGAGTGTGGGTCAACGGCAGAGACAAATTGTAGTGCCGTCGGATTGGACGATGAAAAAACGCGGTCTGCAACCCTCGTCCGATCCGTGACTGACAGCGTGATGAACCGGCGTGCGCTTGAGGTTCATCGGAAGGCGCAAAACCCGGCGCGGGGCCGGGTTGTCTGCTGCTGGCGCTGCCGCTTATGCTGCGGCCAGCCGGATTACGGACGATTGAAATCGACCGGATTGGCGGCTTCTGGACGCACGACGCGATCCAGGAAGTTCAGCCGATGCGCATGGCCTGCCGCAGAGGCGCCTTCAGCGGCGCCGCCGAAGGCGCTTGCATTGGGCTGGCTGGCGCCGACCCGGGCTTCCGCAGCCTGGATGTCGGCCGGATAGGTGGTTTGATCGCCGACCGGGTTATAGCCGGCGCGCTCGAGCTGGACCAGTTCGGCACGCACCTGGGCACGGGTGACGGGACCGTCTTCGCGGGCCTGGGCAAAACCGGGAGCGGCCAGGACGGCAACGATGGCAAGGGCGGGAACGATGGACTTCAACATGACGACCTCCGAATCTTGATTGGGGAAACGATGCGGCAGTAAGTGGTGGTGCTGCTTGCTGTTGCTTCGTCGGTGAAGGCAGTCTAGTTCGCGGCGATCTAGGTAAAAACCCTGATTCGGATAAATCAGAATTCTTCAATCGACATTAATCGATTCAATCGGGGTCTGAGGTCTCATAGGACACGTGCTGATTTCACGCCTGCAAATGCGGGCCTCCGGTGAACCTTTTCCTCGCGGACCCGGTCAAGACGAATCCGTGCGGTTCTCGCCAACTGGCCGGCAAATTCGAAAAAATTTCACCGCTACGGGATTACCCGCCGTCCCCATCCTTGAAATTGTCAAATCCGGTCCATATAATTGGCACTCACCGCACGCGAGTGCTAACAAGTTTGCCGTTCCGCGGGCATTGCCTTGCAGGACGGGTTTTCCAGCGATTTCAGTCTCAATCAAGAGAGGAGTGTGTATGAACCTTCGTCCTTTGCACGATCGCGTCATCGTCAAGCGTCTGGATCAGGAAACCAAGACCGCATCGGGCATCGTGATCCCGGAAGCCGCGGCAGAAAAGCCGGATCAAGGCGAAGTCCTGGCCATCGGCCCGGGCAAGCGCGATGACAAGGGCGCGCAAATCGCCCTCGACGTGAAGGTCGGTGACCGCGTGCTGTTCGGCAAGTACGCCGGCCAGACCGTCAAGGTGGACGGGCAGGAACTGCTCGTCATGCGCGAAGAAGACATCATGGCCGTCCTGGTCAAGTAAGCATCCTTCCTGCACGTCTGGCTTCGCCCTTTGCAGCAGCCCCTCGGGCGCGCATGGCGAAGCCGGAAAACTGAATCGAATCAAGGAGTCTTGATATGGCAGCTAAAGAAGTTACTTTTGGCGATTCCGCACGCGCCAAGATGGTCGAAGGCGTGAACATCCTGGCCAACGCGGTCAAGGTCACGCTGGGTCCGAAGGGTCGCAATGTCGTGCTCGAGCGTTCGTTCGGCGGCCCGACGGTCACCAAGGACGGTGTCTCGGTCGCGAAGGAAATCGAACTGAAGGACAAGCTCCAGAACATGGGCGCGCAAATGGTCAAGGAAGTGGCTTCCAAGACCAGCGACAACGCCGGCGACGGCACCACGACCGCTACGGTCCTGGCGCAATCCATCGTCCGTGAAGGCATGAAGTACGTTGCCTCGGGCATGAACCCGATGGACCTGAAGCGCGGCATCGACAAGGCCGTTGCTGCCGCCATCGAAGAACTGCGCAAGATCAGCAAGCCTTGCACGACCAACAAGGAAATCGCGCAAGTCGGCTCGATCTCGGCGAACAGCGACACCTCCATCGGTGACCGCATCGCTGAAGCCATGGACAAGGTCGGCAAGGAAGGCGTCATCACCGTCGAAGACGGCAAGTCGCTGGAAGACGAACTCGACGTCGTCGAAGGCATGCAGTTCGACCGCGGCTACCTGTCGCCGTACTTCATCAACAACCCGGACAAGCAAGTCGCCGTCCTCGAAAACCCGTTCGTGCTGCTGCACGACAAGAAGGTTTCGAACATCCGTGACCTGCTGCCGGTGCTGGAACAAGTCGCGAAGGCTGGCCGTCCGCTGCTGATCATCGCTGAAGACGTCGAAGGCGAAGCGCTCGCTACGCTGGTCGTCAACAACATCCGCGGCATCCTGAAGACCGTTGCTGTCAAGGCTCCGGGCTTCGGCGACCGTCGCAAGGCCATGCTGGAAGACATCGCGATCCTGACCGGCGGTCAAGTCGTCGCGGAAGAAACCGGCCTGACGCTCGAAAAGGCAACGCTGGCTGAACTGGGCCAGGCGAAGCGCATCGAAGTGGGCAAGGAAAACACGACGATCATCGACGGCGCTGGCGAAGCCGTGAACATCGAAGCGCGCGTGAAGCAAGTGCGCAAGCAGATCGAAGAAGCGACGTCGGACTACGACCGTGAAAAGCTGCAAGAGCGCGTGGCCAAGCTGGCCGGCGGTGTTGCAGTGATCAAGGTCGGCGCTGCGACCGAAGTCGAAATGAAGGAAAAGAAGGCACGTGTTGAAGACGCACTGCACGCAACCCGTGCAGCTGTGGAAGAAGGCATCGTGGCGGGCGGCGGTGTGGCGCTGATTCGTGCACGTCGTGCGATCGACGGCCTGAAGGGTGCGAACGCCGACCAGGACGCCGGTATCAAGATCGTTCTGCGTGCAATGGAAGAACCGCTGCGCCAGATCGTGACGAACGGCGGCGAAGAAGCGTCGGTCGTGGTGGCAGCGGTTGCTCAAGGTTCGGGCAACTACGGCTACAACGCTGCAACGGGCGAGTACGGCGACCTGGTTGAAGCCGGTGTCGTGGACCCGACGAAGGTCACGCGTACGGCGCTGCAAAACGCGGCATCGGTGGCAGGCCTGCTGCTGACGACCGACGCAGCCGTTGCCGAACTGCCGAAGGAAGATGCTCCGATGCCTGGCGGCATGCCCGGCGGCATGGGCGGCATGGGCATGGACATGTAAATCTGGCTTCACGCCGGACTACATGGGCGCGAGTCTCGAAAGGGACTCGCGTCATGTCAGAAAAAAACCTGCAGCGATGCAGGTTTTTTTTTTCGTCCGCCTTTTCCTGACACGACACGCCTACTTGTTCATGTCGTCGCGCAGCTTCTGCGCCGCGGCCTTGTAGTCGTAGGTCGGATAGAACTCCGTGCGATATCCGCCCCACGCGGTACTCTCTATCGCGCGATTCACCTCGCGCAGCCGGTCGGCCGGCACGCGCAGCGTTACCACCTGGCCGATGCCCATCATCACGTACCACGACACCACTTCCACGCCCGGCGGCGGGAACTGCTTGAAGTAGCCCTGTTCCTTGAGTTGCTGATTGATCTGCGGAAGCGTCTTCGATTCATCGTGCTTGAGGAAGATCGTCAGCAGGAAAGTGCCGTCGCCGGCGGGTGTGGCGGCGGGTGGCGGCGCTGCGTTCTGCGCTTGCGCGGGAACGCAGAGGCCAAGCAGACCAGCCAGCAGCGCGGCTTCCAGTAAGCGAGTGAGTCGTCCTGCCGGCTTGTGCATCGCGTGAACCTCCATCGCGTCGAACGCTTCAGACCTTGTGATGAATCCGCAAGCGCTCCATCAGATGCAGCGCGTTGGGCTGGGCATGGCCTTCGGCCGTGTTGTCGAAGACGCACCAGACCTCGGCCGTCTTTTTGGCGCGGGTGTGCAGCGTGCGCGCCAGATCGTCGAGATAGGTGTAGTTGTAGGAACTCTTGTAGAGCTCCGGCGAACCGTGCAGCCGCACATACACCAGTCCGCCATCCGCCCGGTGCCGGATTTCGCAGTCGTCGGGAATCGGGTCGGCGTCGACATAGGCGATGTGATGCGCCTTCAGCAGCGCGGCCGCGTGCGTCGTGAACCAGCCGTGCTCGCGCGCTTCGCAGGCAATCGGCAGATCCGTGCGCGCACGCAGCGTCTTGAAGAAAGGCTCGGCGATGTCGTGATCGAAGGGCAGGCTGGGCGGCAGTTGCACGAGCCAGCAACCCAGCCGGTCGCCCAGTTTGCCGGCGGCGTGCAGGAATTCGTCGAGCAGCGCTTCGCTGTCGACCAGTCGCGCTTCGTGCGTGATGGCCTTCGGCAGCTTGACCGAAAAGCGAAACGAGTCGGGGACGCTCTCCGCCCAGTGCGCGTAGGTTTCCGGCCGATGCGGCTTGTAGAAACTCGTGTTGATTTCGACGCAAGTCAGCGTGTGCGCGTAGCGCTCGAGATGCGAGCCTTCGCCGGGGAAGCTGGCTGCGACAGCGCTCGACAGACCCCAGCCCGCGCAGCCGATGCGGATCGCGCCTTGTGGGCCGGGCTTGTGCAGATGGGGCAGTCGGTACGGCATGCGTTCGCGAAGCCTCCCTCTTGGGGTTCACTGCAAGTGGTTCACTGCAAGAACTCAGTGCCGCGCTTCTCCCGGCAGACCGGTGGAATCGTCGGACAGCGAGGACGCCTCGCCTTCCTCGTCCGCGTCATTCGAGCGCGCCCAGAAAAAGCGGTCAGGCAGATAGGCGCCCATGCCCGGTCGAAACGCGGCGCGCGCCGCCTGGAACACATATTCCTGAGCCTCGCGCGCGGCTTCCGCAGGCTCCTGGCCGTTCGCCAGCAAGGCGGCGATGGCCGAACCCATGGTATCCGTCAGACCGACGACGCGATGCACCGCCCGGTCCCATATGTCCTGACGCACTTGTCCCTCTTCGCTGTACAACGTGATCACGTGCCGGTGCGTACCCGCTTCCAGGGCCAGCACGTACTCGCAGCCCTGCGACAGCAGGTGTGAAATCGCCGTGTCCAGCGTGGGCGATTCCGCGTCGCTGTCCGGTTGCGCGAGCTGCAGCAGCGTGGCGTGATCGGCAATCAGCATGGTGGTCTGCGGCACGAGCAGATCGGCCAGCGACTCGCGCAACTCATCCGCGGCGAGGACGTGCTCGTCGTCGAGGGTGAAGTCGGGGGCGAGGATCAGCGGGACGTCATCGTAGTCGGAGACCACTTCGGCGATCGCCGACACGACTTCGGCCCGGGTCGCCGCGCCGATCTTGAACGCGGCCACCGGCATGTCCTCCAGCAACATGCGCGCCTGGGTTGCCACGGTATCGGGATCGAGGCCGGTCACTTCGTCGCAGGACGCGGAGTCGCGCACCGCGTAACCAGTCAGCACCGTGACGCCGTGACAGCCCATGCTCGCGAGCGTCAGCAGGTCGGCCTGCAGGCCGGAGCCGCCGGTGGGATCCGAGAGGCCGAAGGTGAGTACGATCGGTGGGGAGTCGCCGGTCATGGCAAAAGCGGACATTGTGGTATTGGATTGCTTGGATGGACATGGCGGCTCGGAGCGGGTCCGCCCGCGCGTGTTCAACTGTTCGCGCGAAGGAATGCCCGCTCGGACACGCACCGATTATGCGGCCTAATGCCGTCCGACTGTTCTCTTTGCGCACTTTTTTCCGACGCGCTAGCCTCCGCATGGGAGCGGCACCGGAGCGACAAGATTACAACCCGCCTTGCGGGCGGGACGCTTGCTAGGCATCACTACAGCAACACGGTACCATCTTGTCCTAATTTCAACCGACCAATCGACCTGGCGTCAGTATGGAACAGAGCGAATCTCAACACGAACCGCGCAGCTGGATGTGCCTGATCTGTGGCTGGATCTATGACGAAGCGGCGGGCCTGCCCGAAGAGGGCATCCCGCCGGGAACCCGCTGGGATGACGTCCCGATCAACTGGACCTGTCCCGAATGCGGAGCCCGCAAGGAAGACTTCGAGATGGTGCAGATCTGACTGACATGTTTTGACGCGCCGCATGACCTCCGTCATGCGGCGCGCGTTTTTTGGCGAGACGCCGGCCGAGGTGGAGCACATCGCCGCCGGGCGCAGGGCATGCGGACCTTCCCGATCAGGCGTTGCGCCTTGGCAGCACGTATGCAGCATGCACGCAGCATGTGCGCGCAACGGCCGGCCCTCCCGCGACGCCGGCTTCGCATCGACCGAAGACGCAGTGACGCAGTTCAACCGCGTGCGGCGGCCCATCGAGCCACACGCCCGCGCAACGGCTTGTGAGCGCCCGACATGACATCACGTCCCGATCTGCACGTTCCGTTCGAAGCCTTGCCCAATCCGCGCGGCGGATCGGTGCGGCTCGCCGAGATGGCCCTCACCGATGCCCAGCACGCCTTCCAGCGCCAGGGCGAAACCGGCGCGGCGCTGAAACGGGCGATCGCCGCGCTGCATTCGGCCGGCTGGCTGCCGGCGCAGCGCTTTGCGGAGGCACTGGCGCTGGTCGCGCCGCTGGGCGATGAATCCGACGCCAACCGTGCGCGCATCGCGGATGCGATCGCCATCTTCGGCGCCGCCGTGGAACGTCACAATCTGCGCGAGCTGGCCTGCTCGACAGCACTCTTCGATCACTATCGCGGGCTGCATGCGCTGCTGGCGGCGCACACGCGGGTGGCGCCCGTTTCGTACGACGACCTGGCGCTTGCCGGCCGCGCGATCGCTCCGGCGACGCTGCGCGGCTTCGCGCCCGAGCGGCTCGCGCGCGTGCGGGCGCATTACGAGGAAGCGCTGCTCAGGCTGCTGCGCGGACCGGCCGACGAATCCGCCGCTGCCTACGCTCGCCTGGATGCGTGCCTGGCCGATCTGCGCGGCCCGGATCCTTACGATTTCTGGCGGCTGGCGTCGTCGTGTGTCACGTCGTTGCGCGCGCGGGCCGCGCGTGCCGAACCTGACGACAGCGCCCGGCAGAACGCTCATGACGCCGATGCGAGACGTCTGTACGCGCGCTTCAACCTCGTGCTGGCCGATCAGGCGCACGCGCTGACCTACGCCCCGCGCTCGCTGGTGCGCGCGACCCTCGCACTGCTGTGGCGCGATTTCGCGCTGTACGGCGCGGCGCCGGAGGAGGCGGAGCACGTCGACGTGCTGCGCGACTACGGCCTGACGGTCGCGTGGCACGTGGCGTCTACGCCGGCGTCGGAGGCGGCGTGGGAAGAGGGCGCGGCGCAGGCCGGGGAACTTGCCCGCGACGCCGCCACGCGCGATCTCGGCGTGCTGCGCGTGAACGCGTTCGCCTACGAGGATTTTCTGCAGAGCGCGGAGACGGCCATCGAGGCGCTGGTCGAGCGGGGTGCGCAGGCGAGCGAAACCGGCACGGTGGATGAGGCGGCGGCGCTGTCGGCGGCGAATGCTTCGCATCGGCTGGGCGCGGCGGCGTGCGCGCTGGGGCTGGGCCATGTCGCGTTGCTCGCCGATACGCTCGGTCTCGCGTGGCGGCGCGTCGCGTATCACGGCGAGGCCCGCGGCGCAGCGCCTGCAGCAGCCGAAGGCGCGACCCGCGGTCTCGACGCCACCGTGCCCGAACGCGCCGCGCACATGCTGCGCTCGATGCTGCATCAGGCGGCGGCGGGGATTGCGCCGTCGGAAGGGCGTGGCTCGATCGTCGCGCTTACCGGGATGATCGAAAAACCGATGCCCGCTACGCGTTAATCGTCATCGCTGGACCGGGGCTCGTCTGGCCGCTTGCCCGGCCTGCGCACCGCGTCATAGCGCGCGAGCGTGCGTTTGCGCGCTGCTTCGTGATCCACCACCGGTTGCGGATAGTCCGCGCCGAGCGCGATCTTCGCGGCCTTGAGCGCGTCCGGTTTCGCGCGCCACGGCGCGTGGATGTCGCGATCCGACAGCCCCGCGATCTCCGGCACGTAATGGCGGATGAACTTGCCCGCCGAGTCGAACTTCTGTGACTGCGTGACCGGATTGAAGATGCGGAAATACGGCTGCGCATCGCAGCCGCTCGACGCGGCCCACTGCCATCCGCCGTTGTTGTTCGACAGCTCGAAATCGTTCAGCAGCGCTTCGAAATAGGCTTCGCCACGCCGCCAGTCGATGCCGAGATCCTTGGTCAGGAAGCTCGCCACCACCATGCGCAGACGGTTGTGCATATAGCCCGATGTGTTGATCTGCCGCATGGCCGCATCGACGAGCGGATAGCCTGTCTGGCCGGCGCACCACGCGGCGAAGTCGGCCTCTGCGGCGTCGCCGGTTTCCCATTCGATCCGGTCGTACTCCGGCTTGAACGCACGATGATCCCCCGGCACGCCAACATGCGGGAAATGGTGCAGCACGGAGAAGTAGAACTCACGCCAGATCAGCTCGCCGAGCCAGGTCTCGGCGCCCTTGTCGCCGTGCCGCTGCGCATCGTGCGCGCTGCGGGCAAGCGCGCGAGCGGACACGGTGCCGTGCCGCAAATGCACGCTGAGATAGCTCGGGCCCTTCTGCGCGGGAAAGTCGCGCGTGCGGCCGTAGTCGGTCATGCGCTCGCGGAAGTCGTCGAAGAGTTCATACGCGCCGCTCGTGCCGGCGGGAAACGCCGGACCGTTTGCCTCCGCGAAACCGAGTTGCGCGAGCGACGGCATCGCGTGCTTCACATCGGAAGGCGGCTTCGCCAGCGCCTGCAGATGGTCCTCCGACGCATACGGTTTCAGCGCATCAGGCGTGAGCGTCGCGAGCCATTTGCGCTTGTACGGCGTGAACACGGTGTAGGGCTTGTTCGCGCCGGTCAGCACGTCGTCGTGATCGAAGACGGCCTGATCCTTGAAGGTGAAGAACGCGATGTCGTCGCTGGCGAGCCGCTTCGCCACCGCTTCGTCGCGCGCTTTCGCGGACGGCTCGTAGTCGCGGTTGGCGAAGACCGCATTCACGCCGCATGCGCGCGCCAGCGCGGGAATCTCGTGCAGCGGCGCGCCATGCCGCACGATCAGCGCGCCGCCCGCATCGTGCAAGGTGCGATTGAGTTCGACGCAACTGGCATGAATGAACGGCACGCGGCGGTCCTGCCGGGCCAGCGGCGCGAGGATTTCGCGATCGAAAACGAACGCGCACAGCACGCGGCGGCAGCGTGTAAGCGCGTGATAGAGTGCAGCATTGTCTGCCGCGCGCAGGTCCCGCCGAAACCAGACCAATCCCACATCGAAGTCGGCCATCTCGCAGCGCCTTTGTTAAAATCCTGAATTATGTCCAAGACTTCCGATCGCATCAATTTGACGAATCAGTTCCTGATCGCCATGCCGAGCATGGCCGATCCGACGTTCTCAGGAACCGTGGTCTATCTTTGCGATCACACCGAGAAGGGCGCGCTGGGTCTCGTCATCAACCGGCCGACCGACATCGATCTGCAGTCCCTCTTCAACCGCATCGATCTCAAGCTCGAGATCGAGCCGCTGGTTCACTTGCCCGTGTACTTCGGCGGTCCCGTGCAGACCGAGCGCGGCTTCGTGCTGCACGAAGCCGGCGACGGCGAGCCGTATAGCTCATCCATGAGCGTGCCCGGCGGCCTGGCCATGACCACGTCGAAGGACGTGCTCGAAGCCGTCGCAAGCGGCACGGGTCCCGAACGTTTCCTGCTCACGTTGGGTCATGCAGGCTGGGGCGCGGGCCAGCTCGAGGAAGAAATCTCGAAGAACGGCTGGCTCACCGTGGAAGCCGATCCGCGCATCATCTTCGACGTCCCTGCCGAAGACCGTCTCGAAGCCGCGCTCTCGCTGCTCGGCGTGTCGCGCTCGATGTTGTCCGGCGAAGCAGGGCACGCATGAGCCGCGAAGCCACGCTGCTGGCATTCGACTACGGCGAAAAACGGATCGGTGTCGCCGTCGGCAATACGCTCACCCGTCAGGCACGCGCACTTCTCACGCTGGAAAACCGCAACTCGGACTATCGCTTCCTCGAAGTCGGCAAGCTGCTGGATGAATGGAAGCCGAACGCCGTGGTGGTCGGCATGCCGATGCATCCCGACGGCACGCCGCACAAGATGAGCGCGCTGGCCAAGCGCTTCGGCAATCAGGTGAACGGGCGTTTCAACGTGCCCGTGCAATGGGTGGACGAACGTTATTCCTCCGTCGATGCCAAAGCCGACCTGCGCGAACGCGGCGTGCACACCAATGCGCGCGGCCGCTTCGACGAAATCGATGCCGAAGCCGCCCGCGTCATCCTTCAACAATATCTTGACGAACTAGCCGACGATCATGAGTTCCATTGACGCCGAAGCGCTGTATCGCGCGCTCGTCGAGCAGATTCGCAGCGCTTACGGTCCCTCGCTCGACGCACCCGACGGCGCCGTGCTCGCCGGCATCTACAGCGGCGGCGTGTGGCTGGCCGAACGGCTCGCGCAGGACCTCGGTGCGCCGCATTTCGGCGTGGTGAACGTGGCGCTGCATCGCGACGATTACGCGAAAAAGGGCCTGCACAGCCAGGCGCGCCCGACTGAACTGCCGTTCGACGTGAATGGCCGCCGCATCATCCTGATCGACGACGTGCTGTCCACCGGCCGCACCGTGCGCGCGGCGATCAACGAGCTGTACGACTACGGCCGGCCCGCGTCGATCGACCTCGCGGTGCTCGCGGATCGCGGCGGACGCGAGATGCCGATCGCGGCGCGCTTCACCGGCGGCATGGTCGACGTGCCGGCGGGCGACACCCTCGTGCTGGCGCGCAACGAATCCAACGCGTTCACTTTCACGACGGAACCGCGCGCGCAGTGACGCGCGGCTTCGAGCTTTCTCCAGAGAAACACCCGGGATCATCATGAATACGGCAACCCAGGGCGCGGACAGCGCGGCGAATCCCCCGGCCGAACCCTTCCGCTACGGCTTCCTCAAGGGCAATCCGCAGCTCACGAAGAACGGCGAACTCAAGCATCTGCTGACCATCGAGGGCTTGCCGCGTTCGATCGTCACGCACATCCTCGACACCGCCGAGCAGTTCGTGAGCGTGACCGACCGCGAAGTGAAGAAGGTGCCGCTGCTGCGCGGCAAGTCGGTGTTCAACCTGTTCTTCGAGAACTCCACACGCACGCGCACCACGTTCGAGATCGCGGCCAAGCGCTTGTCGGCGGACGTGCTGAACCTCAACATCAACGCGTCGTCGACGAGCAAGGGCGAATCGCTGCTCGACACGATCAACAATCTCTCGGCGATGCATGCCGACATGTTCGTCGTGCGTCACGCATCGAGCGGCGCGCCGTATCTGATCGCCGAGCATTGCGCGCCGCACGTGCACGTCATCAACGCAGGCGACGGCCGTCACGCGCACCCCACGCAGGGTCTGCTCGACATGTACACGATCCGCCACTACAAGCGCGACTTCACGAAGCTGCGCGTGGCGATCGTCGGCGACATCCTGCATTCGCGCGTCGCGCGTTCGGACATTCATGCGCTGACCACGCTCGGCGTGCCCGAAGTGCGCGCCATCGGTCCGCGCACGCTGTTGCCGGGCAACCTCGAGCAGATGGGCGTGCACGTCTATCACAATCTCGACGAAGGCCTGAAGGGCGTCGACGTCATCATCATGCTGCGCCTGCAGAACGAGCGCATGAGCGGCGCGCTGCTGCCGTCGGCGCAGGAGTACTTCAAGAGCTGGGGTCTCACGCCCGAGCGTCTCGCGCTCGCCGCGCCCGATGCCATCGTGATGCATCCGGGACCGATGAACCGCGGCGTCGAGATCGACTCGCAGGTGGCCGATGGCCCGCAGTCGGTGATCCTCAACCAGGTGACCTTCGGTATCGCCGTGCGCATGGCGGTCATGGGCATCGTGGCCGGCAACAGTGACTAAGAACGCGACATGAAGATCCAGATTCAAGGCGGCACGATCATCGATCCGGCCGCGGGCACCGAAACACGCCAGGACGTGTTCATTGCGGCGGGCAGGATCGTCGGCGTGGGCGCGGCGCCCGCCGACTTCACGGCGGCGAAGGTGATCGACGCCAATGGGCTGTACGTGGCGCCGGGCTTCGTCGATTTGTCGGCGCGGCTGCGCGAACCGGGCTTCGAACACAAGGCGACGCTCGAATCGGAAATGGCCGCGGCCATGGCGGGCGGCGTGACGAGTCTCGTGTGTCCGCCCGACACCGACCCGACGCTCGACGAACCCGGTCTCGTCGAGATGCTCAAGTTCCGCGCGCAGAAGCTGCATCAGGCGCATGTGTATCCGCTCGGCGCGCTGACGGTGGGACTGAAGGGCGAGACCATCACCGAGATGGTCGAGCTGACCGAAGCGGGCTGCATCGGCTTCTCGCAGGCCGATAACCCGATCGTCGATACGCGCACACTGCAACGCGCGCTGCAATACGCGACCACCTACGGCTATACCGTGTGGCTGCGTCCGCAGGATGCGTACATGTCGAAGGGCGGCGTCGCGGCGAGCGGCCCGGTGGCGTCGCGGCTCGGGCTGTCCGGCGTGCCGGTGTCGGCGGAGACCATCGCGCTGCACACGCTGTTCGAACTGATGCGCGTGACGGGCGCGCGCGTGCACCTGTCGCATCTGTCGTCGGCGGCGGGCATCGCGCTGGTGCGCGCGGCGAAGGCCGAAGGGCTCGCCGTCTCCGCCGACGTGACCATCAATCACGTGCATCTGGTGGACGTGGACATCGGCTATTTCGATTCGCAGTTCCGCCTCGATCCGCCGCTGCGCTCGCAGCGCGACCGCGAGGCGATTCGCGCGGGTCTGGTGGACGGCACCATCGACGCGATCTGTTCCGATCACACGCCGCTCGACGAAGACGAAAAGCTGTTGCCGTTTGCCGAAGCGACACCGGGCGCGACGGGCCTCGAACTGCTGCTGTCGCTGACGGTGAAGTGGGCGCGCGAGGCGGACGTGCCGCTGGCGAAGGCGCTTTCGCGCATCACGTCGGCGCCGGCGGATGCGCTGAAGCTGCCGGCGGGACGCATCGTGACGGGCGCGCTCGCCGATGTCTGCGTGTTCGATGCGAACGCCGACTGGCGCGTCGATCCGCGCAAGCTCAGGAGCCAGGGCCGCAATACGCCGTTCCTGGGCTACGAACTGCCGGCGCGCGTGCGTGCGACGGTGGTGGGCGGCCATCTCGCCTACGAGAGCCGCTGAACATGAGACTGACGCTGCGCAAACTGCGGCTGCTCGTCCACTTGCTGGTGGGCATGGGGATCGTCGCAACGCGGTTTCCGCGTGCTTCCGCGAGCGAGCGCAGCGCGATGAACCGCGTCTGGTCGATCGAGATGCTGCGGCTCGCGGGCATGAAGCTCGTCGTGCACAACGACGAAGCACGGCTCGATGCCGGCGTGCTGGTGGTCGGCAATCACGTGTCGTGGATCGATATTTATGTGATCAACGCGTGGCGTCCGACGCCGTTCGTGTCGAAGGCGGAGATCCGCAAGTGGCCGGTGGTCGGCTGGCTCGCGCAGCAACTGGACACGGTGTTCGTGCAGCGCGAGAAGCGCAGCGACGCGAAGCGCATCATGCACGAACTCGCGCAACGGCTGATGGCGGGCGAGAAGATGTGCGTGTTTCCCGAAGGCACCACGAGCGATGGCCGCACGCTGCTGCCGTTCCATGCGAATTTGTTCCAGGCGGCCGTGTCGGCGTCGGTGCCGGTGCAGCCGATCTGCCTGAGGTACGAGGATGCGCAGGGCCGGCAATCGGTGGCGCCTGCGTATATCGGCGACATGTCGCTCAACGATTCGCTCAATGCGCTGTTGCGCGCGGGCGAGATCACCGCGCATCTCTATGTGTGCAATCCGCTTGCGCCGGGCGCGGACCGGCGGCTGCTCGCGAGCGAGGCGCAGGCTGCGGTGAGCGCGGCGCTCGATCAGATGCGCGGCGCGCCGGCTGTCGTCAGCGAGCCGCTGTTGGTCGAGCCGGTCGTCACTTCTTTATCGAACAACTCACCTGCGTGACGACGCGCTGCGCCGGATCGGCCGTGAGCCGCACCGCCGACAGCTTGTTGCCCCACACGCAGCCCGAGTCCAGGCACAGCACGTTGTCGCGGATCATCAGACCGAGCGCAGCCCAGTGGCCGAACACCACCGTCACGTCCTGCGTGCGGCGTCCGGGCACGTCGAACCACGGCAGATAGCCGGGCGGCGCGGCATCCGGGCCGCCGTTGTTGGCGAACTCCATCGCGCCTTCGGGCGTGCAGAAGCGGATGCGCGTCAGCGCGTTGTAGATCACGCGCAGGCGGTCGAGGCCCGTGAGCGTGTCATCCCAGCGATGCGGCTCATTCCCGTACAGGCCCGCCAGCGTCTCCTTCCAGTCCGGTGCGCGCAAGGCGGTTTCGAGTTCATGCGCGAGCGTCATGGTCAGCGCGGCGTCCCATTGCGGCAGCACGCCCGCGTGCACCATCAGCATGCCGTGCTCGAAGTGCGCGACGGGTTTGTGCCGCACCCATTCGATGAGGTCGGGCGCATCGGGGGCGGCGAGGATCTCGTCGAGCGTGTCGCCTTTCTTCGGCTTGCGCAGACCCGCCGCGACCGACAGCAGGTTCAGGTCGTGATTGCCGAGCACGACCGTGGCGCGCGAGCCGAGCGCGATCACTTCGCGCAAGGTCTGCAAGGACTGCGGCCCGCGATTGATCAGGTCGCCCGCGAACCAGAGCGGCACGTCGTCGGCGACGGCCGCCTTTTTGAGCAGGCGCTCGAAGGGCTCGCAGCAGCCTTGCAGGTCGCCGAAGACGAGAGGAGCGAGAGCGGTGTCGAGGCTGGAGGTCAGGGCGTCGGTCATTGAAGAAGAAGCGGGGAAGGGACGGATCGGGTCATTATGGAGCAGCTTGGGTGTGCTGTCCGGCGCTGTCTTGCGGCGCGGGCACACGATCCGCTGATAAAGCCCAGCTTCTGGCGTCCCGAGTGTTCCTTTACGGTTATGCCGATCGCTGCTTGTCAATGCGCTGACCGGTCGCGCCTGTGCGTTAGTTCTGAGCGACGGCTACTTCGACTGAGACCTTGGATACGTTGTAGAGCACGACTTTCCCGCCGACCGCCTTCGCCGGATTGAACAACGCAAGGTTAATGCCTTCGCTGACCGAGCTTCGATACACCACACCGTCGAAGCTGCTCTTCTTGATGAATTCACACAGATATTGGCTCGGGATGTAGTCGATGGCCGCTCCTGCCGGCTGAACGGGTCGAGTCAATTCCTCGCCCAAGCGTTCGAGGAACGGCAAATCAGCACGTAACTGGCCGATCTCGCTTGCATCGGTCAGGATGAACGGTGAAACCAGCTTGCGCGGATTACGCAAGTCCACCGCCTTGATCTCGGGAATCGTGAAATCAGCCACGCACGCAACCTCGCCGGTATGCGGCCTGATCTCCGCAGCGGCCGTTTCGGGATGCGAGCCCAGATAGAGATACGGAATGCCCGCTGGATTGGCTCTGCCATGTGACGAGCGTCGCTTCGGCGGTGCCCCCATCTTGTCAATCGGGAAGAGCTCATCGTCGGTACGCATTCGGGCGCGATACCATTGGCGAGGCAACTTCGGTGCGATCAGCATATGAAGTAGTTGATGGAGACGGTCCAAGTCGATGGCAATATCCAGAAACCAGCGATTCGCATACATCATCTCGTCGCGCAGCTTATCCCACTGGGCGAGGCCTTCACTCTTATAGCTTTCCGAAGGAGTAAAACCGCGCCGAACGATCTCGCCATCATCAAGAATTTCACTGAGAAGTTCTTTCGCATGTGCAAGGTCCATGCGCTGATGGCTAAAGAGATTCCAATCGTCCTTCATCCATTCGACCAGCGATTTCCCGTCTTTAGCTGGTTCGTAGACGTTCACAAGCAGCTCGAAATAGTTGGCGAGCTTAGTCGGCTCGAGGAGCTGAGTATCAGCAGTGCCGCAAAAATCACATGTCCCGTGACCAGCTTGGAGAAAAGGGAAGATCGTGTCGCGCAAAGCGTGATCGCCGAAGCATTCTGGACAGCAGAAACGGCTTGCCATAGGACTCAGTCAAGATAGTCTGCAAGCGTCTCGATATGATGTTTCATCGAGAGTTTCTTCACGTAGCCAAGTCCCGGAAAGTGGCCCTTGGCATGGAGTTCACGAAACTCCTTGACCGCATCGGTCTC
Source organism: Caballeronia sp. LZ043 (assembly GCF_031451075.1). Classification (NCBI taxonomy): domain Bacteria; kingdom Pseudomonadati; phylum Pseudomonadota; class Betaproteobacteria; order Burkholderiales; family Burkholderiaceae; genus Caballeronia; species Caballeronia sp. LZ043. Next base: position 2,199,925 of record NZ_JARUXT010000001.1, on the reverse strand, counting down.
GAGAATGTGGGAGGTTCCACTGTCCAGTTTTGCAATCAACTTTGCCAGCGCTTGAGCGAACTTGCCGGCGGGGTCAGTCGGCGTATCCTTCGTGTCCGAGACGAAGTGATAGATGTACATGACATCGTCCTTGTCAGGATCGATGAAAGTAAGGTGGATGGCAACCGCATAGGCTGGACCTCCGCCCTCGCTGTAGACGTCACCGACGATCAGAAAATCGCCAAAGCCCGCCATGCCGAGATCGTCACAGGTAACGTGGAGGTCGGAGAACTCCTCCATCTCTGGATAGTCGGCATTGCGCAGTCGCTTGAAGCCGTCGCGCACCAGGATGCGTGTGCTGCGGTCAAAATGTTTCCGGTACAGCAGCTTCGCATGATCCTCGACGAACACGTTCGTCAGGCCGGACATGTCATGCTCCAACTCAGTTGCCAGCGCCTTGGGTGCGTTAAAGCCGGCATGGACGAGTACTGGATGATGCGCGGCATGAAGACGATAGCAGGCCATGACTTCTTCGACGGTCATGTCGCTACGCAGCAGTATGCCGGCTGCGATATTGGCGGAGCCGATAAAACCCTCTTGCAGCAGGCCGGAGATGCTCGTTCCGTCTTCCTGATGATCGCCGTGATACGGATTCACAATCACGATCGCGTGGCCACCGCCTGAACAGACTGCGGCCAGAGTCTTCTTGAGGCCGCCGAGCGCCTCGCGCACAGGTTCGATCACCGGCACGAAATTCTTCCTGGCAAGAAGTGGCGCCATTTCGCGAATCGTGATCAGCTCGAATTGCTTTCCGCGGAAATAAGGGTAATACATACGCGAATCAACTCCACGCCATTGCCGCGTGCAGCGGGGTGGTAACCGCGTCAACCAGGCGCGGATGATCCGCGCGGCGCACCGATACGGAAAGCGCGGCCGCTTGCAAGGACTCCGGCAGACGGTCGACAAGTTCGCCGAGTGATGCGAGATCGCGCGTTCGTTTGAGTGTCTGCACCATTTCGTTGTGAAGCGCGACCGGGTCGAGCTTGCTGAAAAGATGCTGCAGAGCGGCATGCCGCTGTGTATTGGGAACCTGCGGCACAGGCACTCCCATCGCCTCGAGTATTGCAGTGGCTTCCGTTATACGCAGCGAGTTGAATACAGTTACGGGGCAGATACGCGCCGGGCAATCGACTGCTTCGCGAACTGTCGTGATCCGGTATCTCCTGGAAAGGCACATTACGCCTACGTCGTCCGGGACAGTCGCCAGAACACCTTCAATGTGGTTTTCACTCGCGATGACGTTGACTTTGGCAAAAACGCGCTTGTAGTTCTCGACCTGACTGGCGAGTCGGGCGAGTGAATCACGCTCCGACTTGATTTCATAGACGGTCGCGGTCCCGTTCAGGATGACAAGATCTGCCTTGCAACTGCCGGCACGAAACTCATTGAGCATCGAAGCTGTGCGGAGCGAGTGCGTGCCCATCAACACTTTGTGGCTGATAGCTGCACGATAGACATACTCGTCACGGTGCCCGGCGACTTTCAGGATTTCGAATGCGGAATCGAAGACTTCACCGACAGTCGCTTGCGGGTTGGCGTGTTCGACCAAACCGGTCTGGTCGAGCAGCCGGCGGAACGAGCCTGATTGGCCCTTCTTCGCCAGTTCACGGAAAACGGTGGCGGAGAACAGCCGAGTCAAAGCGAACAATTGCATTGTGCTGTAAATCTTCATTACTCCACGGAAACCGAACACCACCTTGTGCACGCGTCAGCGCGGTTTGCTCCGACACGCATTCCGAGCTTAACCGCATGGAAGCTTGGATTGAGGCGTGTGCAGCGATTGATTCTAGCAGCGCTGCTTGTGCTGTTGGCCGTGCCGTTTGCAGCCGATATTCTGAATTACGCCGTACAAACAGCGCCGCTGATGATCGGGGGAGAAAGGCCGAGTGCACAACTCCGACTGCGCCCATGTTTCCCATTCCACTCCAGGTCGTACTGTTACGCGATGTCCTTGTTCCGCTGACAGATCCGTGCGCGCGTTGTCCGTCAGCCACGAACGCGAATCTAGTCCAGCACCCCCGCCGCATCAAACCGCGCCGCCCAGCTGTTCTCCACGCGATAAGCCTCGATTTCCGCCGCGCCCGCCTGACTGCGCAACGCGGCTTCCACGGCGCCGCCGAGCTGTTCCGGCGCATCCACCAGAAAGGTCGCGGGCTCGCCGCCGCGCAGCTTCATCTCACCGAACGCCGTCGAGATGACGGGCAGCCCCATCGCCCGATACTCGTAGTACTTGATCGGATCGACACCGTCCGTCAGCTGGTTGCGGATGAACGGAATCAGCCCGATGTCGAACGCGCGCATCGCTTCGAGCGCTTCCGCATGCGCGACCGGCGGCAGCATCTGCACGTTGCCCGGCAGCGCGCCCGGCGGCGCGGAGAACACCGGACCGATCAGCCGGATGGTGTCGGCGGGACGCTGGCGCGCGAGCGCGGTAAGCCACGCCCAGTCGAACCACGGCCCCATCGTGCCGAGATAGCCGATGACCTTCGGCTGGCCGTCGCCGAGCCGCGCGAGCTTCTCCAGGTCGGCGGCGGGCAGGATCGCCGGGTCCAGGCCGTTGTAGACGAGCCGCGCGTCGGGACGAAGCGTCTGCCAGCGGGCGCGCAACGCCGTCGATGACACCAGCAGCCGGTCCACGTCCGTGGCGATGCGCGCCTCGACCCGCGCCAGCGCCGTGCGCGAGATGCCGGTATAGAAGGCCGGAAAATCGTCCATGCTGTCATAGGCCGAACGCGCCGCACGTGCATGACGCAGCAGGTCGAAGGCCAGCGCACTCGGCTTGCCGATGACCAGCAGCGTCTCGCCCTCGGCGCAGAAGCGCGCCACGCGGCCCGCCAGCGACCGCCAGCCCATGCGATTGAGCAGCGTGCCGCCGGGCATCGGTTCGAGCGGCAGCGCGCGCACGCCCTCGACGGTGACCCAGTCAGGACGAGCCACGCTCGCGCCCGAAGCGCCGCTCGAAGGCCGCCGCAGGTCGCGCAAGGCGGGCAGGCGCGTCGCGTAGGGATCGATCCACAAGACACGGCCGCCGGTCGCGGCATGGAACCATTCGACAAACTTGTGCGGGCGCTGCGCGAAGCTGGCCCACGGCAGCGGCGAGAGATAGACGAGTTGCCGCATCAGTGAAGGCTGCTTGCGTGACGAGGCGTGGCGGACGGCATGCGCGGGTTCCTCACCACGTGTAGTCGACATAGAACTGCGGATAGTCGCGCCACTTTTCCTTGAAGTACTGCGCGTTGCGCAGGAACAGCGCGGTGTACTTGTCGCTGCCCGAATTGGCCTGCGTGGTCTGGTGCGGCTGATGCCGGATGCCCGAGAGATCGCGGAACGTCACCTTCATGTCGAGCGCCTTGATCTGGAAGCAGAGATCGGTGTCCTCGAAGCAGGTGGGATCGTAGAAGGTATCGAAGCCATGTGTCGCGTCGAAGGTGCGGCGGCGCATGAAGAAGCCGCTCGTGCCAAGGAAGCCGATGTCGGCGCGATAGCCGTCGCGGATCGCCACGGCGTTCATCGCGCGGTTCGGGCAGTAGTCCGCGATCATCCCGCCCAGGTCGGTGCGGGTCTTGTCGAACCAGCCGGCGTTCCAGCCGATCACGCCCACGCTCGCATCGGTTTCCAGCACGCGCAGCGCCTCGGCGAAGCCCGACGAGCCCGCGAACCACTGGTCGCTGTCGAAGAAGGCGATGTACCGGCCAGTGCTGTGCTCGACGCCGAGATTGCGGCCCGACGAGCAGCCATTCTCCGGATTGCGCACGAGCTTCACTTGCGGGAACTGCTGCTCGACGATCTCCGCGCCGCCATCGACGCTCGCGTTGTCCACCACGACGACATCCGCGAGATACGGCGAACAATGCGCGAGCAGGGTTTCGAGCGCCCGCGCGATGATCTTCGCGTTGTTGTGGATCAGGATCACGACGCTCACGTCATGGCGCGGTACAGGCGGGCACAGATGTTCGAGGCGGCCGAGCCAGCTGTTCCTCGCGACGAAGGCGTCGTCGGGGCGCGCGGACGGCTCCGCCCGGCCAAGCTCGGCGCAGCGCGCGACGAACGACGCTTCGTCCTCGCAGACATGGAGGTCCGCCGACGGCGTGATGCCGAAATCGAGCGAGGTCACGACCGGCTTGCGCAGATGCAGGCCGGCATAGAGGCCCGCGGTCGCGTCGCCGTCGACGAGCGCGTTGCGCAGCAGCGGGAAGAACAGGAAATGGGCATGCGCGACATAGGCCGGCAGCGCTGCGAGCGGCTCGGCGGCGCGCACGACGACGTTCGCCGGCATGCCCGGCGCGGCCGCACCGGTGCCGATGAAGCAGAAGGTGAGTTCCGGCGCCTGTTCCGCGCTGCGCCGCACGAGCGACCAGTCGATCGCTTCGAGACCGTTCACGCAGAAGCACAGCGCCACGCGGCCGTTCTTCGGCACGAAGCCGGCGGGCGCGTCGTAGGTCTTGTACGGATCGAACACGGTGTGCAGCGCGGCGCCCGGCAGCACTTCCACGGCGTCGCGCTGCTGCCGCACGGCGTCCGCGAGCGCGGGCGTCGCGACCGTGCAGCGGTCGGCCTGCGCGAGCAGCGTCGACAGCATTGCGCGATGCGGCTCGGCGGCGTGGGTCCAGTCGTAGGCGACATCGAACACGGTCTCGACGCCGCGATGCTTCGCGAACAGGAAGAACGGGCTCACGCGCGCGTCCGGCACGCCGATCACGAGGCGCGCGGCTTCGGACACGCGCTCGAACACGTATTCGAGCGTGACGGCGTCGATCGAATGGTGAATCAGGCCGGGGATCTGCAAGGCGTCCGAACGCGGCGCAACGGACGCCTTGTCCTGCGGCGACACGTACAGATAGATCACGCGATGGCCCGCATGCAGCGCCGCCAGCGCCAGCTGCGCATGACGGTGCGTCCCGCCAGCCCAGTCGTAGCGATGCTGCGAGACGATCACCAGCTCGGAACGCTGCAACTGCGCCGATGCCTGGAACCACAGGTCCGGATCCGTTGGCGAGAGCCCATGGCGGGAGGCGTCGAGAATCTCCCGGACCTGCCCGTTCTGCAGCGCCTGGCGCGAGCGAGTGTGACGTTTCGCCGCTGACGCGAGCGCGCGCAGGCCGCCGTTGCGCAGGATGTAGAGCGCGCGTTCCGTATAGGTGCGCGGAGCGGAAAAAAACTTGCGGACAAGCATGTTCGGACCCAGTGATGATGAGGGGACGCTTACGGTCGCGGTCCCGGCCGGCTCGACGTTCGAGGCGTCCGGTGCGGCAGTCGCGGCAGGCGTCATGCCCAGTGTTGGTTCGTGTCGGGTTTGATTCTCGCGAATCTCGCGATTCTCGTGATTGCGGTGATTCTCGAGACTTTTGCGCATCTGGGCGAGTTCGGCTTGCGCGGCGGCCAGCTCGTCCTGCGCGAACGTGAGCGACTCGTAGAGTGCTTCGTTTTTCTGCCGGCTTGCTTCGAGTTCGCGTCGCAGCGTGGCGAGGCCGGCGTCCGCCTCTTGCGCCTCTTCCGCGTTCTGCACGCCGGGAGCCGCGCCCGCGCGCTGCAACGCGTTGAACATCTCGCTCAGCTCCTGCACGCGCTTCTCGTGCTCGGCGGACTGCGCGAGCGCCGCCTGTTCCGCCGCCTTCGCCGAGGCGGCCTGCGCTTCGCTCATCGCGAGCTGGCCGTCGCGAAAGCGCAGGAGTTCGAGGGCTTTCTCGCGCATGCGCTGAGCCGCATTCTTCTGCCAGATGGTCTGTTCGAGCCACGTGCTCAACCAGTCGAAGTCGCGGTTCTGCCAGCTGTCCTTCGGACGGGCCGCCTCGCGCGCGCGCGCCATCGCGGCGTCGAGCATGGCGTCATGCACGCCCGACGACGCCGCCAGTTCCGTCAGCCGCTCCGGTGCGATCGTCCACGCCGGTGCGTCGCCGCCGGTCAGGCGATGCAGCGCGTGGCTGAAACGCGCATTGTTGTCAGTGAGTTGCAAACGCAGGTCCGCGGGCATGCCGGCCATGTCGTGCGCCAGCGTCATCTTGCGGTCGTATTCGAGCGCGGCCGTCGGGATCTCCGAGGCGATCGTCATGATGCTCGCGTGCAGGCGCATCGAGAACGCGGCGTCGCACTGGCGCAGCAGCGTCAGTGCTTCGTCCGGCGTGAGCCGGTCCACGACGATGCCGGGAATGGCGTCGCCCAGCTGGCTCTGCATCGTTTCGAGGAACGCGCGGTCCGAGGTCTGCTCGCGCGCGCTCTCCGACCACTGGAAGCCCACCCACACCACCGACCATTCTGGCGTCAATGTTTCGCGCAAGGCCGTGAGCAGCTTCTCCTCCCAGTCGTGCGAGAACTCCCACAGCCGCGCGATGATCGCGAGCTTCTTGCGTCCGGCAAGCGCCTCGATGCCCGGCGCTTCGAATGCGGCCGGCTCGCGGCTCGCGGCGTCCGCCACATAGCCCCAGCCGGGATCGGGGCCGATCGCGATCTCGCGCGTCACGCCGAGCGAGCGCAGCAGCGCGAGCGAATCGGCATCGCGCAGCGTCACGTCGTCGGCGTGCTCGAAGACGTCCTTCACCACCTCTTGCGCCTGCGGCTGGTTGAGCGGTCCGACGCCGTGTCCCCAGATCGCCGTGCGCACGCCGAACTGGCGAGCCATGTAGAAGACGCGCGCGTAGGCCGCGATGTCGTTCTGCGTCGGGTCGTATAGCGCCTCGAGGTGGAACGGATGATGATCCTGGAAGATCCCGCCGCCGCCGAACACCAGCAGGTCGGCGCCGGCAAGCGCGCGGCCGACTTCGCCGAGATTGAAGTAGTCCACCGCCTCGATGCCGAACGCCTCGCGCGTGTAGGCGGGGTTGTTGCTCAGCGCGACGAGCTCGCCGCCGCGCGCCTGCACCTGCGCGGCGAGCGCGGCGAGCAGCAGTTCATCGCCGATATTGGGCGCGCCGTAATAGCCGACGGCGACCACCCTGATCCGGTCCGACATCACGCGATCCTCCGTGCTCATTGCGAAAAGTCGAAAGCGGGGCAAGGCGCGAGCCAGCCCGAGCCGCCGTCGGCCTGCGGCAGCACGTCGATGTGCCCGGCATAGGGCAGCCGCGCATGACGCTTGTATTCGCCCGACTCGACATCGCCGACGCCGATCGCAACCACATAGCGGTTGCCCGAGAAGTTGGCGCGCAGCGACCACGTGAAGTGATACGTGCCCGGCTCGAGCGCGTCCATCGCAATGTTCATGTGCTGTGTCGTGGTGCTCCACAGCACGATGTCGTCCACGCTTTTCAGCTGCACGCCGAAGCACGGCCGGAGATTCGGCTGCGACACCCGGATCGACACGGTGACGCGGAACGGATCGTCGAACGAGAAAGTGGTGCGTTCGCGGCCGTCTTCGTTGGTGATCTTCACGTCGAGGATCGAGGTCTTGTCGGACTCCACCTTCTTCGTTTCCGCGCCGCTCTCCGACGCCGCGCGCTCGCCTTCGGGCACGTCGATGTCGATCGCCCGGCCGCCTTCCTCATCGACGAGATCGTTCGCATAGAGCTTCACGACGTCGCGGCACGGACCGTCCTTGATCAAGTGGCCGCGCTTCAGGTAGATGGCGCGGTCGCAGTACTCGACCAGCGTGTTGGTGGAGTGCGTGACCAGCAGGATGGTGACGCCCGCCTTCTGCATGTCGCGGATGCGCGTGAGGCACTTGGTCTGGAACGCGGTGTCGCCGACAGCCAGCGCCTCGTCGACGACCAGCAGGTCCGGCGAGACGTGGATTGCCACGGCGAACGCGAGCCGCACGTACATGCCGGACGAATAGGTCTTGACCGGCTGGTCGATGAACTCGCCGATATCGGCAAAGGCTTCGATCTCGTGGAAGCGCGCCGCGATTTCCTCGCCCGACACGCCCATGATGCGCGCCGACAGCAGCACGTTCTCGCGCCCGCTGAATTCCGGATTGAAGCCCGCGCCCAGTTCGAGCAGCGCGGAGATGCGGCCGTTGACGTCGATCTCGCCGCTGGTGGGCGAAAGCGTGCCCGCGATGATCTGCAGCAGCGTGGACTTGCCCGAACCATTGCGTCCGATGATGCCGATGGTCTCGCCACGCTTCACCGAAAACGAGACATTGTGCAATGCCCAGAAGTTGCGGCCGTACTCGCGCGGGGCGCGGCCCGGCATGCGGATGCGCGAGGCCAGCGACTGGCGCAGGCGGTCGGCGGGCTTGTCGTAGATCCGGAACAGCTTGGAGATGCGCTCGACATTCACGAGCACGTGATCCGCGTTATCCGGCGAGGGGTTCGCGACAGGTGGCATGGACATTTCGATGAACGGCGGGGTCGGCTCAAGTGTGCTGATGAAGGTCTCCGATACGGGGCCGGCCGTGCGGCCGGCCGGCGCGAGCTATGCGGCGTTGATGCCCAGCAGCTTGTTGTAAAGGCGGCGCTTGATGTCGACGCAGGCGTCGAGGTCGTAGCGCGTGCGCAGCAGCTCCTGAGCGTTGCGGGCCATGGCGGCGCGTTGCGCCGGATCCTGCGCGAGGCGGATCATGGCTTCGGCAAAATCGGCGGCGGTGTCGGCGATGACGAGATCGCGGCCGTCCACCGCGCCGAGCCCTTCGCAGCCCTTGGAGGTGCTGAGAATGGGAATGCCGTTGCTCATCGACTCCAGGATCTTCACGCGCACGCCGCTGCCCGACAGGAGCGGCACGAACAGCAGATGCGCTTCGGCGAGAATCGGCTCGATGGAGGGCACGAAGCCATGCACGAAGATGTGCTTGCCGTCATGCAGCGCCTTCAGGTCGTCGGGCGGATTCGCGCCGAGGAATTGCAGCCGGATGTTGTTTTCGGCGAGGCGGTCCTTCACGAGCGGCAGGATCTCGCGCACGAACCACGACACGCCTTCCGCGTTCGGATACCACCAGAAGCCGCCCATCCACAGCAGGTTCACGGCATCCTTCGGCTTCTTGTCGTAGTCGGACGGCTTCACCGGGAAGCACAGCGGAATGTAGTGCTTCTCGACCGGCGCGGTGACGCGCTCCATGTCCTCGCGCGAGATGAAGGTCATCGCGTCGAAATTCCAGGCGTTGTCGATCTCGACCTTCCGCGCGTTGCGGCGGCTGATCTCCGCCACTTTCGACACCGCGAGCTTCTGCCAGCCGCCGAGTCCGCCCGGAATCCAGAACGGGAACAGGTCCGACTCGATGTTGTGGCTCACCAGCACGGCCGGCAACTCGCGCGCGAACTTGCGGAAGAACGCGAGGTGCGTGGTGTGCACTTCGAGCATGTCGATGTGCTGCTCGCGAATGATGCGGCGCGCATTGCGCACGGCGGCGCGGCTGAAATAGCTCGCGTCCATGAACGGCAGGCCGTGCAGCGAATGCACCAGCGAGTGCAGCGCGCGGCCGGCGGTGGTCTTGTCGGACGGCATCGGCGCGCGCGGCTCGACGTGCACCGACTTGAAGTGCCGCTCGTACAGCTCGCGATGCTGCGCCACTTTCTTCTGCTCTTCCTCGCCGCCGATGGTGAACAGATGGAAGTCGTAGTCGTCGACGAGCGGCGCGAGCGTGTTCATCGTATAGATCGCGCCACCGGCGTTGGCCGGCAGCGGCGGCGCCAGGGTGAAGACGAGAACGTTCTTTTTACGCGTGGCCATGAGATTCGTCGAAAACGTCGGTGTCAAAGAAAGGTGAAAAATCGGTCAGGTAGGCGATCTCGCGATTGCGCTCGCCAATCTGTTTTGCGGGCACGCCGCCGACCACCGTGTACGGCGCGACGTCCTTCGTCACGACCGCACCGGCCGCGACCACCGCGCCTTCGCCGATGGTCACGCCCGGCAGCAGGGTGGCACGGGCGCCGAGCCACGCGTGATCGTGAATCTCGACCACGCCGCCGATGGACGCAAAGCCCGGATGATTGTGGTCGTGATGCAGCGAGAGAATGCAGCACTGGAACGAGATGTTGACGTTGTTGCCGATGGTCACGCCGGTGCGGCCGTCGAGATAGATCTCGCGGTTGAGCACGCAGTTGTTCCCGATCGTCACGTTGCAGCGCGAGTGATAGCCCGTGAAGAACTGCCGCATGCTGACGTGCGTGCGCTGGCCGATACGGATGCCCAGCACGCGCCGGTAGTACGCGTTGCGCAGGCGCTCGAACGGCACGCGCGCAATCACGTTGTTGCCGACGTAGTATTTCAGCGCCGCGAGGAAGTAATAGGTCGAGGAGCGCAGGAGCCTCGCCTTGATGCGATGTTTCAGGCTCGGGCGCGCGCTGGCTTGGCTCATGGGTCGTGATGGAGTGAGTGGCTGCCTTGGACGATGCGCAGGACGCGGGCCGCGTCAGCTGCGTCCGTAGTTGTCGTCGAAGCGGACGATATCGTCTTCGCCCAGATATTCGCCGCTCTGCACCTCGATCATCACGAGATCCACGACGCCCGGATTCGTCAGCCGGTGCTTGTGTCCCGCGGGAATGTAGGTCGATTCGTTGGTGCGTACGTAGAACTCGTTCTCGCCGTTGACCACGAGCGCCATGCCGCTCACGACGATCCAGTGCTCGCTGCGATGATGATGCAGTTGCAGGCTGAGGCTCGCGCCGGGCTTCACTTCGATGCGCTTGATCTTGAAGCGCGAGCCTTCCTCGAGCACCGTATAGATGCCCCACGGCCGGTGGACGCTGCGATGCACCTTGTAGGCTTCGTGGCCGCTCGCCTTGAGCGCGGCATACACGTGCCGCACGTCCTGCGCGCGGTGGCGGTTGGCCACCAGCAGCGCGTCCGAGGTATCGACGATCAGCAAATCTTCCACGCCCACCGCGCCCACCAGACGGCTCTCGCTGCGCACATAGCAGTTCGAGACGTCGTGCAGCAGCGCTTCGCCTTCCACGCGATTGCCGCGTTCGTCGGCGGGCGAGAGTTCGCCCATTGCGTTCCACGAGCCGATGTCGCTCCAGCCGATATCGCAGCGCACGACCGCGACGTTCGAGGAACGCTCCATCAGCGCATAGTCGATCGAGATGTCCGGGGCGCGCGCGAGCGTGTCGGCATCGAGTTCGATCTGCGCGCCGTCCGCACCGGCGGCGCGGCGGGCGGCGTCCAGGCAGGTGCGGGTGGCGTCGAGCACGTCGGGGCAGTGCTGCGCCATCTCGGCGAGCACCGTGCCGGCCCGCAGGCAGAACATGCCGGCATTCCACAGGAAGTTGCCCGAGTCGACGTAGGCTTGCGCGGTCTCGGCATCCGGCTTCTCGACGAAGCGCCGTACCTTCGTGCCGTCCGCCTCGATATAGCCGTAGGCGGTTTCGGGAAAGGTCGGCGCAATGCCGAAGGTGACGAGCGCGCCCGCCTGCGCGAGCTGCACGGCCTGCGTCACCGCTTGCGCGAACGCGGCGTGGTTGCGCACCAGATGGTCTGCCGGCAGCACGAGCAGCAGCGCGTCTTCGCCGAGCGTGGCGGCGACGTGCAGCGCCGCGGCCGCCACGGCAACTGCCGTGTTGCGGCCGAACGGTTCAAGGATGAACGAGGCGGGCAGGGCCGCCGGATTCACTTCGCGATACTCGTCGTTGGTCTTGAAGAACAGGTCACGGTTGGTGACCGTCAGGACCTGGGCGACGCCCGGAAGCTCGGCGCCGCGCTTGAATGCTTTCTGCAGCAGGCTTTCGCCGTCTTCCAGCCGGATGAACGGCTTCGGATGCGATTCGCGCGAGACCGGCCACAGGCGAGATCCGGCGCCGCCGCAAAGAATGGTGGGGACGAGTTGAGCCGACATGTGTTGCTAGCCTCCGGATAACTTCGACAATTCCTGCGCGCGGACCCTGCCGCGCGCGCGATCTCTCAAGTGCCGACAGCCGGAACAGGTCCGCCGTCAAGCTTACAGTACATCGGCGAAGCCTCGGCGGGCGCGCTGGAACCACCAGAAGCCGAACCAGCAGACGAGGATCGAGCCGGCCATGCAGACGAGCCAACTGGTCCAGTCGGGCTGCTTGCCGAAAATGAGCGTATTGCGGCCTTCCTCGATGATGAAGGTCAGCGGATTCAGCCGGATCCAGGTCTGGTACTGCGGCGGCAGGTTCGACACGGGATAGAACACCGGCGAGAGGAACATCAGCACCGAGGTGAGGATGCCCGTGATCTGCGCGATGTCGCGCACATACACGCCGAACGCCGACAGGAACCACGCGAAGCCCATCGCGCCGATCAGCAGCGGCGCGAGGATCAGCGGGAAGAGCAGCGCGGTCCACGGCAGCGCATGCAGCAGGATCACTTCCGCGATGAGCAGCACCAGCAGGCTGATGGCGCTGTGAAACAGCGCCGAGCCGAGCGCGACGATCGGCAGGATCTCCAGCGGGAAGATCACTTTCTTCACGTAGTTGACGTTGGCGAGGATCAGCGTGGGCGCGCGGTTGATGCATTCGGCGAGCAGGCTGTGCAGGATCAGGCCGACGAACAGGACGACGGCGAACGCGCCCTTGTTGTCGTCGAGCGTGCCCCAGCGCGCCTTGAACACCACCGAGAAGAAGAACGTGTAGACCACCAGCATCAGCACCGGATTGAAGAACGACCAGGCGAGCCCCATCGCCGAACCGCGATAGCGGCCGATCACTTCACGCTGCGTCATCTGGACGATCAATCCGCGGTTGCGCCATACGGTCTTCAGAATCGCGGCGAATGACGCGGGATGCTTCGAATGTGGATTCATCAAGTTTTGCGAATGCTGTTGCAATGGCCGGGCGCGTTTCATCAAGCGCGCAGCACATCACCCCTGCTCGTAGCGCGCGACGGTGATATGGGTGGTCCGCCCGTCGCAGGATGCAAAATCAACCGTTTTGTAGTGCGATCACGCCTTCAGCCGGTAAAAACAGCACGACGTTATCGTATTTCTTCATACGGCTGGAGCGCCGCCGCCTGCCTTTGCAGTGGGACGCAGGGGCGGCAAATTATACTGCATGCCCGTTCCATTCCGTTCCGTGCCGCGGCCCGCGGGCTGGTCCAAAGACGGGCATCAGGGCGCGCCAGTGACGCACGCACCACGGCGTAAATAAGAAAGAATCCGAAATGTTCCCCCGCCGGACAACCTGCGGGCAAGTCATCTTTTGATTTGAAACGTCCGTTACACTTGGTCGCTGTCGTGTAACTGCCTTCGCCGGTATCGTCGACCAGGCATTCTCTTCCTTCAGGCCGCAGTTGCAAACACGCGCGCGCCGCTCATCGATACGTCCCCAGAGGTTCATGCCAGCGTACATCAAGGGCTTCTTCGCATCCCGAACGCTATTCCGCGCCTTCGCGGTGCTGCTGGTCACATTAGGATCACTCCATTTGTTGAGCGGCCTCGCCGACAACATGGACTTCAACCGCAGCATCACGTTCTTCATCGACAGGCCGGCCGGATTCAGTTCGCTGTTTCCGCCGCCAGGCAGCGATGAAGCACATCGGCTATTCCTCTCTTCGTGGCACGACAAATGGGTGTTCGCGCAGAGCTGGTTGCAGCGGCCCGCGCTGTTGACGCTGTCGTCCTACAAGGCCTATGTGTTCGTGCAGTCGCTGTTCGTCAGGCTGATCGACTGCGGGTCGGGCCGGTATTCGCTGATCATCGGCTCGCTGATCTCGCGCGCCATCTACTTCTGCGCGTTCATTGCGCTGTTCATGCGCCTGCGCCGCGCCGAGCATCTGCTGACCACCTGGATATTCATGCTGATTGCCGCGGTACTCGCGCTGTCGGCGGATTTCTCAGCGTATTTCAATACCTTCTTCGAGGATCAGCTGGTCATCGTGTTCCTGCCGGTGATCGCACTGTGCATCTACCGCAGCGAACGGGATGCGCAGCCGGCGCGCGCCCCGCGCTGGTGCGCGCTGCTGCTCGCCACGTTCGTCGGCGCGGCCAAGACGGCCTTCTTCCCGCTGCCGCTGATTGTCGCGCCCTTCGTGATGCCGTTGTTCGACGCACGGCGCGCGCGGCTCAAGACGGCGGCCGTGCTGACGGTCTGCGTCGCCGCGACCTTGCTGCCGGTGTTCTCGGGCGCGTTCAAGAGCATCAACCAGTACCATGCGGTCTATGCGGGCGCGTTGAGCGTGCTGTCGCCGCGGGAAATCGCAGGCATCGAGCGCATCGGCGACAAGCCCGTCCTGCGCGAATGCGTCAACGTGATCGCCTATGCACCCGACGGGCCGTCCTGCATGGAACGCGCGCACGCCCGCTATGCCGATGTGGTGCGCCTCGCCCTCGTCAAGCCGGTGATCGTGCCGCGCATCGCGCAGGCCGTGTTCGACACAGGCAACGAGATTCGCATCGGCTATCTCGGCACGAAGCTCGAGCACGGCGACAATTTCTTCAACCTGCCCGTGTTCTCGTGGTGGCGCGACCTGTATCGGGAGCGGCTCAACTATGCGATGCTCGCGTCGCTCGTCGTGGCGCTCGTGCTCATCGCGCAATACCGCGGCAGCGCGCGGGCAGGCCGGCTCGTGCTGCTGAAGATCGCGTCCTTCCTGGGGCTGTTCGGCTTCGTGGGCTATGCCACGTCCTTCGGCGATGGTCTCGCGGACAATACCCGCCATCTGATCGGCGCGAGCTATGCGCTGTCGCTGTCCGCGGTATTCTTCGTGCCGGGCGTGCTGGCATTGCTGCTGCGCGGACGCGGCGCCGAGCCGGCGGACGCGCAGGAACACGCCTGATTCAGCGCCTTATCCCCGTCGCTCCATCAACCGGATCCGGAATTTCCATGCAGCTCGTGTTGCTCTATTCGTTCTTCGCCGCCATCGCGACGCTCGCCAACATCGGCGCGCAGGATCTCTCGACGCGCATCTACGGCGGTCCGTGGCATATCGTGCTGTCCGTGCTCGTGGGCACGGGCGTCGGGCTGGTCGTGAAATACGTGCTCGACAAGAAATGGATCTTCCGCTTCAAGGCGGAGAACGCCCGTCACGACGCCACCATGTTCACGCTCTACGTGACGATGGGCCTCGTCACCACCGCGATCTTCTGGGGCGTCGAATTCGCGTTCGAGCATGTCTTCGGGACGGCCACCATGCGCTACGTGGGCGCGTGCATCGGCCTGGCGATCGGCTATGTGATCAAGTACCGGCTCGACAAGCGCTACGTGTTCCGCAGCTTCGGCGGCGAGCAGCCCGCGCTGGCCGCCCGCGACTGATCGCTCGTCCCGCCGGCGCCGTGGCGACACGTCAGAGCGACGCGCGCTTGAAGAGGAAGCGCGGCACGTTGCGGATGATGAGCATGATGCCCCACCAGAACCACGGCGTATAAAGCACGTCCTTCTTGCGCTCGACCGCGCGCACGATGTCCTTCGCGACCTTCTCCGGCGTCGCGACCAGCGGACCCGGCAGCGGCAGCCCTTCGGTCATCGGCGTGGCGACGAAGCCCGGCTTGATGTCCAGCACATGCACGCCGACCTTGAAGAGGCGCGCGCGCAGCCCTTCAAGGAAGGCCTGCAGCGCGGCCTTGGCGCTGCCATACAGATAATTCGACGGCCGCCCGCGATCGCCCGCCACCGACGAGATCACGGCAAGCACGCCGTGCCGCTGCGCTTCGAGCCGGTTGGCGAGCGGCGTGAGAAGCGCGATCAGCGAGAGCGCATTGGTGTGAAATTCGCGCACGGCCACCGCCGGGTCGTTCTGGCAAGCGGCCTGATCGGGCAGGGTGCCGGAGGCGACCAGCGCGATATCGATGGAATCCATCTGCGCGGCGCAGGCGGCGAGCATCGCGGCGTGCTCGTCGAGCGTGTCGAGGTCGAGCCGGTACACAGCCGCCGAAGCCGCGCCGCGCGCCGTGAGATCGGCGGCGACCTGCTCCATGCGGTCCTGGTTGCGCGCCACGAGGAAGAAGCGCGCGCCTTTCGCGGCCCATTCGCGGGCACAGGCAATGGCGATGGCGGACGTGGCGCCTACGATGACGATGTTCTTCATGAGGCGATCATTCGTTTCCAGAAGTGCGACAGCATCGCGGGATCGCGAAGCGATTCGAGCTGCTGCCATTGAGGATAAGCGGCGCGGAAATCGGCGGCGGACATGTGCGCGTCCTTCGCCGGATAGATGCGTCCGCCCGCTTCGCGCACGAGGGTGTCGAGCGCGGCGAACAGCGGCGCGTTACGGGCCTCGTGCTGCGGGAAGTCGAGTGCGAGCGAGGTGCCTTCCATCGGAAAGGACAGCAGCCCGGGCGACGCAATGTCGCCGCAGCGCTTGAGCACCGCGAGGAACGATCCCGTCCCGCTCGACGAGATGCGATCGAGCATCGCGCGCACCGCATCGCGCGCGGTCGCGGCCGGCACGACGCACTGGTACTGCTGGAAGCCCGCAGGTCCGTAGATGCGGTTCCATTCGAGCAGGCTGTCGAGCGGATAGAAGTAGCCGTCGTAGTCGACGCGCGACACCTCGACCGGCTTGCGCTGCTTGCGGTAGTACAGCTCGTTGAACGCGCGCAGCGTGAGGCCGTTGATGAGCGACACGGGCGGCGTGAACGGCACGCTGCGCTTGCGGCGTTGCTCGACATCGAGCGAGCCGTGGATCGCGTGATCGCCCGCCATGAAGATGCCGCGTCCGAGCGAGGCGCCGCGGCTCGCGCAATCCACCCAGGCGACGCAGTACTCGTGCTTCGCGTCGTACTCTTCCGAGAGATCGAAGAACTCGTCGAGCTTGCCGAAACGGATGCTCGTCACGTCGATCAGGCTCGTGCGGATCGGCATCAGCGCGAACTCGGCCCACAGGATCAGCCCGGTAAGCCCGAGTCCGCCGATGGTTGCCTTGAACCACTCGGGGTTCGTGTCCGGCGAGCATTCGAGCACCGTGCCGTCGCTGCGCGCGAGGCCGAACGCGCGCACGTGACGGCCGAAAGTGCCGCGCACATGATGGTTCTTGCCGTGCACGTCATTGGCGATGGCGCCGCCCAGCGTCACGTATTTCGTGCCCGGCGTGACCGGCAGCATCCAGCCGCGCGGCACCGCGACGGCGAGGATCTGCTCGAAGGTGATGCCGGGCTCGGCGCGCACGATGCCGCGGGTCCAGTCGGCCGAAATGATGCGGTCGAGCGCGAGCGTCTGGAACACGTGATCGGAACTGGCGAGGCAGACATCGCCGTAACTGCGGCCGTTGCCGAAGGCGAGCGTCGTGCCGTGCGTCTCTTGCACCCCGCGCCACTGCGCCTGCGCCTGATCGCGCCAGTGAGCGGCGTGCGGCGTCTGCGGCAGACGGGGATAGCGGCCCCAGGAAAGCAGTTCGCTCATCGGTCAGGTCGCGAGCCAGAAGGCCAGGCCGCACAGCGCGACCACCAGCAGGCTCATGCGGTCGCGCGCGGCGAACACGATGGGATCGTCGTTCATGCCGCCGCGATGCGTGATGATCCAGGTGCGGCTGATCCAGTAGAGCATGACCGGGCAGGCGAGCCAGATGTATTGCGGATGCCGGTACAGCACCGTCGTGCCCCCGTCCTGGATGTACATGGCGAGCACCAGCACCGAGATGTAGCCCGAGGCCGTGCCGAGCGACGATACCATCGAGAGGTCGTCGGACAGATAGCCGCGTCCGCGGGTTTTTTCGCGGCCGGCCTGCACCATCGCGTGCAGTTCGGCGTAACGCTTCACGAACGCGAGGCTCAGGAAGAAGAACATCGAGAAGGCGAGCAGCCAGAAAGTCAGATGCACGCTGATCGCGGCCGCCCCGGCGATGATGCGCGTCGTATAGAGCGCGGCGAGCGTGACCACATCGATCATCACGCGCCGCTTGAGCACGAGCGAATACGCGAGCGTCAGCACGTAATAGCCGAGCAGCACCGCGCTGAAGCGCCATGGCAGGAACGCGGCGGCGATGCCGAAGGCCACGGCGAGCAGCACCGGACACAAGGCCATGCCCCACAGCAGCGGCAGGGTGCCGGCGGCGAGCGGCCGCCTGCGCTTGACCGGATGATGGCGGTCGTCCTCGAGATCGAGCAGGTCGTTCAGCAGATAGACGCTCGACGCGCACAGGCCGAACGATACGAACGCGAGCACGGCATGCCCGAGCAGAGCCAGGTTGGCGAGATGATGTCCGGCGAGCAGCGGCACCAGGATCAGCAGATTCTTGAGCCACTGGTGCAGGCGCAGCGCCTTGGCCCAGACCTTGAACTGCGGCGGACGGTTTTCGAACACCTGCTCGACGTTGGCGCCGCGATTCGCGGCGCGCATCACGCCCGCATGCGGATTCACGACATAGGCACGGTCGGCCGATTGCCAGACGGCGATGTCGTCGTGCGAATTGCCGACGTAGTCGAAGCCCTTCTCGCCGTATTCGGCGACCAGCCGCTCACGCTTGCGATGCGACGAAAGATTGACGCGCTCGTCGCTGGCGAAGACGCGGACGAAGAGGCCGAGATGTTCGGCGATGCGCTTGGCGAACGACTCGTGGCTTGCCGTGGCCAGCACGAGCTCGCGGCCCGCCGCGCGCATCTCCGTCAGCCAGTTGATGACCTGGAGGTTGTACGGCAGGGTGGTCACGTCGATCGACACGTGCTCCGCGAGCCCCGCCTTGAGCGCGGGCTTGCCGCCGCTCGCGAGCCATTGCAGCGGCTGGAAGAACTTCTGCGGAAACGATCTCAGGAAGGCGAATCCGCTCTCGACGAGAATGTCGGAGCGAATCAACGTACCGTCGAGATCGACGACGATGGGCTTGCTCATTCAGTTCACGATAAGGTGATCAGGGTAAGCCCACTGCGAGGGTCCGGTCGGAGCCGAAGCAACAGCAGGGGCCGATTCGGATAGGGCATGGTCACTGCGAGTGGGCGGAATTTAGCACAAACCCAAGCTCAAAATTTTACAAATCTTCCCGGCCGCGGCTTTTCCGGAGGCTCGTGCGGTTGCCGAAAAGGGTGACTTTGAGCACAATCGGTGCGGTTTCCACTTCATGACGCGGTCCGTATTCCTTTCGTGGCGCGGACACCTCTCCTTGTCCGATGAACGCGATCCCACCGCAAGGCCGGAGCACCTCAAGGCCGGAGCAAACCGGCGATGATTGCCCGCTCAGCATCTCCATCGTGGTCTATCGGCCGGATGCGGCGCTGCTCGCACGCACGGTCGAAACACTCGACGCCGCGCTGGGCCAGTTGCACGACGTGGCCGGACATACGCAGCTTTACCTGATCGACAACGGCAATCCCGGCGAGTTCGCCGATCTTCCGGCGCCATCCGACGAAGGCCTCGAGACCGTCGTGATCCGGGGGCATGGCAATGTCGGCTACGGACGTGGCCACAATCTCGCGATCGAGCGGACCCGCAGCCGCTTTCATCTGATCCTCAATCCCGATGTCGAGCTCAACGCCGACGGCCTGCGCCGCGCACTCGCCTTTCTTCAGGCGGAGCCCGATGCCGGATTGCTCGCGCCGTGGATCGGCGGCGAAGACGGTGCGCAGCAGTTCCTGTGCCGCCGCTACCCGACCGTCCTCGATTTGTTCGCGCGCGGCTTCCTGCCCGCGTCGCTGCGCAAGTTGTTCGCGCGGCGCCTGGCGCGTTATGAAATGCGCGATGTCATCGGCGAGCGGGACATCGTATGGGATCCGCCCATCGTGAGCGGCTGCTTCATGCTGTTCCGGACCGGCGTGCTCAAATCGCTCGGCGGTTTCGATCCGCGTTATTTCCTCTACTTCGAAGACTACGATCTGAGCCTGCGTACGCGAAACTTCGCGCGCGTCGTGTATGTGCCGTCGGTGCGCATCCTGCATCACGGCGGCGGCGCGGCACGCAAGGGTTCGACGCATGTGAAGCTGTTCGTCACGTCGGCGTTCCGCTTCTTCAACCGCTTCGGCTGGAAGTGGCTGTGAGCGCGCCGGGCCAACGCATCGCGGTGACCGGCGCGAACGGGTTCGTCGGCCGGGCGGTGAGCCGGGCGCTGCTCGCACGCGGCATCGCGGCGACGGGTCTCGTGCGCGCCGGCGCGGCGTGCGGGCCGGACGTCGAGGTGCGTGTGGTCGAAGGACTCGACGCGCTCGGTCCCGAAGCCTTCGCGGGTTGCGAAGCGGTGATCCATCTCGCCGCGCGCGTGCATGTGATGGGTGAGGCTGCCTCACAAGCCGAGGCGGTGCTCGAAGCCTACCGGGCGGTCAACGTGGCGGGCGCGCTCGGCGCCGCCGAGGCCGCGCGCCGCGCGGGCGCGACCCGCTTCGTGCTGATGAGCAGCATCAAGGCGCTGGGGGAACACGACCCGGGCCGTCCCTTCACCGAGGACGACGAGCGCCGTCCGCCGGACGCGTACGGCGTCTCGAAGGCGGAAGCCGAGGTCCGGCTGCTCGAATTCGGCAGCCGCACTGGCATGGAAGTAGTGGTGGTGCGCCCGCCGCTCGTGTACGGTCCCGGCGTGCGCGCCAATTTTCTCGCGATGATGAACGCGGTCGCGCGCGGCGTGCCGCTGCCGCTCGGCGCGATCGACGCGCGCCGCAGCCTCGTGTCGGTGGACAACCTCGCGAGCGCGACGGTCGAATGCGCGCTGCATCCCGCCGCCGCGGGCCGCGTGTTCCACGTGACGGACGGCGAAGACCCGGGCGTCGCGGAACTCGTGCGCAAGCTGGGCGAGCATCTTGGCAGGCCGGCGCGGCTGGTCCCGGTGCCGCCGGGATGGCTGCGCGGCATGGCGCGGCTGGCAGGCAAGACCGCGCAGATCGAACGCCTGACGAACAGCTTGCGGGTGGATTCCAGCCGGATTCGCGAGACGCTGGGCTGGCGGGCGCCGCAGACGCTCGATCAGGGACTGGCCGTGACAGCCGAGTGGTATCGCTCGAAGCAACGTTGACCTGCGCGCGCCAGACGCAGCAACGAAGCGGCGCGCGACCGGCTGTATTCGTCTGATTTTAAAAACCGGAGCCGCCGGACAATCGCGTATCCTTTGGGGTTTTGCCAAGCGAAACTCGCCCTTCGGCGGGCGCTCTTCGCCTGGATAATCCAATAACCCTGCATGCCGCTTTCGTTATCTGACAACTCGCCGTTCATCGCCGCGATCATCGTCGCGGTGCTGGCCTTCGTCGCGTGCGTGCTGATCCTCCAGACGCTGCTGCGCACCGGCCTCGCCTGGCGCCTCGCCACCGATATCCCCAACGAACGCTCGCTGCACGAGCGGCCCACGCCGCGCGTCGGCGGCTGGGGCATCGTGCCGGCGGCCGCCGCCGCGCTGCTGGTCTGCGCGCCGTCCATGTGGCTGATCGCCGTCTGCGTGCTGTTCCTTGCCGCCGTCTCGCTGATCGACGACCGTCGCGGCCTGCCCGCGCGCGTGCGCTTCGCCGCGCACTTCGTCGCCGTGATCGCGGTGATCGTCGCGCATCCGGCGGCGGTGCCGTGGTGGGCGCTCGTGGTGATCGGCTTCCTGATGCTCTGGCTCGTCAATCTCTACAACTTCATGGACGGCTCGGACGGCCTCGCCGGCGGCATGGCGCTGTTCGGTTTCGCGGGCTACGCCGCCGCCGCGCTCGCCGGGCCCGCGCCTGCGCCGGCATTCGGCCTGGGCCTGGCAAGCGTCGGCATTGCCGGCGCGGCCGCCGGCTTCCTGACCCTGAATTTTCATCCGGCCCGGATTTTTCTCGGCGATGCCGGGTCTATTTCCCTGGGTTTCCTCGCTGGCGCACTGGGGTACTGGGGTTGGCAGCACGGTGTGTGGCCCATCTGGTTCCCGGCGCTGGTGTTCGCGCCGTTCATCGCCGACGCCTCGGTCACGCTGGTCCGGCGGCTCGCGCGCGGCGAAAAATTTTGGCGAGCACATCGCGAGCATTACTATCAACGAATGGTGCGTATGGGTTTCGGACACGCGCGTACGGCGCTTGTCTGGTATCTGTTCATGGCGGCGGGCATAATTCTCGCCAATGGGGCGCTGCATTGTTCCCTCTCCATGCAGTGGCTGGCGGTAGCGGGCTGGGCAGTCGTGGTTGTGGCCGCGGGCGCGGTGGTCGACGCGCGTTGGCGGCGGCATGAAACGCGCCGTTCCGAACAACTTTGAGGTCCTGCTGATGAATCGAATCAAAGCTTCGTGGCTATCGGCGGGCGCATTCTTCTTCGATCTGGTCGCGGTCGCCGGTTCCTGGGTTGCCGCCTACGTCATTCGCTTCAACGGCAGTGTGCCGCCTACGTTCCGCGAGAACGCGCTCGGCGCGCTCGTCTGGGTGCTGCCGGTCTACGGCATCGTGTTCCGCGTGTTCGGCCTGTATCGCGGCATGTGGGTGTTCGCGAGCCTGCCGGACCTGATGCGCATCTCGAAGTCGGTCGTGGTGGGCGCGCTGCTCGTGATGATTGGCGCCGTGATGTGGCAGCCGCTGCCTGTCATCCCGCGTTCCGTGCTCATCGTCTCCCCGCTGCTGCTGTTCCTCACCATGGGCGGCGCGCGCGCGCTGTATCGCGCGGGCAAGGAGTTCTATCTTTACGGCGGCCTGGTCGGACAGGGCAAGCCCGTGATCGTGCTCGGCGCGGGCACGGCCGGCGCGATGCTGGCGCGCGAACTGGCGCGCTCCAGCGAATGGCGTCTCGTCGGCCTGCTCGATGACGATCCGGCCAAGCAGGGCCGCGAAGTCCTCGGGCACAAGGTGCTCGGCAAGTTCGGCGACCTGCCGAAGTTCGCGGAGCAGTACAAGACCGATTACGCGATCATCGCGATCCCGTCGGCCTCCGTCGACGAGCAGCGGCGCGTCGCCACGCTGTGCGTGCGCGCCGGCGTCAAGGTGATGGTGCTGCCGGCGCTGAGCCAGCTGACGGCGGGCGAGGGCAATTTCCTGTCGCGCGTGCGGCAGATCGACCTCGAAGACCTGCTGGGCCGCGAGCCGGTGAAGATCGACATGCCGCACGTCGAACGCCTGCTGCACGGGCGCGTCGTGATGGTGACGGGCGCGGGCGGCTCGATCGGCTCGGAGCTGTGCCGGCAGATCCTGCGCTTTTCGCCCGCGCAACTGGTGGCCTACGACCTCAGCGAATACGCGATGTACCGGCTCATCGAGGAGCTGCACGAGAAGTTTCCGGATTGCTCGGTGATTCCGGTCGTGGGCGACGCGAAGGACTCGCTGCTGCTCGACCAGACCATGGCGCGCTTCACGCCGCACATCGTCTTCCACGCGGCGGCCTACAAGCATGTGCCGCTGATGGAAGAACAGAACGCTTGGCAGGCCGTGCGCAACAACGTGCTCGGCACGCTGCGGGTGGCGCGTTCGGCGATCCGTCATGACGTGCGTCACTTCGTGCTGATTTCCACCGACAAGGCCGTCAACCCGACCAACGTGATGGGCGCCTCCAAGCGCCTCGCCGAGATGGCGTGCCAGGCCTTGCAGCAATCCGCGCCGCGCACGCAGTTCGAGACGGTGCGCTTCGGCAACGTGCTCGGCAGTGCGGGCAGCGTGATTCCGAAGTTCCAGCAGCAGATTTCGAAGGGCGGTCCGGTCACGGTCACGCATCCGGAGATCACGCGCTTCTTCATGACCATTCCCGAGGCGGCGCAGCTGGTGCTGCAGGCATCCAGCATGGGGCGCGGCGGCGAGATCTTCATTCTCGACATGGGTCAGCCGGTGAAGATCGTCGATCTCGCGCGCGACCTGATCCGCCTGTACGGCTATTCGGAAGAGCAGATCCGCATCGTGTTCACGGGCTTGCGGCCGGGCGAGAAGCTCTACGAGGAACTGCTCGCCGACGACGAAACCACCACGCGCACGCCGCATCCGAAGCTCCGCATTGCGCAGGCGCGGGGCGTGCCGGACGATTTCATCGACGAGCTGCTGCCGTGGCTGATGCAGCATCGCGTGCTGTCCGACGAAGAGGTGCGCCGCGACCTGCGCCGCTGGGTGCCGGAATATCAGACCACGATGCTGCCGGTGTTGCAGAGCGTGCCGGTCGTGAAGGCGGCGAACGAGCGCAACGCGGGGCGTTGAGACACAGCGAGGCGACGCATGAAGGCGACGCTCGACGACGTACAGGCGCTGACCCACGCGGGCTCGCTGTTGTCGGGCGAGGGCATGATCGTCGCGCCGTACGACCTCGAAATCGCGGGCGGCGACGCTGCCGGGCATCAGCCGCTGGGCGCATGCGCCGGCATCCTGCACGCGGGGCGGGCGCCGTTCCAGGCAGACTATGCGAACGCACAGCGCGTGCATCTCATCAACGCGTTCGGCGTGACGCTGGGCGATTCGATCATCGGGCTGACGGCGCTGTTCGCGCTCAAGCGCCGCCATCCTCATCTGAGCTTCACGATCTACCGACCGTCGCGCGCGCCGCGTTACGTGCAGCGGCTCTATGAACTGGCCGCGCCGCAGTTCGGCGAGCTGGCCGCGCTGCCGGTGCCGTTCGCGACGCTCCCGGAAGCCGACCTGAAAATCGATCTCGGCAATCAATTGTTCTGGCCGCCGTTCGCCACGCTGCCGATGATCGATTTCTTCCTGTGGGCGCTCGGGCTCGAACCGGCGAGCGTCGCCGCGCACGACAAGTGCAATCGCTGGCTCGCGGACCTGCCGCTGGCGCCGTTCGAGCACCCGCCCTATGCGTTGTTCTGTCCGGGCGCGAGCACGCCGGTGCGCAGCATCAGCGCGTCGGCGCATGCCAGCATCGTCGAGCGTCTCGCCGATGCAACCGGGCTCGACGTGCTGGGCTTCGGCCCCGTCGATCACCCGCGTTACCGCGATATCGCGCCGCTGTCGGTCGATACCGAGGCCTTCCTTGCTTGGGTCGGGCACGCGCGCTGCCTGGTGACGGCGGATTCGGCGGCACTGCATGTCGCAGCGGGTTTCAACGTGCCGACCACCGCGTTCTTCACGACGATTCCCGCCAACCTGCGGGCGCGCGATTACGCGAACTGCGTTGCTGTCGAGATGGACGTGCCCGGTCTGCGCGGCATGCATGCGAGCGCCCGCGCCACTGACCTGCTGCAACTGGAGCGCGCGTTCCGCGACTACGACTGGCGCGCCATGCCGCTCGTGCAACCATTAACCGCGAACGCCGCCTGACCGCTCAGTCCGGCTTGCCGGCGCTGCGCACCTGGAAGGTGGGCAGGCGGCTGTAGAGTTCCGCGACCCAGTCGATGAACACGCGCACGCGCCTCGGCTGATGCCGGTTGGCCGCATACAGCACCGACACCACGCGCGGATACGACGGATACTCCTGCAGGATTTCCTTGAGCGCGCCGCTTTTCAGCAGCGGGTCGAGCGTATAGCTGGAGGCCTGGATCAGCCCGAGTCCCGCGACGCCGGCGGCGATGTACGAATCGCCGTCGTTGACCGCGATCTGGTGTTTCATGGTGAAGCTGCGCGTCTCGCCGTTGACGCCGAATTCCCAGTTGCGCACCCGTCCCGAGTGGTTCAGCACGTAGCCGATGGCGAGGTGCTGTTCGAGATCGTCGAGCGTCTGCGGCTCGCCGTGCGCCTCGATGTACTTCGGTGCGGCGCAGGTGATCTGCGTATAGGCGCCGATGCGCTTCGCCACGAGTCCGACGTCGCCGACCGCGCCCACGCGCACGACACAATCCACGGCTTCCTCGACGAGATCCACCTGCCGGTCGGTCAGCAGCAGCTCGACGCCGATGTCCGGATACGCCGCGAAGAATTCCGGCAGCGCGGGGATGATGGTGCTCTTGGCCATCACCTGCGGCAGGCTGATCTTGATGTGTCCTTTGGGATTGGTCTTCGAATGCGTGAGCGACGCTTCCATGTCGTCCACTTCGCCCAGCACGCGCACGCAGCGCTCGTAATAGGCTTCGCCGTCCTCGGTGATGCTGATGCTGCGCGTGGTGCGGTTGATGAGGCGCGCGCCGAGATGCGCTTCGAGCGCCTGGAGCGTGCGTGACACGCTGGCGGGAGGCAGGCGCAGGGCGTCGGCGGCTTTGGAGAAACTGCCCGCCTCGACGACCCGCGCGAAGACTTTCATTGCAAGGAAGCGATCCATGCTCGGGGTCCGGAAACGTGTCGGCGCGGCCGCGGGGTCGCGTGGTCGCGCGCGAAGACTCAGCATGCCGGCGGCCTGCTTTTTTTCAAGCGACGATCATACTGAAGATCGCACCGGCGCGCGCCAAACATGAACGGGACGCCGTGACGCGTGAACCGGGCAAGCCGCGCGTCAGAGTCCGAGTCCCTGGCAGAGCCACCACGAGTAGTGTTCGATCATCCGCTGGAACGGCGCGTGATGGCCGTAGGCGATCGAGGAGACGGCGAGCAGGCCGACGCCCGCGGCGAGCGCGCGCGGCATCTTGCGCGGCTGGTCGAAGACGCGCGTGAGCAGGAGGCCTGCCACCAATGCGCCGAGCAGCCAGCCGGCCACGACTTCGGCCGGCGTGTGCGCATCCTGGATGATGCGGCTCGCGCCGATGGCCGCCGCGAGCGCGAGCCCGCCCAGCGCGCCCAGCCGGTACCACGCGCCGCCCAGGCCGCCGAACAGCAGTCCGCCGGCCACGGTATAGATCGAGGCGGCGAGCATCGTATGGCCGCTGATCATGCGCAGCTGGATGGCGGAGATTTCGACGCCGCAGCCCGCATACAGCACCTTGGAGAGCCCGACGAGTCCCATGCCGAGCGTGAGCAGCACGGCCCAGCGGATCGCGAGGCGCAGGTCCACCGAGCGCAGCCAGAGCGCGCAGACGAGCGCGAGCGGTAGCAGGAGCGCCGCGTCGCCGAGATTCGAGAGAGTCCAGAGTACCCTTGTTTCCATGCGTATTCGTTCCAGGTAACTTCACGGGCGCCGACGAAAAGGTCAACGAACGTGACGGCGCATGCGCCTATGTACTTCCGGCATCGGCCTCCTTGCGGCGGCCCGCCAGACGGTATTCGGTCGGCGAAATCGACAGCCGCTTGCGGAAGATCTTCGCGAGACCGTCGCCGCTGCCGGCGCCGCAACGCCGCGCGATCTTGTCCACCGGCAGGTCGGTGCCGGCGAGCAGCATGCAGCTCGCATCGAGCCGTGCGCGCAACAGATACTCCGACGGCGTCAGTCCGATCTGCGCCTTGAAACGGCGCAGGAAATTGCGTTCGCTCATCGCCGCGACGCGCGCCGCATCGGCGATCGAGATCGGCCGCACGTAGTTCTCGCGAATCCAGCGCGCGGCCGCGTCGATCTTCTGGCGCACGCCGCCGCCGTCGGTGTCGTCGAGGACCGTCGCGAGCTTGTGCCATGCGCCCGGAATCGAGCGTTCCGATACTTCGCGCGCCACCGCCGACCCATAGTCCCGCTTGATGATGGACAGCGCCGCCGCGATCGGTCCTTTCGGATCATCGAGCGTGAGCGTCTGCTCGGCGATGAACAGCGGGTTCGCCATGCCGGGCAGGTGCGCGGCCGGGAACGCCGGCGCCGCTGCTTCTCCGGCGAAATCGAGCGAACGGCTCTGCACGGTGAGATTGGCCGCCGTGAGAATATGCGCGCCTTCGCCGATCGCCTTGATGAACGGAATCTTCGGCGCCACGCGGCCGAGGCGCTTGCGCAGCATCGTGTCGTGCCGCGCCTGGCGCGCGCCCGCGCCGCCCGCGATGAACAATGCATCGCATTCGTTCATCCAGCGCGTCTCCAGGCTGTCGGTCCAGATGCGCATCGAACAACTGCTCGCCACGCTGCCGCCTTCACTGGACAAAAATAGCAGCGAATAGTGCGGCGCTTCCGTGCGGTGGCCAGCATCCGCCGGCAGATGGACTTCGTTGGCAAGCGAAAAGACCTCGGAGATGGAACTCACTTCGACGAGCGAGAATTCCTCGAAGACCAGAATGCCGATCCGCTTCTCCGTGCCGGCCATGCTGACGGGCTCAGGCTCGATGCCGGGCGTGACCCCGCGCACCACCTGAAGCCGGCCCATGCCATTGGCGTATTCCATCGACTTTCTCCCTCGACCGGAACGGGCCCTCACGGCATCCGGACCGGTCACATGCAAGGAACGCGAACCTCCGTTGAAGGCGGCGCAAGGTGCGGCAATGTGAGCTCACATGCGTCGCACTATACGCGGCAGGCAACATTCGCCACGCTCGCAGTCGGAAAAAGGCGAAGTGTTGGCAGATGATTTCGATACTCGAGGAATAAGCTCACTTCATTCCTGTCGTCTGACGAAACCGACGACGCTTTTCTCATAACAAGAGGCGTGCCGCAAACGCTCGACGACGCATCGGGCATGCCTCCCCGACAACCATGACACGAGGTGAGCCGATGCTCAAAGTACGCAAGGCGGTGTTTCCTGTCGCGGGCCTCGGCACGCGCTTCCTTCCGGCCACCAAGGCGAGCCCAAAGGAAATGCTGCCGGTGGTCGACAAGCCGCTGATCCAGTATGCGGTCGAGGAAGCGATGGCCGCGGGCATCACCGAGATGATCTTCGTCACCGGCCGCAGCAAGCGCGCGATCGAAGATCATTTCGACAAGTCCTACGAGATCGAGTCCGAGCTCGAAGCGCGCGGCAAGCAGAAGCTGCTCGACCTCGTGCGCAGCATCAAGCCGAGTCATGTCAACTGCATCTATGTGCGCCAGGCGGAAGCGCTCGGACTGGGTCACGCGGTGCTGTGCGCGGAAAAGCTGGTCGGTGCCGAGCCGTTCGCGGTCGTGCTCGCCGATGACCTGCTCGACGGCGAGCCGCCGGTGCTCTCGCAGATGGTCGATGTCTTCGATCACTATCATTCGTCGGTGATCGGCGTGGAAGAGATCGACCGGCAGGACTCGCGCTCGTATGGCGTGATCGAAGGCAAGCCGTGGGACGACGGGCTCTTCAAGCTCTCGCGCATGGTCGAGAAGCCGGAGCCGGCGCTGGCGCCGTCGAACTTCGGCGTGGTCGGCCGCTATGTGCTGATGCCGCGCGTGTTCGACTTCCTGCGCAAGCAGACGCCCGGCGCAGGCGGCGAGATCCAGCTGACCGATGCGATCCAGGCGCTGCTTACGCAGGAGCAAGTGCTGGCGTTCCGTTATCGCGGCAAGCGCTTCGATTGCGGCAGCAAGCTCGGCTACCTGAAGGCAACGGTCGAATTCGCGCTGCGTCATCCTGAAGTGCGCGACGAGTTCGAGCGCTATCTGCGCGCGCAGTTCGGTGCGCAGCAAGAGCAGCAACAAGCGCAGCAACAGGAGCAACAGGCAGTGGCCACGCCTGCCGCGGACGACGCGAGCGCGTGCCCGGTGGTCGAGGCATAACCAGTTTCTTGGCGGGAAGGATGGGCGGCGCGCAGCGATGCGCGCCGTTTGTCTTTTGAGCGCCGGCGCACGTGCGCACGCTCAGCGGAAGTACGCCTTGGTGTTCTCGTGGACGTCGTCGCGCGCGAGCAGTTCGTCGCGCGAGAGCCATTGATATTCGCTGTGCTGGTCGAAGCGGCCGATGGCCGCCGTGGCGTTCAGCGTCAGCGTGTAGGCGAGCACGACATAGTGCGTGCCGAAGCCGCCGGCGCCCGCGAAGTTGTCGTCGTAGCGGTGTTCATACACGCCGAAGAAGCGCGCTCCCGCGCGCTCCATGCTGGCCACGCCCAGCTCGTTGTGGGCGATGCGCGTGAATGCGCCATCGAGCGATTCGTCCTTGGCGATGCGTCCGCCCGGCACGAACCAGGTGCCCTGCGCCGGCCGGTTGCGCCGCCGTCCTAACAAAACATGCCGGTTGCCGTCGGTGACGATCAGGTCGATCGAGACCAGCGGCGTGAGCCGCACCACGGTCAGGAAATCCGCCTCGCTCAGCATCGCCGCTCCGTAGGTCGCGTCCATCGTGGCCGGGTTCATTGCGAATCGAGTGTAGCGCGCGGGGTCGCTCCGCCGGCATGCGCGGCACTGGCGAAAACCGCCTGAATGCCGTCAGCGCAGGCCATGCGGCACGCGGCCTGGACCATCGCTCACTGACCGACATAGCCGGCCGGACGCATCACGTTCGCGCGCATCGATTCGGCATTGTTCGACACGACATAGACCGGCGCGGCCGTGAGCACGAGCGGCACCTGGCCGTCGCTGTACGGCACCGTCGAGGCGTTGCCCATCATGTCGAACACGGTGACCGAGCCGGACTTGCCCGGCGCGTCCACGGCAAGCCGGTAGTTCACCGCGCGCGTGGCATCGAAGCCGTTGGCGCCGGGCCAGGCGGCATTGTCGTGCGTCCACAGCGCGGTCACGACGCGGCCGTTGTTGAGGCGCTGGAACGCATAGGCATAGACGCCCTTCGGCGTGTCCTTCACCGGGCCCAGCGTGGTCGTGCCGTCGATGAGACGCGTCATCGCGGCGACCGCCATCGCGGCGGGCTTCGGACTGATCTGCTTCTGCCCGAAGCCGCCCTGTGGATTCACTAGGTCGAAGAAGATGCCGTAGCCGATCTCGTTGGGGATGTCGGCGGAATAGAACACGAAGCTCACGTCCGCGCCTTCGCCGAGCAGGATCAGATGGGCGCGCGCGACCACCGCGCCCTGCGCATACAGCACGTTCCAGCCGGGCGAGGTCGGCCCGTATTTGCTGCCGATGTCATAGCTCACGCCCGTCTCGGTGACGAACAGCTTCGCGCCGGGCCTGACCACCTCGGTCATTGTGCGGCGCAGGTCGCGCATCATGCCCGGCATCGCTTTCGCGGCGGTGGCCGGGGAGGCGTCGAAGCGCTCCGGCGGATGCGACGGCGACGTGCCGACATCGTAATAGCCATGCGCGCTGACGCCGTCGAGATACTTGCCGATGCCGAGCGGCGCGAGGCGTCTCAGCCATTTCGTGTTCGACGCCAGATTCGACAGCGTCAGCCCCATCACGACCGCGTTCGGATCGCCGGCGTGGATGGCATCGTGCGTGGCCTTGTACAGCGCGACGAGATGGGCGTCCGTATCCTTCCACGGCAGTCCGCCTTCGTAGTCGGGCTCCCAGGTCACCTGGTAGTAGTTGTGCGTCTGCCGCGCGAACCAGGTCTTGCGCACCGTGTTCGATTCCTCGCCCACACGCTTCATATAGGCGCTGTATGCATCGAGCGAGACCGGCGCCCAGCTGTGCGTGCGCTCCTTCGTCGGACTGGCCCAGGCGGGGATGCCGTCGAGCTGGATGAGGCGCAGCAGGTCGCCGGGCTTGAAATAGGCCGCGAGATTGTCGGCGCTGGCGTTGAAGGTGTTCGGGCCTTTTTCCTCGGTCACGTACCAGTTGCGGTTGTCGTTCACCCAGGTGAGGCCGAGGTCCGTGTACAGCGGCCGATAGCCGTCGCCCGAGCAGCATTCCTCGCCGGGCTTGAGATACGCGGAGCCTTGCCCGCCGAAGCGATGCTGGTCGGGATGCGCGAAGGTGATGGGCGGAAGCGCGGGCGACACGTCCGGCAGCACGCCGAAAGTCGCGATGCCCGCGGCCCGGGTGCCGCGCATCGGCAGCGTGCTCTTGCCCGAAGCGAGCGAGGCGCTGACGGAGAAGTAT
Organism: Caballeronia sp. LZ043; assembly: GCF_031451075.1. Classification (NCBI taxonomy): domain Bacteria; kingdom Pseudomonadati; phylum Pseudomonadota; class Betaproteobacteria; order Burkholderiales; family Burkholderiaceae; genus Caballeronia; species Caballeronia sp. LZ043. Next base: position 2,168,669 of record NZ_JARUXT010000001.1, on the reverse strand, counting down.
CCCGCCGCCTCCGACGTGCAGGCGAGCGTGTAGGTGCCCGGCTGGGCCTTCACCGGAAAACTGCCGCTGGCCTTCCGGGTGTTCCAGGCATCGCGGATCTGCCATTCGACGGTGTCGGCGGCCTGGGTTCGCGTGGTGATCGCGATGCGCACGGGGGCATCGAGCGGAAACATGCGCGTGCCGTCGCTGCCGGGCGTATCGGCTTCGATCGGATCGCCGCCCGCTTTCGCCGCGACGGGCGGCGTGGGCGCGCTGCAACGCAGGGGCGGGGTGTCGGCCGGGTCCGGCGCCTCGTTTTCGGCGACCTTCACGAGCGCCGCGCGCGGGGCGCCGGGTCCCTCCGCCGCGAGCGTCTCGATGCGGGTGGCCAGCGTCTCGGCGGGGCCTGGCTTGTCGCAGGCGCTCAGCGCCAGCAGCGCGCCCGCGGCCATGGCGATGCGTGCCTGCGGGACGCGCAGGGTTCGACGAGGGGCGGTGAAACGCGAAGCGGGTTTCCGGTTCATCGTGAGCCTGGCGCATGAGCGCTGCGTGCCGCCGATGCGGCGAAGGCGCTCGGGCCACGCGCCAAGCGCACACGATGCTGCCTGCGCCGGCGGGCTACCGTGCGCGCGCGCACGCGTGGGCGTGCGTCGTCGGAAGAATGCTGGACCGGGTGCCTGCGTTGCGAATGTGAACGCTCCGGGATGGCAGCCATGTGCGTGAGCGCTCATCCAATTTCAGGAGTGAAACATGGAAGGATGACCACGACAACTGCATCCGACCTTGAAAATCGGCAAAGCTGACCGGCGCGGACACTGTTTCGCTGCGTCTAAACAGCGTGATTTGAATGACATGAGAGGTTTGCAAGCAAGCGCACGTATTCTCCCGATGATTACAGCCGCTTTCAATGGCGTGGAGAAAATCCGCGACGGACCCTGCGCCGCCGCAAAACGCTAGAGAATGGCGGACGCGTCAGTTGCCGTTTCCCGGCGGATACGCGGACGTGCCGCGCTTGCGGCCGTTTTGCGGTGCAGCATCGGAGTTAATAAGCCATGTCTTCAGATTTGCCAGTAAGCCGGCATTATGATGATTAATTTAAAATCAAAAAACGCGTGATTTAATCACCGGGAAAAAATAGCAATCAGTTAATACATCGCCAATTACGGGATTAACCGGGTGTACGAAAGCCGGATTAAGACCGAGTTCTGAACCGCCGCGAACGGCAAAAAATTTCCGATTGACGCGATACGTTGGCCGGTCTCTGAACCGCGCGATGTTTCATGGTTGAATCAGTTTCTTTGCTCCGACCTGCGCCAAACCTCGCCGCGCCAGCCGTACAGGGCCGCGGGGCGTGGCTTTCAGGCTTTGTCCATGGCCGATCAAGCGGCTCGCGGGCGCGGATTGCACTAAGTCGCGGACTAAAAGTTTGTATGACAAATCGCGTCTTTATCGCGTGATTCTTTAGAAAGCGGCGCATTCCGAATTTGGGGAGGGATATCAATGTGCGCTCACCCTCATAGCGCGACAGATTTTGTGGTTCAAGCGCGAAAATCTAGAGCACAAAAAAGTTTGTCTGCTTATTATTCAAGCCAGCGGATCGATTCCGCCATCACTCCGTTCCAATCGGTCACGGTAACCCGGCGAAGTTCGGGAAACTCCTTTGATGCGCCGCAATGACCGAGAACTCTTCCGCACCTCATTGGAAACAAAGCTGCAGAGGATGACCATGCCTTACGCCAATCTCGAACCCGCAGTCATGGGTTGGACGCCGCCCGCGGCGCGAACCTCGCAGACCGAGGTCCGCCGCATTGCGATCCTGCTGTTCGACGGATTCTCCCTGCTGGGCGCGGGGATCGTCGCGGAAGTCTTCCACATGGCCAACGAGCTGTCGTCGGCACGGTCCCGCGTGGACTGCACCTACGACGTCCGTTTCCTGTCGGTGGAAGGCGGCAACGTTGCGTGCTCCTCGTCGGTGCGAGTGTGGACCGACGGCCTGGACGCGCGTCACTACGGCGGCTTCGACGCGCTGTTCGTCGCCGGCGGCCGTGGCGCGGAAAGCGCCGCGAAGGACGATCGCATCGTCGAATGGCTGCGCCGCGTGCAGACCAAGACCACCGTGGTCCGCGCCATCTCCGAGGGCCGCAAGGTGCTCGACGCCGCGGGCATCGGCCAGGTGCAGGATCCGCAGGCGCGCTACGGCGGCGCCATGATCCATCTGGTGCGCGAAGAGCAGTCGGCCGACGCTGGCGACCGCTACGAGTCGATGAAGGGCGCGCTGCTGATCGTGAAGCGCGACCTCGGCATCGACGTGTCGCGCAGCGTCGCGGAGCGCCTGATGCCGGGTTCGGCGGCGAAGCTGGTGTCGATTCTCGGCGACAGCGGCGCGGCGTCCGCCGGCGACAAGATCCGGGCGGCGGCGCGCTGGTTGCAGGACAACTGCGAGCGGCCAATCTCGGTGGTGGATGCGGCGCAGGTAGCCGCGATGAGCGAACGCAACTTCCTGCGCCGCTTCAAGATCGAGATGGGCATCACGCCGTCCGATTACCTGTTGCAGGCGCGGCTTGCCGTCACCTGTGCGCTGCTGACGGATTCGGAACTGCCGGTCGACAAGATCGCGCGCCGCAGCGGCATGGGCAACGGCGACCGGCTGGCGAAGATTTTCCGCAAGCGCCTCCTGATCTCTCCGACCGAGTACCGGACGCAGAGCAGGCGCGAAGCAAACGGCTGAACGGCCCAACGGCTGATAAGCGCGCTAGCGCGCATGGTCTGAACAACGATGGCGTAAAGCGTCGAAGGTTTGGCCGGACCAGAACGGTTCGGCACTCAATCATTCTCGGGCGGCAGTGTGCTGCCCGACCGAAATCGCAGGCAGGAGTCCATATGACGAATGAGGCACGCACGGTAGGCGAGACGATGACTGGCACGACGAGCATGGAGACGGCCGCGTGCCGCAGGCTTGTCCCGGTCATTCTCGCCGGCGGCTCGGGTACACGCCTGTGGCCGATGTCCCGTGAACAATTCCCGAAGCAGCTGATCGGCATCGTCGGCCGTGATTCGCTGCTGCAGGCCACCGTCGGGCGCCTCAAGGGTTTCTCGGGCGATTTCAAGGTGGCCGCTGCACCGATCATCGTGTGCGGCGAGGAACATCGCTTCACCACGGAAGAGCAGACCCGCGAGGCAGGTGTCGATGCCCGCATCATCGTCGAGCCGGCGCGCCGCGATACGGCGCCCGCGCTGACGCTCGCAGCACTCGCGGCGATCAAGGACGGCGAGGACGCGATCATGGTCGCGATGCCCGCCGATCACTCGATCGCCGACCTGCCGGCGCTGCATCGCGCGATCGCCATCGCGGCGGAGCACGCGGCGCGCGGCGTGATCGCGACGCTCGGCATTCCGCCGACGCGCCCCGACACCGGCTTCGGCTACATCCGCCTGGGCGAGGCGCTGGAAGACGGCGCGCACAAGATCGAGCGCTTCGTCGAGAAGCCCGCGGCCGAGCTCGCGACGCAATACGTCGCGGCGGGCACGTACTGGTGGAACAGCGGCATTTTCGTGGTGCGCGCGAGCGTGTGGCTCGCCGCGTTGCAGAAGCTCAATGGCGAGATGCACGCGGCCTGCCGCGCCGCGCTCGCGGAAGGCCGCGACGACGGCAAGTTCATGCGTCCGTCGGCTGCCGAGTTTGGCCGCGCGCCGTCGGATTCGATCGACTACGCGGTGATGGAGCACATCGGCACGAACAACCGGCCGTGCGACGGCGTGGTGGTGCCGCTGGTGGCGGGCTGGTCCGACCTCGGCTCGTGGGACGCCGTGTGGGACGCGATGGACAAGGACGAGTCGGGCAACGTCGCGAGCGGCCGGGTGATGTTCGAAGGCGCCACGTCGAGCTATGCGCGTTCCGAAGGCGGCCGCCTGGTGGCGTGCGTCGGCACGACCAACATCATCGTGGTCGAGACGGACGACGCCGTGCTGGTGGCGGACCGTTCGCGCGTGCAGGACATCAAGGGGCTGGTGGCGCGCATCCGCGAGCAGCACGCGCCTGAAGCGAACGCGCATCGCAAGGTGCGCCGTCCGTGGGGCTTCTACGATTCGATCGAACACGGCGAGCGCTTCCAGGTGAAACGCATCGTGGTGTCGCCGGGTTCGAAGCTCTCGTTGCAGATGCATCACCACCGCGCGGAGCACTGGATCGTCGTGTGCGGCACGGCGCTGGTCACGCGCGGCGACGAGCAGTTCATGTTGTCCGAGAACCAGTCGACCTTCATTCCGCTCGGCGTGACGCATCGGCTGGAGAACCCGGGCAAGGTGCCGCTCGAGATCATCGAGGTGCAGTCGGGCAGTTATCTCGGCGAAGACGACATCGTGCGCTTCGACGACACCTACGGCCGCTGCAACTGAGCACGGCTTGAGAGTAACAAACGGGCAACACGCGACACTTCTTTGCAGCGGCTTCACACCAGATCCAAGACTGGCTGGCGAGGGAGGACACGAGCGGGTGCGGTACACGGGCGATAAGCATTCGGGGGAATGACATGCGCGATTTACAGGGATTGCTGGCCAGGCTGTTCGACGTCATCGTGATCGTCGGCGGCGCGGCCGTGGCATCGCAGATCAGGTTCGAGTACATCGAGGCTCACGCCTATTCGGTGGCGTTCGTCGCGTTCGCGGCGGCGTTCTCGCTCGCCCTGTTTCCGGGCTTCGGCGTGTATCAGTCGTGGCGCGGCCGCAGCAAGCTGCAACTGGCCTGCCAGGTGTCGCTCGGCTGGCTGGTCGTGCAAGGCTGCGCCTTGGCGCTGATGTTCTCGCTGCATCGCCTCGACTATGTGTCGCGCCTCTGGTTCGCCTACTGGACCGCGATGTCCGGCGGCCTGATGATCGCCGGCCGGCTGATCACGCACGCGGTGCTCGCGCACATGCGTCATGCGGGCATGAACCTGCATCAGGTGGCGATCGTCGGCTGCGGGCGGCACTGCCATTCGATGATCCGCAAGGTCGACCGCGCCACCGACTCTGGTTTTCGCGCCACCGCCGTCTTCAATGCGGCGCCGGAGACCGGCACGATCAACACGCATGTGCCGGTGTTCGAGAATTACGAGGCGTTCGTCAACTACGTGCGCACCCAGCATGTCGATGAAGTGTGGCTCGCGCTGCCGCTGTCGCAGGAACGCATGATCCTGCGCTTCGTGAACGAGTTCCGCGACGACCTCATCAACGTGCGTTTCATCCCGGACGTGCGCAGTCTCGCGCTGTTCGAAAGCGGCGTGACGGATCTGCTCGGCACGCCCGCGATCAACCTGGTGGCGTCGCCGCTGTCGGCGTCGGCGCTGCTGAAGAAGGAACTGTTCGACCGCGCGTTCGCGCTCGCCGCGCTGATCGTCGTCGCGCCGCTGATGATCGGCATCGCGCTTGCGGTCAAGCTGACCTCGCGCGGCCCGGTGTTCTTCAGGCAACGCCGCAAGGGCGCGGATGGCCGCGTCTTCCGAATCTACAAATTCCGTTCAATGCGTCTGCATACGGAACAGGCCGGAGTGCTCCAGCAGGCCACGCGCGGCGACCCGCGCGTGACCCGGGTCGGAGCGTTCCTGCGCCGTACCAGCCTCGATGAGCTGCCGCAGTTCCTCAACGTTCTGTTCGGCGACATGTCGGTCGTGGGCCCGCGTCCACACGCACTGGAGCATGACGACCTGTATCAGAAGGTCGTATCGGGGTACATCCATCGTTACCGGATCAAGCCGGGCATTACCGGCTGGGCCCAGGTCAACGGATTTCGAGGAGAGACTGATCGCATCGAGAAGATGGAAGGACGCGTCGCACACGATTTGTACTACCTGGGTAACTGGTCGTTCGGCCTCGACATGAGAATCATCGCCGCAACGATCTTCAAGGGACTACGCCACACCAACGCTTACTGATGTAGGGGACGACCATTATGCACAATCAACAACAACCGGGCACCACCTCCATGGCCGCCAATACCAACGTGTCGCGCATGTTCCGCCTCACGAGCCTGGCTGCGGCTGCTTCCTTCACCGTGCTGTTCGCGGGCTGCGGTCTGGCGCCGGGCATGCACTTCGAACAACCGGCGCAACTCGTCGAGACCTCGAACGACCAGGGCGATCCTGCATCCACGGTCAACATTCCGATCACGCCGATCGACCTCTCGCTCGTGCGCAAGATGAAGGCCGCGCAACCGGTCGTCACGGGCGATCCGAACGCCTCGCTGTACGGCAAGGCCGGCGCGTACAAGCTCGGCGTCGGCGACGTGCTGCAGATCACCGTGTGGGATCACCCGGAACTCGTCGCCGCGCTCGGCCAGCCGCCGCAGCAGACGCGTACCGCGGATGCCGCGCCGGGCTTCGTCGTCGATGCCGACGGCAACCTGCAGTTCCCGTACGTCAACCGTCCGCTGCATGTGGAAGGCAAGACCGAAGGCCAGGTGCAGCGCGAGCTCTATCAGGAGCTCTCGAAGGTATTCGTGAAGCCGCAGGTGACGGTGCGGGTTGCATCGTTCCGTGCGTCGCAGGTGTATATCGACGGCGATGTCCGCACGCCGGGCTCGCAGCAGATCAACGACATTCCGATGACGCTCACCGAGGCCATCGGCCGCGCGGGCGGCTTCGCGACGACGGCGGATCAAAGCCGCGTCACGCTGATCCGCGACGGCGTCACGTATCACATCAACATGGCGGGCATGACGTCGAAGGGCAAGAGCCCGTCGGACATCATGCTCAAGCCGGGCGATGCGCTGCGCATCGACTCGCGCGAAGACAACGGCGTCTATGTGATGGGCGAAGTGTCGAAGCCGGCCACCGTGATCCCGATGCGCAACGGCAAGCTGACGCTGTCGGATGCGGTGTCGCAGGCGGGCAGCTTCAACCCGGAGACGTCCGATCCGAAGCAGGTGTACGTGATCCGCAACGGCCAGACCGACCAGCCCGAGGTGTATCACCTCGACGCGCGTTCGCCGGTGTCGATGCTGCTCGCGAACGGCTTCGAGCTGCAGCCGCATGACGTGGTCTACGTGGACAACAACGGACTGGTTCGCTTCTCGCGTGTGCTGAACCTGCTCCTGCCTGCCATCAACGCCGGTCTGACGGCAGCCGTCCTGACGAAGTAAGGGTTGTGACCGGCGCGCAGGGGCGCGCCGGTGGTTTGTTTGTTCGTTTTCAAGAACTGAGCGAGCGAGACCATGGCGATGAACTTCGATTCACGATACTCCGACGTATCGACGGGCGACGAATTGCGGCTTTCCGACTATCTGGCGGCCGTACTCGGCAACTGGAAGCTCGTGACAATCGTGATGCTCGCCGTGGTCGCACTGGGCACAGCGTACGCGTTCATCGCGACGCCGACCTACAAGGCGGACGCGCTCATCCAGGTCGAGGAAACGAACCCGAACAACAACCCGAACGCGAACGCCAATGCCGTGCAGGCCGTGTCGCAGATGTTCGACGGCAAGGCCACCACGGCCGCGCAGATCGAACTGCTGCGTTCGCGCCTCGTGGTGGACGACGCGGTGCGCCGCCTGCATCTCGACATCAGCGCGGTGCCGCATGGCTTCCCGGTGCTGGGCGGACTGCTCGGCAGCGCGTTCTCGATGTTCAACATGGCGGTGCCCTCGGGTTATCTGTCGCGCTTCGCATGGGGCGGCGAGCAGATCGAGGTGCCGCTCTTCGATACGCCGAAGGATCTCTACGACAAGAAGTTCACGCTGGTCGCGGGCGAGAACGGCAGCTATGTGCTGAACGATCCGGACGGGGTCGCCATTCTCACGGGCCGCGTGGGCCAGGAAGCAACCGGCGTGACGCAGCAGGGGCCGGTCAAGCTCAAGGTGGACAAGCTCGTCGGCAACCCGGGCGTGCAGTTCGAGTTGCAGCGCTTCTCGACGCTCACCACCATCGACAGCCTGCAGAAGCGCCTGACGGTCGCGGAAACGGCATTGCAGTCGGGAATCATCGGACTCAGCCTGGAAGGCAGCAACCCGAAGGAAGTCGCGCAGATCGTCAACAACATCGCGAACCGCTATGTCGCGCAGGATTCGGAGAAGCGCTCGGCCGAAGCGGAGCACACGCTCGCGTTCCTCGACCAGCAGTTGCCGATCCTCAAGAAGCAGCTCGACGAATCCGAGCAGAAATACAACTCGTTCCGCAACAAGCAGGGCACGGTGGATCTTTCGGAAGAGAGCCGCCTGCTGCTCCAGCAGATCGTCGACAACAAGACCAAGCTCTCGGACCTGCAACAGCAGCGCGCCGAACTGTCGCTGCGCTTCACCGCGAACCATCCTTCGGTGCAGGCGCTCGACGCACAGATTGCCTCGCTGACCGGCGCGCAGTCGCGCATGGCCAAGAACGTGTCGACGCTGCCCGATACCGAGCAGACCGCGCTGCGCTATCTGCGCGACGTGCGCGTCAATACCGAGCTCTACACCAATCTCCTGAACAGCGCGCAGCAGCTGCGCATCGCCAAGGCGGGGCAGATCGGCAACGTGCGCGTCGTCGATTTCGCGCAGACGCCGGACGATCCGGTGCGCCCGAAGCGCGTGCTCGTGATCCTGATCTCGGCGGGCGTGGGCCTCGTGCTCGGCATCCTGCTCGCGTTCGTGCGCAAGTCGCTGTATGGCGGCGTCGAGCGGCCGGAGGAGATCGAGAAGCAACTGGGCGTGCGCGTCTTCGCGATCGTGCCGCGCAGCACCCAGCAACTGCGCCTGCAACGCAAGGTCGGCATGCGCCGCGAGGGGCTGCACGTGCTCGCGGCGCAGGCGCCGGAAGATGCGGCCGTGGAAGGCATTCGCGGCCTGCGCACGTCGCTGCAGCTGCAACTCGCCGATGCGCGCAACAACGTCGTCATGCTGACCGGCTCGCGGCCGGAGGCGGGCAAGTCGTTCCTTTCCGTGAACCTCGCGACCCTGGTGGCCTCGACCCGCAAGCGCGTGCTGCTGATCGACGGCGACATGCGCCGCGGCGACATCCACTCGCACTTCGGCGTGCGTCACTCGCCGGGCCTCTCCGACGTGCTGATGGGCGCGGACGTGGCGAGCGCGATCCTCACCGACGTCCTGCCGGGCGTCGACCTCATCACCAAGGGCTCGCTGCCCTCGCATCCGTCGGAGCTGCTCGCGAGCGACCGGCTGGGCGAGGTGCTCGGTGAACTGAAGCAGCGCTACGACCTCGTGATCATCGACACGCCGCCCGTGCTGGCTGTCACCGACGCGACCGTCATCGGCAAGCACGCGGGCACGAGCCTGCTCGTCGTGCGGCATGGCAAGAACCAGGTGCAGGAGATCGGCGAGACGATGAAGCGCCTGCACCACGGCGGCGTGAACATGAAGGGCGTGCTGCTGACCGACGTGCCGCAGTCGAAAATGTTGATGGGAAGTACATACGCCGGGTATTACGGCTACGAAAGCATCGCGGAGTGACCAGCGCAAAACAATAGCTCGGTAGAAGTGCCCGGTACAACAATGTCGGCGCGTCCCCGCGCGCCGCATCTTGAGACCGAAGATGGAGAGGTTACGCATGGACCGCAAAGTCGCGTTGATCACGGGCATCACTGGGCAAGACGGGTCGTATCTTGCCGAACTGCTGCTCAGCAAGGGGTACGAAGTGCACGGCATCAAACGCCGGAGTTCGCTCTTCAACACCGACCGCATCGACCATCTGTACCGCGATCCGCACGAAGCGGACCAGCGCCTGTTCCTGCATCACGGAGACCTGACGGATTCGACGAGCCTCGTGCGCATCATCCAGCGCGTGATGCCGGATGAGATCTACAACCTCGCCGCGCAGAGCCATGTGGCGGTGTCGTTCGAGGAACCCGAGTACACCGCGAACGCCGACGGCCTCGGCGCGCTGCGCATTCTCGAGGCGATACGCATTCTCGGCCTCGAGAAAAAAACGCGGTTCTATCAAGCTTCGACATCCGAACTATACGGGCTGGTCCAGGAAATCCCGCAGCGCGAGACCACGCCGTTCTATCCGCGCAGCCCGTATGCGGTCGCCAAGCTGTATGCCTACTGGATCACGGTGAACTACCGCGAGGCCTACGGCATGTACGCGTGCAACGGGATTCTCTTCAACCACGAGTCGCCGGTGCGCGGGGAAACCTTCGTTACGCGCAAGATCACGCGCGCGATCGCCCGCATCGGCGTGGGCCTGCAGGACGACGTCTATCTCGGCAACCTCTCCGCGCTGCGCGACTGGGGCCATGCGCGCGATTACGTCGAGATGCAGTGGATGATGCTCCAGCAGGACAAGCCTGAGGATTTCGTCATCGCCACCGGGGTGCAGTACAGCGTGCGCGAATTCGTCCAGCAGGCGGCCGCCGAACTCGGCGTGCACGTGCGCTTCGAGGGCGAGGGCGTGAACGAGGTGGGCATCGTGGATCACGTCGAGAGCCGCGAAACCAAGCTCGCGCCGGGCCAGGTGATCGTGCGGGTGGATCCGCGCTACTTCCGGCCGACCGAAGTCGAAACCCTGCTCGGCGATCCCTCCAAGGCGCACGCCCGGCTCGGCTGGCGGCCCGCCACTCCGTTCGCGGCGCTCGTCAAGGAGATGGTGCGCGCCGATTTTCAAATTGCCCGGCGCGACGCGCTCGTCACGCTCGCCGGTTTCAAGGCCCTCGAACATCACGAGTAAGCGCATGGACAAGCACGCACGAATCTTCGTGGCAGGACATCGCGGCATGGTCGGCTCGGCGCTCGTGCGCCGCCTCACGGACGCCGGCTACCGGAACATCGTCACCCGCACGAAGGCGCATCTCGACCTGACCGACCAGGGCGGCGTGAACCTGTTCTTCGAGGAAGAGAAGATCGACGTGGTGCTGCTCGCGGCGGCGCGCGTGGGCGGCATTCTCGCGAATTCGACGCTGCCCGCCTCGTTCATCTACGAGAACCTGGCGATCGAAACCAACGTGATCCATGCGGCGTGCCGCTGGAACGTGTCGAAGCTGATCTTCTTCGGGTCGTCGTGCATCTATCCGAAGGACTGTCCGCAGCCTATCCGCGAGGAATACCTGCTGCAGTCCGCGCTGGAGCCGACCAACGAGGCCTACGCGATCGCGAAGATTGCCGGTCTCAAGATGTGCGAGGCCTACAACCGCCAGTACGGCACGAAGTTCGTCTCGCTGATGCCGACCAACCTCTACGGGCCGAACGACAACTACGACCTGAAGAGCAGTCACGTGCTGCCCGCGCTGCTGCGCAAGGCACATGAAGCCCGCCTGCGTGGCGACACGACGCTGCCCGTGTGGGGTTCGGGCACGCCGCGCCGCGAGTTCCTGCATGTCGACGACCTCGCCGCCGCCGCCGTCTTCCTGATGGAACAGGACGTGGGCGAAGGCGTGTTCAACGTGGGCGTGGGCACGGATCTCACCATCCGCGAGCTGGCGGAGACGATCTGCCGCGTGGTGGGCTTCCACGGCGACCTGGTGTTCGATCCGACCAGGCCCGACGGCACGCCGCGCAAACTGCTCGATGTCTCGAAGCTGGGCGGCATGGGATGGCAGGCGTCGATCGGACTGGAGGAGGGAATCCGCGCGACGTATGAGGAGTTCCTGGTGCGCTACGCATCGATGCAGCAGACGCCGGTTGCCGCGTGAGCGGTTGCGCGACGGCATCGCTTACGACAAAAACGACACAGGGTAGAACAACAATGTCTGCATCAGTGACCATCTTTCACAACGTCGTGTGGTCGCGGCACAAGGGCGAGGTGCTGTCGGCGCTGCACCACATCTCCGGGTCCGGCGCGATCCGCTATTCGATGGTGCAGATCGCGGACACGGAACACGACCGCATCGGCTTCTCGGAAGTGGACTATTCGTTTCACCGCTACCCGATGAAGAAGCTCTTCAACGGCTGTTATGAAGACGTGCCGAGATGGCGCATGACGATGCGCCTCACGTGGGAAGTGCTCCGGACCAAGGCGGATCTCGTGGTTTTGCCGGGCTACCATCGTCCCGAATACTGGGCGATGCTGGGAGCCTGCATCGTGACGGGCAAGCGTCGCGCGGTGTTCTGCGATTCGACCGCGCGCGACAACCCGCGCCGCATGCTCACCTCGATTCCGAAGCGCGTGTTCTTCACGCTGTGCGACGGCTACTTCGCGTTCGGCATGCGCAGCCGCGAGTATCTGATGTCGCTCGGCGCGAAGCAGGACGCGATCTTCAGTCCGTGTCAGGCGGCCGCCATGCCGCGCGCGTTCTCGCCGGGCACCGTCGTGTCCGACCGGCGCGCGCACCGGCAAGGCGGCCGGCCGGTGTTTCTCTTCGTCGGACGGCTCTCGGCGGAGAAAGGAATAAACACGCTCGTCGAAGCGTTCAGGATGCTGAAGGAGCGTGTGCCGGATGCGGAGTTGCGCATCGTCGGCACGGGACCGCTCGGCAATCAGTTGAAACAGCAAGTCGCCGATGCCGGTCTGCAAGACTCCGTGCAGTTCCTGGGCAGTCTGCAGGACGAGCCGCTCTCGCGCGAGTATTTCGGCGCCACCTGCATGGTGCTGCCGAGCGTGCGCGAGCCGTGGGGTCTCGTGACGAACGAGGCGCTGGCCCATGGTTGTCCGGTCCTCGTCAGCGAGAGTTGCGGCTGTGTGCCCGAACTCGTCGTCGACGGCGTGTCCGGCTATGCCTTTCCCGCCGGCGATGTGCCGGCGCTGCATCGCGTGATGCTGAAGTCGCTGGAGGCGTTCGCGGATACGGCGGGTGTCGCCGTGCGCTGCACCGACGTGATCCAGCGCTTCGATCCGCCGTCCGCGGCGGCCAACATCGCGCGCGGCTGCGCGCTGCTGCTGACGAACTGAGCAAGACTGGAGCGGAGGAACCCGAAGGACGCTTAAGGAGGGACCACAGGCTGTCACCAACGCCGTCGGGCACGCGGTCCTGCGTACCCGGCGGCCTGCGCTTTGCCGGGCGGCGAGGACACGCCCGCGCATCCAGGCGCGCATGTCGGGCGAGGGACCACATGAGAATACTTATCTACGGGCTGAACTATGCGCCCGAGTTGACGGGTACCGGCAAGTACACGGCGGAAATGGCGGAGGCGCTGGCCTGCGCGGGCCACCGGGTACGCGTCGTCTGCGCGCCGCCGTATTACCCGGAGTGGAAGGTGGGGCAGGGCTACCGGAGCTGGCTGCATCGCTTCGAAACGCGCGAGGGCGTGCGGCTGTGGCGCGCGCCGCTGTGGGTGCCGGCCAAGCCCAGCGGCGCGAAGCGCATGCTGCATCTGGCTTCGTTCGCGTGTTCGTCGCTGCCCGCGCTGGCCTGTCATGCGCTGTGGCGGCCCCATGTCGTGATGACGATCGCGCCGAGCCTGCTCAACGCGCCCGGCGCGCTGATGCTGTCGCGCATGACGGGCGCGCGCGCGTGGCTGCATATCCAGGACTTCGAGGTCGATGCCGCCTTCGACCTCGGCATGCTCAGGAACCCGCGCGCCGGGCGCCTGGCGCTCGCGTTCGAACGCTGGCTGATGAAGCGCTTCGACGTGGTGTCGTCGATCTCCGACAAGATGGTCGATCGCGCGGTGAACAAGGGCGTCGCGCTGTCACGCGTGTTCCATCTGCCGAACTGGGTGGACACCGCCGCGATCTTTCCGCTCGATCGTCCGAGCGCCTTCCGTCGGGAACTCGGCATCGGCGAGCATACGCCGGTCGTGCTCTATTCCGGCAACATGGGTGCGAAGCAGGGTCTCGAAGTGCTGGCGGAGGCGGCCGCCGCGCTGGCCGGCCGCACGGAAATCGTCTTCGTGTTCTGCGGCAACGGCGCGACGCGGCTGCAATTGCAGAAGCGCTGCGCCGGCTTGCCGAACACGCGCTTTCTCAGTCTCCAGCCGCTCGAGCGTCTCAACGAACTGCTCAATCTCGCCGACATCCACGTGCTGCCGCAACGCGGCGACGTCGCCGATCTCGTGATGCCGTCGAAGCTCACCGGCATGTTCGCGAGCGCGCGCGCCGTGATCGCGATGGCGCATCCGGGCACCGAATTGTTCGAAGCCGTCAGCGGGCGCGGCGAGGTGATCGAGCCGGAGAATGCGCAGGCGCTGATCGGCGCGATCGAACGGCTCGTCGCCGATCCGGAACAGCGCGCGCGTCACGGCGAGGAAGGCCGTCTGTTCGCGCAGGAACGGCTCGCACCGGCGGCGGTGTTCGCGCGGCTCGAAGAGCGTCTGTTCGAGTTGTCGGGCTCGCGTCTGCCGAATGCGGCAGAAGTGCGCGAGGCAGTGTCCCAGACCCGGCCCGTCGACAGCCCTGAAGTCACGCTCGCGCGCATGACGGAACGCGCGCCGATCCTGCCGCAGGTCGAGAAGATCGAATAGCGTCTGCCTCGGCGCGGTTCGTCATGAACCGCGCCCGTAACGCGGACCTTCAAATCAATAAGGCGACTTGTAGATGTCCCGCGCGCGCGCCGCATTGGCGGCGGGCGGCCTGAGGCCGTTGGGCGTCGGATAGAGCGCCGCCGCCGCGCCTTGCGGCATCATCGTGGCCTTCGTGTCGGGCTTGCGTCCGGTCGCACGCAGGCGCGCACCCGCGCCCGCATTGCCGGCATAACCGTTCTGTTGCGCGAGCAGCTTGTCCGTCGGAGAGACGCCTTGCGCGGTCTGCCCGTTGGTGATCGGGCCGCGCTGTCCGCCGCGCCCGTTGGTCGGCGCGCCATACGGGTCCGCATACGCGCCCGGGCTGCCGAGCAGGTCCATTTCCGCCGGCGCGGCGCCGCCGGCTTCGCCCTTGCTGATCGCCGCATCCGAGAAGTTGCCCGCGTGCGCGATGGCCGTCGCCATGCATGCAGCGGCCGCGAGAGCGGTCATGAACAGCGAGCGCAGCGCCGTGCGCGGTTGATGTTTCATCGGATTCTCCGGGCCTGTTGCAACGTTTCGCCATGCTTCGCAACGAGGCATCGCGCATCGTTTCGGGGAGCGCCGGACCGCCTGCGGAAACGCTTGTCCGGCGCATGAAAACAGCATATTGCGCGGCACCGCCCGCTAACGCCAAAAGCCTTGCTGAAGCGGCCATTCGCATGAAGGCGCGGGTGACGCCGCGCGCCCTTCGCTGATAATCCATGCACCACACGCCGCATGCCGCCGCTGCGAAGGCGTCCGTTCCCCGCGAATGGGTGAACGACAGAACGCTCTTCAGCGCGGATCATGCGGGCAAGACAAGCAGACGCCGGAAGACTTCGTGCACGTCATCGCGCGCAGGTCTTCGACGGCAGACGAAGCTGCGAACGACGAACGATTCAAACGATATGCGTGGCGCGCCGCAAGGCGCCCTTGGGCCAGAAGCAGCGAGCAGCAGCACACGGGCGGGGGGCATATGGACGAAGCGATCGGGGAGCGTTGCGCCGGCCACGCCGAGGAGGCCGGCGCACGCGCGACGCGTGGCGCCAAGGCGTCGGGCCGCGTGATCGACCTGTCACGGGCCGGTCCCGGCAACTTCGTCGCCAGGCGTGGCTTCCTGACCGAGCTCGTATGGTTCTTCGTCGAAGCCTGTTTCATCAACAACAAACTCATTCCCGTGTCGTTCGTGCGCGTGGCGCTGCTGCGCGCGTTCGGCGCACGCATCGGCCGCGGCTGCCGCATGCCGCATCCCATTCGCGTCAAGGCGCCGTGGAACCTCGAGGTCGGCGCTCACTGCTGGTTCGGCGTCGATGCCTGGATCTACAACCAGGCCGGGATTCGCATCGGCAATCATGTCTGCATCTCGCAGGGCGTCTTCCTGACGACGGGCTCGCATGACGTGGCCGGCAACATGGACCTGCAAGTCGCACCGATCGTGATCGAGGACGGCGTCTGGATCACATCCAAATGCGTGGTGCAGATGGGCGTCACCATCGGACGGTCGGCGGTCGTCACGCCGCTCTCGGTCGTGCATCGCTCGCTCGAAGCGGACGGCGTGTACGGCGGCAATCCCGTGCGTTTCATCAGAAAGCGTTTTCCCGTTTGAACCGATGCGCCACGCGCAGGGCGTCCCTGCTCGTGGCGTGTGCCGTTGCAACGTTGCACCTGACGTTGTAGACGGCGAGACAGGCAACGCGCCGGCGCGACGGCCCAAGAGCTCCACGAAGGAGCCGCCCCGAGCACCGGGATTTGTGGACCGACTTGCGAAGGAGGCCGTGAAGCCGAAGCGGTATTCCCGGGGGAACGCGGCTGCGCGACAGGCGCGCGCTGCGAACACGCGAAAGGAACACCGTCGGGATCGTTCGTATCGCCCGCGTGCACGGTGCGCACGGCGGGCGCGATACGGCGTCAGGGATCTTGGATCAGAGAAGCGCGGTGACCAATCGAGCATTGCGTGACACCGCTCTACAGCACGGAACGAGGGAGCACGGGGCATGTTCATCGACAGCCGGAGTGTGGAAGAAGGCGCAGTCATAGAGACCACGGTGTGCATCATCGGCGCGGGGGTGGCGGGCATTACGCTGGCGCTGGAACTCGAAAAGCAGGGCATCGACGCCTGCATGCTGGAAAGCGGCGGCTACAAGCCGGACGACGACACCCGCGACCTGTATCGCGGCGAGAACGTCGGCGTGCCGTATGAATTCGCCGACGGCTGCCGCAGCCGCTATCTCGGCGGCAGCAGCAATTGCTGGGGCGGCTGGTGCCGTCCGCTCGACCCATGGGACTTCGAGAAGCGCGACTGGGTGACCGACAGCGGCTGGCCGTTCGGTATCGACGAACTGCGGCCGTACTACGCCCGCACGCATCAGTTGCTGCAACTGGGCGAGGGCAACTTCGAGCCGGCGTACTGGGAAGCGGCGATTCATCGCGACGACGTCAGGCGCCACCCTTTCCCGAGCGGCGCCGTGCGCGACACGATCTCGCAGTTCAGCCCGCCGGTGCGCTTCGGCAAGGTGTATCGGCAGCATCTGCTGGACGCGAAGCACGTGCGCGTGATGCTGTTCGCGAACGCGCTCAATATCGACACCGACGCCGACGCGCGTTCGGTCACGAAAATCGATGTCGGCACGCTGACGGGCCGGCGCTTCGCGGTGCGCGCGAAGGTCTTCGTGCTGGCGACGGGCGGCATCGAGAATGCGCGCCTGTTGCTGGCCTCGAACCGGGTGCAGGCGGCGGGCCTCGGCAACGCCCATGACCTGGTGGGCCGCTATTTCATGGATCATCCGCGCATCATGTCGGCGAACGTGCACTTCACGAAGCAGTGGGCGCGCAACAAGCTCTACGACATCAAATATCACTATCAGAACCGCGCGGTATCGGCGCACGGCACCTTCATCTCGTCGCAGTTCGCGCTCACGCAGCAGGTGCTCGAAAAGGAGCAACTGCTGAATGCGCGCGCCTGGTTCTATTCGGTGTTCCGCGGCGAGAACACGAAGGGATCGGAGGCGCTGATCCGCATGAAGCAGCGGCTGTTGAAGAAAGACGAACCCGGCTACAGCACGGCCGCGGACCTGCTCGCGATGGCGACCCATCCCGTCGATACCGCGTGCTTCGGTCTCGCCCGCCTGTTGCAGCCGCGTCCGCTGATCACCGAGGTGAAGATCCAGACGATCGTCGAAGCCGAGCCCAATCGCGACAGCCGCGTGACGCTGTCGGCCCAGAAGGACTTCCTTGGCATGAACCGCGTGAAGGTGGACTGGCGCGTGACCGAGCTCGTGAAGCGCACCTTCGACCGCACGGTGGCGCATATCGCGGCGGATCTGAAGCGCGGCGGCGTGGCCGACGTGACGCTCGACGAGCCGCTCGAAGGCAAGCCCTGGCCCGCGCAGCTGGAAGGCACGTGGCATCACATGGGCACGACGCGCATGCATGATTCGGAGAAGCAGGGCGTGGTGGATCGCAACCTGAAGATCCACGGCATGAGCAATTTGTATGTGGCGGGCAGCTCGGTCTTTCCGACGGTCGGGGCGAATTTCCCGACCATCACGATCGCGGCGCTGACCCTGCGGCTCGCGGGTCATCTCGGGCGCGTCATCAAAGGCGACGACAGCGTCAGCGCGCCTGTCACGCCGTCCGGCATGCCGGCCAGGAGTGACGCGCCGGGCGAGACGCTGCCCATGGCGGCGTCGGCGCTGCATATGCCCGGGGTCGCGTTGCCCTTGCAGATGGCGAAGAAGTAGCGCGGGCGGGAAACGGCGTGGGGCGGGCGGGCATCGCTATAATCGCCGTCCGACCTGGTTTTTTGGTGTCCCGCTCGTGAAAAAGCCCGCCTTACTTGCACTCGCACTCGTTTCGATGTCTCTCGCCGCCTGCTCGTCCGTCGAGAAGGAGCAAAGCAAGGAGCGCCTGTTCATGCTCTCCCAGCAATCGCTCGACGACGCCCAGCGCAACGCCACCGTCGCCTGCCGCGATGCCGCGCAATGCGACGCCGTGTGGGCGCTGACCAAGACCTACGTCGAGCAGAATTCGAAGGAGCGGCTGACCCGCGCCGATGCCGACGCGATCGAGACCGACGTGCCGTCCGGCTCGGGCAAGCCGGTGTTCTCGGCGACGCGCGTGGCCGCGGCCGGCGGCGGCGCGACGGTGTCGCTGTTTGCGCAATGCAAGGGCATGTATGAAGACGAGCGCGCACGCGGCTCCGACTTCGACGACTGCGCGAAGAAAATCCTCTCGGTGCAGAACGGTTTCGTGCCTTATCTCAAGGCGCGCTTGCCGGCGAACTGATCGCGCGAGAAGGCGCCGCCTTGCAGGTCGGCGTTCTCGCGCAAGACCCGCAGCAGATCCTGCGACATCGCTTCCACATGAAAGCGTGTCGTGAAGGTGTCGAGCGCCTGCTTGCGCATCGCGTCGCGCGCGGCGGGGTCCATTGCCAGCCAGGCTGACAGCCCTGAGCTCGCGCCTTCGACGGTATCCGCCGTCACGATGCCCGCGCCATCGGACTGTACCTCGCGCCAGATGTTGACCTTGTCGGAGATCAGCACCGGCAGGCCCGAACCAAGCGCCTCCGCCACCGCAATGCCGAAGTTTTCCTGATGCGAGGTCAGCGCGAAGAGGTCGCTCGTGCGGAAGGCGCCCCATTTCAGATCGCCGGCCAGCATGCCGGTCCAGGTCATTCGCTCTGCGATACCCAGTTCGCCAGCCAGTGCGCGCATCTGCGCGGCGTAGGCGTTGTCGTCGGGGCCTGCCATGACGAGGTGGGCGTTCGCATCGATGTCGCGCACGCGCGCGAAAGCCTTCAGCAGCACGTCGCACGCTTTCTTTTCGTGGATGCGGCCGAGGAACAGGATGATGCGCCGGCCCGCCAGTTGCGGAAACTTCGCGAGGAAGGCCTCGCGCAAGGCCGCCGAATCCGCGGGTGGCGGCCGCGTACCGAATGCCACCACTTCCTCGTTCGCGCGATACAGCCGGAAGGATTCGCGCGCGAGCAGCCGCTCCTCCTCGGTCGTGAACAATACCCGGCGCGCATCGCGCAGCACGCGATACTCGGCCCAGGGCCAGTAAAGGCATTTCTTCAGATGCTTGAGCGGATAGGTCCGCTTGAACCAAGGGTCGAGCATGCCGTGCGGAAACACGTAGTACGGCACGCCGCCGCCGTGCAAGGCCTTCCATGCGCCGAAACTGTGGTACTGCCACAGCCCGTTGACGATCACCGCGTCGAAGCGCGGCGCGTGTTCCTTCAGCCAGGGCACCAGCGCCGGACACAGGCCGTAGAAGCCGCGCGATGGTCCGAGCGCGTGCAGTGGCAAGCCGAATCCCGCCACATGGGGCGCATCGGGCGCATCCAGCGATGCCGCTTCGACCTCGTGGCCCAACGCGCGCAGGCTGAGGCCGCTTTGCAGCACGCCTTCGGTGGGGCCGCCGGCGCGTGGATCGACGGTGGAGAGCAGGTGCAGGATCTTCATGACGGGCGGGCGGGTCCGTGAGCGAGCGCAGCGACTTCAGGCGTTGGGCGCGAACGAACCGGCGCCGGACGGCGGCTCGTGGCGTCCGGCGCCGTGCGGCAGGCCTGGCGCGGCGGCGCTGTGCGCCGGCAGGATTTCCGGCAACGGTTCGTCGTGCGGGCGCAGGTCGGGCGGCATGGCGCCGGGCATGCCGTCCTGTCGCCGGCGTGCGCGTGCCTGCTGCGAGGCGGTTTCGGCGGCGCGCATGCGCATGGCGTGAGCGATGCGCGCATAGGACGCGACCAGCAGCCCGAGCGCCACGCCGAACACGACGCCCGAGAAGCGGTTGCCGAGCGGATTGCCGCCGATCGACGTGGCGGGCAGCGCCGCGACGACCAGCAGCGCGCGGCCGAGCACGGGCAGATAGAGCGTTTCGGGCGCGCGATGACGCCACGAGCGATAGGCCATCGAGCCTTTCCAGAGCGCCCAGAGCAGCGCGATGGGCAGCGCGAGCCCGAACAGCAGGCCGCCCGCGAAGAACTGGTAGACCCAGAAATTGTGGCCTGCGGACCATTCCTTGATCGCGTAGAAATCCTTCTTGGTGAACTGGCCGGCGAGGTCGGGCAGGTAAGTGGGCGAATAGCGATAGTCGTGACCGTAGCCCATGCCGACGAGCGTGCCGAGCGTCGAGGCGGTGGTCTGATCGAGCTGGTCCTTCATTTCGGCGAGCCGCGTGATGGTGGTCGGATCGCGGCCGGACTCGGTGTCCTTCTTGAACGACATGCGCTGGACCCAGTGTTCGCCGACGCCGGGGAAGAACGTGCTGGCCGCGACGGCGAGCGCGCCGAGCAGGGCCATCAAGGCGACGGCGCGCAGGCCGGCGCGCACCAGCTTCTTGAACGAGGGCGCGGCGAGCCAGGTGGCGAAGGCGAACAGCAGCACGGTGCCGACGACGAGACTGCGCGTCACGCTGAGCAACTCGATGACGATGGTCGCGAGGAACAGCAGCACGGTGAAGCGGGTATAGCGCTTGACCACGACGAACTCGTGCAGCAGCAGCCCCTGCAGACAGAGGAAGGTGACCGAGACGATGCGAAAGCGCACGCTTTCGAGATTGCCGCCGGTGGCCATGCCGAAGCCGAAGCTGAAGACGAGGGAGGCGATCATCGACCAGTACATGGCGTGTTCGAGCTGACCGAGGCGCTTCGGGTCCCATGGCCGGCAGGCGACGAAATAGCCGAGCAGCATTTGCCCGAACGGCAGGATCACGCGCATGTAGTTGCCGGAGTCGTTGCCCTGCATGGCCTGGGTGGCGATGCTGCCGAGTATCGTGATGAGGAACAGCGATGTAACCAGCGTGCGCAGGCGCGAGCGCTGTGCGAAACGCGGCGCGATGAGCAGCAGGAAGCAGCCCGCGAGAATCGAGGGCACGGTGAGCAGGATCTGGATGGCTTTGCTGGCCGTTTCGGCGCCCTTGAAATCGAACGCGAGCGGAAGCAGGAACAGCCAGACCCAGACGACGGCGAACTTGTTGCGCATGGCGTTCTCTCGAGAATCGCAGCACTCTTTCGAGTCTTCAACGCGGTGTCGATGCCGTGCCGGGCCGATGCGCCCGGCGAATGCGTCGTTTCCGGCGTGCCGGAAAGGTGAACCGACTATACAGCGGGCCATGCGGCGTGCCGCCGGCGGCGGCGTCCAGCGACTAGCGTTCGGCGCGAAAGGACGGATGCGCATGTGCGCCGCACCACGCTGGCGTCGCGTGCCCTGGCGGCGCGGGCCGATGTCCGCAAACGGCGTGATTCTGGCGGATCGTCCCGGATTGGCGGAACGAAGATTGATAAGCCGGAGCCGGTTTGCGGCGGCGCGGTTGCACGCGCGCGATTCGATGACGATAAACGACCTTCGCAGACGGGGTAGAGCATGGGCTTGTTCGGCGCGACACGCATGCAGGGACCCAGCCGGTCGATCGAACTGGATTTCATCCGGGGGCTCGCGATCATCGCTGTGATGGGGTATCACTTTCATTCGTATCCGACGGGCAGCGCGTTCATTGCGGCGATCGAGTATCCGCTGAAGAACTTCGGTCACGAGGGCGTCAATCTGTTCTTCACGTTGTCGGGGTTTCTGGTGGGCGGGCTGTTGCTCAAGCAGTATGCGCAGCAGGGGCGCATCGACGCGGGGCGCTTCATTGTGCGGCGGATCTTCAAGATCTGGCCGGCGTATTACGTGCTGATCCTGTTCCATGTGATTGTCGGGCGGCATCCGGCGAATACCTTTCTCGTGCAGAACCTCACGCATATGCAGAACTACTTCGGGTCGTCGATTGCGCAGACCTGGAGTCTTGCGGTCGAGGAGCATTTTTATCTGTTCCTGCCGGTGTTGTTGATCGTGCTTGCGCGCTGGCGTACGCGGGTGGATGCGTTGCTTGGCGTGCTCGGGACCTTGTGTCTCGTTGTGCTCGTTGCGCGCAGTGTCGCGGTGTATCGCGGGGATCTGCAGGGGACGTTTTTTTATACGCAGAACCGTATCGACAGCCTGTTGTTCGGGGTGATGCTCGCGGCGCTTTACTGGATGAAGCCGGCGGTGTATCAGGCGATTGCGCGGCGCAAGCGGATGTTGATCGCGATGGTCGTGGGGGTCGTGCTCTGGCTCGTGCTCGGGACGCGCGATGTCGCGCTGGATCAGAGTATCGGGTACACGGTTCAGGCTGTCGGGTTCTGCGCGTTGATTGTGCTGACGCTCGAATATTCTGGTTCCTGGCGGATGTCGAAGGTGTATCGGGTGATCGGGTGGATCGGCGTTTATTCGTATGGCATCTATCTGTGGCACTCGCTTGCACTCGCACCCGGGGATATGCTGATTCGCAAGGCCGCGGCGTTGCATCTGCCAGCTGTTCCGGCCTGGTTCGCCATCATGGGGGCGCAGTTTGCTATCGCCATCGTGGTCGGGTATGTGACGACGCGGGCCGTCGAGTTTCCCTTTCTTCGCATCAGGGATGCGTGGTTTCCCGCTCGCAGGAAGGTTGAGGTTGATCTTGTGGGGGGGAGGCAGGCTTGATCGGTTTTCATTGCGGTGCGCTTGGTTGTTGTTCGCCTGCGCTTCTATGGGCTTCCTGTATTCGCGTCGGTCTATTGGCATTGCCGCTCCCCGGGGCGGGATTCTGCGCTCTCGTCCTTTACGTGAGTCTTTTGTGTTCGCCAGCGCTTCCATGGACTTCCCGCTTTCGCGTCGGTCTATTGGCACTGCCCCTCCCCGGGGCGGGGGTAACTTTCTTTGCTGCTGCAAAGAAAGTCACCAAAGAAAGCAGCTTTTTTTCTCGCCCAGCGTCATCTAGCGGCACGACACAGAACCATGTTTCTGGCCCGGCAGTAGAGAGTGCCCTCATAGGCCTAACCGGGCGTGGATCGCGGACCCACTGGGACAAACTGCCGTTCAACGAACTGGTGCAGCACCTGAAAGTTCCGGCCCAGCGCTACGCGCTGCCGAAGGGTATGCAAGGGACACCAACTAGTGGTTTGCGCGGTGAGATAGATGGCCCGATGAGCGTGCACGCGTGAACCCGGTGTATCGATCGGCGTGCGTAGATTCAGGACATGGGTAACAGGTGTGTCAGGACATAGGTAACACAGCAAGTTTGTGTCGCTCTCCGCTCAGATGCGCGAGGCTGCTAATCCACTCATGATCGACTCGGGACGAGTCATTGGTCCGAAGGTTACCCATGTCCTGACACACGTGTTACATGTCTCGATTCCTGCGCGCTGCTGTCCGGTCAAAAAGGTCCGCGCGTAACTTGTTATCCGGCAAATCCATCTCACCGCGCAAATCGCTCGTTGGTTTCCCGTGTACACCCTTCGGCAGCGCGTAGCGCTGGGCCGGCGCTTTCAATGGCTGTACCAGTTTGTTCAGTGGTGCGATGTCACAGTGGGTCCGCGATCCACGCCCGGTCAGGTCTACAAGGGCACTCGCTAGTGCTGGGCCAGAAACATGATTCTGTGCTGCGCCCATAGGATGACGCTGGGCGGTAAGAAAGCTGCTTTCTTTGGTGACTTTCTTTGCAGCGGCAAAGAAAGTTACCCCCGCCCCGGGGAGGGGCAGTGCTGATACACCGACGCGAATGCGGGAAGTCCATCGAAGCGCAGGCGAACACAAAAGACACACACGAAGGACCAGCGCGCAGAATCCCGCCCCGGGGAGGGGCAGCGCGAACAGACCGACGCGAAAACGGGAAGTTCATCGAAGCGCAAGCGAACAACGAACGACAACAAGCGCAAGCAGAAAACCTTCAAACCGCCTGCCTCAAAGTCTCCTTAAACTGCGCAAGTGTGTTGCGCTCCAACAGATGCCCGGCCACCTGCGGCCGGCCCCTCGTCGCGAGGACATCATCGAGTGCCCGGTTGATCGACGCAACCGCCAGATCCTCGACCACGGGTCCAAGCTCCCCGGTCCGGCAGAACCATCCAATCAGTCCATCCGCCGTCGCCACGACCGGCTTCCCGAAGCGATATGCCTGCACCAGCACGCCGCTCATCCCGTAATGCCCCTTGTACCCCAGCCACACCACATCGCAAGCCGAAAACAGATCAAGTTCCTCCTCGCTCGAAATGAAGCGGTCGAACACCACCGGCGCCGGTGTCAGCGCCGCCAGCGCCGCACTCAGCCGGGCGCGCGTCTCCACATCCTGCGACCCCGCAATCACCAGCGTCGGCCCATGCGATCCACTCGCCCGCCGCCCCAACGCCTCGATCAACTCGAACACGCCCTTGCGATCGTTGATCGCCCCGTACACCAGCACATGCGTGCCGTCCGACAGCCCCAGCCGCGCACGGGCGGCAGCCGGATCGGCGGCGCGCGCATCCGGAAAGGGATCAGCCAGATAGCCGATGCTCGCGCCTGCCGCATGCGACCGGCGCTTCCACCAGTCCGGCAAGGTCGGGTCGATCGTCAGCAAGGTCTTCATGCCGCCCGCCCGGATCGCGCGTGCGAACAGCGTCCCCTTGACCGCATTGACCAAAGGCCGGCGCGGCGCACGCACGCCCACACGGTGATGATGAAAGTTCGAGCGCATCGTGATGCCCACCCACGGCGTCGCGCCAAACGGCGATCCCAGGAACGGCAGCGCAAGCAGGAAGTAATCGACATAAGGCACGACGACCAGCGCCGCCCGCCGCTCACGGCTCGCTTCGTCGTACATGTGCCGGAACTGCCGGTGCATCCGGACATAACCCAGCTTCGAGGCCAGCGCGCCGCTTCGCGCAGGTGGCGCGACGAACACGATGTCGAGACCGGACGGTGCCGCCTCGCGAATCCTGCGCGCCAGCGGATGGTCTTCGTTGCACGGGTCCGTCACGATCGCACAACGGAATCCCGCTTCCATGTACGCGTTCGCCGCCCATTCGGCATAACGCCAGCGGTGGCCGCTGAAGTCGGGTTCGATGATGAAGACGCTTTCGGTCATCGCAGGGGCCCTTGCGGTCTCTGTGCACGTGGGTCACGCGTGAAGCGGACAGGACAACGCCGCCGACCTCCGTCGATTGCGCCGACGAATCAACACTAGCACCGGCCGCACGTCATCGGACGCCATATGTGAGCGTTTATCCGCGTGCCCTCTGCGTGCCGTCCGCATGCCCCGAGCGGCGTCCAAAACACCCTTCGCAACCGCGACGCGCCCGCAATCCGCATTGCTACCCATTTCGGGCCGATTTCGACTACGCGTTGGCGTCCGTCGCGGCACGGCGCACGATACGTTTGCCACAGTCGCCTGAAAAGAAGCGTGGCCGCGCTCGCATCGCCGTCCGGACAAGGCAATGCAACGGCTCGCAAGGTGGTCCGCACGCGATACCGACATATCGCGGCGCCACGAATTGAAATCTCAGCTGCGCGGGGAATTCGAGTGAGATCGGTCCGGCTTCCTTTTCTTCCGGCACGCGCGCGTTTCGAGCACGATGCGGCGTTCTGGGTGCTGCTCCAGCAAGTCGTCGTGCGCGGGTTCGTGGCCATCAAGTTTCTCGCCATCGGCCGGATCCTCGGGCCGGAAGCCATCGGCGCCGTCAGCATCGCGCTGCTCGCCGTCGCCATCGCCGAATCGCTCTCCGATACGGGTCTCGCCCAGGCCGTCGTGCAAGGACGCGACGCGCCCACCCACAGCGAACTCGGCGCCGTCTGGACCACCCTCGCCATGCGCGGCCTGGCGATCGGCCTGCTGCTCGCCGCCCTCGCACCGTTCATGAGCAGTCAGTTTCATCTGAGCGGTTCCGTCGGACTGATCCTGCTCGCCGCCGTGCTGCCGCTGCTGCGCGGCATCGCCTCTCCGGCGTATTTCGTCGTCACCCGCCAGCGCGGCTTCCAGAAGCTGGCGGGCGTCGAAACCTCGGCCGCGTTCACCGACTGCGCCATCGGCCTCGTATGCGCGCTGTCCGGCGCGGGCGCGTATTCCGTGCTGATCGGGCTGGTCGCCGGCGAACTGCTCAAGACCGCGCTCACCTGGACCAGCATGTCGCCGCGCCCGCCGCTGCGCTTCTCCTTCGCGGGAATCGGCCATTACGTGAATTTCAGCCGCTGGATCTGGGCGGGCAGCGTGGTCAACCTGCTGCTCAACCAGTTCGACAAGGTGGTCGTCGCCAAGCTGCTCGGCCCGGTCCAGCTGGGCGCGTACCAGATGTCCTCGAAACTCGCGCAGATGCTGCTCGCCGATGCCGCCATCGCGATGTCGCAATACCTGTTTCCCACCTTCTCCGAACATCACCGGCGCGACGTGCAGGCCGCGCGCAAGCTGTTCCGCCGCTATCTGCTGCTCGCGGCGCTCGGGCTGGCGCTGTTCGTCATCGTGCTGCGCTGGGCCGCCGAGCCGCTCTTCAACTTCGTGCTCGGCCCGGCGTGGCTGTCCGCCGTGCCGCTCTTCAGGATCTTCGCCATCAACATGGCGATCGGCGCGATCATCGCCGTGCTGGTGTCGTGGCTGCGGGCAGCCGGGCTGCCGAAGGTCGCGACGCATGCATCGATTCTGCAGGCCATCGTGCTGTGCGTGACCGTGCCGGTCGCGACGCATCTGTGGGGCGTGACGGGCATTGCCTGGGCCATGACGCTGGGGCTCGGCGCGGCCGCGAGCTGGATGCTGTTCCGAATCATGCGGGAGGCGTGAATGCGCATAGTCCACCTCGTGCTGACGCCGCGCCTGTCGGGTGCCGAAGTCCTGGCGAAAGATCTCGCGATTCATCAGCAGAAGGGGGGCGAAACCGTCGCGGTCGCTTCGCTGATGCCAGCGCACGAGGATTTCATGGCGCTCAGGGCGGAACTCGTTGCCGGCGGGGTGCAATGTCTGTTTCCGGAGCGCAGGCACGGCCGCTTCGGCAAGCTGTGGAACCTGTACCGCACCATCCGCAACTATCGCGCCGACGTGCTGTTCGCCCACGCGACCATTCCCGCGTTCTATGCGCGCGCGCTGCCGCTCGCGGTGCCGGTCGTGTATGTGATGCATTCGGCCGCCAACGACTTCGAGCGCTCGATGTTCCGCAGCGTCGAACGCCTGCTGTCGCACCGGGCGCGTGCGGTGATCGCGGTGTCGCCGAACAACATCGACGATTACGTCGGCGCGGTGGGCCGCCATCCGTCGATGACGCTGATCCCGAATGGCGTCGACATGTCGCGCTTCGGCATGCGCACGCGCACCCAGGCGCCGGAGACGGCGCAAATCGTGCAGATCGGGCGCTATACGTCGGTCAAGAACCAGCTCTCGACGGTGCATGCGTTCCGCCAGGTCGTCGAACGGGTGCCCGCCGCGCGGCTGCTGCTGTGCGGCGTGATTGAGGATCCGGCCTATCACGCGGCAGTGGGCGATCTGATCGACAAGCTCGGGCTGGCGGACCGCGTCAGCCTGCAAGGGCCGCGCACGGATGTCGCCGACCTGCTGTTTTCTTCCAGCGTGTTTGCGATGCCGTCGCGCTCGGAAGGGCACAGCATCGCGTTTCTCGAGGCGCTCGCCTCGGGACTGCCGGTGGTGGCCAGCACCATCCGGCCGTTCGGTTTCGCCGCCGATCTGCCCGGCGTGCATCTGTGCGATCCCGACGATACCCAGGCCTACGCCGATGCCCTCGTGCGCGCACTGGCCGAACCGCGTTCGCATCGGCCGCTGCCGGGGCTCACGCTCGCGGATACGGCAGCGCGTTATCTTGCCGTCGCACGCGAGGTCACGCGGCCGCTGCGCGCGGCGGCGGTCTGATTCCTTGTTGCCTTTCGGCTTCTAACGCGGTTTCCTTTCTGCCCTTTCGTCGGGGTTTATCGATGCCCTCGACGCGCGCCACTTCCTTTTCTTCTTCATGACGCCAGCCATTCGGACTAGGTGCGTAGAGACGCGCAAAAGCCGATGATAGACTGCATCGCCATATCGCCAAGGATGGCGAAGTATCTGTTTTGGTAACGGATGATGAAGGGAAAGGAAACATGCTGAAAAGGATTGCGCGTTACATGCTTGCGAAGCATTGGGACGGGAAATTGCCCGTCGACGCTTTTGCGATTGCCCGGTCCGAGAACGTGACTGTGCAGCGTGAACCGGACATGGGCGCCGTGTACGGGCGCTTCGAATTCGTTGACGGACAGCCGCGCATTGTCGTCAATGGCGATGCCCCGGAGCTGAGGCAGCGTTTTGTCGTTGCGCACCATCTGGGACATCTGGCGCTGGAGCACGGCACGCATTTCACGTGTGCCTCACGCCAGTTTTCACTGTATCAGCTGGACGAAATCGAGAACCAGGCCAATCGCTTCGCGCTGGAAATGCTCGTACCCGGGTTTGCGCTCAACATCCTTATCCAGAAGCGGAACATCACCAACTTTCATCGCCTGACCGATGCTTTCGAAGTCAGCGAACTTGCGATGAAGCTTCGTCTGAAGCAACTTGGATGGATCAAACGAGCACGCATATGAATCGTCTTCCTGTCGTGGCCGAGCGCGATGAAACCTCGGATCTCACCATACCGCCGCCTGAGCTCAAGAAGCGGGCGGCGGCGCATCCCGCGCTCATTGAAGAGGAAATTGCTGATCGAGAGCAGTATCGTCAGCTCAGAGCGTTTTCTTTCTACGGTGTGGCGGGACTGATCGCCACGCTGGCAACCTTGTTCGTGGCGTGGACTGCGTCATTCGGCATGAAACTCCATGAGAGTTTTCGAGCGGATCCTGCCTTGAGCGTATTCCTTCTCACGCCCATGATCGTGATGTCTGCTTCGGTCGTCTTGCCGTTGCTCGCGCTCGTTCGCTTCGTGTTCCGGGACGCCTCCAGCGACGACGAACCTGCGTCACCCACCCTCTGGCAAGCCCTGCTCAAGGAACTGGCCGACCTTCTCAAGCAGTACCTGAACCGCAGCAGACCCGCAACCTGACCAACCTTACCGCGCATTGCACCATCCATTTCCACTTCGCACAGGAGACTTTCATGTCCGACATGCTCAGCATCTCCACCCCTGACGGCAACTTCGACGCCTACGTCGCCTGTCCGGCCTCGACTTCCGCGCAGGCGTCCGCACCGGCAGTCATCGTCATCCAGGAAATCTTCGGCATCAACGGCGACATGCGCGAAACCTGCGACGAATACGCGCGCCAAGGGTACGTCGCGTTGTGCCCCGACCTGTTCTGGCGCCTCGAACCCAATGTCGTTCTGACGGATCGCACCGAAGCCGAATGGCAGCAAGCCATGAAGTACTACAACGCGTTCGATCTGAACACGGGCGTCGAGGACATTGCCGCGACCATCGGCTTCGCGCGCGGGCTGCCGCAGGTGCGGGGAAAGATCGGCGCGGTCGGCTTCTGTCTCGGCGGGCTATTGTCCTTCCTGACGGCGGCGCGCACGGACGTCGACGCCGCGGTCGCGTACTACGGCGGCGGCACGGACCAGCATCTCGGCGAAGTGCCGAAGATACGCATTCCGCTGCTGCTGCATCTCGCCGAAGCGGATGAATTCATTCCGGCGGATGCGCGCAACCGCGTGCTTGCTGCCGTACAGGGACAGGCGAACATCGAGGCGTTCACCTATCCCGGCTGTCATCATGCGTTCGCGCGCAACCAGGGCGTGCATTACGATGCCGCCGCCGCGCAGCTCGCCAACGGCCGCACCTTTGCGTTCTTCGCGCAGCACCTGAAATGACGCGCGTCGGATGCGCCAGAAAAAACGCCGCCCGGAGCAGGGCGGCGCGCGTTCATCCATTCGAGTTCATTTCTTCACCGTATGCGGCCGTCGAAACACCAGCCAGCGGGGCGACTTGAAGCGCACGATGCTCACATACAGCCACACATAGGTCGCCGCGAACACCACGACGAAGCAGAACAGGTGCAACGTATGCCGCCAGAAGAGCGTCGCCGGAATCACGGCGATCAGGCACAGCAGCCAGAGGTACGGCGAGGTGAGCGAATTGCGGCGCGTCAGTTCGTGCGCGTTCTTGACGCCGACGGCCCAGCGCATCAGACGCTTGTAGACGAGCATGTGCAGATGCACGCCATCCGGAATGCCCGGCGAGATGCCGCGAATGAATTTCTTGCGATAGATCGAGAAACAGGTTTCGAAGATCGGGTACATGAACAGCAGTACCGGATACCAGGCCGAAACATCGCGGTTGCGCATCACGAGCATGATGGCGAGCTCGCCGAGCATGAAGCCGACGAAGTAGGCGCCGCCGTCGCCGAGAAAGATCAGCCCGGCCGGGAAGTTCCAGATGAAGAAGCCCATCACCGCGCCCATCATGATGAGCGAGCCCGACAGCACCACCGGATCGTGCACCTGGAACGCCACATAGGCGAGCGAGGCGAACATCATGAAGGTGACCATCGAGGCGAGGCCGTTGAAGCCGTCGATGATGTTCACCGCATTGGCGAGCGCCGCGACCGCGAGCACCGTTACCGCGCAGGAAACGACCGCGTAGGAAAGCACGAAATCGAGCGGCGGCACGCTGATGCGCGTCACGGCAATGTCGAGAAACGCGTACGCCAGTCCGGCGGCGGCCATCGTGCACAGCAGTCGCACCAGCGGCGACACGCGCTTGGTCAGGTCCTCGACGAGCCCGGACAGGAACGCCGGCATGCCGCACGCAATGATGCCGAGGATGCCGCCCGACACAGCCGGATAACCCCAGCGCAACTGCACGGCGGAAGCGGTCAGTCCGCACAGGATGCCGACGCCGCCGATACGCGGCACCGGATACGCATGAAATTTCTGCACGCCGGCGAGGTCGGTATCGCCGAGCACGCCTTCCTGGAGATGGGCGAAGCGCACGATGAACAGCGTCACCAGCAGCGAAATCAGGAAGGCAAGCGCGAAACTGAGCATGAAGATGAACCGGAGGAGGGGTTGCGCCCCGCATCGTACCTTATCGGCAGGGACGATCCGGAGCGCGATGCCCGGAGCCACGCTCCTGGCGAACCCTCAAGCAAAACCGCGCGGATTCTGCGACTGCCAGCGCCAGTGATCCTCGCACATGCGTTCGATGCCATGCTGCGCGCGCCAGCCGATCAACTCGGCGGCGGCGGCGGGGTCGGCGTAACACGCGGCGATATCGCCCGGACGACGCGGCACCAGTTCGTAGGGCACCGGCTTGCCGGACGCCGCCTCGAACGCCTTCACGACATCGAGCACGCTGTAGCCCTGGCCCGTCCCCAGGTTCACGACGAAACTGCGGTCGAGGCGGCGCAGCGCGTCGATGGCCGCGATATGCCCGCGCGCCAAATCCACGACGTGAATGTAATCACGCACGCCGGTGCCGTCGTGGGTCTCGTAGTCGCTGCCGAACACGCGCAGCCGCTCCAGCTTGCCCACGGCGACCTGCGCCACGAACGGCATCAGGTTGTTCGGTACGCCCGCCGGATCCTCGCCGATCAAGCCGCTTTCGTGCGCACCCACCGGATTGAAATAGCGCAGCGTGGCGATCCGCCATGACGGGTCCGAGACTTCGAGATCGCGCAGGATCTGCTCGGCGATGAGCTTCGACTGGCCGTAGGGGTTGGTCGCCGAGAGCGGGAAGCTTTCGTCGATCGGCACGCTTTTCGGCACGCCATAAACGGTCGCGGACGAACTGAACACGAAGTTGCGCACGTTGCGCGCCTTCATCACCTTGAGCACGGCCAGCAGGCTGCCCACATTGTTTGCGTAGTACTCGACCGGCTTCGCCACGGACTCGCCCACGGCCTTCAGCGCCGCGAAGTGGATGGCGCCGGTGATGTCGTGCGCGTCGAAGATGCGTTCGAGCGCGGCTTCATCGCGGGAATCTTCCTGATAGAACGCCACCCGCTTGCCGGTGATCTGCTCCACGCGCTGCAGCGATTCGGCACGGCTGTTCACGAGATTGTCGATGACCGCCACGTCATAGCCCGCGTCGAGCAGTTCGACGCAGGTGTGCGTGCCGATAAAGCCTGCCCCGCCGGTGACGAGAATCGTGCCCTGGGTCGCGTTGTTCAGCGACTGCTTGCCATTCATCATGCGCTCTCCAAATAACTCGAATCAGAGTGAAATGCCGGTGATGGCATGTATTGTGCCTTTGTAGCGTTCGACGACATTCTTCTCGTCGAATTCACGGGCCACCTTCGCGCGGCCGTGCTGCGCCATCGCCGCGCGTTCGGCGGCGGGCAGCGTCAGCATGCGCTCGAGTGCCTGGGCCAGGCTGTCCGCGCTCTTCACTTCGCAAAGCAGCCCGGTCACGCCGTGCTCGACCACTTCGCGGCAGCCCGGCACGTCGGTGGCGACGATCGGGCGGCCCATCGCCGAGGCTTCCATCAGCGTGCGCGGCACGCCTTCCCGGTACGACGGCAGCACGACGCAGTCCGCCGCGGCGATGAGCGGACGCACGTCGTGCGCTTCGCCCAGGTACTCGACGATATTCTCGCCTTCCCATTGCGCCACGTCCGTGCGGCTGATCGCGCTCGGATTGTCGACGCCGACCGGCCCGAGCAACTGGAAGCGCACGTGCGCAAAGCGTGCCTTCAGGCGCCGCGCGGCTTCCACGTATTCGGCCACGCCCTTGTCCCACAGCAGCCGCCCGATCAGGATGAAGACGAATTCCTCGCGGGCGGGCAGCGGGGTCAGTGCGAATTCGTCGAGATCGACGCCTTCTCCATGCAGCCGCCGCGCACGATCCGGATGCGCCAGCAGCTTTTCCTGCACGAAAGCCGCATGGTCGTCCTGATTCAGGAACCAGATCTCGCGCGGGAAGCGGAACGCCAGGCGGTAGAGCCGTTTCGCGACCTGCGCCGTGCGGCTCTTCTGGATGAACACGTAGCCGAGACCCGTCGTGACCGCAATCGACGGCACGCGGGCGAGCATCGCGGCCAGCGAGCCGTAGATGTTCGGCTTGATCGTGTAGTGAAACACGATGTGCGGGCGCGTCGTCCGATAGGCACGGTACAGCGCGGCGAGGGTCTTCAGGTCCTGGCGCGGATCCGTGCCTTTCGATGCCACCGGCAACTCGACGCAGCGGCAGCCCATTTCGGCGAGCGGCTCGAAGGTGCGGTCGCGCGGCGCGAGGATCGTCACCTCCGCGCCGCGCGCGGTCAGCATGCGCAGCAGGCCGCGCCGGTAGGTGTAGATCGCCCATGCGGTGTTGCAGACGAGGGCAATGCGAAGACTCGACTTTTCTTTCGTCATCCGGAGGTCATGGTTCGACGGCGTGGATCGCGCGGCGCGTCATCGAGTGGCAAGCGATTGACAGGCGCCGCGCGGATTCACCGTGCACTCAACGTAGCGCAAAACAATTCAAAAACAAATCGACAAAAAAAGCTCAGGCGACGGGCGTGGAGCGCATGAGTTTCGCCTTCAGGCCGCGCAGCAGACGGTACGGCAGCGCCAGGTGCGCGACGCTTTTGACCATGCCCAGCCAGTCGAGCGGATTCATCATCCGCAGATGGCGCAGTTGCAGCCGCAGGGTCGACAGCACCTGTGTCCGCCGTTTCGTCGCGCTGATGCCGGCCTCGTTGAGTTCGTAATACAGGCCGAATTCGGGCAGGTTGGCGCCGTCGTGACGCTGCAGCAGGCGCAGGATCAGATCGAGATCCTCCGCGGCGCGGTACTGCGCCCGATAATTGCCCGCCTCGATTACGGCGTCCACGCGCAGCATCAGCGAAGGATGCGTGAAGCAGGTGCGCGCCAGCATCAGGCGGCGCAGCGCGGACGGCTCGCACGGCGGCTTCAGGTCGAACAGCGGCGCGCCCGCGGTGGACACGACATGCGTCCACATGCCCAGCACCGCGACGCGCGGATGCGCTTCCATATAGGCGCGCTGCTTCGCGAGCCGGCCGGGCATGGCGAGATCGCCGGCGTCGATGCGCGCCGCATAGCGCACGCCGCGCGCCGCGAGCGCGTCGATGCCGGTCTGCAATGCGCGTTCTATACCGCCGTTCCTCGGCATCCGAAGAATCTCGATCTGCATGTTCGCCAGCGCGGGCGCGGCGATGGGCGGGGTGCTGCCGTCGTCGACGATCAGCACGCGCACCGGCGAGGTTTCGCGGAACGACGCGAGCGTGCGCTCGACTTCGGCCTGGCCGTTGAAGGCGGGCAGCAGCAGCATCACATCGGAAAGAGCATTCATGCGCGCAGCCGGAAACGGAGGTAATAGAAGTTCACCGACGCCGCCGCCACATAACCCGCCGCCAGGCCCATCAGCGCGCCATAGCCGTCGAAGCGCGGAATCGCGATCAGGTTCACCGCGAACGCCACCGCGAGCGCGAGCAGCCATTTCGACAGCAGCACGTACTTCGCCTGATATTTGAGCACGACCAGATTGCCGATCGCCTCGATGCCCGCCGGCACCGACAGCCACACGGCCCAGCGAAACAGGCTGGCGGCGTCGGCATAGTTGGGGCCGAACACGCGCGCGATGATGAAACCGCCGAGCGCGTCCAGCACGGCTGCGCCCGCGATCATCAGCGCGGCGGTCATCGCGAACAGGCGCAGCAGGTTGCGCCGCAGCAGCCGCGTGTCCTGTACGCGGTACACAAAGGCCGGCGCGATGGTCTGCGCGAGCATCAGCGCGAGCGCGATCCAGTTCTCGTTGAGCTGCTGCGCGGCGGAATACAGGCCCAGTTCGGCGAACGACACGCGATGCGCGAGCATCAGCCGGTCGAGCTTCAGGAACAGGTACATGCAGATGAGGCCGAGCCAGAACACCGTGCCCGCGCTCGCGAAATGCCTGAAGAGCGCGCGGTCGAAGCGCCAGCCGAGGCGGCCGCCGTGCCTGCGCATGTAGTACAGCACGAGCGCCGCGCTGATGGCCGCCGCTTCGAGCGCCCACAGCCAGCCGAAGCGCGACGGCGCGGCCGCCACGCGCACGAGCGCGTAGACCAGCGCCGCCTTGAAGATCGCGGCCAGCATGCTGGCGAGCAGTTGCGGCTTGCTGTAGGTCTGGCTTTGCAGCCAGGAGTTGACGACGCCGATGAACGGTTCGCGGAACAGCATCGTCACGGCGAGGCCGGCGAGCATGAGGCCGACGGTCGGGTCGATGCCGCCTGCCGCGATCCAGATCCAGGTTGCAATGAGCGCGAGTATCGAGACGCCCATGCGCAGCACGAACGCGCTGCCTAGCACGATGCCGGTGTCGGCGGGCGGCCGGCGCACGATGGTCGGAACCAGGATCTCGGCGCCGCAGACCCACGTGACCGGCGCGATCACGAGCAGCAGCGTGTTGGCGTACTGCCACTTGCCGAAGTCGTCCGGGCCGAGATAGCGCGCCAGCACGCCCGCGATGACAATGGCGACGGCGATTTGCGTGAGCCGTTCGAGCCCGAGCCAGACGATGTTGGCCAGCGCGCGGGCGACGTCCGGATTGCCGGAACGCAGCAGGGCCTTCATTCAGCCGGCTTCCCGTCACGCACGGGCACGCGGCGTGCTACCGAAGACTGTCCGGCTGCAGAAACCGCGTGATCGGCTGACGAATAGCATTCAATCGTCACGTTATGTGGGATGACGCGCGAAGGCGCTTCATTCGGGGGCATCGGGGCGATAGGGCGTTTGAGCATTGGATTAGAATGAACGCGCCGGTTTTTACCGCAACGCGAAAGCCACGAGAGCGCCGAAAGACAGCGATTATAAGTGCGATCCGGGGCGCGTCCGTCCGCGTCGGCGGGCGGGGGACGGCTTCAGTGTGTTGCCTTTGCATGTGCTGCTGCGCTTTGCATATCGCTTTGCATCCATTTGTTTCAGTCGTATGGGTTTAACAGACGCATAGGCGGAATTCGACACGTCATCACGTCATCACGTCATCGGGCGGTCGTCTGCGCGGCGTGGGCGCCGTGACGGCGGCCAACGTCACGACCTGCATGCCCTCATGGCTGCATCGCCGAGAATTCGTTCATCAATCGACAAGAGGTAGCCATCTCATGAGCCAAGTATCCCAATCCATTTTCAAGGCCTACGACATTCGCGGCATCGTTGGCAAGACGGTCGATCGCGACGTTGCGAAGAGCATCGGCCAGGCGTTCGGCAGCGAGATCAAGAAGCAGGGCGGCGATTCGGTCGTGGTCGCGCGCGACGGCCGTCTGTCCGGTCCGGAGCTGGTCGGCGCGCTGGCGGACGGCTTGCGCGCGGCGGGCGTCGATGTGATCGATGTCGGCATGGTGCCTACGCCGGTCGGCTATTTTGCAGCGAGCGTGCCGCTGCCTTTGCCGTCGGGTGAGCGGCGGGTGGATTCGTGCATCGTCGTGACGGGCAGCCACAATCCGCCCGACTACAACGGTTTCAAGATGGTGCTGCGCGGCGCGGCGATCTATGGCGAGCAGATCCAGGGCTTGTACAAGCGCATCGTCGACAATGACTTCACGACGGGCGAGGGCAGCTATACCGAGTTCGACGTGCAGCAGATGTATCTGGACCGCATCGTGTCGGATGTGAAGCCGGTGCGCGCGATGAAGATTGTCGTGGATGCGGGCAACGGCGTGGCGGGCGGCTTGGCGCCGCGTCTGTTCAAGGCGCTCGGCTGCGAGCTGGTGGAGTTGTTCACGGACATCGACGGCAATTTCCCGAACCATCATCCGGATCCGGCGCACGCCGAGAACCTGCAGGACGTGATCAAGGCCTTGAAGGAAACCGATGCCGAAGTGGGCTTTGCATTCGATGGCGACGGCGACCGTCTGGGTGTCGTGACGAAGGATGGGCAGGTGATTTATCCGGATCGTCAACTGATGCTGTTTGCGCAGGAAGTGCTGTCGCGCAACAAGGGTGGGCAGATCATTTATGACGTGAAGTGCACGCGCAATCTGGCGAAGTGGGTGCGCGAGCAGGGCGGCGAGCCGATCATGTGGAAGACGGGCCATTCGCTCGTGAAGGCGAAGCTGCGTGAGACGGGCGCGCCGTTGGCGGGCGAGATGAGCGGCCATGTGTTTTTCAAGGACCGCTGGTACGGTTTCGATGATGGGTTGTACACGGGGGCGCGGTTGCTTGAGATCCTGTCGCGGGTGGCGGATCCGAGCAAGCTGCTGAACGACCTGCCGGACTCGCTTTCGACGCCGGAGTTGCAGATCAAGATGGAAGAGGGCGAGAACGTCCAGCTGATCTCGAAGCTGCAGGAGAACGCGAAGTTCACGGGCGCCGATGATGTGCTCACGATCGACGGGCTGCGCGTCGAGTATCCGGATGGGTTCGGGTTGGCGAGGTCATCGAACACGACGCCGGTCGTGGTGATGCGGTTCGAGGCCGATAGTGAAGGGGCGCTGAAGCGCATTCAGGAGGATTTTCGTCGGGTGATTTTGGCGGAGAAGCCGGACGCTCAACTGCCGTTTTAAAGCGCCTTCGCGGCGCTTGACTCAGCGGTGCGGTTGCTTTTTGGGGGCCGCGCCGTTGTTTTTTTTGCTTGCGCTTGGTTGGTGTTGTTGTTCGCCTGCGCTTCGATGGACTTCCCGGTTTCGCGTCG
This sequence comes from Caballeronia sp. LZ043, assembly GCF_031451075.1. Lineage (NCBI taxonomy): Bacteria > Pseudomonadati > Pseudomonadota > Betaproteobacteria > Burkholderiales > Burkholderiaceae > Caballeronia > Caballeronia sp. LZ043. The sequence continues at coordinate 2,131,065 of NZ_JARUXT010000001.1, read as the reverse complement.
GTCTGTTGGCACTGCCCCTCCCCGGGGCGGGGTCTTCGCTCTGGTCCTTCGCGTGAGTCTTTTGTGTTCGCCAGCGCTTCCATGGACTTCCTGTGTTCGCGTCGGTCTGTTAGCACTGCCCCTCCCCGGGGCGGGGGTCTTCGCTCTCGTCCTTCGCGTGGGTTGCTTGTGTTTGCCAGCGCTTCCATGGACTTCCTGTGTTCGCGTCGGTCTGCTAGCACTGCCCCTCCCCGGGGCGGGGGTAACTTTCTTTGCCGCTGCAAAGAAAGTCACCAAAGAAAGCAGCTTTTTTTCCGCCCAGCGTCATCAAATGGGCGCAGCACAGAACCCCGTTTCTGGCCCGGCCGTAGAGCGTGCCCTCGTAGGCCACACCGGGCGTGGATCGCGGACCCACTGGGACAAACTGCCGTTCAGCGAACTGGTGCAGCACCTGAGAGTTCCGGCCCAGCGCTACGCGCTGCCGGAGGGTATGCAAGGGAAACCAGTGGGAGGCAAGAGCAATGAGATGGACGCGTAAGCAAGAGTGCACTGGCATCCCCGATTGGCCGGTCGGCGGCGCGTAGCGCAGCGCCGGAGCTTTGAGGGGCTGTACCAGTTCGTTTGAGAGCGCGGCTGCACAGTGGGTCCGCGATCCACGCCGGGTGTGGCTTATGAGGGCACTCTCTACTGCAGTGCCAGAAACATGGTTCTGTGTCGTGCCGCTAAATGACGCTGGGCGAGAAGAAAAGCTGCTTTCTTTGGTGACTTTCTTTGCAGCAGCAAAGAAAGTTACCCCCGCCCCGGGGAGGGGCAGTGCTAATAAACCTACGCGAACACAGGAAGTCCATAGAAGCGCTGGCAAACACAAGCAACCCACGCGCGAAGGACCAGAGCGAAGCCCCCCGCCCCGGGGAGGGGCAGTGCTAATAAACCTACGCGAACACAGGAAGTCCATAGAAGCGCTGGCAAACACAAGCAACCCACGCGAAGGACCAAAACGAAGACCCCGGCCCCGGCAAGGAGCAAGGAGCAAGGAGCAAGGAAGCAAGGAGCAAGGAGCAAGGAGCAAGGAGCAAGGGACAAGCGGCAAGTGCCAACAACCCCACCCGACGGCGGTAAGCCGTCCAACTCCCATGCCGCGCTAAAATCCCCCCTTTACCCTCCATCCCGGCGCCCTCGGCGCCACTCCCCCGGCGTGCAAAAGATCCTGATCGTCCGCGTGTCGTCGCTTGGCGACGTCGTCCACAATATGCCGGCCATTGCCGACATCCGCCGCCGCTATCCGGATGCGCAAATCGACTGGCTCGTCGAAGAAAGCTTCACAAGTCTCGTCGAACTGGTCCAGGGCGTCCATCGCGCCATTCCGTTCTCGCTCCGACGCTGGCGCAAGTCCATCGCCTCACCCGCCACCTGGCGCGAGATCGGTCAGTTCAAGCGCTCGCTCGCCGCCGAAAACTACGATCTCGTCATCGACTGCCAAGGCCTCATCAAAACCGCATGGGTCGCGAGCTGGGCCCGCGGGCCGCTCGCCGGCCTCGCCAACCGCACCGACGGCGCCGGCTTCGAATGGCCCGTGCGCTTCTTCTACGACCGGCGCGTCCCCGTCGAGCCGCGCACCCACGTCGTCGAGCGCACCCGCAAGCTGGTAGCCGCCGCGCTCAGCCTGCCCGACCCGCACATGACCGACGACATCGACTTCGGCCTCGACACCCGGCGCGCCACGCTCGCCGTCTCCGAACTCGGTCTCAACCTGCCCGTGCCCTACGTCGTGTTCGTGCACGCTACCTCGCGCGCCGACAAGCAATGGCCCGAAGCCGCCTGGATCGAACTCGGACAAGCCCTCGTCACGCGCGGCGCATCACTCGTGCTGCCCTGGGGCAGCGAAGCGGAACGCGCGACCAGCGAAAAGCTCGCGAAGGAATTCGGTGCAGCCGCCATCGTGCCGCCCAGGCTCTCGCTGCCGGCCGTGGTCGGGCTGATCGAAGGCGCGGCGGCGACAGTCGGCGTCGATACCGGCCTGGTGCATATTGCCGCGGCGCTGAAGCGGCCGACCGTCGAGTTGTACAATTTCTCGACCGCCTGGCGCACCGGCGGCTACTGGTCGCCGCAAGTCGTCAATCTCGGCGACGCAAGCCGCCATCCCACGCTTGCAGACGTCAAGACCGCGCTCGCAGGCTTCGGCCTGTTGTAGCGCTTCAGTGCATGGCCCGCACGCGCGGGCAACGCGCGGGACAGCACAGCGGTCATTCAAGCTCGAAGCAAGGTCATAGTCACATGACGGAATCGCAAATCATCGAAGTCGCCTCCGCCGACTGGCACGGGAAACATCTCTCCGTGCCGCGCGAGACGCTGCTCGCCGGCGTCGAAAACGGCAAGGTGCTCTATTTCCCGAATCTGCGTTTCGCGATCGAAGGCGGCGAACGCGCGCTGCTCGATCCAAAGATCGCCGATCCGAAGCGCAAGAACATCAGCCTCGCGCCCAATGGCGGCGCGCTGAACGGCGTGCTCGGCGATGCCGTGATGCAGTCGGCGGTGCGCTCGCTCATCAAGCGCTATCAGGACAACGCGCGCTCGCTCGTCGACGGCCTGTTTCCCGAATACGACGGCAAGCTGCGCGTCGCGCCCACCAGCCTGCGGCTGCATCAGGTCGAAACCCGCGAGACCTCGTGGCGCAAGGACGACAGCCGCCTGCACGTCGACGCCTTCCCGTCGCGCCCGAACTACGGCGAGCGCATCCTGCGCGTGTTCACCAACATCAACCCGCAAGGCGCGCCACGCGTCTGGCGCGTGGGCGAGCCGTTCGAGGACATGGCGCAGCGCTTCCTGCCCGGCATCAAGGCGCAGGCGCCCGGCGCCGCCTGGCTCATGAACGTGCTGCACATCACCAAATCGCGCCGCAGCGAGTACGACCATCTGATGCTGCATCTGCACGACGCGATGAAAGCCGACCTCGACTATCAAAAGGTCTCGCCGCAGGAAACCATGCCGTTCCCGCCCGGCTCCGTATGGGTCTGCTTCTCCGATCAGACCTCGCATGCCGTGATGTCCGGCCAGTACATGATGGAGCAGACCTTCTTCCTGCCCGTCAAGGCCATGGCCCGTCCCGAGTGCGCGCCGCTCGGCATTCTCGAGCGCCTGAAGGGCAGGGCGCTCGTTTGAGCGGCGCCGCTTCTCCGAGTCTGGCCGCCGGCGTGCTGAGACGGATCTACCGCGCGCTGTGGTGGATCGTCGCGCCGCTCGCGGTGCTGCGGCTCCTGATCCGCTCGCGCAGGGAACGCGGTTATCGCGAACACATCGGCGAGCGCTTCGGACACATGCCGCCGTATGGCGGCCGAAGCGCCGGCGATCTCGCACCGCTCATCTGGGTTCACGCGGTATCGGTCGGCGAGACGCGCGCCGCGCAGCCGCTCATCGAAGCGCTGATCGACGCGCATCCCGAAGCCCTCATCCTGCTCACCCACATGACGCCGAGCGGCCGCGCCACCGGTGTCGAGCTGTTCGGCGACCGCGTGCTGCGCAGCTATCTTCCCTACGATCTGCCCATTCTCGTGCGGCGCTTCCTGCGGGCGTGGCGGCCGTCGCTCGGCATCGTGATGGAAACCGAGGTCTGGCCGACGCTCATCGACGAATGCAAGCGTGCCGACGTGCCCCTCGTGCTGACCAACGCGCGCATGTCGCAGCGCTCGTACCGGCGCGCGGCGAAGTTCGGCCGCGCGGTGCGCGAGGTGTTCGGCGGCTTCTCGCGCGTGCTCGCCCAGACGCCTTCCGATGCCGAACGGCTCACCGCGCTCGGCGCCCGCAATGTCGCGGTGCTCGGCAATCTGAAGTTCGACATGAGCGCGCCGCCCGAACTGATCGCGCGGGGCCAGGCATGGCGCGCGGCGATCGGCGAGCGCCCGGTGTGGGTCGCGGCCAGCACGCGCGAAGGCGAGGAAACGCTCGTGCTGCGCGCGCTCGCGGCGCTGGACATGCCGCATGCGCTGCTGATTCTCGTGCCGCGTCATCCGCAACGTTTCGACGAAGTCTCCGCGCTGCTGTCGAGCCATGGGCTCACGAGCGCGCGGCGTTCAGTGTGGGCGCCCAAACCGGCCGCGGCGGGTTCCGGCGCCGATACCCCTGAGCCCCTGCCGGCCAACGTGCAGGTCCTGCTCGGCGATTCAATGGGCGAACTCGGCGCGTACTACGCGGCCGCGGATGTGGCGTTCATCGGCGGCAGTTTGTTGCCTCTCGGCGGGCAGAATCTGATCGAGGCGTGCGCGGCGGGCGTGCCGGTGCTGATCGGCCCGCACACCTTCAACTTCACGCAGGCCACCCGCGACGCCATTGCCGCCGGTGCGGCGCTGCGCGTCCAGGATCCGCAGGAACTGGGACAAGGCCTGCGCGAGATTCTCCAGGATCGCGCCCGGCGGCTGGCCATGAGCGCGGCGGCCTCGGCCTTCGCGGCGGCGCATCGCGGCGCGACGGCGCGCACGGTGAGCGTGCTGGGCGCGCTGCTGGAGGAAAGCGAGGCGGCGCGCGATGCCGCGTCGCTCGCCGATTAGCGGTCAGTGCGGCTTGCGGGAGAGCAGTTCCGTCACGCAGCGCGCGAAGCGTTCGTTGCTCGCAGCGATTCCATACTCCTCGGCGCGCTCCGACGCACGCTGCTGCATGCTGGCGCGCAGCGCATCGTCGGTCAGCACGCGATGCAGCGCCTGTGCGAGTTCATCGACGGCACCGACCGGAAACAGGATGCCGAAGCGGCCGTCGCCGAGAATCTCGCGCGGACCGGTCGGGCAGTCGCTGGCGATCACCGGCTTGCCGAGCGCGAGCGCTTCGAGCAGCACCATCGGCATGCCTTCATAGCGCGAGCTCAGCACCTGTAGCCGCGCGCCCGCTGCCAGCGCATGCGGATTGTCGAGCTGGCCCATGAAATGCACGCGGCCATCGACACCCAGTTCCTTCGACAACGCCTGCAGCTCGCCGCGAAACGCGCCGTCGCCGACGATCACGAGATGCTCTCGAATGGCCGGATCGCGGATCAGTTGCGCATACGCCCGCAGCAGGGTGCGATGGTCCTTCTGGATTTCATCGAGACGCGCGACCGACACGATATACGGCGCATCGCAAGGCGGCGTCTGTGGCGCGGCGCCGTTGCTGCGAATCCGCTCGATGTCGATGGCATTGGGCAGCGTGAACAGCCGTTGCAGCCTGTCGCCGAACATGGCGCGGGCCTCGTCGGCCATGTGCTGGTTGAGCGCGCCAACGCCGTCGTAGCGGGCGAACTGCGTCGCGAGCCGGCGTTGCTTGCGCGGCCGGTTGGCGAGGCGCGCGTCGAAACTGAAATGATTGACGCCCAGCCACGCCACGCCGAACTGCCCGGCGAGACGGCGCAGCGACATGTCGTAGTCGACGATCAGCGCATGGCGGCGCGCAAGCTCGGCCACGCGGCGTTTCACATACGGACGCACGGCGAGCGTGTTGAACACGTCGCGCCCGACGCGCCCGAGCTTGCTCAGGCTCTGCGCATAGCGGCGTTTCTGGAAGTGATTGAGCCAGTCCTGGTCGGCGAGGATTTCGATGGCGACATCGGCCGGCACGAGCGGGCGAAAGCGTTCCTCGAAAGCAGGCGACGGGTGCATGACCGACAGCGTGACCGTGAAGCGGTTGCGGTCGAAGACATGCAGCCATTGCATCAGCGACGACTCGATGCCGCCGTTGCCGAAGTCGACAATGTGAAACAGCACCGGAACACGGCCGGCCGGAAAATGCGCGGGCGAACGAGGGGACAGGGCAGCGATGGACACCGTGCAGCGCCCGCCGCACAGCGCGGGCGTGGAATGATTGCGAAGCCGTCATGCTACCGCATGCGCGTGCCGCGCTCATGAAGCGGCGCGCACTGCGACATCAATTCACGAAACCAGCAAGCCCTTCTTCTCGATGAACGCGATCACCTGGGCCAGTCCTTCCTGCGCCTTCAGATTGCACATGACGAAGGGACGTTCGCCGCGCATCTTGCGGGCGTCGCTCGCCATGATGTCGAGGTTCGCGCCGACATGCGGCGCCAGGTCGGTCTTGTTGATCACCAGCAGATCCGACTTCGTGATGCCCGGGCCGCCCTTGCGCGGAATCTTCTCGCCGCCCGCGACGTCGATCACGTAGATCGTGAGATCGGAGAGTTCCGGGCTGAAGGTGGCTGCGAGATTGTCGCCGCCCGATTCGATGAACACGATGTCGGCGTCCGGAAACTTCGACACCATGCGATCCACCGCTTCGAGGTTGATCGACGCGTCCTCGCGAATCGCCGTGTGCGGGCAGCCGCCCGTCTCCACGCCCATGATGCGCTCGGCCGGCAGCGCGCCCGCCACCGTCAGCAGGCGCTGATCTTCCTTGGTGTAGATGTCGTTGGTGATGGCGACGAGGTCGTAGCGTTCGCGCATCGCCTTGCAGAGCATTTCGAGCAGCGTCGTCTTGCCGGAACCGACCGGCCCGCCGACGCCGACCCGCAAGGGCGGCAGTTTCTTGGTTCGACGGGCGGCGGCGGAATAGGCGGGAGCGTTCATGAGTCGGGCTAGGAACGAAAGAGTCGTGAGTATTGGGATTCGTGCCGCGCGGACAGGATGCCCAGTTGCGGCGCGAAGGTGTTGATCCGGTCGGGCGGCGTAGCGAGCGCGCGGCGCACGGCATCGTCGATGGGTCCGCGCAACGCGACGATGATGCGCTGCCCCGCAAGCTGGCCGAGCGGCACGGCCTTGAGCGCGGCGGCCGCCTGGTTCTCGACCCAGCTGAACGCGTAGGCGGCGAGCGCGGCCTCAGGCGCGGCGTCGTGCGCGAAGGCGGCAAAGGCGAAGGCGGTGGGCTGCGCGATCGGCTTGAGCGATGCGAGCGTCTCGCGGCGCGCGGCATCGCCCCATTCGAGCGACGCGCACAACTGCGCCAGCGACCAGCCCATCTGCTCGGTCTCGCGCCGCAACTCGGCCGACTCGCGGCTGGCGAGGTAGGCGTCGTTGGCGGCGCGGAGCGCGGCTGCGTCATGCGTGCGCCAGGAATCGATCTGATGCGCAAGCAAGGGCAGTTCACCGCGCGCCAGCACCGTCGAGAGTCCGCTTTCGATCCACTGGCGCGCGCTGTCGCCGTCGTGGATCAGGCCGTGCTCGATGGCCGCTTCGAGCCCTTGCGAATAGCTGAACGCGCCGATCGGCAGTGCCGGCGACGCGAGATGCAGCAGCGCCGTGAGTTCAGCGATGCGCATGGCCGTGGTGAGCGTGGCCGTGATCGTGGCCGTGGTCATGCGAATGATCGTGGCCGCATGACGAATGATCGTGATCATGTGCGTGATCGTGGGCATGCCCGTGATGCTCGTCGAACACCTTCTGCGCAAGTGCATAGTCCTCGCTGAAGGTTTCGTCGTGACCATGCTTGTGGCCGCCGCCATACGCGCCGGTCTCGGGCTGGAACGGCTGGGTTTCGTGCGCCACCAGCACGCCCAGGCGCTTCAGCATGTCTTCGAGCACGGCATCCGCTTCGAGCTTCAGATAGTCCGCGCCGACTTCCACCGGCGTGTGGCGGTTGCCAAGGTGATAGGCGGCACGCGTCAACAGCCGCACGCTCGGCGCGCGCACCACCAGCACGTCTTCGGCAGCCGCGACGACCCGCACGAAGCCGCCGTCCTCCGCGACCAGCATGTCGCCGTCCGCGAGCACGGTGCCGCGCGGCATCACGAGCGCGACTTCCTCGCCGCTGTCGAGCGTCGCGGCGAGGCGGCTCTTGCAGCGCGCGTCGAAGGGCAGCGTCAGGGTGGGCGCGCGCTTCACGAGCACGGGCGCGAGTTTCGCGGTCAGGCGTTTATCGATGGTACGCATGGCATCAGAACAGGAAATAGCGCTGCGCCATCGGCAGGACGGTGGCGGGATCGCAAGTGAGCAATTGTCCGTCGGCGATCACCTGATAGGTCTGCGGATCGACGCTGATGGACGGTTGCCATGCATTGTGAATCATGTCGGCTTTCTTCACATTGCGGCAGTTGCGCACCGCGACCACCTGCTTGGTCAGTCCGTAGCGGTCCGCGATGCGCGCTTCCATCGCCATCTGCGATACGAACGTGAGCGAGGTCTTGCCGAGCGCGCCGCCGCGCGTGGCGAACATCTCGCGGTAATGCACCGGCTGCGGCGTCGGAATGGAAGCGTTCGGGTCGCCCATCTGCGCCAGCGCGATCATGCCGCCCTTGACGATCAGCGACGGCTTCACGCCGAAGAACGCCGGCTCCCAGAACACGAGGTCCGCCCACTTGCCCGGCTCGATGGAGCCCACTTCATGCGCAATGCCGTGCGTGATCGCCGGATTGATCGTGTACTTGGCGACGTAGCGTTTCGCGCGGAAGTTGTCGTTGCGTCCGGTGTCCTCGGGCAGCGCGCCGCGTTGCACCTTCATCTTGTGCGCCGTCTGCCAGGTGCGGATGATGACTTCACCGACGCGGCCCATGGCCTGCGAATCCGACGACAGCATCGACAGCGCGCCCAGATCGTGCAGGATGTCTTCGGCGGCGATGGTCTCGCGGCGGATGCGCGATTCGGCGAACGCGATGTCCTCCGCAATCGACGGATCCAGGTGATGGCACACCATCAGCATGTCGAGGTGTTCGTCGAGCGTGTTGACGGTGTAGGGACGCGTCGGATTGGTGGAGGAGGGCAGCACGTTCGTTTCGCCCGCCACCTTGATGATGTCCGGCGCATGGCCGCCGCCCGCCCCTTCGGTGTGATACGTGTGGATCGTGCGGCCCTTGAACGCGGCGATGGTCGTCTCGACGAAGCCCGCCTCGTTGAGCGTGTCCGTGTGGATGGCGACTTGCGTGTCGGTGTCGTCGGCAACAGAGAGGCAGTTGTCGATGGCCGCGGGCGTCGTGCCCCAGTCCTCATGCAGCTTCAGGCCGATCGCGCCGGCCTTCACCTGTTCGATCAGCGGCGCCGGCAGGCTGGCGTTGCCCTTGCCGAGGAAGCCGAGGTTCATCGGCCAGCCGTCGGCGGCCTGGAGCATGCGCTCCATGTGCCACGGTCCGGGCGTGCAAGTGGTTGCGTTGGTGCCGGTCGCGGGGCCGGTGCCGCCGCCGAGCATCGTGGTGACGCCGCTCGCGAGCGCTTCGTCGATCTGCTGCGGGCTGATGAAGTGGATGTGCGTATCCACGCCGCCTGCCGTGACAATCAGCCCTTCGCCCGCGATCACTTCCGTGGCCGCGCCGATGGCGATGTTCACGTTTGGCTGGATATCCGGATTGCCGGCCTTGCCGACGGCGAAAATGCGCCCGCCCTTGATGCCGATGTCGGCTTTCACGACGCCCCAGTGATCGAGGATCAGCGCGTTGGTCACGACGGTATCGACCACGTCCGCGGCGGCGCGTTGCGACTGGCCCATGCCGTCGCGGATCACCTTGCCGCCGCCGAACTTCACTTCTTCGCCGTAGGTGGTGAAGTCGCGTTCGACTTCGATGATGAGGTCGGTGTCGGCGAGGCGCACGCGGTCGCCGGTGGTCGGGCCGAACATTTCCGCATAAGCGCGGCGGCCGATGCGTAGCGTCATATTCTCAGCGTCCTTTGCGGGAATGATTTAGAGCGGACCCATGACGAGGCCGTTGAAGCCGTACACATGGCGGTCGCCCGCGAGCGCCACGAGCTCGACCGTGCGTTCCTGGCCCGGCTCGAAGCGCACGGCGGTGCCCGCCGCGATGTTCAGCCGGAAGCCGCGCGCCCGCTCGCGCTCGAACTTGAGCGCCGCGTTGACTTCGTAGAAGTGGTAATGCGAGCCGACCTGCACCGGCCGGTCGCCATGATTCGCGACGACGACCGTCACGGTCTCGCGGCCCGCGTTGAGTTCGTGCTCGCCGTCGTCGATGAAATATTCGCCGGGGATCATCAGCGTCGCTCTGCTCAGGGAATCGGGTGATGGACGGTCACGAGCTTCGTGCCGTCGGGAAAGGTCGCTTCGATCTGGATGTCCGGAATCATCTCGGGGACGCCTTCCATCACGTCGTCGCGGGTGAGCAGCGTGGTGCCGTAGTGCATGACCTCGGCGACGGTCTGGCCATCGCGCGCCGCTTCCATCAGCGCAGCCGAGATGAACGCCACGGTCTCGGGATAGTTGAGCTTCAGGCCGCGTGCGCGGCGGCGTTCCGCGAGCAGCGCCGCGGTGAAGATCAGCAGCTTGTCCTTTTCTCTGGGTGTCAGTTTCATGAGCTTCTTGGGCAGTAAAGCGTGACGGGCCGCGCCATGCTAGCACCGGAACACCTTGTTTCGTTAGCCTGCTTCCGTTCTTACGGATGGCTTGCGGCTCACTGGATGAAGCGCTGCAGCTCCACGGTCGAGGGCCGTTCGAAGATGGCGTCCGGCGCGCCGGATTCCCACACGCGTCCCTGATGCATGAACACCACCTTGTTGCTCACCTTGCGCGCGAAGCGCATCTCGTGCGTGACCATGATGAGCGTCATGCCGTCGCGGGCGAGGTCTTCCACCACGGCCAGCACTTCGCCGACGAGTTCGGGATCGAGCGCGGAGGTAATCTCGTCGCACAGCAGCACGGTGGGCTTCATCGCGAGCGCGCGGGCGATGGCCACGCGCTGCTGCTGGCCGCCCGACAACTGGTCGGGATAGGCGTCGAACTTGTCGCCGAGGCCCACGCGTTCCAGCACCGAATGCGCGGTGGCGCGGGCCTTGGCCTTGTGGATCTTCTTGACCACCGTTTGCGCGAGCATCACGTTCTGCCCGGCGGTGAGATGCGGGAACAGGTTGTACTGCTGGAACACCATGCCCACCTTGAGGCGCAGCGCGCGCAGGTCGGCGTGGCGCGCGTCCATGTGCTCGCCGTCGATTTCGATCGACCCTTCGTCGATGCTTTCAAGCCCGTTCAGCGTGCGCAGCAGGGTGCTCTTGCCCGAGCCGCTGCGCCCGATGATCGACACCACCTGGCCGCGCTCGACGGAGAAGTCGATGCCCCTCAGCACCGGGTTGGCGCCGAACTGCTTCTGGAGATTGCGGGTTTCAACGAGCGGCATGCCATTTCCTTTGAAGCGTGCGTGCATAGCGCGTGAGCGGATAGCAAAGCACGAAATAGATCACGGCCACGAGTCCATACACGAGGAAGGGCCGGAAAGTTGCATTCGAAATCATCGTGCCGGCCTTGGTCAGCTCGGTGAAGCCGATGATCGAGACCAGCGCCGTGTCCTTGACCGCCTGCACGGCGAAGCCCACCGTGGGACCGACGGCGATGCGCAGCGCCTGCGGCAGGATCACGTGGCGCAACTGCTCGAAGTAGCTCATCGCGAGCGATGACGACGCTTCCCACTGGCCCGTCGGCACGGCTTCCACGGCGCCGCGCCAGATCTCCGCGAGATAGGCGCTGGTGAAGAGCGTGAGACCGACGGTCGCGGCGAGCCACGGCGCGACGTCGATGCCGAGCAGCGGCAGGCCGAAGAACACGAGGAACAGCTGCATCAGCAGCGGCGTGCCCTGGAATACCTGGATGTAGCCCTTGACGAGCATGCGCAGGATTTGCGACTTCGACACGCGCATGACGAGCAGCGCGAAGCCGACGATGCCGCCCAGCACGAACGACACGACGGACAGCACGATCGTCCAGCGCGCCGCGAGCAGCAGGTTCTCGACGATCTGCGCGAGAGTGAATTCGATCATCGCGCGTGGCTCCGGCTGGCGGTGAGAAAGCGCTTGCCGGCCGCGTTGAGGACGGTGCGCAACACGAGGGCCATCACGAGATACGCGCCCGTGATGAAGAAGCACGTCTCGAACGCGCGGAAATTGCGCGACTGGATATAGCTGGCCGCATAGGTGAGATCGGGCACGGAGATCTGCGAGACGACGGCTGAGCCGAGCATGGTGATGACGATCTGGCTCGTCAGCGCGGGAAACACCTTGGCGAGCGCCTGCGGCAGCACGACATGGCGGAAGGTCTCGCCGCGCGACAGCGCCAGCGATGCCGCCGCTTCGTGATGCCCCTTCGGCACGGCGCCGATGCCCGCGCGGATGATCTCGGTGGAATAGGCGCCGAGGTTGAGGGTCATCGCGAGAATGGCGGCGACGTACTCGCTCAGGTGGATGCCGAGCGCCGGCAAGCCGAAGAACACGAAGAACAGCTGCACGATGAACGGCGTGTTGCGGATTGCCTCGACATACGCGCCGACGAGCGTATTCAGCCATTGACGCGGGCTGTCGCGCCCGGCCGCGCCGAGCACGCCGAGCGAGACGCCCAGCGCGGTCGAGACGGCGGTGAGCGCAAGCGTCGTCGCCGCGCCGCTCGCGAACATGCCCGCGTATTGCGCGAGATCGGCGAACTCAAGTTCATAGGCCATACGATGCCGCGCTCCTGGTCACAGGCTGGCGGGCAGCGGCTGCCTGAACCACTTCTTCGACATGCCGTCGAGCGTGCCGTCCTTCTTCGCCTGCGCGATGGCGTCGTCCACCTTGGCGAGCAGACGCGGCTCGTTCTTGTTCATGCCAACGAAGCACGGCGAATCCTTGATGACGAATTTCGCTTCGGGCCGGCGCGGCGGATTCTTGGCGAGGATCGCGGCCGCGACGATGTTGCCCGCCGCGATCAGCTGCACTTGTCCGGAGAGGAAGGCGGAGATGGTGGCGTTGTTGTCCTCGAAGCGCTTGATGGTCGCGTTCGGGGCCATCTGCGAGAGCGCGATCTCCTCGAGCGCGCCGCGCGTGGCGCCGACGGTCTTGCCGGTGAGATCGGCGGGGCCGGCAACCTTGATGTCGGCGGGGCCGAACACGCCCTGGAAGTAGGGTGCGTAGGCGGTCGAGAAGTCCAGCACCTTCTCGCGCTCGGGCGTCTTGCCGAGCGACGAGATCACGAGGTCCACCTTGTTGGTCGTCAGATAGGGGATGCGGTTGGCGCTGTTGACGGGCACGAGTTCGAGCTTCACGTTCAGCGACTTCGCGAGCAACGCGGCCATGTCGACGTCATAGCCTTGCGGCTTCATGTCCGCGCCGACCGAGCCGAACGGCGGATAGTCCTCGGGCACGGCCACGCGCAGCGTGCCGTTCTTGGCTATCGTGTCGAGCGCATCCGCGTGGGCGGCGAGGGGCGTGAAGGCGGCGAGGGAGAGGGCGAGGACGGCGAGCGCCGTGCGGCGGGCGCGGGAGAACGGGGTGTGCATCGATGATCCTTCGGTCTTGGTTCGATTCTGGCGGCCGCGTGGGAAGTGCGGCTCTTGAGCGAAGGCTTAAAGCGAGAGTCGTGCCATCGGGGCGATGGTCTTGTCCTGTCTAGCTTCCCGGTTCACGGGCGCCGTGGCGCGCCCCCTTGCGGGGCAGCGTGATGCGCCATCGTGGTGCGTACTAGGTAGTCCACAGGCGCAGCGGGCGCGCCTCGACGCCGTGCACGACGGGACGCAGTTGTGTCCAGCAGGCGGCGAGTGCGTTCTGCAGCGGTTCCATCGAGCGGCCGATGGCGCGCACGATCAGCACGCCCGGCGCGACGCAGGAAGCGGCGGCGCGCAGTTCGGCGTCGAAGGGCAGGGCGGCGGTGAGGGTTTCGGCGAGCGCATCGTCGCAGGCGGGGCCGACGGCCCATAGCGTGCCGTAGGCCGGAAAGCCCGCGAGGCCTTGGGGTGAGTCGCGCAGCGGGTCGTCGGCGGCGAGCAGCGTGCGTTCGAGCCAGCGCGTGGCGCCGTTGCGATGCCCGATGCGCGAGATCGCCCGGATGTGGCCTTGCGTCCATTTCTCGCCGGCGGCGGCGCGGCCGAGCAGCATGGCGTCCCAGCCGATGGCGGTGGCGTCGTCGTCGAGTGTCAGGTTGAAGTCGAGCTCGATGTTGGATGATTCGAACACGATGTTGTTTTGCGGAAGCCAGTCGAGTCTGGCGCCGGCGGCGAGCGTGATGTCGATGCGTTGCGTGGCGAGCCGGCCGTTGGCCTTGTACCACTTGGTGGCGCCGGGCGTCGTGATGACGGCGTGGGTGTGTTCGTGGAGGTGGATGTCGATGGAGAGCCGGTCGCCGCCCGCGACGCCGCCGGGCGGATGCACGATCACGGTGTGGCAGATGTCGGCTTCGGGATAGAGCGGGCGTTGCAGCCGCAGCGGTCCTTCGTGCCTGCGATGCGAGCAGACGGTGCGGCCGTGCTGATGCGTGAAGCCGAGTTCGAGGCGGCCGCGCCACACGTGGGGATCGGCGAGGGCGGCGTGCGATTCGTGGTGCATGGGCGATGCGGGTCAGGGGTGAGTCGAGATCATACGGCGATCAGCTCGCGCACTCCATGCTGGTCCATTTCATTGCCGGCGCCGCCCGCGATGATTTCGCCGCGGCTCATGACCCAGTAGCGGTCGGCGAGTTCGCGGGCGAAGTCGTAGTACTGTTCGACGAGCAGGACGGTCATGCCCATTTCATCGACGAGCTGGCGCAGCGTGCGGCCGATATCGCGGATGATCGAAGGCTGGATGCCTTCGGTGGGTTCGTCGAGGATCAGGAGTTGGGGTTCGCTCATGAGGGCGCGGCCGATGGCGAGTTGTTGCTGCTGCCCGCCGGAGAGGTCGCCGCCGCGGCGGTGTTTCATGTCCCGTAGCACGGGGAAGAGCTCGTAGATGCGGTCGGGGATTTTTGAGGGGGCCTTGCGGCTGGCGGCGCCGACGAGCAGGTTTTCTTCTACGGTCAGACGGCCGAAGATGTCCCGGCCTTGGGGGACGTAGGCGAGGCCGCTCGCCACGCGGGAGTGGGTTGGGATTGTGGAGATTGGCGTGTTTCGCCAGGTTATGGTGCCGGTTTTGGTCGGCACTACGCCCATCAGGCAGCGCAGGAGCGTCGTTTTGCCTACGCCGTTGCGGCCTAGCAGGACGGTCAGCTTGCCTTCCGGGACGGTCATCCGCACATCGCGGAGGATATGGCTACCGCCGTAGTATTGGTTCAGGTTTTCTATTTCCAACATGGGTTTGGCTCTTGCGGTTGGGTTTTGTTTTGTTTTGCTTTGCTTTGCTTGCGCTTGTTGTCGTTTGTTGTTCGCTTGCGCTCTATGGACTTCCCGTGTTCGCGTCGGTCTGTTAGCACTGCCCCTCCCCGGGGCCGGGGTCTTCGTTCTGGTCCTTCGCGTGGGTTGCTTGTGTTTGCCAGCGCTTCTATGGACTTCCTGTGTTCGCGTAGGTTTATTAGCACTGCCCCTCCCCGGGGCGGGGGTAACTTTCTTTGCTGCTGCAAAGAAAGTCACCAAAGAAAGCAGCTTTTCTTCTCGCCCAGCGTCATTTAGCGGCACGACACAGAACCACGTTTCTGGCACTGCAGTAGAGAGTGCCCTCATAGGCCACTCCGGGCGTGGATCGCGGACCCACTGTGACATCGCACCACAGAACAGACTGGTGCAGCCCTTGCATGCTCCGGCGCTGCGCTACGCGCCGCCGACCGGTCAATCGGGGATGCCGGTGCACTCTTGCTTACGCGTCCATCTCATTGCTCTTGCCTCCCACTGGTTTCCCTTGCATACCCTCTGGCAGCGCGTAGCGCTGGGCCGGAACTCTCAGGTGCTGCACCAGTTCGTTGAACGGCAATTTGTCCCAGTGGGTCCGCGATCCACGCCCGGTGTGGCCTACGAGGGCACTCGCTAGTGCCGGGCCAGTGAGGTGTTTCTGTGTCGCGTCGCTAGTAGACCGTGGGCGGTAAAAAAGCTGCTTTCTTTGGTGACTTTCTTTGCAGCAGCAAAGAAAGTTACCCCCGCCCCGGGGAGGGGCAGTGCTAATAAACCTACGCGAACACAGGAAGTCCATGGAAGCGCTGGCAAACACAAGCAACCCACGCGAATGACGAGAGCGAAGACCCCCGCCCCGGGGAGGGGCAGTGCCAACAGACCGACGCGAAGCCGGGAAGTCCATCGAAGCCCAAGCAAACGAACACCTTCACCTTCCCAGATACGACTCAATCACGGCCTCGTCACGCTTGACGGAATCCAATGTCCCTTCGGCCAAAACACTGCCCTCTGCCATGACAGTAACCTTCCCACTTTCCCCCGCAAGCGCAGCAACAAACTCCATGTCATGTTCCACAACCATCATCGAACATGAACCCCGCAGCGTGTTCAACAACTCCGCTAACTCCTTCGTTTCATGATCGGTCATCCCCGCCGCCGGCTCATCAAGCAGCAACAACGCCGGCTGCTGCATCAGCAACATCCCGATCTCCAGCCGCTGCTTCTGCCCATGCGACAGTTCCCCCGCCAGCCGCGTCGCCTGATGCTGCAGGCGAATCAACTCCAGCGTCTCCTCGATCCGCGCCTGCGCCTGCCGATCCAGCCGCGCCCGCAGCGAAGCAAACCACCGCTTGTCCGTCTTCATCGCCAGTTCAAGGTTCTCCCACACCGGATGATTCTCGAACACCGTCGGCTTCTGGAACTTGCGCCCAATCCCCGTACGCGCAATCACCGGCTCCGACAAACGCGTCAGATCCAGCGTCTGTCCCAGAAACACGCGGCCATCGTCAGGTCGCGTCTTGCCCGTGATGACGTCCATCATCGTCGTCTTGCCCGCGCCATTCGGCCCGATCACACAACGCAACTCACCCACATCGATCGACAACGTCAGCTTGTTCAACGCACGAAAGCCATCGAAGCTCACCGTCACGTCTTCCAGATACAGAATCGTGCCGTGCGATACGTCGATCTCCCCCGGCGCAAGCACATGCCCCAGCCCCGCCACCCCATTCAAACCCGTGCGCTCGTCCAGTTGCGGCAGCGGCGGAAGATCCACGATCAACGCATTGTGCGCGGTCATTCCGCCGCCTCCGGTTGTGCCCCGCCATGCGCCTTCCTGCGGCGCGCAAGTTCAATCAGTCCCATGATGCCGTTGGGCAGCAGCAAAGGCACCAGCGTGAAAATCAGGCCCAGGAAAAACAGCCAGTACTCCGCGAAATACGCCGTGAAAAAGCTCTTCGCACCATTCACCGCAAACGCGCCAATGATCGGCCCGATCAACGTGCCGCGTCCGCCCACCGCCACCCAGATCGCCATCTCGATCGAGTTCGCCGGCGACATCTCGCTCGGATTGATGATGCCCACCTGCGGCACATACAGCGCCCCCGCAATCCCGCACAACACCGCCGACACCGTCCAGATGAACAGCTTGTAAGCAAGCGGGCTGTAGCCAAGGAACATCAGCCGCGTCTCGCCATCGCGCACGCCAGTCACCACGCGTCCCAGCTTCGACGTGACAATCCAGCGCGCCGCGAGAAACGCCAGCACCAGCACCGCGAACGTAATCAGGAACAACGCCGTCCGCGTGCCCGCATGCACCACCGGAAATCCCGCAATGCGCTTGAAGTCCGTGAAGCCGTTGTTGCCGCCGAAACCCGTCTCGTTGCGGTAGAACAGCAGCATCGCCGCGAACGTCATCGCCTGCGTGATGATCGACAGATACACGCCCTTCACACGCGATCGGAACGTGAAGAAACCGAACACCCATGCCAGCACGCCCGGCACCAGCACCACCAGCAGCAGCGCATACCAGAGATGCTCCGTGCCCTCCCAGTACCACGGCAGCTTGTGCCAGTCGAGAAACACCATGAAGTCGGGCAGGTCGCTCTTGTACACGCCCTCGCGGCCGATCGAGCGCATCAGGTACATGCCCATCGCATAGCCGCCCAGCGCGAAAAAGAGCGCATGGCCCAGGCTCAGGATGCCGCAGTAACCCCACACGAGATCCAGCGCAAGCGCGCCGATCGCATAGCACATCAGCTTGCCGACCAGCGTCATCGCATACGCGGACAGATGGAACGTGCTCGTCTCCGGCAGCACCAGCGCCGACACCGGCACGACAATGCCCATCGCGATGACGAGCGCCAGCAGCGCGATCCAGCCACGGCGCGGCAACAGCGCGGCGCGCGGCGGCAGGCCCAGCGCGAAGCCGGCGCGGGCGGCGTCGGCGTCGGGTTGCGGCGCGACGTCGAGATTGGCGGACAGATTGGTCGTGGCGTTCATGACTCAGGCCTCCGCGCTGCGGCCCTTCAGGGCGAACATGCCCTGCGGACGCTTCTGGATGAACAACACGATCAGCACCAGCACCGCGATCTTCGCGAGCACCGCGCCCCAGAACGGCTCCACCGCCTTGCTGACCAGCCCGAGACCAAAGCCGCCGATCACCGTGCCCGCCAGCTGGCCCACGCCGCCCAGCACCACCGCCATGAACGAATCGATGATGTAGCTCTGGCCCAGATCCGGTCCCACGTTGCCGATCTGCGAGAGCGCGCAGCCACCTAAGCCGGCGATGCCCGCGCCGAACGCAAACGCATAGGAATCGACACGCGCCGTCTTCACGCCGACGCACGCGGCCATGCGGCGGTTCTGCGTCACGGCGCGCACGAACAGGCCGAGACGCGTCTTCGTCAGCACGCCCCACGCAATCAGCACGACGATCAGCGAGAAGGCGAGGATCGTCAGACGGTTGTACGGCAGGATCAGGTTCTGCATCACGGCGACACCGCCGCTCATCCACGACGGATTGGTCACCTGCACGTTCTGCGCGCCGAACAGCGTGCGCACCGCCTGGATCAAAATCAGGCTGATGCCGAAGGTCGTCAGCAGCGTTTCGAGCGGACGGCCATAGAGATGCTTCAGCACCAGCCGTTCGAGCACGATGCCGACCAGCGCCGCCGCGGCAAACGACACCGGCACCGCAAACAGCGGATACCAGTTGAACGCGGCGGGCGCGTAATGCTGGACGAGGTTCTGCACGACATAGGTCGCATAGGCGCCGATCATCAGGAACTCGCCGTGCGCCATGTTGATCACGCCGATCAGCCCGTACGTGATTGCCAGTCCGAGCGCCGCGAGCAGCAGCACGCTGCCGAGCGACAGCCCCGCGAACAACGTGCCGAAAATCTCGCTGCGGCGCTGGATCGAGTCCAGCGCGTAAATGCCTTCCTGCGCCGCGCCGCGCACGCGCTCATCGGGCTCGTTCCAGCTGCCGTCGGCCTTCTTCGCGACGATCGGGCGCAGCAATTCGTACATGTCGAGGTCATGCCGGGCTGCCACGAGCTGCGCCGCCTCCAGGCGCTTGTTCACGTCGGGATCGTGCAGCGCGGTCATCGCCCAGAGCGTGTCGAGGCGCTTCTTCAATTCAGGATCCTTCTCGATGGCGCGGGCGCGATCGATCAGCGGCTTCATCGCCGGGTCCGGGCTCTTCAGCAGCGCGGCGATCGCATCGCGGCGCTTCGCGGTATCGGCGGAGGCGAGCTGCAGGCCGGACAGCGCGCCCGACACCTTGCTGCGCAGGGTATTGCTCAGCGTGATCGGCTGCGCATCCGGCGCTTCGACCACCTTGCCCGTAAGCGGGTCCTTGTTGCCGTCGTCAGTCTGGAGATAGACATGACCGTCGTCGGTCGCGACGGCAGTGCCTTCGGACAGCGCGTTCAGCACGGCAACCGAAGGCGCATCCGCTTGAGCGATAAGCTTGTCGATCGCGGCGGCCTTGGCTTCGAAATCGTCGCCCGCGAGCGGCGCGAGTTCTTCTTGAGTGAGCGCATGAGCCGCGAACGGCGTGAGCGCGATGCACAGTGCGCACAGGATGCGCACGAGGGAACCGGTCATGTTGGCCTTTCTGGTGAGACTTCGAAGGCCGCGCGAGTCGGGCACGCGCGGCCTGTGCTTCAGACGACCTGCTTTACATCATCGACACGCCATGCGTCACGCGGCGCGCACGCGCTGGCGGCGCAGGAACGACGGGATCGAGCTGACCACGTCCGGCTTGCCTTCGTTGCCGGCAATGAACGGGCTCCACGGCTGCGCGCGGATCGCGGTCTTGGTCTTCCACACGACATTGAACTGGCCGTCGCCGCGAATCTCGCCGATCATCACCGGCTTGTGCAGGTGATGATTGCCGTCCATCGTCAGCGTGAAGCCGGACGGCGCGGGGAAGGTCTGGCCGATCATCGCGACGCGCACCTTGTCGACATCGGCGCTCTTCGCCTTCTCGACGGCCTGCTTCCACATGTGGATGCCGACGAAGGTCGCTTCCATCGGATCGTTCGTCACGCGCTTGTTCCCGCCCGGCAGGTTCTGCGCCTGTGCATACGCGAAGAATTCCTTCTCGAACTTCGAGTTGTTCGGGTTCTTCACCGACATGAAGTAGTTCCAGGCCGCAAGGTGGCCGACGAGCGGCTTGGTGTCGATGCCGCGCAACTCCTCTTCGCCGACCGAGAACGCAACCACCGGCACGTCCGTCGCCTTCAGGCCCTGGTTGCCGAGCTCCTTGTAGAACGGTACGTTGGAATCGCCGTTGATCGTAGAGACGACAGTCGTCTTTCCCCCCTGGGCAAAGGTCTTGATGTTCGCGACGATGGTCTGATAGTCGCTATGTCCGAACGGTGTGTAGACCTCTTGTATGTCCGCATCCTTGACGCCCTTGGAATGGAGGAACGCGCGCAGGATCTTGTTGGTCGTGCGCGGATACACGTAGTCTGTGCCGAGCAGGAAGAAGCGCTTGGCGTTGCCGCCTTCCGGTCCCATCAGGTACTCGACGGCGGGGATCGCCTGCTGGTTCGGCGCGGCGCCCGTGTAGAACACGTTGCGCGACATCTCTTCGCCTTCGTATTGCACCGGGTAGAAGAGCAGGCCGTTCAGTTCCTCGAACACCGGCAGCACCGACTTGCGCGACACCGAGGTCCAGCAGCCGAATACCACAGCGCACTTGTCCTGGGTCAGCAGCTGGCGCGCCTTCTCGGCGAACAGCGGCCAGTTCGACGCGGGATCGACGACCACCGGCTGGATCTGACGGCCCATCACGCCGCCGCTCTTGTTGATGTCGGCGATGGTCATCAGCGCCGTGTCCTTCAGCGACGTCTCGGAGATCGCCATGGTGCCCGAGAGCGAATGCAGAATGCCGACCTTGATCGGACCGGTGTCTCCCTGCGCGGCCTGGGCTTTCGAAATGGGAAGCTGACCCGCGAGGGCGAGCGCGCCCGACATGGAACCGAGCTTCAGCAGACTGCGACGTTTCATGAGTGTGTTCCCCTTGCCGATATGGTTGTGTGCGCAATGTCGATTGCTCCCGTAAATTGCAAGGGCTATGCCAATCAGGGCGAAATGCCCGGGCAGCAAGCCTCTGGCGGAAATCGGGGGAAGCTTTTACGCGGACGGACGGGTGATCGGGGCGGGGTTTTGGTGCACGAGCGGGGTGGCGTGCATCGTTGCGGTGCGCGGATGCGAGTCTGTAATGGGATGCGGGCGGAGCCGTGGGTGCCTTCAGTCGCGATCGCCGGGTGGCCGTGAAGATGACTTTTCAGAAATCTCCGTTTGGCGAATCGCTGGAATCATCGAGGGACTCGACGCTTCAAGGCGTCGGCCAAACAACTTCACGATGCCTTCGTTGCGGAAGGCGAAAAGAGCACAGTGGCGGCACGCTACCAAGTTCCGCTTGCGGCGGTGAACGCCGCGGTCGCATTCGAAGAAGGGTTGGCCGCGTGAGGCGACGCTTCAGAAACGAGAACGCCGCGCGTGAGCCGGCGGGCGAGGGGCGAGGCGGGAGGGGCAAAGACAGGGCAGTCGTGCCGCCCGCCGCCTACACTCTTAACGATTCACCATCCGCGCCGGCACGCTCAACGCCAGCGCCGCGCCGAGCACCATGAATCCCGCGAGCATGTACATCCCGCTCGCGTTCGACGCCGTCGCCTGCCTGAGCCAGCCCACCAGATACGGGCTCAGGAAACCCGCCAGGTTGCCGAGCGAATTGATCATCGCGATGCCCGCCGCCGCGCCCGTGCCGGCGAGGAACGCCGTTGGCAGGCTCCAGAACAGCGGCAGCGTCGTGAGGATGCCCATCGTGGCGAGCGTGAGCCCGAGCATCGCGAGCGTCGTGTTGCCGGTCCACACTACCGACAGAACCAGCCCCACGGCGCCGAGCAGCGCCGGAATCGCGATATGCCAGCGGCGCTCGCCGGTGCGGTCCGCGCTGCGGGCCGCGTACAGCATGCCGATCACCGCCGCGCCGTACGGAATCGCCGAGAGCAGGCCGACATGCAGCGCGTCGGACACGCCCATCGACTTGATGATGGTCGGCAGCCAGAAGCTCACGCCGTACAGACCCATCACGAACGAGAAGTAGATCAGGCTCATCAGCCACACCTTCGGGCTCGACAGGATCTTGCCGAGCGGCATGTCCTCCTTCTCGACATTGTCCGCGGCGATGTTGCGTTCGAGCAGTTCGCGCTCTTCCGCGCTGAGCCAGCGAGCCTTCGCAATGCGGTCATCGAGCTTCGCGAGCACCACCAGTCCGACCAGCACCGACGGAATGCCTTCGAGCAGCAGCAGCCATTGCCAGCCATGCCAGCCGTGCATGCCGTCGAAGTGCGTCATGATCCAGCCGCTGATGGGCCCGCCGATCAGCCCCGAGAGCGCGATCGCCGTCATGAACAGCGTCGTCATGCGGCCGCGCCGGCGTGCCGGAAACCAGTAGGTCAGATAGAGGATGATGCCGGGAAAGAAGCCGGCTTCGGCCGCGCCCAGCAGGAAGCGCATGACGTAGAACATCGTCGGCGTGGTGACGAACATCGTGAGCGCCGAGATGATGCCCCACGAGATCATGATCCGCGCGATCCACACGCGCGCGCCCACACGATGCAGGATGACGTTGCTCGGAATCTCGAAGATGAAGTAGCCGAAAAAGAAGATGCCGGCGCCGAAGCCGTACACGGCGTCGGAGAGTTGCAGGTCGGCGGCCATCTGGAGCTTGGCGAAGCCCACGTTGACGCGGTCCAGATAGGCGACCACGTAGCAGAGCAACAGCAGCGGCGAGAGCCGCCATGCCACCTTGCGATAGGTTGCCTCCTCGAAGGCGGACGGCGCGCCGGCGCCGGGGCGAGGCATCGGATTGGCGGTGCTGGCCATGGTGCTTGTCTCCTTTATGGTTTTTTAGTGCGCGGCACACGGTGCGGAACCGGTCCGTTTGCGATTACAGGCGCGTAAGGATTCTAGCCCTTCGGCCTGCACGCCAAGCGCTTGTTTTCGCTAGGGAAAGCACGGAGGTTCGCAACGCGCGCCGCGCCGGAGCAGACGCCCGGCACGACGCGCGCAGCGCGCTTTACACGCAGCGTCCGCCGTCCACTTCGAGGGCGACGCCGGTGATGAACTCGGCTTCGTCGGAAGCGAGATAAAGCGCCGCGTTGGCGATGTCCTGCGGCGTCGAGAACCGGCCGAGCGGAATGGTGGCGAGGAACTTGCGACGGTTCTCCGGCGTGTCCTCCATGCCCATGAACTCGGAGAGCAGCGCGGTTTCGCCCATCACCGGATTGATGCAGTTCACGCGGATGCGGTCCGGGCCCAGTTCGACGGCAAGCGCCTTGCTGGCAATGATCACCGCCGCCTTGCTGCCGTTGTACCAGACGAGTCCAGGACGCGGCCGCACGCCCGCCGTCGATGCCACATTGATGAACGCGCCGCCGCCCTGCTCGCGAAAGTACGGCACGAACTGTTCGACGCTCCAGTAAATGCTCTTCACGTTGACGGCGTAGACGCGGTCGAACTCGGCTTCGGTCACATCGAGCACGGGCTTGTTGCGATGCGTGGTGCCCGCGTTGTTGACGACGACCTGCACGCTGCCGAAATCCTGGATGGCCGCATCGTGCAATGCCTGCCAGTCCTCCCGTTTCGTCACGTCGCCCGGTACGGCGATCGCCCGGCCAGGCGCGCCCGCCAGCGACGGCGTCAGCGCGATCTCGCTTGCCACGCGTTCGGCGGCGGGACCGTTGAGGTCGTTGATGACCACGTTCGCGCCTTCGCGCGCGAACGTCTTCGCGATGCCTTCGCCGAATCCCGAGCCGCCGCCCGTCACGATCACTGTCTTGCCTTGCAGTCGCATGTCCTTGTCTCCCGATGTGAACCCTGCAAAGGATGCAGCCCTCAGCCGTGCCGGATCGCGATGGTCTTCAGCGTCGTAAAGCCGTACAGCGCCTCGAAGCCTTTCTCGCGGCCGTGTCCCGAATGCTTCACGCCGCCGAACGGCAACTCGATGCCGCCGCCCGCGCCATAGTTGTTGATGAACACCTGACCCGAGCGCACGCGCCGCGCAAGCCGCATCTGGCGCGCGCCGTCGCGGGTCCAGATGCCGGCCACGAGGCCATAGTCCGTGCCGTTGGCGAGCCGGAGCGCGTCGGCTTCGTCGTCGAAGGCCATGGCGGCGAGCACCGGACCGAACACTTCCTCGCGCGCGAGACGGTGGCTCGGCGGGACGTCGCGCAGCAGTGTCGGCGCCTGATAGAAGCCGGCTTCCGGCGCGTCGCCGACCACTTCTCCGTGCGCGGCCATCGCGATGCCGTCGTGCTGCGCATCGGACAGAAAATCCCATACGCGCTGTTGCTGCTTCGCGCTGATCAGCGGGCCGCAGTCGAGGTCGAGCTTGCTCGGCCCGACCCGCAGCGCCGCGAAGGCCTGCGCCAGCCGTTCGAGCAGCGGCTCATAGGCCGCGCGCTCGATCAGCACGCGGCTGCCCGCCGAACACGTCTGCCCGGCGTTCTGCACGATCGCGGCGACGAGCACGGGCAACGCGGCGTCGAAATCCGCGTCGGCGAAGACGATCTGCGGCGACTTGCCGCCGAGCTCCAGCGTGACCGGCACATGGTTGTCGGCGGCCATCTTGGTGACGGCGGCGCCGGTCGCGGGCGAGCCGGTGAACGAGATGTGATCGATGCCCGGATGCCGCGCGAGCGCCGCGCCGGCTTCATGTCCGTAGCCGGTGACGATGTTCAGCGCGCCGTCCGGCAAGCCCGCTTCCGCAGCCAGTTCCGCCACGCGCAGCAGCGACAGGCACGCGTCCTCCGCCGGTTTCACGACGCACGCGTTGCCCGTCGCAAGCGCCGCGCCGACGCTGCGCCCGAAGATCTGCAGCGGATAGTTCCACGGCACGATGTGCCCGGTGACGCCATGCGCCTCGCGGATCGTCAGCACGGTGTAGCCGGACTGATAGGGCAGGGTTTCGCCGTGGAGCTTGTCGGCGGCGCCGGCGTAGAACTCGAAATAGCGCGCGATGCCGGTGGCGTCGGCGCGCGCCTGCTTGAGCGGCTTGCCGGTGTCGCGCGCCTCGATCTGCGCGATCTCCTCGTGGCAGGTCGCGATCAACATGGACAGCCGCGCGAGGATGCGGCCGCGTTCGGCGGCGCTCATCGCGCCCCACGGACCTCCGTAGGCGGCGCGGGCGGCGGCCACGGCGCGATCGATGTCGGCGGGCGTGCCGCGCGCAATCTGCGCGAAGATCTGGCCGTCGGACGGATCGACCACGGGAATCGTCTCGCCGACCGACGGCGCGACAAAGCGGTTATTGATGAAATGCTTCGCTTCTTCCATGCGTGTCTCCCGATGGGTGTTCGTGTCGTGAATGGAATTCGCTGCTTCCTGCAACGCCGTAACCGATTATCGCGCCAACCCGGACCGGCCGGGCCGCGATGCCCGATTGGCTATAATGAGGCGATCACACGCCGCCATGCATGGCCATGTGCGGCAAGCGGGTCAGGCAGTTCCCCCGGCCGCCCGTGCGATTCCCGCATTTACCTTTTTGCGACCTCAACTTCTCCAGAGAGTGCTCATGAGCTTCAACAACGTACCTCCCGGCAAGGATCTTCCGCAGGATTTCAACGTCATCATCGAGATTCCCGCGCAAAGCGATCCGGTCAAATATGAAGCCGACAAGGACATGGGCCTGCTCGTCGTCGACCGCTTCGTCGGCACAGGCATGCGCTACCCGGTGAACTACGGTTTCATTCCGCAGACGCTCTCGGGCGACGGCGATCCCGTCGACGTGCTGGTCATCACGCCGTTTCCGCTGCTGGCCGGTTCCGTGGTCCGCTCGCGCGCGCTGGGCATGCTGAAGATGACCGACGAATCCGGCGTCGACGCCAAGCTGCTCGCCGTGCCGCACGACAAGGTCTGCCCGATGACGGCGAACATCAAGTCGATCGAAGACGTGCCCGAGTATCTGCGCGATCAGATCAAGCACTTCTTCGAGAACTACAAGGCGCTCGAAAAGGGCAAGTGGGTGAAGGTCGAGGGCTGGGACGGCATCGAAGCCGCCCACAAGGAAATCTCGGAAGGCATCGCGAACTACGGCAAGTAAGCGCGCTTTTCGAAGCAGCAAACGACGGCCGGCGCCTCACAGGCGCCGGCCGTCTGCATTTCAGGCGCCGTCTTCGAGATCGACGGTCGCCTCGACGCGCGGCACCACCGATGCCAGCGTGCGCCCGCCTTCGATCAATTCGCGCTTCTGCCGCGGCGTCAGCCGCTTGACGAAGTATTCCGCGCGCGACGCTTCCGAGCGGCCCGTCAGCTCGAACGACGCCATCACGCGCAGCGGCTTTCGCGCCCGCGTATAGCGCGCGCCCTTGCCGCTCAGGTGCGCGGCGAAGCGCGCTTCGACGTCGGTGGCGATGCCGGTGTAGAGACTGCCGTCAGCGCATTCGATCAGATACAGGAACCAGGGCATTGCGTTCGCCGGGCGGGAGGGTATGTGCCGCGCATTATGGCTGAAAGCATCGGGGCGGGACGCTGCAACGCTCAAACCGGCTTCGGCGAGGCGTGGCGAGTTGCGCGAGAATAGCCGCTTTCGGGCGCGCGCGGCCGCGTGGCGCGCGCTCATCGATATTCCAGCGAGGTAGCCTGTTGAATCGCGAAGTCGAAATTCATGTGGTCGATACGCTCGAAGACATCCCTGCCGACGACTGGAACCGGCTCGCCGGCGACAATCCGTTCGTGCGCCACGCGTTCATTGCCGCGTTGCAGGACACCGGCTGCGCGGTCAAGCGTACCGGCTGGCGCGCGCATCATCTGTTGCTGAAGCGCGGCGACACCCTCGCGGGCGTCATGCCGCTGTACCTCAAGTCGCACTCGCGCGGCGAATATGTCTTCGATCACGCCTGGGCCGACGCCTTCGAGCGCCACGGCCTGCGCTATTACCCGAAGGCGCTGTCGGCGGTGCCGTTCTCGCCGGTGACGGGTCCGCGCCTGATCGCGGCGCATCACGAGGAACGCGTGATGCTGGCGCGCGGTGCGATCGAACTGACGCGCCAGCTCGAACTGTCGTCGCTGCACGTGCTGTTTCCGGAGGCACAGGACGTCGAGGCGCTGACCGACGCGGGCTACATGCTGCGCGAGGGCGTGCAGTTCCACTGGGAAAACGCGCCCGGCGAAGGCTATGCGAACTTCGACGCATTCCTCGCGACCATGAGCCACGACAAGCGCAAGAAGGTCAAGCAGGATCGTCGGCGCGTCACGGAAGCGGGCGTCACGTACACCTGGCTGCGCGGTGCGCAGATCGATCAGGGCGCGCTCGACTTCTTCTACGACTGCTACGACAACACCTATCGCGAGCACTGGAACGCGCCGTATCTGACGCGCGAGTTCTTCGGCCGCATCCATGCCGACGCGCCCGACAGCATGTTGCTCGTGATCGCCGAAGCGGACGGCCAGCGGCTCGCGTGCGCGCTCAACATGATCGGCGGCGACACGATGTATGGCCGCTACTGGGGCACGCGCGAGTTCATCTCGGGACTGCATTTCGAGACCTGCTACATGCAGGGCATCGCCTATTGCATCGAGCATCGGCTGGCGCGTTTCGAAGGCGGCGCGCAGGGCGTGCACAAGATGTCGCGCGGGCTGCTGCCGACGCCCACGTGGTCCGCGCACTGGATCGCGGACCAGCGTTTCGCCCATGCGATCTCCGAGTTTCTCGACGCCGAAACCGAGGCGATGACCCAGCACATCGAGGAGCTGGAGGCGCATACGCCGTTCAGAAAGAAGACCTGATGCGATAATCGGCCGGGCATACCGTGTCCGGCGTCCGGCATCCCACCCGTTCAGATCGACCATGAACAGAAACTTCTTCAACCTGTATAGCCACGACTTCGCGCGCGTCGCAGTGGGCGTGCCGGCCTGCAAAGTCGCGGATCCGGAATTCAACGCCGCGCAGACCCTCGAACTCGCGAGACAAGCCGCGGCGCGCGGCGCGGTGCTGGTCGCGTTTCCGGAACTCGGTCTCTCCGCCTATACCTGCGACGACCTGTTTCATCAGCGCGCGTTGCTCGATGCCTGCGAAGACGCATTGCAGACGCTGCTCGACGCCTCGAAGGGACTCAATCTCGCGATGATCGTCGGCGCGCCGCTGCGCGTCGAGCACAAGCTGTTCAACTGCGCGATCGTCATCGCCGATGGCTTCATTCGCGGCATCGTGCCGAAAAGCTATCTGCCGAACTACGGCGAGTTCTACGAGGCGCGCCAGTTCAGTCCAGCCGATGCCGCGACCACCGCCACGCTCCGTCTGTGCGGCCAGGACGTGCCGTTCGGCGCGTCGCTGCTGTTCCAGATCAGGGACCTGCCGCTGTTCCGGTTCCATGTGGAAATCTGCGAGGACGTCTGGGTGCCGGTGCCGCCGTCGTGCTTCGCGGCGCTCGCGGGCGCGACCGTGCTCGTGAACCTGTCGGCGTCGAATATCGTGGTGGGCAAGTCGGCGTACCGGCATCAGCTCGTCAGCCAGCAGTCGGCGCGCTGCGTCGCGGCGTATCTGTACACGTCGGCGGGCGACGGCGAGTCGTCCACCGATCTCGCCTGGGACGGCCAGGGTCTCATCTACGAAAACGGCGCGTTGCTGGCCGAGTCGGAGCGCTTCTCGCGCGACTCGCATCTGATCTTCGCCGATGTCGATCTCGAACGGCTCTCGCGCGAACGCATGCGCCAGACCACCTTCGGCCGCTCGACGCAGCGGCATGCGGACGAAGTCGCGCGCTTCGACGTGGTCGAATTTCCGCTCGCGCTTCCCGCCGACAGCAAGCTGCCGCTCGAACGTCATGTCGAGCGCTTCCCCTACGTTCCGTCCGATGCCGCGCGCCGCGACGAACGCTGCAACGAGGTCTACAACATCCAGGTGCAGGCGTTGCTGCAACGCTTGCAGTCATCGGGAATGTCGAAGGTCGTGATCGGCATCTCGGGCGGACTCGATTCGACCCATGCACTGCTGGTGTGCGCGAAGGCGATGGACCGGCTCGGCCTGCCGCGCGCGAACATCCTCGCGTACACGATGCCGGGCTTCGCCACCAGCGAACGCACCTTGAGCCAGGCGCGCGAACTGATGGAGGTGATCGGCTGCACGGCGAATGAAATCGACATCCGGCCGAGCTGCGTGCAGATGCTGTCCGACATCGGTCATCCGCACAGCACCGGCGCCGAGCAGTACGACATCACTTATGAAAACGTGCAGGCCGGCGAGCGCACGAGCCATCTGTTCCGGCTCGCCAACTTCAATCAGGCGATCGTCATCGGCACCGGCGATCTGAGCGAGCTGGCACTCGGATGGTGCACCTACGGCGTCGGCGATCACATGTCGCACTACAACGTCAACGCCAGCGTGCCGAAGACGCTGATCACGCATCTGGTGCGCTGGGTGGCGGAGTCGGGACAGATCGGCAGCACCGGCAGCGACGTGCTCGAGAACGTCCTCGCCACCGACATCAGTCCGGAGCTGATCCCCGGCAAGACGAGCGGCGTGGTGGAGCAGAAGACCGAGAGCGTCATCGGCCCGTACGAGTTGCAGGACTTCAACCTGTACTACACGCTGCGTTTCGGCTTTGCGCCGACGAAGGTGGCATTCCTCGCGCTGCATGCATGGCGCGACCGCGATGCCGGCGCCTGGCCGGAAGGCCCTGCGGTGGTGCGCAATCAGTACGGCATCGGCGACATCCGCAAGAACCTGAAGATCTTTCTGGACCGCTTCTTCCGCACCAGTCAGTTCAAGCGGTCATGCGTGCCGAATGCGCCGAAGGTCGGCTCGGGCGGCTCGCTTTCGCCGCGCGGCGACTGGCGCGCGCCCAGCGATTCGCAGGCCACCGTCTGGCTCAAGGACCTGGAGCGCGTGCCTGTCACCGAATAGCGGCGACGCGTTTTCTTGCACCTCGCGGTTTACCGGACCGCTTGCGCGATGAAACGCAGCTAGAATCGAAATCATCTGTCCCGCGCGGGACACGACCTCTTTCGAATCCATTGAACCGAACTCCATGCGAGGCACGCCATGAAACGCATCACCGCCATCATCAAACCCTTCAAGCTCGACGAAGTGCGTGAAGCGCTCGCCGAAGTGGGCCTCACCGGCCTCACGGTCACGGAAGTGAAGGGCTTCGGCCGGCAGAAGGGACACACGGAGCTCTATCGCGGTGCAGAGTACGTGGTGGACTTCCTGCCGAAGGTGAAGATCGAAGTGGTCGTCGCCAACGACCAGACCGACCAGGTCATCGATGCGATCATCGGCGCCGCGCGCACCGGCAAGATCGGCGACGGCAAGATCTTCGTCGCCGAAGTCGAGCGCGTGATCCGTATCCGCACCGGCGAGGAAAACGAAGCGGCAGTCTGAGCGCCGCGGTTCTTCCGGTTTCAGGGCTCGCCGTTCGCGCGAGCCTTTCTTCAGCCGTTCTGCGCACGCTCGCGGAATGCGCGCCGTCTTTCGCTGTTCATCCAATTTATTGCCCGACCGCAGGATTTCACCGTCCGTGCGGTAACATCGGTGATCGATTACATATTTGAAAGGATTCGCTGAATGCATCATGCGATCGGGTTCATTCAGGATCTCGCTGTGATCATGGCCATCGCGGGCGTCGTGACGGTGCTGTTCCACCGCATGCGGCAGCCGGTCGTGCTCGGTTACATCGTGGCGGGCGTGATCATCGGGCCGTACACGCCGCCGTTCAATCTCATTCACGACGAAGCCACCATCCAGACGCTCGGCGAACTCGGCGTGGTCTTCCTGATGTTCTCGCTCGGGCTCGAATTCAGTCTGCGCAAGCTGTTCAAGGTCGGTGCAACGGCGTTCGTCGCGGCGCTCTCGGAAATCGTGCTGATGATCTGGATCGGCTACGAGATCGGCCGCTGGTTCGGCTGGAACGCGATGGACTCGCTGTTCCTCGGCGCGATGCTCGCCATCTCGTCGACCACCATCATCGTGAAGGCGCTGTCCGAGCTGAACATGAAACGCGAAGGCTTCGCGCAGCTCGTGTTCGGCATTCTGATCGTCGAGGATATTCTCGCCATTGCCATGCTCGTGCTGCTGTCGGGCATCGCGCAGACGGGTTCGGTGAGCGCCGGCATCGCGTTCGCGACGCTCGGCAAGCTGCTGCTGTTCATGACGGTGTCGCTGGTGGTCGGCATCCTGACGGTGCCGCGCGCGCTCAACTACGTGGCGCGCGCGAAGAGCGACGAGATGCTGCTCGTCACCGTGCTCGGCTTCTGCTTCGGCTTCTGCCTGTTGGTCGTGAAGCTGGATTATTCGATCGCGCTCGGCGCCTTCCTGATCGGCGCGATCATGGCGGAGTCGAAGCATCTCGCGCGCATCGAGCATCTGATCGCGCCGGTGCGCGACATGTTCTCGGCCATCTTCTTCGTCACCATCGGCCTGCTGCTGAACCCGACCGTGCTGGTCGACTATGCCTGGCCCATCGCCGTCATCACGGTCGCGGTGGTGTTCGGCAAGATCGTCTCGTGCGGGCTCGGGACCTTTCTCGCGGGCAAGGACGGACGCACGTCGATGCGCGTCGGCATGAGCGTCGCGCAGATCGGCGAGTTCTCGTTCATCATCGCGTCGCTCGGGTTGTCGCTCAAGGTCACGAGCGGCTTCCTGTATCCGATCGCGGTGGCCGTGTCCGCGCTCACCACGCTGTTCACGCCGTATCTGATCCGCGCCGCCGATCCGTTGACGATGCGCGTGGCCCGCGCGATGCCCGCACCGTTGTCGAACACGTTCGGGCTGTACTCGCAATGGCTCGCGAGCCTCACGACCGGCTCCGGCGGCCCGACGCTGTTTTCGATGAGCAAGCGCATCGTGTTGCAGATCGCGGTCAATCTCGCGCTCGTCGCGGCGATTTTCATCAGCGCGTCGTATGCGGCGCCGTTTGCGTTCGCGCAACTCGCGCGCTGGCTCGACTCCGACAATGCGCAGCGTGTCGTGCTGTGGAGCGCCGCGCTGGTGGTGGCGATGCCGTTCCTGGTGGCGGTGTATCGCAAGCTCGAATCGCTCGCGCTGTTGCTGGCCGAAGTGAGCGTGCAGCCAGCCAAGGCGGGACGCTTCACGCGCGCGATCCGCTCGGCGATCTCGGGGCTGATTCCGATCGTCGCGATGTTCGGCGTGTTCCTGCTGGTGGCCGCGTTGTCGGGCGCGATCCTGCCGCCGTTCGGGCTGATGATCGCCGTGCTGCTGTGCGCGGCGCTCCTGCTGACGGTGCTGTGGCGCTGGTGCGTGAAGATTCACGCGACGATGCAGATCGCCTTGCGCGAAACCTTCGAGGAACCGCGCGAGCACTGATGCCGGTTCGCTCGATGGAGTATTACGGGCGCCCGGGAGAATGTGAGCCAATGTGACCAATTGTGTGCCGGTTTGCCGCAGATGGTTCACTGGCGGATAATTGGGGCTTGTCCATTCTTTCAAGGCGCGCGGGCGTCCGACATCGGAATGAGCGATAACAACACCTCCAAAGGCAGCACCACTCCAGACGGGCGCACGAGCGGCGCGGGTTCTTCTGCAGCGGGCGGCTTGCAGCACGACGCCTCGCGCGGTGCGAATCCCACGGCGCCGCCGGAGGCCGCGGCTGTTGCTGCGGCGCCCGGGCCGGCCGCCAGCGCCACTGAACGCGCGTCGACGGATGCGCCTTCCAGCGCGGCGAACGTCGAACCCGTCGATACCCAGAAGGCCCGCCGTGACGACGCGCAGGCAGCCGCGGTTCACGTGAAGCCTGCGCCGGCGGATGCCAGGTCGAGTCTCGCGCAGAACCTCGAAGCGGCGACAGAAGCGGAAGCGGAAGCCGAAGTCACACGCACCACGAACGCCCAGTCGGCGTCTTCGGACTCGCCCACTGGCCGCACCGCGCCGCCGGCGACCGCCGGCTTTCCTTCCGGCATCGCCGAGGCGCCGGATTTCAGCAAGCTCAATGTTCCGCCTGTGCCCGACGCGGCTGCCACGCAGCCGCAGCCTGCGTACCTGAAGCAGTCGGATTCGGCGTGGTCGGTGTTTGGCCGCATCATCGCGGCGCGCGCGCGCCAGATTTTCGACCGGGCAGGGCAGCGGGTCACGCAGCGCACCTTGCGGATTGGCGTCTCGGCACGGATCTTTCACCCGGAGCCCGGCGCCAAGGGGCTGCGCGGCAAGACGCTGCAATACCTGGAGGAATCCATCGCTCATTGGGTGATGTCGCGCGACGTGCTGGTCTTCATGATTCCGACCGTCGGCAACCAGGGCATGCTGCATACGAGCAATATCCGTCTGCGCGACTACGCGAAGCATCTCGACGGCCTGCTGCTGCAAGGCGGCGCCGACGTCTCGCCGCAATCCTACGAGGAAGTCACGACGCGTCCCGAATGGCCCGGCGACCGCGTGCGCGACATGTACGAGCTCGAACTGCTGCATGAGTTCGTCGAGTCGGGCAAGCCGGTGCTGGGCGTGTGTCGGGGTTGCCAGCTGATCAACGTGGCGTTCGGCGGCACGCTCTACGGCGACATCGCCACCGAGGTCCCGATGGCCGGCGTGCACGTCAACGAGCAGTATGACCAGCATCGGCACGCCATCCGCTTTCCGGACGGCTCGACGCTCGCCAACATGTTTCCGAACCAACGCGACGCCCTCGTCAATTCGATCCACCATCAGGCGGTGCGGACGCTCGGCCGCGACCTGAATATCGAGGCGGTGTCAGCGTCGGACGGCATCATCGAAGCGGTGCGCTATCGCAAGGCGCCATTCGTCGTGGGCGTGCAGTGGCATCCGGAGTTCCATCGCGCGGGCGGTGCGGAACTGCTCGATTGCACGCCGCTGCTCGATACCTTCCTGCGCGTGGCGCGCGAGACGCGTTTCTGAGCCGGCCGTACGGTTCCAGTGCCGACAAGACAAAGCCCGCTCCAGGTGAGCGGGCTTTGTACGTTGAAGGACGCCGGATTGGACGCTCAGTCCGCCGCCTTATCCGACCATCGGCGCGCGGCCGCCGTATTCGACGTGCCCAGCCCGGCTTCGGTCGCGCGCTGCAACTGGTCCACCTGCATCTGCAATGCGCGCAGCTTGCGTTCGGCTTCGAGCTTGTCGCTCTGCAAGGTTGCGGCTTCGACCTGCAACTGCTGCTGACGCTGCGACACCTGCGAGTCCTGCTGTTGCGCGAGCACGAGATCGGCGGAAAGCCGGTTCGCGCGATCCGCCGATTTGGCGATCACCCGGTCGAGCAACGCCTTTTGCGCCGTCAGCTGGATGCGGCGGATTTCGCCTTCCGCAAGCGAGAAACTTTTGCGCGCGAACTCCGCATAGACCGAATCGGCGCGCCCCGCGTCCTGCGTCTTCACCACGCGCCACCAGCGGTCGTCCTGCGACAACGCCACGTAGTACAGCATCTCCTGCGCGAGGAAGAACAGCTTCGCGCCATAGCTGCCGTTGCGGGTGGCGCGCAGCTCGGTGAGGCTGCCCGCCTGCACCAGGCTTTGCAGTTCGGCGATGTTGCCTTCAGCACGCGGCGCACGCGGGTCGCTTGCCGGACTGGAAGCGTCGTTGTCGGCATTGTCCGCGGTGCGGGCGTCCGCACCGGGACCCGGGCGCGGCGCAGTCGCAGCGGTCCTGGGCTGGCTCGAAGCAGCGGACGCAATCGCGAACGGCGCGAGCGTCCCGCAGAGGCAGAGGGACAGCGCGAGCGTGAGCGTCGTGTGACGGATGGGTCTGGATTGCTTCATGTTGGCGTTCGGGCCGAAAAGGTTGATCGGACGGGTTCGCTGCTTCCTGACGTGCATCCTCGGTTGTTCGTCGCGGTTAATCCGCTGCCGCGCCTCCCTCGCCGGCATCGCGTGCGTCAGGTGCGGGGGCGTTGCTGTCGAGCGTCGGCGAGTGCTGCAGCAAGGCATACAGCGAGTGCACATTCATCGCGCCGGGTCGGGCAGGCTTCACCCGCGCCGTCTTGCGAGGCGCGTCCGTGCGCTCGAGCCGCGAACGTTTCACCTTGACGGCACGCGCCCGATCCGCTTCCGGCGCGACGGTAGTGCGGCCGGGAACCGCCGCCACCGGTTCTTGCGGCGTGGGCCGTGAGACGTCGGCAGGCGCTTCCGGCTCAATAGCGCGTGCTGGAGCGGCCACGGCTGGTTCGACTGCCGCCGGCGGCGCAAGAGCGGAAGGGGTGGACGGTTTCTCCGTCGGCCCGAACCGTGCAGCTTCCGCCAAGGGCACAGCCGGCATCGCGCCCGGCGCGGCTGGCTCGTTGCCGAACAGAAACCACAGCAGCAACAGCGCGCCGACGGAGATCGCCACGCCGGTCAGGATCTGCGCGGCGCGCGACATGCCCCGGCGCGCCGCTCCAAGTCCCGCATGGATCGGCGCGCTCAGGCGTAGCGGATCCACCGGCGCTTCTTCCGCGCGCGCGCGGGCGCGCTGGCTGTCGAGCAGGTCGAGGATGGCGCGCGGCAGTTCGCCGTGCGCGAACACGCTCCACAGGCTGACCGCGCGATAACGCGAAGTGGAATCGGACAGACGGAACGCCGGCAGATAAGCGGTCTTGAACCGTGCCGCATACAGCGCGATCTCGAACGGCGACTGAACCGGACGCGCGCGGGCGAGCGTCCATGCGACGCCGAAGTCCAGCGCGGGGTCCGGCAGCGGGCGCACCGTCGGCAGACGCAGTTCGCCTTCCACAACGATCAACGGTTCGCTCATCGAGATTCCACAGACATGCGCCGCACGCGGGCAGCAGCGGAATGCATCGACCCTGATGGCGCGGAAAACGGCCTAGTCGCGCGGGCGGACAAGCCGAATTTTCGACCGGCAATCATACGAAACGGATTTCCTTCCCGCGACCAGAGCATTCCTAATTTCACTGGCGCCAGTGGAAAACCGCGTGCGTTTCTGGCTGGCGCCGCGAGCCTCAGTCGAGAGGGAAGACGTAGCGGAAGCAGAACAGGTCGATGCCCGCCAGGTGGTCGGCTTCGCGCGCCTCGCGTCGCCAGCCGCGCGATTCATAGAAGCCGATCGCCGCGGCATTGTCCTCCAGCACGGACAGGTGCAGTTGCCGCGCGCCGCGCTCGCGCGCCCAGCGGATGGCTTCGGCAAGCATCGCGGTGCCCGTGCCGAGACCCTTGTGCCCCGGCAGCGCGTGCAGGTTGTCGACGAGCACGCTGCCGTGCTCGTCGGGTTCGATCAGACAGGTGAAGCCGACCGCCTCGTCGTCATGCAGGGCGATCACTACGCGGCCCGCGCCTTGCGTCAACTCCGGCAGGCGCGTTGCCCAATGCGCGGCGCGTTCCGCCTGCATCTCGCGATCGAGGTATGCGTCCGGCAGGATGCCGCGATAGGCCGACATCCAGCTGCGTACGTGCATCAATGTGATGAGATCGCGGTCGCCGAGGGTGGCGTCGCGCATGACGGGTTGCGGCCGCGGCATCTCGAATGTCGGTTTTGCGTTAGGCACATGTAAGCTATTTTTAATGTAATTTGAACGAAATTAGGCGCTGTTCTATGCAGCCGTCAAGGCGCAAGCGTTAAGATTGAGGTCGCCGCAACCATAACAACGAAGCCTTATCCTCCCGGTCGGCACGGCGCGCCGCCATCCGTCCCTGTACGGATCCTGCGCAGGTCGCTGAACCGCGCACCGCGAGGCCCGTCGCGCTCATCTCACGATTGTCGAGAACGTTCATGTCCACAGCCCACGTCGCCCCAGCCAACGAATCAAAGTTCAAGTCGGTGTTTCGCGTCGTCAGCGGAAACTTCCTTGAGATGTATGACTTCATGGTCTACGGCTATTACGCCTCGGCCATCGCCAAGACCTATTTTCCGAGCGGCAACGAGTTTGCCTCACTGATGCTCGCGCTCTCCGTGTTCGGTGCGGGCTTCCTGATGCGTCCCGTGGGCGCCATCGTGCTCGGCGCGTACATCGATCATCATGGCCGCCGCAAAGGCCTGATCCTGACGCTCGGGCTGATGGCGGTCGGCACCGCCTGCGTCGCGCTGGTGCCGGGCTATGCCACCATCGGCGCGCTGGCGCCGATCATCGTGCTCGGCGGACGCCTGCTGCAAGGCTTCTCGGCCGGCGTGGAGCTGGGCGGGGTGTCGGTGTACCTGTCCGAGATCGCGACCAAGGGCAACAAGGGCTTCTATTGCTCCTGGCAGTCCGGCAGCCAGCAAGTGGCGGTGGTCTTCGCCGCGCTCATCGGCGTGATCATGAACCGGCTGCTGCCCGCCGACCAGATGACCGCATGGGGCTGGCGCGTGCCGTTCCTGATCGGCTGCCTGATCGTGCCGTTCCTGTTCATCATTCGCCGTTCGCTGCGTGAAACGGAAGAGTTCCTCGCGCGCAAGCATCGTCCGAGCATGGGCCAGATCGCCCGTTCGATCGCGCAGAACTGGGGCATCGTGCTGGCCGGCATGGGCATGGTCATCATGACCACCGTGTCGTTCTACATGATCACCGCCTACACGCCGACCTTCGGCAAGGAAGTGCTGAAGCTCTCGTCGACCGATGCGCTCGTCGTCACCGTGTGCGTCGGCATTTCGAACCTGGTGTGGCTGCCGGTGATGGGCGCCCTGTCGGATCGCGTGGGACGCCGGCCGGTGCTGCTGGTATTCACGATCCTCACCATTCTCACGTCGTATCCGGTGGTGCAGTGGCTGGTGGCGGATCCGTCCTTCATGCGCCTGCTGCTGTGCGAACTGTGGCTCTCGTTCCTGTACGGCAGCTACAACGGCGCGATGGTCGTCGCGCTCACCGAAGTCATGCCGGTCGAGGTGCGCACCACCGGCTTCTCGATGGCCTATAGCCTTGCGACGACCATCGGCGGCTTCACGCCGGCCATCTCCACGTATCTGATCCATGTCACCGGCAACAAGGCCGCGCCGGGCCTGTGGATGGGACTCGCCGCCGTGTGCGGGCTGATCGCGACGTGCGTGCTGTATCGCTCGCCGGAAGCGCGCAACCAGTACAAGACGGCCTGAGCGCAGTCAGGGCGCGAGCCACTGGCCGCGCCAGCTTCCTGCATCGAAGTGGAAGCGCGCCCGGACGTGTCCTTCCGGCGCCAGATGAAGATAGTCGATGCCTGATACGGCGATCTCGATCAGGCAGAAATGCTCGAAGCCATCCGTCGTGGCGGGGTCCGGATGCGCTTCGGCAGGCGTGGACACCGGCGTGCCGGGCGCAACCGGCGCGCGATAGACAATCAGCGTGCGCGGCCGGCTGGCTTCCCATACGGGCCGGGTGTCGCGCGGATCCTCGACGATGCGTGCCGTGCCCGTCAGCCGCAGCTGCTTGCCGGCGTCCATATCGCAACCGATGAGCGCAATGCGCGCATCGCGTCGCAACTCGGCGACTTTTGTCGACCGCAAGTCGGTGTGAAACATGAGCGAACGCTGCGCGCGACACGTGCGCCGCAGCACCACGGTGCGCACGGCGGGCGTGCCGTCCAGCCCGTGCGTCGCGGCCTGGAGCATCGTGAAGGGCGAGCGCTGCGCGCCGGCGTTCGCGCCCGAGTCGAGCAGGGTCCAGACTTCGTCGAGAATCTCATCCATCCGTGATCTTCCGGTGCGTGGTCAGTCCCGCAGCGCCGTCGCAATGTTTTCGATCATCTCGCGCCAGGCGCCCGGCGCACGCTGGCGCACCAGCCGCGCGGCGGGATACCACGCACAGCGGTCGGCATCGATGCCCCAGCGCCAGTCGGCGGCATGCGCCAGCATCACCCACAGCGGTTTGCCGAGCGCGCCCGCGAGGTGGGCCACCGACGTATCCACAGACACCACCGCGTCCAGCCGGTCGACGATCGCGCCCGTGTCCGCGAAATTCTCCAGGCGGCCTTCGAAGTCGTAAATGGCCTTTGCATTCGGATGCGCGCGCAGCACGGCGCGCTCATGCGGGGTGAGGAACGGCTGCAACACGATCCAGTCGACATCCGCGAGCGCGAGCAGCGGCGCGAGCGCTTCCACGGGCGCCGAGCGCGTTTCGCCCGGCTGCATCCGTCCGGACCACGCTATGCCGATCTTGCGCTTGTGCTGCCCGCCGAGTGAGCCGCGCCATTTGCGCCGGTAGTCCGCCGGCACGACGAGGTAGGGCGTGCGCGCGGGCACCGCGTCCAGCGACGCGACGCCGAGCGCATGCGGCAGGCTCAGCAGCGGACAGAAGGCGTCCGCGCGTGAGGGCGCGTCGTCGGCGCGGCTTCGCAACTCGACGCGCGCGGCCTTGGCCGCGGGCGCCAGCAGCGGCGCGAGCGCGGGCTGCACCTCCAGCACGAGCCTGCCGACCCGCTGCGCCGCGAACGGCACGAAGCGCACGAACTGCAACGTGTCGCCGAAACCCTGTTCGGCGCGAACCAGCAGCGTACGCCCCGGCATCGGTTCGCCGTGCCAGCGCGGCAGCGCCGGCGCGGGCTCGCTCCCGGCCGTCTCCAGACGCGCCTCGTAGGCCGGCAGGCCGCGCGCATAGTCGCCCGTCGCCAGCAGGGCGAGCGCGCGGTTCAGTTGCGCGGCAGGCATGCCGGCGTCGAGCCGCAACGCCTGATCGAAGGCGCGCAATGCCGCTTGATGCGCGCCGCGCGCCAGATGCGCATTGCCGAGCGACAGCCACGCGACGCCGTATTTCGGATCGAGCCCGACCGCGCGCTCGAAGTGCGGCACGGCTTCTTCATGACGCCCGAGGCGGGCGAGCGCATGACCCAGCCCGAAATGTCCGGGCGCGAAGCGCGGCTGCAAGCCGACGGCGTGACGCAGGACGGGCAGCGCGTCGGCGGGATTGCCGTTCGCATCGAGCAGATTGCCAAGATTGAAGTGCGCGGCGACGTAGTTCGGTTCGACATCGAGCGCCGCGCGAAAGTGTTCGATGGCCCCGGGCGTATCGCCGAGCGCGTTCAGCGCCATGCCGAGATTGTTGTGCGCCCCCGCGTGGCGCGGGCGCAGGACGAGCGCGCGCCGGAACGCCTGCGCCGCGTCCTTGAAGCGCCGCAGCGCCGACAGCGCATTGCCGAAGTTGTTCCAGGCGGCGGCGTCGTCGGGACGCAGGCGCAGCGCTTTCTCGAAGGCATCGGCGGCGTCTTCATGACGGCCCGCCGCCGTGTAGGCATTGCCGAGGTTGTATTGCGCGAGCGGAAAACCGGGCGCGAGCGTCAGCGCATTGCGGAAGCGCTCGATGGCGTCGTCGAGCCGGCCGAGCGCCTTCAGCGCGTTGCCGAGGTTCAGCTGCAGGCCCGCGTCGGTCGGGCGCAGGTCCACGGCGCGGCGCACGAGCTCGGCCGCCTCCGCGTGCTGGCCTTGCTGATGGCGCAGCACGCCGAGGTAGTGGAGCGCGTCGACGTGATGGGGTTCGGCGGCGAGCGCGGCTTGATAGTCGCGCTCCGCGTCGGTCAGGCGGCCGTCACGATGGGCCGCGAAACCGCGGGCGAAAACGGTGTCCATGAAGGAAAAGAGACACAGGCCGGAAATACAAACCTCGTATTTTCCCACACCGGCGGCCCCGGTTTTCCAAAAGCACGGTTGACCATCGGCGATAACGGCGCTTAACATATGAATACCTGTTCATATGTTTGTTCGAGCTTGCCATGTCCGCACCGTTCGTTGCTCCCGGCGAAATCACCTCCGACGAACGGGTCGTGCCGCTGGCCGACCTGTTCCGCCTGCTGGGCGATCCCACGCGACTGCGCATCGTGCTGGCGTGCGTCGAGCAGAAACGGGCGGTGGGGGCCATCGCGCAGGGACTGGGACTGTCGGCGTCGCTGGTGAGCCACCATTTGCGGCTGTTGCGCGCGGCGCGCATCGTGCGGGCCGAACGCCAGGGCAAGCAGGTCTTCTACGTGGCCGCCGACCGCCACATCAGCGCGATGCTCGGCGAATTGCTGGAACACGTCGCCGAGCCGCAGCCGGAAGCCGCCGATCTCGATTGAATCAACCAACGAAGAGCATCGCGATGGATACGCATCGACACGACGAACACGAACACAAGCACGACCACGACCACAAGCATGAAGGCCACGGTCATTCACATGCCCATGGCCCGGGCGGTCATCATCATCACCACGCGCCGCAGGCGGGGCAGGGCCGCAGCTTCGCGCTGGCGGTCGGACTGAACGTGCTGATCGTCGTCGTGCAGGCGATCTACGGCTTCCTCGCTCACTCCACCGCACTGCTCGCCGACGCCGGCCACAATCTCTCCGATGTCCTCGGCCTGCTGCTCGCATGGGCCGCCGTCTGGCTCGGCACGCGCCAGCCGAGCGCGCGCTATACCTTCGGACTTGGCAGCTCGTCGATCCTCGCGTCGCTCGCCAACGCGGCGCTGCTGTTGTTCGCGTGCGGCGCGATCGTGCTGGAAGCCATCCAGCGGCTCATCCATCCGGCGCCCGTCGCGGGCCTCGACGTGTTCGTCGTCGCGACGCTCGGCATGGTCGTCAACGGCTTCTCGGCATGGCTCTTCATGCGCGGCAGCAAGGACGACCTCAACGTGCGCGGCGCCTTCATGCACATGGCCGCCGATGCCGCCATTTCCGCCGCCGTCGCGGTGAGCGGCCTCGTCATCCTGTTCACCGGCTGGAGCTGGCTCGACCCGCTGATGAGCCTGATCGTGGTCGCGGTGATCGTCTACGGCACCTGGGGCCTCGGACGCGACGCGATGCGGCTCGCCATGGCCGCCGTCCCGCCGGGCGTCGACGTGACGCGCATCCGGACTTATCTGGTGCAACTGCCGGGCGTGAGCGACGTGCACGATCTCCACGTCTGGGCGCTCTCCACGACCGAGAACGCGCTGACCGTGCATCTCGTGATGCCGCAAGGCCATCCCGGCGATGCGTTCGTGCAGGGCGTCGTCGGCACCTTGCGCCGCGACTATTCGATGCATCATGCAACCGTGCAGGTCGAGTTCGGCATGGCCTGCCATGCATGCATTCTCGAGGAGCGCGGGCACGAGCATTGATCCTGCGCGTGCCGCAACCCGCAGCGGCCGCGCAGGAGGCGGGCGTACACTAGACGCCGTGACGTTTCACGGAGGACCGCATGTACGCGCCAAAGCTGAATCCGAACGACAAGCTGGACGTGGCGCCCGTCCTGATCGCGGGCGCCGGTCCGACGGGCCTCGCCGCCGCCATGAGTCTTTCGCGCGCGCATATCCCGGTGAGACTCGTCGACAAGGCGCGGCAGCCGCTGCCGTATTCGCGCGCCATCGGCATCCAGGCCCGCACGCTCGAACTCTTCGAGCAGCATCGCACCGTTGCGCCGTTCCTCGAACTCGGTCATCGCGCGCGGGTCGCCAATCTCTATTCGAACGGGCAGCGCCTCGCGCGCCTCGACTTCGATCCGTTGCAGACCCGCTATCCGTATCTGCTGTTTCTCGACCAGACCGAGACCGAGCGTCTCCTCACCGAGCATCTGAAGGGCTTTCATGTCGAGATCGAACGCGGCGTGGAACTGATCGATTTCTCGCAGGGCTCCGCGGGGGTGCAGGCCACGCTGCGGCATCCCAACGGGCGCGACGAACTGCTGCGCCCGTCCTACCTGATCGCGGCCGACGGCGCGCACAGTTTCGTGCGGCATCGGCTGGGCATCGGCTTCGACGGCAAGACCTTCGACCAGACTTACCTGCTGGCGGATCTCCAGGTGGACGTCGACTGGCCCGACGACGAGTTCCATATCTTCGCCTCGGGCGAAGGACTCGCCGCGCTCTTTCCGCTGGGCGGCGAGCGCGCACGCCTGATCGCCGACCTGCCCGCGCCCGTCGCCGATGCCATCAAGGCCGACAGCACGAAGACCGGTCCGACGCTCGATGAATGCCGCGCGCTCGTCGCGCGCCGCGTGCATCACAAGATGACGCTCTCGAACCTGACGTGGTCGTCGTACTTTCATTTGAACAGCCGCATGGTCGACCGTCTGCGCGTGGAGCGCGTGTTTCTTGCCGGCGATGCCGCGCATGTCCACAGCCCGGCCGGCGCGCAAGGCATGAACACCGGCATTCAGGAAGCGCTCAATCTCGGCTGGAAGATCGCGCGGATGCTCGCGGGCGGCGCGCCCGAGCGGCTGCTGGACAGCTATCACGCGGAGCGGCATCCGATCGAGCGCGACGTGCTGCGGCAATCGAACCTGCTCACGCAGATGGCCGGCGCGGAGCACGGTCCGATGAAGCTGATGCGCGATCACGTGATGCCCGCGCTCGCCGCGATCGGCCCGTTGCGCGACGCGATGCGGCGCACGGTGAGCGAGCTGTCCATCAACTATCGCAAGAGTCCGCTGACGCTGGAGCGTCTGCTCGATGGCGGTCCGCGCGCGGGCGAGCGTGCGCCCGATGCGCGCGTGCATGTGATCGACGGTCCGCTCGGACGTCTGCCGGGCGTCGGCTGTCTGTTCGACCTGCACGATCCGGGCTGCTTCTCGCTGTTCCTGCTCGTGAATCCGAGCGGCGAGGACGATATCGCGCTGGCGCCCGCCACGATCACCGTCGCGCACGCGATGCGCGACCCGGACCTCGACGGCCTGGCGAAGGCCATCGACGCGATCCTGCCGAACGCCGTGCGCGTGTGGCGCATCACCGACACGAGCGGCGAGGGCGCGCAGTCGCTCACCGACCAGTACGGGCGCACGCGTCCGGCGTTCTATCTGGTGCGTCCGGACGGCTATATCGCCGCGCGCGGCCGCGCGCCGTCCGATGTGCCCGCGCTGCTGCGTCACTGCGAAACCTGGTTTGGCGCGCAGGACACGAGCGTCGAGCGGCCTGCGCCGCACGAGGACTAAAAAACCCCTGCGGTGCAGGGCTTGGTGCTCAGGCGTATCGGATCAGGCCGGCGCGGTCTTCGGTTGCAGGTCCTGCTTGTGCAGTGTCAAGGCCTCGCGCAGGATCGGCTCCATCGTGGCGCTTGCTTCCGGATTGTCCAGCGCGGCGAGAATCGCGAGCCGCATGCGCGGCTCCCAGAAGCGGCGGATGTGATCCGCCACGCCATCGACGGCTTCGGCGCGGTCCGGCATCGAATCGAAGAATTCGCCGATGCGGTTCGCCATCTCGATCAGGTTGTCGACGTCCATGCGTTATTTTCCTGATGTGGTAGCGAGGTTCAGCAGTTCGAGCTGCTGCGTGTTGAAGCGCGAATAGTCCTTCTGCCATTGCGACGGCTGCTCGACCGGCAGCACCTGCACCGCCGTCACCTTGTACTCGGGACAGTTGGTGGCCCAGTCGGAGGAGTCCGTCGTGATGACGTTCGCGCCCGATTCCGGGAAGTGGAAGGTCGTGTACACGACGCCCGGCTGCATGCGCTCCGAAATCTTCGCGCGCAACACGGTCTGTCCGGCGCGCGACTCGATGCCCACCCAGTCGTCTTCCCGGATGCCGCGATCTTCCGCATCCACCGGGTGGATCTCGAGACGGTCCTCGTCGTGCCATTGCGAGTTCTCGGTGCGCCGCGTCTGCGCGCCGACGTTGTACTGCGACAGGATGCGCCCCGTGGTCAGCAGCAGCGGATACTTGCGCGTGACCTTCTCCGGCGTCGCGACGAACTTCGTGATGACGAAACGGCCCTTGCCGCGCACGAACTCGTCGATGTGCATGGTCGGCGTGCCGTCCGGCGCGCGTTCGTTGCACGGCCACTGGATGCTGCCCAGTTCGTCGAGGCGTTCGTAGGACACGCCGTGGAAGGTCGGCGTGAGACGCGCAATCTCGTCCATGATCTCGGACGGATTCGTGTAGTTCATCTCGTAGCCGAGCGCGCGCGACAGCTTGATGGTCACTTCCCAGTCCGAGAAGCCGGCGAGCGGCGGCATCACCTTGCGCACGCGCGAAATGCGGCGTTCCGCGTTGGTGAAGGTGCCGTCCTTTTCCAGGAAGGTCGAGCCCGGCAGCAGCACGTGCGCGTACTTGGCGGTCTCGTTGAGGAAGATGTCCTGCACGACGATGCATTCCATCGACGAGAGCGCGTCCGCCACATGCTGCGTGTTCGGATCCGACTGCACGATGTCCTCGCCCTGGCAGTACAGCCCCATGAAGGTGCCGTGCATCGCGGCGTCGAACATGTTGGGAATGCGCAGGCCGGGTTCGTCCTGCAGTTTCACGTTCCAGGCTTCCTCGAACAGCGCGCGCGTGGCG
Organism: Caballeronia sp. LZ043; assembly: GCF_031451075.1. Taxonomy (NCBI): domain Bacteria; kingdom Pseudomonadati; phylum Pseudomonadota; class Betaproteobacteria; order Burkholderiales; family Burkholderiaceae; genus Caballeronia; species Caballeronia sp. LZ043. The sequence continues at coordinate 2,086,074 of NZ_JARUXT010000001.1, read as the reverse complement.
GCATCGCCGATATGGCGATAGCCCGGCAGCTCGTGCGGGAACGAACCCATGTCGCACGAGCCCTGCACGTTGTTCTGGCCGCGCAGCGGATTCACGCCGACGCCTTCCCGGCCGATGTTGCCCGTCGCCATCGCGAGGTTGGCAATGCCCATGACGGTCGTCGAGCCTTGCGCGTGCTCGGTGACGCCAAGGCCGTAGTAGATCGCGCCGTTGCCGCCGAGCGCATAGATGCGCGCGGCTTCGCGGACTTGCTGTGCCGGCACGCCGGTGGTCGCTTCCATCGCTTCTGGCGAATTCTCCTCGCGCGCCACGAAGTCACGCCATTGACCGAAGGCGCGCGGCTCGCAGCGTTCGGCGATGAAATCGTCCTTCAGCAGGCCTTCGGTGACGATCACGTGAGCCAGCGAGTTGACCATCGCGACGTTCGTGCCGGGACGCAACTGCAGGTGGTACTGCGCCTTCACGTGCGGCGTATCGACGATATCGATGCGGCGCGGATCGATCACGATCAGCTTCGCGCCTTCACGCACGCGGCGCTTCAGACGCGAGCCGAAGACCGGATGGCCGTCGGTCGGATTCGCGCCCATCACGATGATCACATCCGACTGCTCGACCGACGCAAAGGTCTGCGTGCCGGCGGATTCGCCGAGCGTGGACTTGAGACCGTAGCCGGTCGGCGAGTGGCAGACGCGCGCGCAGGTGTCCACGTTGTTGTTGCCGAACGCGGCGCGCACGAGCTTCTGGACGAGATAGGTTTCTTCGTTCGTGCAGCGCGACGAAGTAATCCCGCCGATGCTGTCGCGCCCGTACTTGTCCTGGATGCGGCGGAATTCGCTCGCCGCGTAGTTGAGCGCTTCTTCCCACGAGACTTCGCGCCACGGATCGGTGATCTTCGCGCGGATCATCGGCTTCTTGATGCGGTCCTTGTGCGTCGCGTAGCCCCACGCGAAGCGGCCCTTCACGCAGGCGTGGCCTTCGTTCGCCTGGCCGTTCTTGTTCGGCGTCATGCGCACGACGGTGTTGCCCTTCATCTCCGCCTTCAGCGAGCAGCCGACGCCGCAATACGCGCACGTCGTGATCGCCGAGTGTTCCGCCTGGCCCAGCATGATGACGCTCTTTTCCTGCAGCGTCGCGGTCGGGCAGGCGGCCACGCAGGCGCCGCACGACACGCATTCGGACTCCATGAACGGCACGTTCTCGCTTGCCGCGACGCGCGACTCGAAGCCGCGTCCGGCGATGGTCAGCGCAAAGGTGCCTTGTGTCTCTTCGCACGCCCGCACGCAGCGGTTGCAGACGATGCACTTCGACGGGTCATAGGTGAAGTACGGGTTCGACTCGTCCTTCTTGTCCTTCAGGTGATTCGCGCCTTCGTAGCCGTAGCGCACTTCGCGCAGTCCGACCACGCCCGCCATGTCCTGCAGTTCGCAGTCGCCGTTGGCGGGACAGGTGAGGCAGTCGAGCGGGTGATCGGAGATATAGAGCTCCATCACGTTGCGACGCAGCGATTGCAGCTTGTCGCTTTGCGTGCGGACCTTCATGCCGGCTTCCACGGGCGTCGTGCACGACGCCGGATAGCCGCGCTTGCCCTCGATCTCGACCAGGCACAGGCGGCACGAACCCCACGGTTCGAGCGAATCGGTGGCGCACAGCTTCGGTACGTTGACGCCGGCTTCGATCGCCGCGCGCATCACGGACGTGCCCGCGGGCACCGTCACGCTTTCGCCGTCGATCTCCAGCGTCACGTCGACATCGGCATGACGCAGCGGCGTGCCGTAGTCGGTTTCGTCGAACGGGTCGCGGCGCTGCACCGATGCCGCGCTCTTGCACGCGCAATTGCCGGAACCGCAGCCGTTGATGGTATTGGACATTGTCTTTGTCTCCTTCTGTTCGCTCAGTCGCGTGCTCAGGCCGCCTTCTGTGCGGGCGTACGGGGCAGACCGAAGTCTTCCGGGAAGTGATCGAGTGCGGACATCACCGGGAACGGCGTCATGCCGCCCATCGCGCAGAGCGAACCGGACACCATCGTGTCGCACAGTTCGCGCAGCAGGGTGATCTGCTTCACCGAGGTATCGCCTTCACGGATCTTCGCGATGACTTCCTCGCCGCGCGTCGAGCCGATGCGGCACGGCGTGCACTTGCCGCACGATTCGAGCGCGCAGAAGTGCATCGCGTATTGCGCGAGTTCGGCGAGGTTCGAGGTGTCGTCGTGAATCACGAGACCGCCGTGACCCACCACCGCGCCGACCTTCGCGTATTCCTCATAGTCGAGCGGGATGTTCCACTGGCTTTCCGGCAGATAGGTGCCGAGCGGGCCGCCTACTTGCACCGCACGCGCCGGACGGCCGCTCGCGGTGCCGCCGCCGTATTCGAAGATCAGCTCGCGCAGCGTCACGCCGAACGCCAGTTCGACGAGTCCGCCTTGCTTCACGTTGCCTGCGATCTGGAACGGCAGCGTGCCGCGCGAGCGGCCCATGCCGAAGTCGCGATAGAACGCCGCGCCCTTCGCGAAGATGATCGGCACGGTGGCGAGCGTAATGACGTTGTTGATGACGGTCGGCTTGCCGTAGAGGCCGACCAGCGCCGGCACCGGCGGCTTCGCGCGGACGATGCCGCGCTTGCCTTCGAGCGATTCGAGCAGCGCCGTTTCCTCGCCGCACACATAGGCGCCGGCGCCTTTCGCGACCACCAGCTCGAATGCATGCGACGAACCCAGCACACTCGCGCCGAGCCAGCCGGCGTCGCGGGCACGGTCGATCGCGCGATTGAGCGTCGCGATCGAATGCGGATACTCGCTGCGCACGTAGATGTAGCCCTTCGTTGCGCCGACCGTTACGCCCGCGATGATCATGCCTTCGATCAGCATGTACGGATCGCTTTCCATCACGAGACGGTCGGAGAACGTGCCCGAGTCGCCTTCGTCCGCGTTGCAGACGATGTACTTCTGGTCCGCGAGCGCCGCGCGCACCGTCTTCCACTTGATGCCCGCGGGGAACGCGGCGCCGCCGCGTCCGCGCAGACCGGAATCGATGAGCGACTCGACCACGGCGTCGCCGTTCATGTCGAGCACGTTGCGCAGGCCCTGCAGTCCGCCGAGCGCGGCGTAATCGTCGATCGACAGCGGATCCGTGATGCCGATGCGCGCAAAGGTCAGGCGCTGCTGGTTCTTGAGATACGGAATCTCGTCGACGACGCCGACGCGCTTTGCATGCGCGCCGCCTTCGTGGAAACCGGCATCGAACAGCGCGGCGATGTCTTCGGCCTCGACGTTCGCATAGCCGATGCGGCCTTCGGCCGTTTCCACTTCGACCAGCGGTTCGAGATAGAAGAGGCCGCGCGAACCGTTGCGCACGATCTGCACGTCGAGGCCGCGTTGCTGCGCCTCGCGCGCGACGGCTTCGGCGACGGCTTGCGCGCCCAGTGCGAGCGCGGCGGAATCGATCGGAACATAGATGCGCGTCATGCCGTCACCTCTGACACTTTGGCCTGTGCGGCGGCAAGGAGACGGTCGAACTTCGCGGGGGTCACGCGCGCGTGCAGTTCGCCGTTGATCATCAGCGCAGGCGACAGCGCGCACTGGCCGAGGCAGAACACCGATTCGAGCTCGGTGTCTTCCGCGTGACCGCTGTCGAAGCGGCAGCCGGTATGGCCTTCGATGTGTTCCTTAAGCGTCTCCGTTCCCATGCTGCGGCAGGCTTCTGCTCGGCACAGCTGCACGGTGACGCGCGCGGGCGGCGCGGAACGGAAATGGTGGTAGTAGGTGATGACGCCGTGCACTTCGGCGCGCGACAGCGACAGGGCGCGTGCAAGCGGCGCGATAGCCGTCTCCGGCACATGGCCGACTTCGTCCTGGATGGCATGCAGGATGGTCATCAAGGTAGCGCCTTGCACGGCGTGACGACGCACCAGCTCTTCGGATGCAGCGGCGTTCGGCTGCGTAGATGTCATTGGGGGCTCCTCCAACGCTCGGCATATGTTTTGTGGTACATATTTGAGTCGATATAATTTCAGGTGCCGAGCCTGTAAAAGAACAATAGGCGTCGTGATATATCCTGGCAATAGGAGGGGAGAGTACATATGGTTGATGTCGAATGCCGCGCCGAGCTGGTCCTGCGGGACGCCGATGGCCGGGAAACCAGTCTCAGCGCGGTTGTGCCGCTGCTGCAGCTCGTCGCACAAACAGGCAGCATCGCGAATGCCGCGAACGCTAAGGGTTTGTCCTATCGGCATGCATGGGGTTTATTGCGTGATATCGAAGCGCGCCTTGGCGGCGCGCTCATCACCAAGTCACGCGGGCGCGGCTCGGTGCTCTCCGAACTGGGCGAGTCCGTGCTGCGTGCGCAGCGGGTCTGCGGCGACCGGCTCGCCGCGCCTTTGGAAGCCGTGGCGACCGAGGTGGCGGGCGAATTGAACCGCCGTCTCGCGGGCGATGTCATGCAGGTGCGGATCCATGCGTCGCACGGCTATGCGGTTGCGACACTCGTGCGTGCGCTCGGCGAGCAGCGCGTGCCGGTCGACATCAAGTATCGGGAAAGTGCGGAGGCGGTGAGTGCGCTGGCGCGCGGCGAGTGCGAACTGGCGGGCTTCCATCTGCCGATCGGCGAGTTTCGCTCGACCTGTGCCGACATCTATCGTCCGTGGCTCGATCAGCGCAAGCATCAGCTGATCCGTCTCACGCGCCGCACGCAGGGCCTGTTTCTGCCGAAGGGCAATCCGAAGCGGATCATGGGCCTGCGCGATCTGGCGCGCCACGACGTGCGCTTCGTGAACCGGCAGCCTGGGTCGGGCACGCGCATGCTGCTGGATCTGTCGCTGCGGCGCGTGGGCGTGGATCCGGACCAGATCAACGGTTACGCAACCACTGAACTCACGCATTCGGCGATTGCCGCGTTCGTCGCGAGCGGCATGGCCGATCTCGGCTTCGGCGTGCAGCCCGCGGCGCAGCATTTCGCGCTCGACTTCATTCCGATCATCGACGAGGACTATTTCTTCGCCTGCGAACGCGCGCGGCTCGACGAGGCGCGTCTGGCCTCGGTCCTGCGGACCTTGCGCAGCCCCGGCTTCACCGATAGCGTCGCGCACCTCGAGGGCTATGATCCGGCGCGCTGCGGCACGGTGGTCGATGTCGATGAAGGACTGCGCGGGTAATACACCGCAACGCGCGGTAAGCGAGTGGACCGGCTGCGGAACTGCCATGGGCGGCGAATTGGGTTAACCTAACGCCTTGCTGTCAGACTTTCCGTTCAAGGCGCGGTTTCGCCGCGCGTATCGCCATGAAACTCTCGTTGCTCGCTTGTTCCGCCGCCGCGCTCGTCGCCGGCGCCGCTTATCTGGTTCCTGTTGCCTTTGCCCAGAACTCGCCCGGCCTGCCCGGCGGCATCCTGCAAGACCAGTTCCGTCTCAACGAACATCCGCAGATGCAGTTCGCTGCCTCCGCGCCGTCCGACAAGTATCAGAACGGCAAGTCCGCCATGCGCCGCCGCGGCGACGCCGGCGATCCGGACGGCTGTAACCTGAAGTGCCCGAAAGACGGCTCGAACTGATCGTCAAGAACTGTGTTTCCGCGGTGCGTATTCTCGCGCCGCGTTTTCCCCTCCCGCCGCACCCTCCGCGCGAACGCGTTCGATTGACGCGGCGCCGCACGGTTCCGCCCACTTTTCTGTCGCGACCGAAAAACACTACCTGATGGCGTGCGTTTGATATGACGTCAGGAGTACGTTAACCGTGCGCGGCGCTCCGAGTTTTTCTGGCGGGCGCCTTGATTCTCATAACGATAAAAACAGGAAGTGCGCCGACTGGCCGGTGACGCGATTCATCGCGCGCGGCCGGCGGCAACGAGGACACCCCTACGTTGGCAGGATGGATCGGGCTCCGGGCGCTTCGGAATAGCCGAGGGACAGCATACATGCGAATTCTCCAGGTCATACTGGCGCCTCGCCTTTCGGGGGCGGAGGTGATCGCGAAGGGCGTGGCGATCGGTCATCAGCAGGGAGGACACAGCGTCTGCATTGCGTCGCTGATGCCCGAGCACGACGATTTCGCCCACATCAGCGCGGAACTCCAGGCCCATGACGTGATCCGCCTGTTTCCGAAAAAGCCGCTTGGGCGGCTCGGACGTCTGCTGTTCCTGCAGCGGGCGATCCGCACCTTCAAGCCCGACATCATCTTTGCGCACGCGACGATTCCCGCGCTCTACGTCCGCGCCTTGCCGACGCGCGTGCCGATCGTATGGGTCATGCATTCCGGTGTGAACGATTTCGCGAACGGCGTGTTGCTGCGAGCGGAACGCCTGCTCTCGGGGCGCGCGAAGGCGGTGATCGGGGTGTCGCAGAAGAACATCGACGAGTACGTGCAGGAAATCGGCTCGCATCCGTCGATGATCGTCGTGCCAAACGGCGTCGATGTCTCGCACTTCACGGACGAGACGCTGCCCGCCGCGCCCGTCGCCCACAGACAGATCGTGCAGGTGGGCCGCTACATTCCCGAGAAGAACCAATTGCAGACGGTCGAGGCGTTCGCGCACGTGGCCCGCGTGGATCCCGATGCGCGCCTGCGGCTGTGCGGCGTGATCGAGAATGTCGCGTATCACGCGGCGGTGGTCCAGCGCGTCGCGCAGCTCGGGCTCACGGAGCGCGTGGCGATCGACGGGCCGCAGATGCAGGTCGCGCAGATCCTGCGTGCGTCGTCGGTGTTCGCGATGCCGTCGAGCTTCGAGTCGCAGGGCATCAGCTTCCTGGAGGCGCTTGCATCGGGCATACCGGTGGTGGCGAGCGCGATCGCCGCCTTTGCCTTCGCGAGCAACTTTGCCGGCGTGCAGTTGCTCGATACCGCCGACATCGACGCCTATGCCCGCGCGCTCCTCGACGCGCTCACGCAGCCGCGCGCCGAACGTCCGCTCAACGGTCTCACCTTGCAGAGCACGGCGGACCGTTATCTGGCGATCGCGCGCGATGTGCTGAATCTGCGGGTCGGTCTGGGCTAGGTTCGAGGGTGGAGGCCGGTTTCATCGGCCCCAGTAGCCGAGCGTCTTGAGCCACAGCGACTCGGAGAACAGCCCCGGCAGATCGCCCCAGAGCTGCACAGGACCGAGATTGAAGCCGGTGTCGAAGTCGCGGCCCGCCACGCTCGGCGGCCCACCCGTGTAGTAGAACTCGCCCAGACGCGCATTGGCGCGCCTGAAGAGCACCAGCGTCGCGTGATTGTCGTGATCGTTGCGGCGGATCAGCGCGGGCATCGAATCGGCGTAGGAGGTGTCGGCGAGCGTCGCGGTTTCGTGGACCGCGCCGAACACCTTGCCGCCCTTCATCGTGAAGACGCGCGTGCCGGTTGCATCGCCGCGCGGTTCGAGGACGACGAGATCGTCGATGCCGTCGCCGTCGATATCGCCCGCCACCACTTTCACGAATGCCGCCCGGAACTGCGGCCAGACGTTCGTGCGATAGGCCGGCGTGAAGCCGGTTGCGCTGCTCGTGAACTGCGAGAGCGTGAGCGCGCCGTTCACGTCCTCGAACGCGATCAGTCCCGCACGGCGCGCGTCAGCCGCGCCCGCGACGCGCGCGGGCATGAAGCGCGCGCTCGCGTCGAGTTCGGGCGCCTCCAGCCAGCGCGCTGGCGCGTTGCCGCCCGACGGACCCGCCGTCAGCACGTCGAGATCAAGTCCCGCGTCCTGGCGCTTGCGGGCGATCAGCACGTCGGCGCGGCCATCGCCCGTGAAGTCGCCTGCGATGTATTGCTGCGCGTCGGCAGGCGTCCACTCGGAACTTGTCTGATACCAGAGACGCGGCGCCGCGAAATGCGACCCCGTGCTCTTCAGCAGCCAGAACGCGGTGCCGCCGTTGCGCGGCGTGATGACCATCAGGTCGGCGCGGCCGTCGCCGTCGAAATCGGCGAGCAGAAAGCGGGCGCTGTCGAAGCAGAGAGCGTCGCCGGTGCAGGTGGGCGTGAGCGTCGCGTGCGGATCGAAGGGCACGGCGTTCAGGTACCACGGCGACGCCTGGTCCATGCGCGACATCTCCGCCACCCACACGTTGAAACCCGGCCCGTCCTTGCGACGCTGCACGTAGACGACGCTGTCGCGGCCCGCGCCTTTCACGTCGCCATAGAGGGCGCCTTCCTGGCGCGTGTCGGTCCAGACCGTCTGCGGCGACGGCGACCAGCGGTATTGCGCGGTCAGCAGCGAGCAGCGGCCGGCGTCCAGCAGGCCGTCCTTCTCGCCGAGGCAGTGATCGAGCGGCGTGTAGACGAAGCCGAAGTCCCACGGCGTCCAGCGCTGCGCCGGGCTCGACGGGCTGCAGGCTTGTTCGACGAAGCCGGCGTCGCGCTCCGCAATGCAGCCGCGCGTGGCGGCGTTGACGAGCAGGGCGTCGTTCTTTTCGCCTGGCATGACCGGCAACTGCTGCCAGAACCAGTTCTGCGACGGCGCGCCCGAGCATGCCGCAAGCCGTGGCGCGCGGCCCGTGCCGGACGATTCGATGCAGCGGCTCGAATATTCGTTGACGAGCTGGAAAGGGCGCAACTGGAAATCCGGGCCCGGATCGTTCGAGCGGGCCGTCGTGCGATAGCGCCGCGCCACCCAGTTGCCGTCCCACATGTATTCGCCGAAGACGTGGCCTGCATCGTTGCCATCGATCGCAAAATAGCTGCCGACGACATCGCGCTTCGCCTGGGTCTCGTCGGCGCTCAGGTTCTTGGGCAGTCCGCCAGTTGGGTACGTGATGTGATAGCTGATCGGCACGCTGCGCTTCAGGCTTTGCGCGACCGCGCGGGTGATGCGGGCGGCGTAGATATGGTCCGGGTGCTCCATGAACGCGACCGTATCCGGATTGAGCGTGTAGATGTCCGTGGCGGGCATCAGGATCTCGCGCAGCGTGGCGCTCAGCGAGGCGCGGTCGTAGCGGGTGGCGCCGGAGCCGTCGGCGTTCATCGGATGAGTGGTGAGGGTCTGGCCGCGATCCCAGAGCAGGCCGAGCGGCACCTTGCCGCCGCGCACATGTCCGCCGGGCAGGCGCAGTTCGAGCAGCTTCACCTTCGGCTGGGGCTTGAGCACGATCTGATGGACCGGCTTGCCCGCGAACATGACGGTTGATTCGTCCCATTCGTCGGCGACGCCGGCCATGCGGGCATAGGCGAGCTTGGTGCCGGTCTCGCGCAGCACGACGTAGTCGAACTTCGCGTCGTTCGAGCCGCCGATCAGATGGACGACGGTGACGCACCAGCCCGCCTTCAGCTTGTCGCTGATGCCGGGGTTGACGAACAGCAGGTCGTCGTCGAGATGCGCGACGACGGTGACGAGCGTGCCGGCGCTGCAATCGGCGGAGGGCGGGGCGGCGCTTGCCGTGAGCGGCGCCAGCGCGAGGATCGACAGCAGCGCGGCCCGCGCGACAGATGCCCATACGGCCACGCTGCGACTCAACGATATGCCTTTGCCCATGCTGTCCCCGTCAGCGACGCCGGCGCGCCTGTTGGTTCACAGGATAAAGCAGGAGAATGCGCCTGTGCGGGTCAGGCGGTCGGTGGCCGAGCGAACACGGGTGCGGAGTGGTCATGCGGCGTGGTGTCGCAAATGGCCTGAGACGGGGTATTCGGACCGCTCTGATTCGAAGGCAAGGTTTGCGCGCCTATTCTTTTGTCCGTAGACGGGACTGTGGAGGTCCTTGCTACGTCTCTCTGGATCTTCACCCCGCTTCGTGCGGGGTTTTTTTTGATGGGGTGCGGGAGTGCTTCGGCGAAGCGTTCAGAAGCGGTAGAGCAGAGAGGCCGTGCCGTTGAGGTCGAGGCGGCGCTCGGTGACCGGACTGCCTGCCGCGTCGTGCTCGAGGCGGACTGCGACGGCCGCGATGTTCGCCGACCAGTGCCGGCTGAGCGTGCCGGTCGCGCTGACGTTGAAATGAACGTCGCGCAGGCCGGCGCCCGTGTCGTAGCGCGGCACGCCGGATGCCGCGCTTTCCTGCGGCGTGATGCCGAAGAAGGTTCGCGTGTATTCGCCGATGGCCCACGTGAGGCCTGGACTCATCGAAAACAGCCACTTGCCGACGGGCGCCGACACCAGCAGATCGCCCGTTGCCGTCAGGCCCTGGCAGGTACCCGCAATGTCCTGATACACCGCCGCCGCGGCGGTGAACGCCCACACCGTGTAGTCGCTGAACAGACGCAGCTTCGGGCCATAGTGAATATTGGGAGACTGTCCAGTCGGCTGGCGGCTCGGGTTCATCGGCGTGCGCGATGCTCGTCGTGCAACAGGCGGTGAACGCGGCAAGCGCCGCAGCACACTTGCAGCCGTTGCGGCGAAGGTCACGGCTTGATCGCCACGGCGCTCAACTGTCGTAGACGTCGCGCCAGCGCTCGCGAGACGACCGGGGACGGGGTCGTGCAGGACGCAGACGACGCGGCGCTCTCGCGCAGAAACAGCGTGCATTCGCGCGCGACGACTTCGCGCTCGTTGTCGGATGCGATCATGTGATAGGAGTCGTCGAGCCAGATGGTGCGAAGGAAGGGCGCCTTGATGCTGGCCGCGACGAGACGCGCGTTGTGAGGGCTGGAGGTTTCGTCGTCGATGGCGTGAATGATCAGGCAGTCAGCGCCGATGCAGTCCAGTTTCTGGCGTACCGCCCTGGCAAGCCGGTTGGCCTCGTGGATCGCAGGCATCGTAATGAACGCGGGCCCCACTTCGCTGATGTCACCCTTCTGCATCGCGCGGGCGATCTTTTCGCGCATCGCCTCATTGCGCAGGCCATAGGGCGCGCGCTCGCGGTAACGGGCGCGCAAGCGCCAGGGCGTGTGCTACAGGGCATTCACCAGGAAGCGATACCACGGCATGGCCCAGCCGTCGTAGTTGAAGGTGATCGACAGCAGAAGCAACGCGCGCACGTTCGGACGCTGCTGCGCGACGGCGGCCGCCAGCGTCGCGCCCATCGACAGGCCGCACACCAAGACGTGCTCGTGTTGTGCCGCGAGTGCATCGAATTCGGCGAGCGCCGCGTCGATCCACTGCTCCATCGGCGCGTGGCCCATGCCGGCGCTGTAGCCGGCGAGTGTCGGCACGTGAGTCGTGAGGCCTTCTTTCGCGAGCGCGCGGGAAAGATAGCGCAGTTCCGCCGGGGTGCTCGACAGGCCATGCAGCAGGAATGCGCCGGTCGGTGTATCGAAGCGTTCGCACACGCATTCGCCTGCCTGCCAGTCGGATCCGCTCACGAATCGCATGCGGTAGTGACCCGGCGCCATGCGATCGCTTACGCGGGCGAGATCCTCCTGGTGCGCTTGCAAACGCTTCGCGCCGAATGTCATGCCGGAAGATAACGGTGGATCGTCGAGGTCGCCGGCCGCTGTTGCAACGGCGCTGCGCGGGCGCGAGCGGGTCGCGGGATCGAGCGCCTTGATGAGAATCAGCGAACGGTTGAAATGCCAGAGGTGATGCATTGGGAATCCGAATCGATGCGCGATTCGTAATCGCGGAGCGTGACGCTGTGTGCTTCGAGTGGCCTTGGCCCGCTTGATGACCACCGAAGCTTTTGGTTAGGGGAACCTGAGGCCGCACCCTCTCTTTCCGCCCGTTCAAAACAACGCAATCTGCGTTGCAGAACCTCGGTCCGCCCCATCGCCGACCAGATCGACGGACGCGGCCGAGCCGGTTCTGAGAAGCGCCGCAAGATCAGATTGCTGCAGTTCGACGAACCGTTGCCTGACCCAGCGCGTGTCGGAGCCGTCAGCGCGACGATAGAGCGTGACGCCGAGTACTTCATGGCTGATCAACGTGTCGTCTCCGATGCCTACGATCTTCTCGACGGTTTCATGCGTCACTTGCAAGTACCACCTGCCGCACCGGCTCTCGAACGAATCGCCGGCTCTAAACGTGTAAGCCGGCGACGAAGTCTCTGTCTCGAGCATGACCTTCCTCGAGATTTTCATGATCTCGTGGAGGGCTCGTTTCATCTCGGCGCTTTCGCGTCCTCGGCGACGCAAGTCCGAGAGCGACAATCCGAACCGTTCCTGAGCGTTCTTCTCGCGCAATGCCGAGGTGATATCCGCGTCGATCCGTTCGACGAACCGGATGTCCAGTGCGCACTTGAATGCGTCATGGACCCAGAAGAACCAGCCGTGCGCGAACCCTTTCACCTGTCCGCGCGTGTCGGAGAAGGACACGGTTTCGAGCGGAACGCGCCGCGCTGCGCGTGGCTTCACAGGCGGTTCCCCGCTCATCATGCTTCTCCCTTTCGTTCCCCTGGATTGTTCGAGACGAGGTCGTGCATCGCGATGTCCAGCGCTGCATGCCATGCATGAGCCCAAACACGCGGTGTCTATCAGACGAGAGTCTCGAAAAAAACCGCACCGGGCGCTACTGGAGAAATCTGAAACAGAGGAGGTCAGCGCGCACATCGCGTCGACTGAAGTGAAGGCGAAAAAAAACCCGCGTAAGGCGATGACCTTATGCGGGTTTTCCGGAGGATTTTTGGTGGAGGCGGCGGGAATCGAACCCGCGTCCAGAAGCGCTCTACGAACAGTTCTACATACTTAGTTCTGTCATTTGATTTAACTGCCACGACGCGGACGAACACGCTGCGTGACGGCGATTCACTAAATTTTCGACCTTGGCGTCGTGACGCCGCAAAGGCTTATCTGACGTATATGACCTCTCGTGGTATTGCTACCCTAACCCGTCAGCGAATTAGTGAGAGGACGGCTAGCCCTTAGGCTGCCAGTGCGAACGTATCGTCGTTTGCAGTTACGTTTTTCCCATTGATTAACGAGGTGACGGGTCCTCGGTATGCCCTGACCGCTTCACAACCCCTGTCGAAACCAGGTCGCCCCCGAAACGGAACGGTGATTATCCCACGAAACACCAGATGGGGCGAACCGCAGGATTCTCAAGCCGCGCTTTCGGCCGCTTTTCAGCGCTCTCTCAACCGATATCGCGCAGCAACTGCTGCAGCTCTTCCGGCGTGTCCACCACGTGGTTGGCATGCCAGCGACGCGGCGGAATGTCGTCGCCGCAATAGCCGTAGGCCGCCGCGACCGTGATCATGCCGGCCGCGAAGCCCGCCTGCACGTCGCGGAGATCGTCGCCGACATAGACGATGCGTTCCGGCGCGACATCGAGCAATTCGGCCGCGTGCAGCAGCGGCGCCGGATGGGGCTTCGAATGCGGCGTCGTGTCCCCGCAGACGAGGCAGCCGGCGCGCGCGTCCAGTCCGAGCAGCGCAACGAGCGGCTCGGACAGCCGCGTCACCTTGTTCGTGACGATGCCCCAGCGCACGCCGCGCGCATCGAGCTGGTCGAGCAGTTCGAGGATGCCGGAAAAGAGCGTCGTCTCGATACACAAATCGGCTTCGTAGTTGGCGAGGAATTCGTCGCGCATCGCCGCGAAGTCGTGATGTTCCGGGCCAATCTCGAACGCGCCGCCCAGCAGCCCACGCGCACCCGCCGACGCAAACGGCCGCAGCAGCTCCAGCGGCCGCATTTCGAGGCCGCGGTCGTGACGCATCTTGTTGACGGCCGCGACGAGGTCGGGCGCGGTGTCGGCGAGGGTGCCGTCGAGATCGAACAGCACGGCCTGGCAGAGCCCGAGGCCGTCCCGCTCGGCGACGCGCTGGGGCAGGGGCGTGGGGTCGTCCGGCAATGGCTGGGTGTCGAGGGTACCCGTAACGAGGGGATCTTCTGGGTTCATGGCGTCAGGCTTCGCGGCGGCAAGCCATCATGTAGTTGATGCTCGTGTCGTTCGACAATCCGAAGTGCTTCGAGATCGGCCGATAGGTGATGCCCTTGATATCCACGGGCAGCAGCGATGCCGTTCGCGCGAAGGTCGCGAGTTCCGACGGCTTGATGAAGCGCGCGTAATCATGCGTGCCGCGCGGCAGCATGCGCGCGATGTATTCGGCCCCGATGACGGCGAACAGGTAGGCCTTCGCGTTGCGGTTGAGCGTGGAGAAGAACACCCAGCCGCCCGGCTTCACGAGCGTGGCGCATGCGGCCACGGTGCCGGCGGGATTCGGCACGTGCTCGAGCATTTCCATGCAGGTGACGACGTCGTAGGAGGCCGGCTCGCGCGCGGCGAGCGCCTCCGCTGAAATCTCCTCATAGGCGACTTCGACACCGCTTTCGAGGCTATGCAGGTCCGCGACGCCCAACGCGCTCGACGAAAGATCGATGCCCTTGACGCTGGCGCCGCGCGTGGCCATCGATTCCGACAAAATGCCGCCGCCGCAGCCGATATCCACCACGCGCTTGCTCATCAGGTGGGCGTGGGCGTCGATCCAGTCGAGACGGACCGGGTTCAGCTCGTGCAGCGGCTTGAACTCGGCGTTCGGGTCCCACCAGCGATGCGCGAGCTCGCTGAATTTCTGTAGTTCGTGGGGATCGACATTGGTCATGTTGGGAATTGCCCTGGATTGAGTCGTGAAACGCTCGGTTATCGATTAGGCCGAGTATATAGGCGTCTCCGAAGGCGGGCAAAAAGGGGCCGGCCCGGGATTGCCGGGAAGGGTGAATCCGCCGTGTCCAGGACATGCCCAGGGACACGCGAAAAGACATAAAAAAACCCCCGCCGAGGCGGGGGTTTGATCTGCGGTAATCCGACTCGCGATTACTGCTGCGGCTGACGCGTCGTGCCGACAACTTCGACTTCCACGCGACGATCCGGCGCGAGGCAGGCGATGAGTTGCTTGCGGTTCTTCTGCTGGCACTTGCCGCCCGTGACCGGGTCACGCTTGCCCTTGCCTTCCGTGTAGATACGGTTGGATTCGATGCCCTTGCTGACCAGGTAAGCCTTGACAGCTTGCGCACGGCGCAGCGACAGACGGTTGTTGTACGCGTCCGAACCGATGCGGTCCGTGTAACCCGTTGCAACCACGACTTCGAGGTTCAGCGCGCCGATCTTCGATGCCAGATCGTCGAGCTGTTGCTTGCCGGCCGGCTTCAGGACTGCCTTGTCGAAGTCGAACAGGGCGTCAGCCTGGTAGGTAACCTTTTGCGACTGGATGACCGGGGGCGGCGGAGCGACCGGTGCCGGCGGCGTCGGTGCTTGCGCGACCAGCGCGCCATCGCACTTTGCGTTTGCCGTAGCCGGGGTCCAGAATGCATCGCGCCAGCACAGTTCGTTCGTGCCGTTCATCCACACATACTCGCCCGTGCCGTTCACCCAGTTGTCATTCACTGCTTGTCGCGAGGCCGGCACCGACTGTGCCGAGGCCGATGCAGCCATAACTGCGGTAGCTGCAATGAACGCGAGCTTTGAAAGTTTATTCATATTTCTCCTCTCGAAATTGAGATTACCGCAGGTTTACTGCGAGCCTGTAGACGAAGACAAGTCATACATTGCTCGAAGTATAACATTCCCTACGGAACAAAACGCCCTGTATAGACTTCGAGCAGTGTCTAACTTTGTGCGTTGGCATTTTGCCATATCGTTCCCTTGCAACGATAAAAATATCCCCGCACCCTCAAGCCCCGCAACCTTATGTGGTGCTTCCGCAACATGATGGGGACAGGAAGCGGCGCACGCCAAAGAAGGCGCAAAACGTGCGCACATTACGTGCCTGAACGCCATTTTCTGCGGGATTTCAACGCTGAATCTTTTGCCGCCGACAAAACGGCGAGGCGGCATCATAGCCCGTCCACATGACCAACCGACGATACGCGTTCCCGCGATTTTGTAAATGTTTGGAACAGCGTTGCGCATTGCGAACTTCGGGTTCGCCATCCGGTGACGACGGCTGATCCGTGACACACACACTATGTATACGCACGGCGTCCGGTCGAGCAGGTGGCGCATGTTAGAATTTCTTGATGCGCTGCGTTCGCAGTGTGTGAAAAAGCCTGAAGCAAAGCCACGAAGCGAGGCATACAGCGAGGCATGCAGCGGATGTCGGCCCCGGGCCGCGCGGCGCATGTCACGCGGCTGGCGGGCGCGTGACGAGCATTCGAAGCCGGAATTCGACGCTCCCGAACGCGCTGCCGTGTCGCCGCTGCACAGTTCAAGACACGGATAATGGATCAATTCGCCAAAGAGACTCTGCCAATCTCCCTCGAGGAGGAAATGCGCCGTTCGTATCTCGATTACGCGATGAGCGTGATCGTCGGACGTGCGCTTCCCGATGTCCGCGATGGCCTCAAGCCGGTGCATCGCCGGGCGCTGTATTCGATGCACGAGCTGAACAACGACTGGAACCGCGCGTACAAGAAGTCGGCGCGTATCGTCGGCGACGTCATCGGTAAATACCATCCTCACGGCGACGCCTCCGTCTACGAGACCATCGTGCGCATGGCGCAGCCCTTCTCGCTGCGCTACATGCTGGTGGACGGCCAGGGCAATTTCGGTTCGGTCGACGGCGACAACGCCGCCGCCATGCGCTACACCGAAATCCGCATGGCGAAGATCGGCCACGAGCTGCTGGCCGACATCGACAAGGAAACCGTCGACTTCGGTCCGAACTACGACGGCAGCGAAAACGAGCCGCTCGTTCTGCCGGCCCGAATCCCGAATTTGCTCATCAACGGTTCGGCGGGTATCGCGGTCGGCATGGCCACGAACATTCCGCCGCACAACCTGCGCGAAATCGTCGACGCCTGCCTGCATCTGCTGCACACGCCGGAGGCCACGGTCGACGAACTGATCGAGATCGTGCCCGCGCCGGACTTCCCGACCGCCGGCATCATCTACGGCGTCGCCGGCGTACGCGACGGCTATCGCACGGGCCGCGGGCGCGTCGTGATGCGCGCGACCACGCACTTCGAAGAGATCGACCGCGGCCAGCGCATGGCCATCATCGTCGACGAAATCCCGTATCAGGTGAACAAGCGCACGCTGCTCGAGCGCATCGCCGAACTCGTCAACGAGAAAAAGCTGGAAGGCATCTCCGACATCCGCGACGAATCCGACAAGAGCGGCATGCGCGTCGTGATCGAGCTGAAGCGCGGCGAAGTGCCCGAAGTCATCCTGAACAACCTGTACAAGCAGACGCAGCTGCAGGACACGTTCGGCATGAACCTGGTCGCGCTCGTCGACGGCCAGCCGAAGCTCCTGAACCTGAAGGAGATGATCGAATGCTTCCTGTCGCATCGACGGGAAGTGCTGACGCGGCGCACGGTCTACGAACTGCGCAAGGCGCGCGATCGCGGCCACGTGCTCGAAGGCCTGGCGGTGGCGCTCGCGAACATCGACGAGTTCATCGCCATCATCAAGGCGGCGCCCACGCCGCCCATCGCGCGTCAGGAACTGATGGCGCGTCCGTGGGATTCGTCGCTCGTGCGCGAAATGCTCACGCGCACCGAGACCGAAGCCTCGGGCGGCCGCGCGGCCTATCGTCCGGAAGGGCTGAATCCGGCGTATGGCCTGCAGGAGGACGGACTGTATCGTCTGTCCGACGTGCAGGCGCAGGAAATCCTGCAGATGCGCCTGCAACGCCTGACCGGTCTGGAGCAGGACAAGATCGTCGGCGAATACCGTGAAGTAATGGCGCAGATCGCCGACCTGCTCGACATCCTCGCGCGTCCGGAACGGATTCGCCAGATGATCGTCGACGAGCTCGGCCAGATCCGTGCGGAGTTCGGCGACGACCGCCGTTCGCGCATCGAGATGAACGCGACCGAGCTCAACACCGAAGACCTGATCACGCCCACGGACATGGTCGTCACCATGTCGCACGCGGGCTACGTGAAGTCGCAGCCGCTGTCCGAATATCGCGCGCAGAAGCGCGGCGGGCGCGGCAAGCAGGCGACGCAGATGAAGGAAGACGACTGGATCGACACGCTGTTCATCGCGAACACGCACGATCACATGCTGTGCTTCTCGAATCGCGGCCGCGTGTACTGGATCAAGGTGTACGAAGTGCCGCAGGGCTCGCGCAATTCGCGCGGCCGCCCGATCGTCAACATGTTCCCGCTGCAGGACGGCGAGAAGATCAACGTCGTGCTGCCGATCAAGGAATTCTCGGCAGACAAGTACGTGTTCATGGCCACGTCGCTCGGCACCGTCAAGAAGACGCCGCTCGAGGCGTTCAGCCGCCCGCTGAAGAAGGGCATCATCGCGGTGGGTCTGGACGAAGGTGACTACCTGATCGGCGCCGCGATCACCGACGGCGAACATGACGTCATGCTGTTCTCCGATTCCGGCAAGGCCGTGCGTTTCGACGAGAACGACGTGCGCGCCATGGGCCGGGAGGCACGCGGCGTGCGGGGCATGCAGCTGGAAGACGGGCAGCAGGTCATCGCTCTGCTGGTGGCGGGCGGCGAAAACCAGTCGGTGCTGACCGCAACGGAAAATGGCTACGGCAAGCGCACGCCGATCAACGAGTACACGCGTCATGGCCGCGGCACGAAGGGCATGATCGCGATCCAGACGTCGGAGCGCAATGGCCGCGTGGTGGCTGCAACGCTCGTCGAGCCGGAAAGCGAGATCATGCTGATCACGAATTCGGGCGTGCTGATTCGCACGCGAGTGTCCGAGATCCGCGAGATGGGCCGCGCAACTCAAGGTGTTACACTCATCAGCCTTGACGAGGGAACCAAGCTGTCGGGCTTGCAGCACATCGCCGAGGCGGAAGCCGAAGCGGAACTCGACGAAGGCGATGCACCGCTGAATGGCAATGAGTCCGGCAACGAATCTGCGCCGGGCGATGAGGATGCCTGATGGCGCTTGTGTTGTGTCGCTCGTTCCAACTCGTCGTAGCCGCGGTTCAAGCCGGGGTTAAGCATTTGTAAGCTTGGATTGGTTAAGCTGCGCGACGCAGCGCGTGAAGATGCTGTAACCGGCCGTCCGCCGATTCGGCTTCAGATAACGCAAACGCTCGTGGCCAGTGCTGAACTGGATATTTTCTACAGGGAGTAATGATGCAAGGACGTTTCAAGCAGTGGATGTTGCTGGCCGCATTCGTGCCGACTTTCGCAATGGCTCAGTCGCTCCAGAACCAGGCGCCGGCCACGTCGGCAGCTCCGGCGCCGGCAGCAGCACCGGTTGATCCGGCCAAGCAAGCCGCGATCAAGGACCTGCTCGACGCCATTGACGCGCAGAAGCTGGTTGGCGCAATCGGCAACAGCGCGCAGATGCAGTCGAAGCAACTCGTCCCGGCCATCCTCTCGGACGCGCTCTCGGAGAACAAGTCGCTGAACGACAAGCAAAAGCAGGCCGCCGTCCCGACGCTGCAGAAGAACGCAGTGCCGAAGCTGGTTGACTCCGCGGGCCAGGTTTTCGCGACCGACGCATTCCGCAAGGACGCCATGCAGGCTCAGTACGACGCGTACGCGAAGTACTACACGACGGACGAGATCAAGGATCTGACCACGTTCTACAAGAGCCCGACGGGCCGCAAGTTCATTCAGGTGCAGGACCAGGTTGGCCGCGATGTGGTCAATGGCCTGATGCAGAAGTACATGCCGCAAGCCATCAAGGCAACGCGCACGCAAGCCGACCAGGAAGTGGCGAGCGTCAAGCCGGGCAAGTAAGCACGGCGGCATCGTCCGGACGGACCAGGCGAAGGGGCTGACGGCCCCTTTCGTTGGCGCGTTTCCTGGACAGTGCGATAATGGCTGTTTGCGCGTGAGCGCAAGCAGCCATTTCTTTTTTTGGGCGTGAACACGCGGTAATTACCTGGCCGCTGTTCGTTTCGCGCCTGCCATCCGGACTTTCTCAGATGCGCGTGTTCAATTTCTCCGCCGGCCCCGCCGCGATGCCAGAAGAAGTGCTCCAGCAGGCAGCAGATGAAATGCTCGACTGGCAAGGCAGCGGCATGAGCGTGATGGAAATGAGCCACCGCGGCGCCGAATTCATGTCGATCCACGAGGCAGCGCTCACCGACCTGCGTGAACTGCTGAGGGTGCCGGCTTCGCATCGCATCCTGTTTCTGCAGGGCGGCGGTCTCGGCGAGAACGCCATCGTGCCGATGAACCTGCTCGGCGGAAGGCACACGGTGGATTTCGTCGTGACCGGTTCGTGGTCCACGAAGTCGTTCAAGGAAGCGCAGAAATACGGCACGGCCCATCTCGCGGCGAGCGGCAAGACGGAAGCGGGCTTCACGCGCGTGCCGGCCTTCGACGAATGGCAGCTGTCCGACGATCCGGCCTACGTGCATCTGTGCTCGAACGAAACCATCGACGGCGTCGAGGCCTTCGAGATTCCGGATCTCGGCGATATCCCGCTGGTCGCCGACGCTTCCTCGCACATCCTCTCGCGTCCCATGGACATCGCCAAGTACGGCGTGCTCTTCGGCGGCGCGCAGAAGAACATCGGCATGGCGGGCGTCACGGTCGTGATCGTGCGCGAAGACTTGCTGGACCGCGCGCTGCCCATCTGTCCGTCGGCGTTCGAGTGGAAGACCGTCGCCGAAAACAATTCCATGTACAACACGCCGCCCACCTATGCGATCTATATCGCGGGGCTCGTCTTCAAATGGCTGAAGAAGCAGGGCGGACTGGAAGCGATCGAAGCGCGCAACGTCGAGAAGGCGAAGCTGCTCTACGACACCATCGATTCCAGTGCTTTCTACGTCAACAAGGTGGAGCGGCAGAACCGTTCGCGCATGAACGTGCCGTTCTTCCTCGCCGACGAATCGCGCAACGCGGATTTCCTGGCCGGCGCGAAGGCGCGCGGGCTGTTGCAACTGAAGGGCCACAAGTCCGTCGGCGGCATGCGGGCATCGATCTACAACGCGGTGCCGGTCGAGGGCGTCAAGGCGCTCGTCGAATACATGAAGGATTTCGAGCGCGCCAGCGCTTAAACCGGCATCACACATCTAGCACCGCATGGACGACGATCTCAATTCGCAACTCAAACCCCTGCGTGAGCGCATCGACGCGCTCGACGCGCAACTCATCGCGCTGCTGAACCAGCGTGCCTCCGTCGCGCTCGAAGTGGGCGAGGTGAAGAAGCATTTCAACGCGCCGGTGTTTCGTCCCGAGCGCGAGCTGCAGGTCATCGCGCGGCTTCAGGAGATGAGCCAGGGTCCGCTCGCCGACGACCACATCGCGTCGATCTGGCGCGAGATCATGGCCGCGAGCCGCGCGCTCGAACAGAGCATCAGCGCGGCATTCCTGGGCCCGGTTGGCACCTATAGCGAACAGGCGATGTTCGAGTATTTCGGACATTCCATCCACGGCGTGCCGTGTCCTTCGATCGACGAAGTGTTCCGCGCGGTCGAAGCCGGCGCGGCCCAGTACGGCGTCGTGCCCGTCGAGAATTCGGCCGAGGGCGCGGTGTCGCGCACGCTCGACCTGTTGCTGTCCACGTCCTTGCTGATCGGCGGCGAGCTGGCCTTGCCGATCCATCACAACCTGCTGACGGCGTCCGGCACGCTCGACGGCGTCAAGCGCGTGTGCGCGCATCCGCAGGCGCTCGCGCAGTGCCAGCGCTGGCTCGCCGCCAATGCGCCGCAGCTCGAGCGGCAGGCGGTATCGAGCAACGCCGAGGCGGCGCGCATGGCGGTGGAAGATGCGACGGTCGCGGCCATCGCCGGCGACCGCGCGGCCACGCATTACGGCCTCGGTGTCGTGTTCTCGATGATCCAGGACGATCCGCACAATCGCACGCGTTTTGTGATCATCGGCCGGGAGCCGACGGGGTCGAGCGGCCACGATCAGACTTCGCTGATCGTCACGGTGAAGAACGAGTCGGGCGCGGTGTTCAAGCTGCTTGAGCCGCTCGCGGCGCACGGCGTGTCGATGAACCGTTTCGAGTCGCGCCCGGCGCGTGCCGGCACGTGGGAGTACTACTTCTACATCGACATCGAAGGTCATCGCGATGATCCGTCCGTCGCCGCCGCCCTCGACGAACTCGGGCGCAAGGCCGCGTTCCTCAAGATTCTCGGTTCGTACCCGCGCGCCCGCTGAGCGGCTCGTTGCCGCCGCGCATGCGTGGCGGTCCGGTTTCCTGCGTCGCACGACGCGCTTTTCTCGATGTCCCCTGTGGCTGCGTTCTCTTTCAACAAACTCGTTATTCTCGGCGTCGGCCTGATAGGCGGATCGCTCGCGCGCGCGCTGCGTGAACGCGCGGGACTCGCGGGGCGGATCGTCGGCGTGGGGCGTTCGGCGCAGTCGGTGGCGCGCGCGCTCGAGCTAGGCGTGATCGACGAAGCCGTTGCGCTCGACGACACCCCCGCGCTGACGCGCGCGCTCCAGGGCGCCGACCTCGTGCTGCTCGCGGCGCCGGTCGCGCAGACGGGCCCGCTGCTCGCGCGGATTGCGCCGTTGCTGGACCCGCACGCCATCGTCACCGATGCCGGCAGCACCAAGAGCGACGTCGTCGCGGCCGCGCGGCAAGCGCTGGGCGCGCGGATCGCGCAATTCGTGCCGGGGCATCCGATCGCGGGCCGCGAGTCGAGCGGCGTCGATGCGGCGTTGCCGGAGCTGTATGTCGGGCGCAATGTCGTGCTGTGTCCGCTGACGGAGAACGCGCTCGCCGACGTGGAGCGCATCGCCTCGATGTGGCGCGCCACCGGCGCCTGCGTGCGCGAGATGAGCGAGGCGCAGCACGATCGCGTGTTCGCTTCGGTGAGCCACTTGCCGCACGTGCTGTCGTTCGCGCTCGTCGACCAGATTCTTGCCACGCCCGACGCCGAGCTGAAATTCTCGTTTGCGGCGGGCGGATTCCGCGACTTCACGCGCATCGCCGCGTCGAGTCCGGAAATGTGGCGCGACATCTGTCTGGCGAACCGCGCCGCGCTGCTCGCCGAACTGGACGATTACACGGCCGTGCTCGCGCGTTTTCGCGCGGCGATCGAGGCATCGGACGGCGCCGCGCTCGAAGCAGCGTTCGCGCGCTCGCGCGTGGCGCGCCGGGAATGGCAGGAACGTGGCGGCGTCAGGCCGGCCGGTGAAAGCGCGGAAAAGTGAGCCGCGGAGAAGCACGCAGTAAAACAAGGACACACTATGGAACATCTGGATCTCGGACCTTTCTCGCGCGCGTCCGGCACGGTGCGCTTGCCCGGGTCGAAGAGCATCTCGAACCGCGTGCTGCTGCTCGCGGCATTGTCGAGCGGCGAAACCTCGATCACCAATCTGCTCGATTCCGACGACACCCGCGTGATGATCGCCGCGCTCAAAACGCTCGGCGTTGGCGTCCGCGAGGAAGGCGAGCGGATCGTCGTGGCCGGGACGGGCGGCGCGTTTCCGTCGAAGTCGGCGGAGTTGTTCCTCGGCAACGCCGGCACGGCGGTGCGCCCGCTGACCGCGGCGCTGGCCGTCAACGGCGGTGAATACCGCGTGCACGGCGTGCCGCGCATGCACGAGCGGCCGATCGGCGATCTTGTCGACGGGCTGCGTCAGATCGGCGCGCAGATCGACTACGAACTCAACGACGGCTTTCCGCCGCTCAGGATCCACCCGGCGAAGATCGCGGTGGACCGTCCCGTGCGCGTGCGCGGCGACGTGTCGAGCCAGTTCCTCACCGCGCTGCTGATGAGCCTGCCGGTGGCCGAAGGGCGCAACGGGCCGGTGACGATCGAGATCGAGGGCGAGCTGATTTCGAAGCCATATATCGACATCACCATTCGCCTGATGGAGCGCTTCGGCGTGCGCGTGGAGCGCGACGGCTGGGCGCGCTTCACGATTCCGGCCGGCGCCGGCTATCGCTCGCCGGGCGCGATCATGGTGGAAGGCGATGCCTCGTCGGCCTCGTATTTTCTGGCGGCGGGCGCGATCGGCCATGGTCCGGTGCGCGTGGAAGGCGTCGGGCGGTCGAGCATCCAGGGCGATGTCGGATTCGCCGATGCGCTCAACCGCATGGGCGCGAACATCATGATGGGCGAGGACTGGATCGAGGTGCGGGGCGTCGAGTCCGACGACGGCAGGCTCGCTGCCATCGACATGGATTTCAACCTGATTCCCGATGCCGCGATGACCATCGCGGTGGCCGCGCTGTTCGCGAACGGCACGACGACGCTGCGCAATATCGCGAGCTGGCGCGTGAAGGAAACCGACCGCATCGCCGCGATGGCGACGGAACTGCGCAAGGTCGGCGCGACGGTGGAAGAGGGCGCGGACTATCTCGTGGTCACGCCGCCCGCGACCCTCACGCCGGGCGCCGCGATCGACACCTACGACGATCACCGCATGGCCATGTGCTTCTCGCTGGTGAGCCTGGGCGGCGTGCCGGTGCGCATCAACGATCCGAAATGTGTGAACAAGACGTTTCCGGATTACTTCGAGCGCTTCGCGGCCCTCGTGAAGGCGTAACCGGCGTGCGGTACCGTGAAGCGCGATGACTTTGATTTCAACGGCAACACTAACGGGCCAGTACGGCCAGATTCAATGAAACCGACCCGTCCATTCGACCCCATTCCAGTGATCACCATCGACGGGCCGACCGCTTCGGGCAAGGGCACGGTCGCCGCGGTCGTCGCGGCGACGCTGGGCTTCCACCTGCTCGACAGCGGCGCGCTGTACCGGCTGGCGGCGCTCGCGAGCGTGCGCTATCAGATCGCGACGGACGATGCGGCCGGCCTTGCAAAGCTGATCGAGTCGCTCCATATCACCTTCCGCGAAGGCTGCGCCCAGCTCGATGGCGTGGATGTGTCCGGCGAAATCCGGCAGGAAGAAGTGGGCAACCGCGCCTCTGCCATCGCCGTCCACCACGAGGTGCGTCAGGCGCTGGTCGCGCGCCAGCGGGCCTTCCGCAAGCGCCCGGGACTGGTCGCCGACGGCCGCGACATGGGCACCGTGATCTTCCCGGACGCCACGCTGAAGGTGTTTTTGACGGCGAGCGTCGAGGCGCGCGCTGCCAGACGGCATAAGCAATTGATGCAAAAAGGTTTTTCTGCTAACATAGATGACCTGCTGCGCGATTTGCGCGAACGGGACGCCCGGGACATAAACCGGAGCGTCGCGCCGCTCAAGCCTGCAGCGGATGCGAAGACGCTGGACACCTCCGGTCTGTCCATCGACCAGGCGGTCGAGCAGATCATCGGCTGGTACAGCGGGATTCGCGTAGTGCAGCAACAAGCAAGCAGCAAGCAGTAGACGCAGGCAGCAAGGTGTTCCGCCGGGAGGCGGGACGTGTGTAAAACCCCTTAACCCCGTACGGCTTTGCGTTTCACCGGTCCAGCATGGGATTGTTCCCGGACCACCGCGCAAGGGCTGTGCAAATACAGATTTTTATGTCCGACCTGCAAACCTCCACCCCGAATACCGAATCTTTCGCGGCTCTGTTCGAAGAGTCGCTGACCAAGCAGGACATGCGCGCTGGCGAAGTGATCTCCGCCGAAGTCGTGCGCGTCGACCACAACTTCGTGGTCGTCAACGCTGGTCTCAAGTCCGAAGCCTATATTCCGCTCGAAGAATTCCTGAACGACGCGGGTGAAGTGGAAGTGCAGGCGGGCGACTTCGTTTCCGTCGCGATCGACGCGCTGGAAAACGGCTATGGCGACACCATCCTGTCGCGCGACAAGGCGAAGCGCCTCGCTTCGTGGCTGTCGCTGGAAAAAGCGCTGGACAACAACGAACTCGTGACCGGCACGATTACCGGCAAGGTCAAGGGCGGCATGACCGTGATGGTCAACGGCATCCGCGCGTTCCTGCCGGGTTCGCTCGTCGACACGCGTCCGGTCAAGGACACGACCCCGTACGAAGGCAAGACGCTCGAATTCCGCGTCATCAAGCTGGACCGCAAGCGTAACAACGTGGTGCTGTCGCGCCGCGCGGTGATCGAAGCCACGCAAGGCGAAGAGCGCGCAAAGCTGCTCGAGACGCTGAAGGAAGGCGCGATCGTCGAAGGCGTGGTCAAGAACATCACCGACTACGGCGCGTTCGTGGACCTCGGCGGCATCGACGGCCTGCTGCACATCACCGACATCGCATGGCGTCGCGTGCGTCACCCGTCGGAAGTCCTGTCGGTTGGCCAGGAAGTCACCGCCAAGATCCTCAAGTTCGACCAAGAGAAGAACCGCGTTTCGCTGGGCATCAAGCAACTGGGCGACGATCCGTGGGAAGGCATCTCGCGCCGTTACCCGTCGGGCACGCGCCTGTTCGGCAAGGTCACCAACATCACCGACTACGGCGCATTCGTCGAAGTGGAATCGGGCATCGAAGGCCTGGTTCACGTGTCGGAAATGGACTGGACCAACAAGAACGTTGCGCCGTCGAAGGTTGTCCAGCTGGGCGACGAAGTCGAAGTCATGGTTCTCGAAATCGACGAAGACCGCCGCCGTATCTCGCTCGGCATGAAGCAGTGCAAGCCGAATCCGTGGGATGACTTCAGCCGCAACTACAAGAAGGGCGACAAGCTGTCCGGCGCCATCAAGTCGATCACCGACTTCGGCGTGTTCATCGGTCTGCCTGGCGGCATCGACGGTCTGGTTCACCTGTCGGACCTGTCGTGGTCGGAAACCGGCGAAGAAGCCGTCCGCAAGTACAAGAAGGGCGACGAAGTCGAAGCCGTGGTTCTGGGCATCGACGTCGAGAAGGAACGCATCTCGCTGGGCATCAAGCAGCTGGAAGGCGACCCGTTCAGCAACTTCGTCGCGATCAACGACAAGGGCGCCATCGTCGACGGCGTCGTGAAGTCGGTGGATCCGAAGGGTGCTGTCATTGCGCTGAACGCGGATGTCGAAGGCTACCTGCGTGCTTCCGAAATCGCTCAGGACCGCGTGGAAGATGCGCGCAACGTGCTGAAGGAAGGCGACAAGGTCAACGCGATGATCATCAACATCGATCGCAAGTCGCGTGGCATCAACCTGTCGATCAAGGCGAAGGATTCGGCCGAACAGCAGGAAGCCATGCGCAGCCTGCAGGGCGACTCGAACGCCGCCGCGACCGGCACGACCAACCTCGGCGCGCTGCTCAAGGCCAAGCTCGACGGCCAGAACAGCTAAGCCCTTAACGGCACGGCTGCAGAATGACCAAATCGGAATTGGTCGCCCAGTTGGCGTCGCGATTTCCGCAACTTGTTCTCAAGGATGCGGATTTCGCGGTGAAGACGATGCTCGATGCGATGTCGGAGGCCTTGGCCAACGGTCACCGCATCGAGATTCGCGGCTTCGGCAGCTTCGGGCTCAACCGTCGTCCGTCGCGCGTCGGGCGTAATCCCAAGTCGGGGGAGAAAGTGCTGGTGCCGGAGAAATTCGTGCCGCACTTCAAGCCGGGCAAGGAATTGCGCGAACGCGTCGACGGCCGTTCGGGCGAGCCGCTGAAGATGTCGAATGACGATGATTCGGACGATCTCTGATCGGCCGGGTTTGTCGGCGGGGATGCCCCGAACGTATCGTCGGCCAGCGGGCCATCGACCAGAGAAAGCACCCTTCGGGGTGCTTTTTTCATGGGCGCTGCATTTGCACGCGCTGTGTACTCGACGGGTGCGTGGCTTGCTGAAAGACGAGCAAAGCGCCGGCGACTGCCGGTGCGCATAAGCATCAATTACAATACCGGTCACTTTGACCTCGTAACATGCTTCGCTCGCCGTTCCACAATAAACGGCCGCATCCTGCACCGCTGCATGCGCCACGTGTACCACCCGCAACCGCTCCCGCGAGACCTCGTATGAAATTCATTGTCTGGCTGATCCGCGTCCTGGTTTTCGTGCTGCTTCTGGTGCTGGCCCTGGCCAACACCCAGACGGCGACGCTGAATTTCCTCGCCGGCTATGCCTGGCAAGCGCCGCTGATCCTGATCGGCCTGGCGTTTTTCGTCGTTGGATTGCTGGCGGGACTCGTCTCCGCGTTGCCGGCGCGCGTGCGCCTGCGCATGGAGAACGGCCGTCTCAAGCGCGAACTGCGCGTGGCGCGCGAGACGCCGGTGGTGAAGGAAGAACCGCCGATGCCGCCGCTCATCTGAACAGGACGCCCGCGGCCGGCAGACACCTCACTCTTCTCGACTAATCGCATGGATCTAGACTTCTGGTGGCTGCTCGTCATTCCCGTCGCGTTCGCGCTGGGCTGGATGACGTCCCGCTATGACCTGAAAACGCTGCTGTCCGAGAATGCGAACCTGCCGCGCTCGTACTTCCGCGGCCTCAACTTCCTCCTCAACGAGCAACACGACAAGGCCATCGACGCCTTCATCGAAGTTGCCAAGCTGGATCCGGAAACCATCGAACTGCACTTCGCGCTCGGCAACCTGTTCCGTCGCCGGGGCGAGACTGATCGCGCGATCCGCGTGCATCAGAACCTGCTGAGCCGCGCCGATCTGCCGGTCGCGGAACGCGATCACGCGCTCTACGAACTGGGCCAGGACTTCCTGAAAGCCGGCCTGCTGGACCGCGCCGAGGAAACCTTCCGCTCGCTCGATTCCGGCGAATACTCGCTCGGCGCGAAACGCGCGCTGCTGACCATCTACGAGATCGAGAAGGACTGGCCGAAGTCCATCGCGACGGCCGAGCAGATCGAGAAGATGGGCGCACCGTCGCTGCACATGGAGATCGCGCATTTCCATTGCGAGCTCGCGCAGGAAGCGTTGCAGCGCAAGAATCCCGATGGCGCGCGCGCGGAGCTGAAACTCGCGCTGGCGTCGAATCCGGACAACGTGCGCGCGACCATCCTCGGCGGCGACGTGGAAGCGGCCGCCGGCAACCTGGACGGCGCGATTGCGCACTGGAAGCGCGTCGAGGAGCAGAACGAGGCGTATCTTCCGCTGGTCGCCGAAAAGCTGATGGAGGCCTACAGCGCGCTCGAGCGCAAGGAAGACGGCGTCGCGCTGCTGACCGAGTACGCGAGCCGCTATCCGTCGAACGATTTGCTCGATGTCGCGTACAAGCACGTGCAGGAACTGCGCGGACTGGAAGCGGCGCACGCGCTGGCGCGCAAGCAAATGGAGAGCGCGCCTAATCTCGCGGGCATGACGCGCCTGCTCGAAGCGCAGGAAGCGACGGCCGAGGAACCGCGCCGCGGCGAACTCGAACTGATGCGCAATCTGGTGAAGCAGCGCACCAAGAATCTGCCGCGTTACACGTGCCAGACCTGCGGTTTCCGCGCGCGGCTATTCTATTGGCAGTGCCCCGGCTGCAGCGGCTGGGAGACCTACGCGCCGCGCCGCGTCGAGCCGATCACGAGTTCGGCCTGAGCCGCGCGAGCAGAATCGGAACACGCGTGAAAGCGGGCGCTGCGTTCGCCCCGGCAATTCAGACCTCACTGGAAAGCGTATGAAAGTGACCATCGTCGGCACGGGTTATGTCGGTCTAGTGACCGGCGCGTGTCTCGCCGAAATTGGCAATGACGTGTTTTGCGTGGATGTCGATCCGCGCAAGATCGAGATTCTCAACAACGGTGGCGTGCCCATCCACGAGCCGGGCCTGCAGGAAATGCTCCGGCGCACGCGCGCCGCGGGCCGCATCCAGTTTTCCACCGACGTGAAAGCGAGCGTCGAGCACGGCGACATCCAGTTCATCGCCGTCGGCACGCCGCCGGATGAAGACGGCTCCGCCGACCTGCAATACGTGCTCGCGGCGGCGCGCAACATCGGCAAGTATTCGAACGGCTTCAAGGTGATCGTCGACAAGTCGACGGTGCCGGTCGGCACGGCGCTCCAGGTGGGACGCGTCGTCGCCGAGGAACTCAAGGCGCGCGGCCTCGACGGCTCGGACAAGCACGGCTTCTCGGTCGTGTCGAATCCGGAGTTCCTGAAAGAAGGCGCGGCCGTCGATGACTTCATGCGGCCCGACCGCATCGTGATCGGCATCGACGACGATCATGCCGGCCAGCTCGCGCGCGAGAAGATGAAGCGCCTGTACGCGCCGTTCAATCGCAATCACGAACGCACGCTCTACATGGACGTGCGCTCGGCGGAGTTCACCAAGTACGCGGCCAACGCGATGCTCGCCACGCGCATCTCGTTCATGAACGACCTGTCGAATCTTGCGGATACCGTCGGCGCCGATATCGAAGCGGTGCGGCGCGGCATCGGCTCGGATCCGCGCATCGGCTATCACTTCCTGTATGCGGGCTGCGGGTATGGCGGCTCGTGTTTCCCGAAGGACGTGCAGGCGCTCGCGCAGACGGCCCGTGAAAACGGCCACACGCTGCGCATTCTCGAAGCCGTGGAAGCCGTCAACGACGACCAGAAGGAAGTGCTCGTCAACAAGATCGTGCGGCGCATGGGCGAGGATCTGCGCGGCCGTACCTTCGCGGTCTGGGGCCTGGCGTTCAAGCCGAACACCGATGACATGCGCGAGGCGTCGAGCCGCCGCATGATCGAGGCGCTGCTGAAGCGCGGCGCGTCGGTGCAGGCCTACGATCCGGTCGCGCGCGACGAGGCCGAACGCGTCTTCGCGCTCGATCTCGCGGATCGTGCGGAGGACATGAAGCGCCTGCACTTCGTGAAGACGCAGCAGGATGCGCTGACGAACGCCGATGCGCTCGTCATCGTGACCGAATGGAAGGAATTCAAGAGCCCCGACTTCGCTCATCTGAAAGGCGCGCTGAAGGCGCCGGTGATTTTCGATGGCCGCAATCTGTACGAACCGGAAGCGATGGCCGAACTGGGCATCGACTACTACGCAATAGGACGTCCCCATGTCGAACTCGACTCCAACGGCTCACGACATTAAGCACGACACCAGGACGGAGATTCCCGTCGTGCCGCGCGCGCGCGTCGCGGCGGCGCGCGTGCTGGTGGTCGGCGACGTGATGCTCGACCGCTACTGGTTCGGCGACGTCAACCGCATCTCCCCCGAAGCGCCCGTGCCGGTCGTGCACGTGCAGAAGAAGGAAGATCGCTTGGGCGGCGCGGCCAATGTCGCGCGCAATGCGGCGGCGCTCGGCGCGCAGGCGGGTTTGCTGTGCGTCGTGGGACACGACGAGCCGGGTGAACGCGTGGTCGAATTGCTCGGCGAGAGCAAGGTCGCGGCGCATCTGGAACGCGATCCCGAACTGCTCACGACCATCAAGCTGCGGGTGTTGTCGCGTCAGCAGCAATTGCTGCGCGTGGACTTCGAGAACACGCCGAATCACGAAGTGCTGCGCGCGTGCCTCGAACGCTTTGCCGAGATCCTGCCGCAGCACGACGTGATCCTCATGTCCGACTACGCGAAGGGTGGCCTGACGCACGTCACGCAGATGATCGCCGACGCACGCCGCGCCGGAAAACCGGTCCTGGTCGATCCGAAGGGCGACGACTGGGACCGCTATCGCGGCGCGACGCTCATCACGCCGAACCGCGCGGAATTGCGCGAGGTCGTCGGACAATGGAAGTCGGAAGAAGACCTGCATGAGCGCGTGGCGAAGCTGCGTCGCGAACTCGAATTCGGCGCGCTGCTGCTGACGCGTTCGGAAGAAGGCATGACGCTCTTCACCGAAGGCCAGGTGGTGCATACATCGGCCGAAGCACGCGAAGTGTATGATGTCTCGGGCGCCGGCGACACCGTCATCGCGACGGTCGCCACCATGCTGGGCGCGGGCGTGCCGCTGGTCGACTCCATCGTGTATGCGAACCGCGCGGCGGGCATCGTGGTCGGCAAGCTGGGCACGGCCACCGTCGACTACAACGAACTCTTCGCCTGATTCCCTCTCTCTGATAAACCGCCATGACCATCATCGTTACCGGTGCGGCCGGATTCATCGGCAGCAACATCGTCAAGGCGCTCAATGAGCGCGGCGAACAGCGCGTGATCGCAGTCGACAATCTCACGCGCGCCGACAAGTTCAAGAATCTCGTCGATTGCGACATCGACGATTACCTCGACAAGACCGAATTCGTCGAGCGCTTCAAGCGCGGCGATTTCGGCAAGGTACGCGCGGTGTTCCATGAAGGTGCCTGTTCGGACACGATGGAAACCGACGGCCGCTACATGATGGACAACAACTTCCGCTACAGCCGCGACGTGATGGACACGTGCCTCGCGCAAGGGGCGCAGTTCCTGTATGCATCGTCGGCGGCTACCTACGGCGGATCAAGCAAGTTCGTCGAAGAGCGCGCGTACGAGAAGCCTCTCAACGTCTACGGCTACTCGAAGCTGCTGTTCGACCAGATCGTGCGCCAGGTGTTGCCGCAGGCGAAGAGCCAGATTGTCGGCTTCCGCTATTTCAACGTGTATGGGCCGCGTGAGACGCACAAGGGCCGCATGGCGTCGGTCGCGTTTCACAACTTCAACCAGTTCCGCTCGGAAGGCAAGGTCAAGCTGTTCGGCGAATACAACGGCTATGCAGCGGGCGAGCAGACGCGCGATTTCATCTCGGTGGAAGACGTGGTGAAGGTGAATCTGTTCTTCTTCGATCATCCGGAGAAGTCGGGCATCTTCAATCTCGGCACGGGCCGCGCGCAGCCGTTCAACGACATCGCCTCGACCGTCGTGAACTCCTTGCGCGCGCTCGACGGCGAGGCCACGCTGTCGCTCGCGGAACTCGTGCAGCGCGGCTTGCTGGAGTACATCGCGTTTCCGGACGCGCTGCGCGGCAAGTATCAATGCTTCACGCAGGCCGACCAGTCGAAGTTGCGCGCAGCCGGCTACGACGCGCCGTTCTTGACGGTTCAGGAAGGCGTCGACCGCTACGTGCGCTGGCTGTTCGGCCAGCTATAAACGCGCGCCTTCCCTCACTACACTGGGTCTCACGGTCGGCAGGTCGCCGGCCGGTTCCTCACGGAGACTCAGTCATGTTCAAGCACGCACTCTCGTCCCTTGCCGCGCTCGCGCTGATCCTTTCCCTTGGTTCGGCGTTCGCGGCCGTCGACGTCAACACCGCAGATGTCGACGCGCTGCGCGGCGTCAAGGGCATCGGCCCGGCCAAGGCGAAGGCCATTCTCGACGAACGTCAGGCGCACGGCCCGTTCAAGGACGCCGGCGATCTCAGCACGCGCGTGAAGGGCATGGGCGGCAAGACCGTCCAGCGTCTGGAAGCGGAGGGGCTGACCATCGGCGCCTCCACCAAGACAGCAGCTGCACCGCCCGGCAACGCGGCACCGCCCGGCGCGGCCAACGCGGCGGTCGCCACGCCGGTGTCGGCGTCCGCCTCGGCCAAGCCGGTGGTGGTCAAGAAGTAACCGGCAGCGTCGTTGAATGGCTCCGGGCGCGCTCTGGTGCGCAGCGCGTGACCGGGCCTTGGGCTTCGGACTCCTTCAGCCTGTAGAGCGTTTGGGCTCCCCGCGGTGTGCCTCCCGCGGGGCTTTTTGCATGCATGATGGGTGGCTGAAGCTGTCGAAGGGATTACGGCGCCGGCGCAGACCATCCGGGCGGCAGGGCCGCGTGAACGTCGAAAGGACCGCTGGGCTACAATCGACCAACCCCCTTACCTCTGTTTTCACGCCAGCCGTACTCGTGCGTGAAACCTGATTCCGCTCCGCATATGGCTTACATGACTATCGAAGACACGATCGGCAACACGCCGCTCGTGCAGCTCGTCCGCGTCGTGGACGATGAAATCCGCAGCCGCAACAATGTCGTGCTGGGCAAGCTCGAAGGCAACAATCCGGCGGGTTCGGTGAAGGACCGTCCGGCTGCGTCGATGATCCGCAAGGCCGAGGAACGCGGCCGCATCAAGCCGGGCGACACGCTGATCGAAGCCACGAGCGGCAACACCGGCATCGCGCTGGCCATGGCCGCCGCCATGCGCGGCTACAAGATGGTGCTGCTGATGCCCGAGGATCTCTCGGTGGAACGTCGTCAGAGCATGGCGGCGTATGGCGCCGAGATCATCCTGACGCCGGTGAAGGGCGGCATGGAATACGCACGCGACCTCGCCGACCAGATGCAGCGCGACGGCCGCGGCATCATCCTCGACCAGTTCGCGAATCCGGACAACCCGCTCGCGCACTACGAAGCCACGGGCCCGGAACTCTGGAAGCAGACCGAAGGACGCATTACGCACTTCGTGTCGTCCATGGGCACGACCGGCACGATCATGGGCGTGTCGAAGTATCTGAAGGAGCAGAACGAGAAGATCGAGATCATCGGCGCGCAGCCGGAAGAGGGCTCGCGTATTCCGGGCATTCGCAAGTGGCCGGAAGCGTATCTGCCGAAGATCTTCGATCGCAGCCGCGTGGATCGCGTCGAGAACGTGAGCCAGGCCGCGTCGGAAGCCATGGCGCGGCGCCTCGCTTCCGTCGAAGGCATCTTCGCGGGTATTTCTTCGGGAGGCGCGTGTGAAGTCGCGCTGCGTATCGCGCGTCAGGTCGAGAACGCGACCATCGTGTTCATCGTCTGCGATCGCGGCGACCGGTATCTGTCGACGGGCGTGTTTCCCGCTTAAGGTCCAGACGGTTTGTAGCGCTCAATGAGAAAACCCCGGCGTGCCGGGGTTTTCTTTATGTTCGAGCGAACCGCGCGCTATTGTGAATTCGCGCCCGTATCGCCCGCGATCATGCGCGCCTTCACCGCCTCGCCCAGCTGATA
Organism: Caballeronia sp. LZ043; assembly: GCF_031451075.1. Taxonomy (NCBI): domain Bacteria; kingdom Pseudomonadati; phylum Pseudomonadota; class Betaproteobacteria; order Burkholderiales; family Burkholderiaceae; genus Caballeronia; species Caballeronia sp. LZ043. The sequence goes on along the minus strand of NZ_JARUXT010000001.1, from coordinate 2,051,849 downwards.
CACCGCAAGCGCGTAGAAAAAGCTGCGGTTGTAGCGCGTCAGCACATAGAAGTTCTTCAGCCCGAGCGTGTACTCCGTCGCGCGCCCCGGCGTGGGCAGATCGACGACCGTGAGCGGCGTGGCAGCTTCGGCCGCGAGATTCAGGCCCGGCTCGTTGAGCAGCATGCCGGCCTTGGTCAGCTGCGCGAGCGACCACTTCGGCTCCGGCGATCCATCCGCCGCCGCCTGGGCAATGCCCTGGCTGCCTTCGTCGCCGGCAATGCGCCACACCACCGGACGGCCCGCTTCCCAGCCGTTCTGCTTCAGATAATTCGCGACACTGCCGATGGCATCCGCCGGACTCGTGCGCAGGTCGATGCGGCTGTTGCCGTCGTAGTCCACCGCGTACTGCACGATGCTGCTCGGCAGGAACTGCGGAATGCCGATCGCGCCCGTGTAGGAGCCGAGCACCGTGGTCGGATGAATCTGCGAATCGCGCGTCCACACGAGCAGGTCTTCGAGGTTCTTGCGGAAGGTCGCCATGCGCTCGGCGCGGTTCGGCGTGTTCGGGTAATCGAAGGTGAGCGTGGTCAGCGCGTCGAGCGCGCGGAAGTTGCCCATGTAACGGCCGTAGATCGTCTCCACGCCGATGATGCCCACAATGATCTCCGGCGGCACCCCGAACTGCTCGGCGGCGCGCTTGAGCGTCGCCTGATTGGCGCGCCAGAACTTCACGCCCGCATTGATGCGCACCGGCTCGATGAAGCGCGCCTGGTACGCGCGCCAGTTCTTGGTCGCGGGCGTGGGCGAGGGCAGCACCAGCTTCGCCGCCGTGGCCGAATAGCTGACGCGCGCGAACAGGTCGTGCAGCGCGGAGGAGTCGAAGTCGTAGCGCGCCACCATGTCGTTGATGAACGCCTCGACATTCGGATTGTTCGCGTAACGCTGCGGCACGATCTCTTCTTCGAACATCTGGCCTTGCGGCGTCGCGGTCTGGGGTTGCTGGGACTGGGCGACGGCGCCGGTTGCGCCGAGGCAGCCGAGCGCGCAGACGAGTGCAGCGAGGAACGCGCGTGGAGTCGGCTTGAACGGGGCCGCGAGGTCGGACGGAGCAAACTGAAAAGTCATGGTGTGCGTGGTTGGGGCGGTTGGAGCGATGCCGGATGTTCGGACGGCACGACGCTCGTGGAGCCGGTCTCGAGTGGGCCTTGATTCTGCCGCGGTGCTTCGGTGCTTCAGATAGCTCGAGCCGGCCTTTGATCTGGATCGACCGGGGTCGATCCGCAACGATTCTCAACGGGACGCAACGGCCTGCGACGGGCCGCGCGCAGTGGCACGGCCGGCAAGGCGTCGGGGCAGTATAACCGACGCCTCGCGCCCGTACCGGCCAAGTCCGCGGGCGCGGCCGTCATCGGGAACGCTGTGGTAACTTAGCGTCAAAGGCGCGGCCCGAGGTCGTGTATGACGAAAAAAGACGAGACGAGAGCCGACGAAAGCGGCATTGCGAGACATCATGGCGACCGGCTTCTACTCCCACCCCGACTGCCTCCAGCACGACAACGGCCAATGGCATCCCGAATGCCCGGCACGCTTGCAGGCCATTGAAGATCAACTGATCGCGAGCCGCATCGACGCGCTGATCGAACGCGAGGAAGCCCCGCTCGCCGACGAAGCCGAACTTGCGCGCGTGCATACGCAGGCGCATATCGACTACATCAAGAGCCGCACGCCCGAGCACGGACGCAGCGAACTGGACCCCGATACCTCGATGTGCCCCGCGTCCTATCAGGCCGCGTTGCGCGCGGCGGGCGCGGCGGTCGCGGCCACCGATGCCGTCATCGAAGGACGCTATGACAACGCGTTCTGCAGCGTGCGTCCGCCGGGCCATCATGCGGAGCCCGCGCGCGCGATGGGCTTTTGTCTCTTCAACAACGTCGCGATCGCGGCGCGGCATGCGCTCGAGGTGCATGGCCTGCAGCGCGTCGCCATCGTCGATTTCGACGTGCATCACGGCAACGGCACCGAAGCCGCCTTCAGCGGCGACCCGCGCGTGCTGATGTGCAGCTTCTTCCAGCATCCGTTCTATCCGTTCAGCGGCGCCGGCAATCATGCGGACAACATGGTCAACGTGCCGCTCGCCGCGCGCACCAAGGGCATGGAAGTGCGCGAAGTGGTCGACATGCTGTGGCTGCCGCGGCTCGAGGCATTCAAGCCGCAGATGATCTTCTTCTCCGCCGGGTTCGACGCCCATCGCGAAGACGACATGGCCAACATGGGCCTCGTCGAGGACGACTACGCGTGGATCACCGAGCAGATCCGCCGGGTGGCTCAACGTCACGCGCAAGGGCGTATCGTCAGTTGCCTGGAAGGCGGCTACAACCTCTCGGCGCTCGGCCGCAGCGTGGTCGCGCATCTGCGCGCGCTCGCGGAGATCTAGCCGGACGCATGCGTGCGCGCATGCTCGGCGCGCACGAGGATCCAGTCGATGAGTTCACGGATCACGCGATCCCGATCCAGGTCGTTGAGCGTCTCGTGCGCGCCGTCCTGAACCATCGCGAGGGTGCTGTCGGTCGAGCCGACGTGCGCTTCGAATTCACGGCTGCCGGCGGGATCGCAGATGGCGTCGGCGGTGCCGTGGAAGATCCGCAGCGGCAACTCGAGCGTCGCGCGCTGCGCCGCCACGCGCTCCATGCCGGCGAGAATCTGTGCGGCCGTGCGCGTGGGCACCGGACCGTGATGCACGAGCGGATCACGCTGATACGCGCTCACCACACCGCTTGCACGCGACAGCAACGCAGGGTCGATGCTGAACGCGGCCATGCGCGGTGCGATCAGCCCTGCCAGCCGGCTTAGTGCGAGCTTCCAGCGCGGCGTGCCCGGCCCCGGCTTCAGCGCAGGACTCGACAAGATCAGCCCAGCCAGCTTCCTTTCCGGCGCGCGCTCGATCGCATACAGCGCCGCAATCGTTCCGCCCATGCTGTGGCCCATCAGGAAGAGCGGCGTGGCGGCGGGCGGCGTCGCGGCGCAGGCTTCGAGCAGCACGTCGGTATCGCGCAGATAGTCGTTGAAGACGCGCACCTGCACGCGCGGCCCCGACGACTTGCCGTGCCCGCGCAAATCGACCGCAATCAATTCGATGGCCGCCGCATTCAGCGCGAGCGCCAGCGCGTCATAGCGGCCCGCGTGCTCGCCCAGGCCATGCACGAGCGCCACGCGCGCAAGCACCGCCTGCGTCTCGCCGTCCCGCGCCGGTTGCCAGCGATGCAGCAGCAAATCGACGCCGTGGCGCGTCGTAACCATGCTTGTCGAGTAGAGCGTGCGTGCCTTGCCTGTCATTTCGATGAGTTATTAGGTGATCTGAAATCATTATTAAACAGAATGAAGCCGGTCCTGTAAAATCGCGGGCGAACAGGACAAAACCAGCTTCAGCTTCATCAAGCGGCGGCGGCTGCGCGGGTGCATGCACCTGGCGAGGCCTTCCGCCGTTTGCATTTCCATGATCGAAATTCACAATCTCTCACAACGTTTCGCCGGGCCCCGGGGCTGGGTCGAGGCGTTGCACAACGTCAATCTGACGATTCCCGCCGGCGAAGTCTTCGGCATCATCGGGCGCAGCGGCGCCGGCAAGAGCACGCTGGTGCGCACCATCAACCTGCTGACGCGGCCGAGCGAAGGCAGCGTCGTGGTGGGCGGCCGCGACCTCATGACGCTCTCGCGCGACGACCTGCGGGCCGCGCGCCGCGACATCGGCATGATCTTCCAGCATTTCAACCTGCTCAGTTCGCGCACCGTGTACGGCAACGTCGCGCTGCCGCTCGAACTCGCCGGCAAGAAGCGCGACGAGATCGAAGCCGCCGTGCTGCCGCTGCTCGAACTGGTCGGCCTGACGCAGCACAAGGACAAATATCCCGCGCAGATCAGCGGCGGCCAGAAGCAGCGTGTGGGCATCGCGCGGGCGCTGGCGAGCAAGCCGAAGGTGCTGCTTTCGGACGAGGCCACCTCCGCGCTCGATCCCGAAACCACACGCGCCATTCTCGACCTGCTGCGCCGGATCAATCGCGAACTCGGCCTGACCATCGTGCTCATCACGCACCAGATGGAAGTGATCAAGCAGGTGTGCGACCGCGTCGCGGTGCTGGAGGCGGGGCGCGTGGTGGAAGAGGGCAAGGTCGTCGATGTCTTCATGCGGCCGCATCACGAAGTGACGCGCGCATTGATCGGCGATGTCATCGCGCACGAACTGCCGCCGGCGCTGAGGGCCCGCGTGAGCGAGCGCCTCAAGACCGGCAGCGGACATCTGCTGCGGCTCGCGTTCACGGGCTCAGGCGTCGATCAGCCGATTCTCTCCGAGACCATCCGCCGCTACGAGCTCGATTTCAACATCCTGCATGGCCAGATCGATGAGATCCAGGGCCAGGCGTTCGGCTCGCTCGCGGTGCTGGCGGGCGGGCAACCGGTGAAGGTCGCGGAAGCGATCGACTATCTGCGCTCGCAGGGCGTCGTGGTGGAGGAGTTGTCCCATGTTGAGTGAGATGTTCGACATGTTCGTGCAGTCGTTCTGGGAAACGCTGGTCATGGTCGGCATCTCGGGACTCGTGGGCGCGGCCGTGGGCTTGCCGCTTGGCGTGCTGCTCTATCTGACCGACCGCGACAGCGTGCTGCCCAATATCGCGGTGAACCGCGTGCTCGGCGGCATCGTCAACGCGGTGCGCTCCACGCCGTTCATCATCCTGCTGGTCGCCGTGATTCCGTTCACGCGCCTGATCGTCGGCTCGTCGATCGGCACGGCGGCCGCCGTCGTGCCGCTGACCATCGCCGCCGCGCCGTTCGTCGCGCGCCTTGTCGAGACGGCGCTGCGCGAAGTGGATCGCGGACTCATCGAAGCCGCGCAGGCCATGGGCGCGTCCACCCGCCAGATCGTCTTCAAGGTGCTGCTGCCGGAATCGCTGCCGGGCGTCGTCGCCGGCCTGACCATCACGTTCGTCTCGCTGGTCGGCTATTCGGCAATGGCGGGCGCGATCGGCGGCGGCGGCCTGGGCGATCTCGGCATCCGCTACGGCTATCAGCGCTTCCTGCCGGAAGTGATGATCACCGTCGTCGTGATTCTCATCGTGTTCGTGCAACTCGTGCAGTCGTTCGGCGACTGGCTCGTGCGGCGCCTCAGCCACAAATAAATCATCCCAAGAAATCATCCCAAGAGACCACACCATGCAACGTCGATTCATCCTGAAGTTCGCCGCCGCGCTCCTGAGCGCATCGCTGTTCAACCTCGCTCACGCTGAAGACGCCATCAAGATGGGCGTGACAGGCGGCCCGCACGCGCAGATCATGGACGTGGTGAAGCAGGTCGCCGCGAAGAACGGCCTCAAGATCACGGTGATCGAATTCTCGGACTACGTGCAGCCGAATGCCGCACTCGCCGCCGGCGATCTCGACGCGAACAGCTACCAGCATCTGCCGTATCTCGACGCGCAAGTGAAGGATCGCGGCTACAAGCTCATCCGGATCGCGGATACGGTGACCTTCCCGATGGGCATCTATTCGAAGAAGCTGAAGTCGCTGGCGGCGCTGCCGAACGGCGCGCGCATCGCGGTGCCGAACGATCCGACCAACGGCGGCCGCGCGCTGCTGCTGCTGCAGAAGCAAGGTCTCATCAAGCTGCGCGCCGACGCGGGCCTGAAGGCCACGCCGCTCGACATCGCGGAGAACCCGAAGAAGCTGAAGATCGTCGAACTGGACGCGGCGCAGATCCCGCGCTCGCTCGACGACGTCGACGCTGCCGCCATCAACACGAACTTCGCGATGGAAGCGGGTCTGAAGCCGAAGTCGGATGCGATTGCCATCGAGGATCCGCACGGCCCGTACGTGAACATCATCGCGATCCGCGCCGCCGACAAGGACAAGCCGTGGGTCGCCAAACTGGTGGCGGCGTATCACTCGCCGGACGTGAAGCAGTTCGTGGAAGGCAAGTACGCGGGTGCGGTCATCACCGCGTGGTAAGCAGCATCAAAAGGTGACGAGTACGGGTTTTCGTGGATGTGAATAGAACGACCGTTCGATAAAAATAGAGAAAATCCTATTGCACGATGACCCGGCCTGCCCGATTGCGGGGAAGTGAGCCGCCGCGTCGCTCGTATAATGACGCTGGGTTGACGTAATCGTAACTTTGGAGCGTGTGGATGAAAATTCTGGTGCCAGTCAAGCGCGTGGTCGACTACAACGTGAAGGTCCGCGTGAAATCGGACAACACGGGCGTCGATATCGCCAACGTGAAGATGTCGATGAACCCGTTCGACGAGATCGCCGTGGAAGAAGCGGTGCGTCTGAGGGAAGCGGGCGTTGCAACCGAAGTGATCGCGGTGTCGTGCGGCGTGACGCAATGTCAGGAAACGCTGCGCACGGCCATGGCAATCGGCGCGGATCGCGGCATTCTGGTCGAATCTGCCGATGAGCTTCAGCCGCTCGCCGTCGCGAAGATCCTGAAAGCGCTGGTCGATCAGGAAAAGCCTGAACTCGTCATTCTCGGCAAGCAGGCCATCGACGACGATTCGAATCAGACCGGCCAGATGCTCGCTGCATTGGCGGGACTGCCGCAAGCGACGTTCGCCTCGAAGGTCGTGATCGCCGATGGCAAAGCCACCGTCTCGCGCGAAGTGGACGGCGGCGCGGAAACGCTGTCGCTGAAGCTGCCGGCCGTCGTGACCACCGACCTGCGTCTCAACGAGCCGCGCTATGTGACGCTGCCGAACATCATGAAGGCGAAGAAGAAGCCGCTCACGACCGTGAAGCCGGCGGATCTCGGCGTGGATGTCGCGCCGCGCCTGAAGACGCTGAAGGTCGTCGAGCCGCCGAAGCGCAGCGCCGGCATCACGGTGCCGGACGTGAAGACGCTGGTCGAGAAGCTGAAGACCGAAGCCAAGGTGCTGTAAAGGAGACGCGAAAAAATGACGATTCTGGTAATTGCGGAACACGACAACGCGTCGATCAAGGCAGCGACGCTCAATACGGTTGCAGCGGCCACGAAGATCGGCGGCGACGTGCATGTGCTGGTCGCGGGTTCGAATGCGCAAGGCGCAGCCGATGCCGCGGCGAAGATCGCAGGCGTAGCCAAGGTGCTGCTCGCCGATGCGCCTCAACTCGCCGACGGCCTTGCGGAAAACGTCGAAGGCACGGTGCTGAACATCGCGAAGGACTATTCGCACATCCTGGCTCCGGCCACGGCCTACGGCAAGAACATCGCGCCGCGGATCGCCGCGCATCTCGACGTCGCGCAGATCAGCGACATCACGGCCGTCGACAGCGCCGACACCTTCGAACGTCCGATCTACGCGGGCAATGCCATCGCGACGGTGCAATCGAGCGATCCGATCAAGGTCATCACGGTGCGCGCAACCGGCTTCGATCCGGTCGCAGCCGAAGGCGGCAGTGCAGCAGTCGAGAAGATCGAAGCCGCCGCCGATGCAGGCATCTCGCAGTTCGTGAGCCGCGAAGTGACGAAGCTGGACCGTCCGGAACTGACGAGCGCGCACATCATCGTGTCGGGCGGCCGTGGTCTCGGCAGCGGCGAGAACTACACGAAGACGCTCGAGCCGCTGGCGGACAAGCTGGGCGCGGCGTTGGGCGCATCGCGCGCGGCGGTCGATGCCGGCTACGTGCCGAACGACTTCCAGGTGGGCCAGACGGGCAAGATCGTCGCGCCGCAGCTGTACGTGGCGGTCGGCATTTCGGGTGCGATCCAGCACTTGGCGGGCATGAAGGACAGCAAGGTGATCGTCGCGATCAACAAGGACGCGGAAGCGCCGATCTTCAGCGTGGCCGATTACGGTCTCGTCGGCGATCTGTTCGCGGTCGTGCCGGAGCTGGTGAAAGAGCTGGGCTGAAGCCGCGCCGGGTGAATCGCATTCGCCATGACACGAACGAGGGCGCGACGGATGTTGCGCCCTTTTTTTCGGCTATCCAGGTAAGGGAGGAGACAGGACGATGAGCTACCACGCCCCGCTCAAGGACATGTTGTTCGTGATGAAGGAGCTGGCCGATATCGACGGCATCGCCGCGCTGCCCGGTCACGAGGACGCAGGCTTCGAGACCGCGCAGGCGGTCGTCGAGGAAGCGGCGCGCTTCTGCGGCGAAGTGATTGCACCGCTGAACGTCGCGGGCGACCGGGAACCCAGCGCGTGGGCCAACGGCGAAGTCACCACGACGCCCGGTTTCAAGCAGGCCTTCCGGCAGTTCGCGGAGGGCGGCTGGCAGGGCGTCGTGCATCCGGCGGATTTCGGCGGACAGGGCTTGCCGAAGCTGATCGCGACGCCGTGCATCGAGATGCTCAACTCGGCGAATCTCTCCTTCGCGCTGTGTCCGCTCCTGACCGATGGCGCCATCGAAGCATTGCTCACGGCCGGCAGCGACGCACAGAAGGCGCGCTATCTGCCGAAGTTCATCTCGGGCGAATGGACCGGCACGATGAACCTGACCGAGCCGCAGGCCGGTTCCGATCTCGCGCTGGTGCGCACGCGTGCCGAACCGCAGGGCGACGGCACCTACAAGCTGTCCGGCACGAAGATCTTCATCACGTACGGCGAGCACGATATGGCGGAGAACATCGTGCATCTGGTGCTCGCGCGCACGCCTGACGCGCCCGAAGGCGTGAAGGGCATCTCGCTGTTCCTCGTGCCGAAGTTCCTCGTCAACGACGACGGCTCGCTGGGCGCGCGCAACGACGTGCACTGTGTGTCGATCGAACACAAGCTGGGCATCAAGGCGAGCCCGACCGCCGTGCTGCAATACGGCGATCACGGCGGGGCGGTGGGCTATCTGATCGGCGAGGAGAATCGTGGCCTCGAGTACATGTTCATCATGATGAACGCGGCGCGTTTTGCCGTGGGCATGCAGGGCATCGCGGTGGCGGAACGCGCCTACCAGCAGGCCGTGGCCTATGCGAAGGAACGCGTGCAGAGCCGTCCGGTCGACGGCAGCGCGAAGGACCCCGTGACCATCATTCATCATCCGGACGTGCGCCGCATGCTCTCGACGATGCGCGCCTATACCGAAGGCGCCCGCGCGCTCGCGTATGTGGCGGCGTCGCACAGCGACCTGGCCCACGCTCACGCCGACGACGACGCGCGCCAGAGCCATCAGGCCATCTACGAGTATCTCGTGCCGATCGTGAAGGGGTTCAGCACGGAGATGTCCGTCGATGTCGCGAGCCTCGGTGTGCAGGTACATGGCGGCATGGGCTTCATCGAGGAGACGGGCGCGGCGCAGCATTATCGCGATGCCCGCATCCTGCCGATCTACGAAGGCACGACCGCGATCCAGGCGAACGATCTGGTTGGCCGCAAGACCGTGCGCGACGGCGGCCGCACCGCGCAGGCGCTGCTCGCACAGATCGACCAGACCATCGCGGCGCTCGCCGAGATCGAAGGCCAGCCGTTCACGTCGATGCATCGGCATCTGAGCGCGGGATCGCTGTCGCTGGCGCGCGCGATCGAGTTCGTCATCGCGAAGTTCAAGAGCGATCCGAACGCGGTGTTCGCGGGCAGCGTGCCGTATCTGCGGCTGGCGGGCGTCGTGCTGTGCGGATGGCAGATGGCGCGCGCGATGCTCGTCTCCCACGCGAAGCGCCCGGAGGACGAACGCTTTCATACGGCGAAGATTGCGACGGCGGAATTTTTCGCGGAGCATATCCTGTCGCTGGCGCCGGGCATCGAGGCGTCAATCGTCAGCGCGAATGGCCGCGAAGGCGTGCTGGCCTTGAGCGAAGACCAGTTCTAGCAAGACAAACGGCGCCGTGAAAGGCGCCGTTTGTGTCTGGTGCCTGGAAAGCTCAGGCGTTCGCGTAGCCCGGGCGGCCGTTCACGCCGACGTTGCCTTCATAGCGATGCACCGAAAGATCGTCGGCACGGATGGCAGGCTGCTTGCCCGACATCAGGTCCGCCAGCAACTGGCCCGAACCGCACGACATCGTCCAGCCAAGCGTGCCGTGCCCCGTGTTGAGGAACAGGTTCGGCATGCGCGTGCGGCCGACGATCGGCGTGCCGTCCGGCGTCATCGGGCGCAGGCCGGTCCAGAAGCTGGCCTTCGCGGTATCGCCGCCGCCGGGGAACAGGTCGTTCACGCACATTTCCAGCGTTTCGCGGCGCGCCTGCTTCAGTTCCTTGCTGAACCCGACAATCTCCGCCATGCCGCCTACGCGGATACGGTCGTCGAAACGCGTGATGGCGATCTTGTAGGTTTCGTCGAGCACCGTGGAAACCGGCGCACGCCCGGCATCGACGATCGGCGCCGTGAGCGAATAGCCCTTCAGCGGATAGACCGGAATCTTCACGATATCGCGCAGCAGCTTCGGCGAATAGGAGCCCAGCGCGACGACGTACGAATCCGCCGTCACCCGTTCCTGACCGCACTGCACGCCCGCGATTCGGCCGTTGGCGACGAGCAGCGCATCGATGGACGTGTTGTAGCGGAACTTGACGCCGAGCGCCTCGGCCATCGCGGCGAGACGCGTCGTGAACATCTGGCAGTCGCCGGTTTCATCGTTCGGCAGGCGCAGCCCGCCCGTCAGCTTGTGCGACACGGCGGCGAGCGCCGGCTCGGCCTGCTTCAGTTCGTTCGCGGTCAGCAATTCGAACGGCACGTTGGCTTCCTTCAGCACGTCGATGTCCTTGCCGGCGCCATCGAACTGTTGCTGCGAGCGGAACAGTTGCAGCGTGCCGCCGGTGCGCCCTTCGTACTGGATGCCGGTGTCGGCGCGCAGCGCCTGCAGGCAGTCACGGCTGTATTCGGCGAGGCGCACCATGCGGCCCTTGTTGACCGTATAGCGATCCTGCGTGCAGTTGCGCAGCATCTGCCACATCCATTGCAGCTGGTTCATCGTGCCGTCGAGCCGGATGGCGAGCGGCGCGTGCTTCTCGAACATCCATTTCACCGCCTTGAGCGGCACGCCCGGCGCGGCCCACGGCGAGGCATAACCCGGCGAGATCTGTCCGGCGTTCGCGAAACTCGTTTCGAGCGCGGGGCCTGCTTCGCGGTCGATGACCGTGACGTCGTGGCCCGCGCGTGCGAGGTAATAGGCGCTCGTCACGCCAACGACGCCGCTTCCGAGAATAACGATTCGCATGAAAACTCCGACCCGATTCGGTGACGCTTCCGAATGCGCGTGCTTTAAGTGGATCGACGCGGCAATCTGAAGCTCGTATAGTGTTATCGACTATGGTATGGACATCGAGGCAGTTTTAGTTATTGTATTTGGACGGTTTTCAGGAAAAAGACATGAGAACGCAACGAAATCCCGTCCGCACCCTCGACAAGCTCGACCGCAAGATCCTGAACATTCTTCAGGAGGACGGCCGTATCGCGATGAAGGACCTGGCGGAGCGTGTGGGACTCTCGGTGACGCCGTGCATCGAGCGCGTCAAGCGCATGGAGCGCGACGGCGTCATCACGGGCTACTACGCACGCGTGAATCCCACCGAACTGGGCGCGGCGCTGCTGGTGTTTGTGGAAATCACGCTCGATCACAAGAGCGGCAACATGTTCGAGCAGTTTCGCCGCGAGGTGCAGAAGATTCCCGAGGTGCTCGAGTGCCATCTCGTTTCCGGCGACTTCGACTATCTGATCAAGGCGCGCATCGGCGAAATGGCCGACTACCGCAAGCTGCTCGGCGACATCCTGCTGCAACTGCCGGGCGCGGTGCAGTCGAAAAGCTACGTGGTGATGGAGGAGATCAAGGAGACGCTGAAGATTCTCGTCGAGGTGTGATTCTTAGCTTGCGTTGCCGTCCGACTACTGTATATTTGTACAGTATTGTCTGATGGGTTTGCTGCAATGGCTTCGCCTGACCGTGAATATCCTGTCGCGCCGCCCGCGCCGCTGAAAGGGCGCGGTGCGGTCACGAATCTCCAGGGGCGCTACGAGAAGGACGAGCGCGAGAGCGTCGACGACGGCTGGCTGCATACGGCCGAAGGCGAGGAAGAGGGCGCGCGGCCGCTGCGCACGCAGATCTTCGAAGAGCGCGCGAAAAGCATCCTCACGCGCAACAGCTCGCCGGACATCCCGTTTTCAGTCTCGCTCAACCCGTATCGGGGCTGCGAGCACGGCTGCATCTACTGTTTTGCGCGGCCGACGCACAGCTATCTCGGGCTGTCGCCAGGACTCGATTTCGAGAGCCGCATCTACGCCAAGGTCAACGCGCCCGAACTGCTCAAGCGCGAACTCGCGAAGTCGAATTACGAGCCCGAGCCCATTGCGCTCGGCGTGAACACGGACGCGTATCAGCCCGTCGAGCGCGACCTGCGGCTGACGCGCCGCGTGATCGAGGTGCTGCACGACTGCGGCCATCCGTTCGCTGCCATCACGAAGAATTCGCTGATCGAGCGTGACATCGACCTGCTAGCGTCCATGGCGCAGCGCGGGCAATTCATGGCCGCCGTTACCATCACGACACTGGACGCGGATATCGCGCGCACGCTGGAGCCGCGTGCATCGACGCCTTCACGGCGTCTGCGCACGGTGCGCACGCTCGCGGATGCGGGCATTCCGGTGGGCGTCAGCATCGCGCCGGTGATTCCGTTCGTCACGGAGCCGGATCTGGAGCGGGTGCTGGAAGCTTGTGCGGAGGCGGGTGCGACGAGCGCGAGCTACATCGTGCTGCGCTTGCCGTGGGAAGTCGCGCCGCTGTTCAAGGACTGGCTGGCCGCGCACTTTCCGGATCGCGCGGACCGCGTGATGAGCCGCGTGCGCGACATGCGCGGCGGCAAGGACTACGACGCGAATTTTTCGACGCGCATGAAAGGCGAGGGTCTGTGGGCCGACATGCTGCGGCAACGCTTTCGCCAGGCAACCCGGCGGCTTGGACTGAACGCACGGCAGCGCGGCATTCTGGATATGTCCGAGTTCCAGCGCCCGGAGAAACCGGCTGCCGCAAAGGCGGCAGCGCCGCCGCCGAATCCGCAGCTCGACCTGTTCTAGCGTTTATTGCGACAGCGTCTTGGCCGCCTGGACCTGTCCTTCGAAATAGGTCTGGAAGGTGAGCGCGAGACCAGTCATCAGCAGGAAGGCGCCGATCAGCAGCGAAAAGATCACGATGAAGATGACGGTCCAGCCGGAGCGGCTGTTGCGCCCGGTGTGGGCGTTGAACTGCGCGTCCCATTTGGCGTCGGGGCGCAGGCCATAGACGATGGCCGACAGAAACGCCGCCAGCAGCGAAACGGCGCCGGGAAAGGCGAGCGCCCAGCCGAGCAGCGAGGCGCGCTCGGTTTCCTTCAACAGCAGATAGCCGAACGCCCCTAGCACGATGCCGACGATATGCGCCCAGCCATACTTGTCGCGCAGTCCATACAGATAGAAGCGATGCAGGCCGATCGAGCCGAACAGGAACGCGAGTGCCGCGGTGAGCGTCTTCGAACGGAAATAGGGCGGGACCTGCTTGCCGGCAGGCTTCGAGCCGGAGGGCGTGGCGACGGACGAGGAAGTCATCAGCGAAGGCGGTGGTAAAGAAGAGTGCGGGAGAGTGCAGCGGGAGTGCGGGCGTCATTTTACGCCCGCGCACGCCCCGAACACCGATGCCACGATGCCGCACGGGACTGATTTCCGGTATCCGACAAGCTTGCGAAACGATCCTCCGCACGACCCCGCATCCAAAAAATGCTTCAAGTGTTTGTTAGCGCTGCGGAATCCGGCTATAATCGCCTGTTCTCGTTGTTCCGAACCCCGGTTTTCAAGGATTTCAGCATGGTCATCATCCGCTTGGCTCGTGGCGGCTCGAAGAAGCGCCCGTTCTACAACATCGTCGCAACTGATTCGCGTAGCCGTCGTGACGGCCGCTTCATCGAGCGCGTGGGTTTCTACAACCCGGTCGCCACGAAAAGCGAATCGCTCCGTATCGCTCAGGACCGCCTGACGTACTGGAAGGAAGTCGGCGCACAACTGTCGCCGACGGTCGAGCGCCTGGTCAAGCAGGCTCAGCAAGCTCAGCCGGCTGCCTAAGTCGCTGCGCATGCTGGCTTAGACCACGCAACACAACGCTCGAAACCTGCCCAAAGGCTCGCCGATGTCCACGCGCGATTCAGAATCCGGACGCGCTGCCGGAAGCATCGGCCAGCCGAAGCCGGGGCAAGATGAAGGTTCCGCCACGTTTGGCGCATTCGTCCGCAAGCCGGGCGGGCGCCGCGTGGCGACCGACGTTTCGAGTGGCAAGGTTTCGAGCAGCAACGCGAGCGGTACTCAGCCGGACGGCGCAATCGAGCCGGTCGAGGCTTTGCCTGAAGACGCCGTCGAAGTCGGTTTCATTGCCGATGCCTACGGTCTCAAGGGCTGGGTCAAGGTTGTGCCGCACGCCAGCGGCAAGCAGGGCGGCGACGCCTTGCTGAGCGCGAAGCGCTGGTGGCTCGTAAAGGGTCGCGAACGCAAGTCCGCGCGCTGCATGCAGTCCAAGGTGCACGCCGACACCATTGTCGCGCGCCTCGGCGGCTGCGATGACCGCGATCTGGCCATGTCGCTGAAAGGGCATACGGTGCATATCGCGCGCAGCGATTTCCCGAAGCTCGCCAGCGAAGACGAATTCTACTGGGTCGACCTGCTCGGCCTGGATGTCGAAAACGAAGCCGGCGTGGCCCTAGGCCGCGTCGCGGATCTGATCGACAACGGCGCACATTCCATCCTGCGGATCGAATATCCGGATACCAGCAAGGATGGCGCGCCCGTCACCGGCGAGCGGCTGATTCCGTTCGTCGGCGTGTATGTGAAGACGGTGGACCGCGCGGCGAAGCGTATCGTCGTGGACTGGGACGCCGACTATTGAACCTCGGCACGTTACGGAGAGAGCGATGCAGTTCGATGTCGTGACGCTCTTTCCCGAGATGTTTCGCGCGCTGACCGACTGGGGCATCACCAGCCGGGCGGTCAAGCAGGAGCGGTTCGGTCTGCGCACGTGGAATCCGCGTGATTTCACGACCGACAACTACCGCACCGTCGACGACCGCCCCTATGGCGGCGGTCCCGGCATGGTCATGCTGGCGCGTCCGCTGGAAGCCGCGCTGCAGGCGGCGAAAGCTGCGCAGCGCGAGCAGGGCATCGCAGCTACACGCGTCGTGATGTTGTCGCCGCAAGGCGCCACCCTGAATCACGAACGCGTGATGCAGTTCGCTCAACAGCCAGGTCTGGTGCTGCTGTGCGGCCGTTACGAAGCCATCGACCAGCGTCTGATCGATCGTGAAGTGGACGAAGAAGTGAGCCTCGGCGACTTCGTGCTGTCCGGCGGAGAGCTTCCCGCCATGGCGCTGATGGACGCAGTGGTCCGGCATTTGCCCGGCGTGCTGAATGACGCGCAATCGGCGGTGCAGGACAGTTTCGTGGACACCCTGCTGGATTGTCCGCACTACACGCGGCCGGAAGAGTACGAAGGCGTGCGTGTCCCGGATGTGCTGCTCGGCGGCCATCACAAGGAAATCGAGGCGTGGCGCAGGCGCGAAGCATTGCGCAATACGCTCGTCAAGCGGCCCGATCTGATTGCGCGGGCGCGCAAGAGCAAGATGTTGAGCCGTGCCGACGAGGCATGGCTCGCAGAACTCGCAAAGGAAGCGTCGAAGCCTGCCTAGGTTTCGGGCCGACGAGCGGGATACAGGGGGCGTCGAGTCGCATCGGCGCCTGAAGCAAACCCATCCTCTACCGGGGCCTGCTTTTCAGGCACACAACTCCGGCAAGATGGCACAAGGAGTCAGTAATGAATCTGATTGAACAACTCGAGAAGGAAGAGATCGCACGCGTTCTGGGCGAGAAGAGCATCCCCGACTTCGCGCCGGGCGATACCGTCGTCGTCAACGTGAACGTGGTCGAAGGCACGCGCAAGCGCGTCCAGGCTTACGAAGGCGTCGTCATCGCGAAGCGCAACCGTGGCCTGAACTCGAACTTCATCGTCCGCAAGATCTCGTCGGGCGAAGGCGTCGAGCGTACGTTCCAGACCTACTCGCCGCTGCTCGCGAGCATCGTCGTGAAGCGTCGTGGTGATGTTCGCCGCGCAAAGCTCTACTACCTCCGCGAGCGTTCGGGCAAGTCGGCTCGAATCAAGGAAAAGCTGGTCTTCAAGGACAAGTCGGCTGCTGCTGCCGAGTAAGTCGTCGCAGCAAGACCGCGCACGAGTCCTCCGAAAAAAGCACCCTCGCGGGTGCTTTTTTCTTTGGTGTGTTCAAATCAGGACTTCGGCAGTCCCGTTTCCTTATCGTCCCTTACCCGTAATCCACCCGTGTCCACCGGCAAGACTTCGACTCCGCGCATCCTCGAACCCGAAAAAATGCCTGTCGCGACGACGGGCGAAGCGCTCCCGCCCATCGCACCCGAGCGCCTCACGCCGGAAGGCCTGCGCGCGCGTTTCGCCGTGCAGCTGGACTGGCAACAGGAGGAACGCGAACAGCGCATCAAGGCGATCGGCGGCGACCCGCGCGTGGCGTCGGTGCTGGTGGCGCTGGTCAAGCGCGAGGGCGGCCTGACCGTGCTGCTGACACAACGCGCCGATCACCTGTCGGACCACGCCGGCCAGATCAGTTTTCCGGGCGGCCGCCGCGAGCCGGAAGACGTCGATGCCGCCGCCACCGCGTTGCGCGAGGCGAAGGAAGAGGTCGGGCTGGACGCCGAACATTGCGAGGTCATCGGCGCGATGCCCGAGTACCTGACGGGCACGGGCTTCAGGGTGACGCCGGTGGTCGCGCTGGTCTCGCCGCCGTTCACGTTGCAGGCCGACACATGCGAAGTGGCCGACATCTTCGAAGTCCCGCTCGCCTGGCTGATGACTCCCGCGAATCACGAAGTGCGTGTCTTTCGCTGGGAAGGCGGCGAGCGTCGTTTTTTTGCCATGCCCTACGTGCCGGGCGAAGGAAAGGCGCCCTATTTCATCTGGGGCGCAACGGCCGGCATGTTGCGCAATTTCTACCGCTTCCTCGCGGCCTGAACGTCAACGCGCTCAGCCGGCAGGCGCAGCGCGGGCGCGCGCGATGACGTCGTGCGTGGAAGGCCGCAAACGCTGTGCTATCGTTACGCGAAACTCGAACTAACCGACTGTTTCGGCGCTTGGCATGACTTTTTTCTCTGTATTGCTGGCTCTCATCCTCGAGCAGGTACGCGCGCTCAAGCCGCACAATCCGGTCGCGGCGTTGCTCCAATACCATGCGGAATCCACCGCGCATGGTTTCGATGCCGGCAAGCAGAAGCACGGCATCGTCGCGTGGCTGGTGGTCGTGCTGCCCTGGACGCTCGTCGTCGGACTGATCTACTACGTCCTGTACCGCATCAACTTCGTGCTCGCGTTCCTGTGGAACGTGGTCATCGTCTACTTCACGCTGGGCTTTCGCCAGTTCAGCCACTATTTCACCGACATCCATCTCGCGCTCAACAACGACGACGTGCCGCGCGCGCGCGAAGTGCTGACCGAGTGGACCGGCATCGATACGGTCGACATGCCCGTCAGCGAAATCGTGCGTCATACGCTGGTGCATGCGGTGGTGGCGTCGCATCGGCACGTGTTCGGCGTGTTCTTCTGGTTCCTGATTCCGATCGGTCCGGCAGGCGCCGTGCTGTATCGCATTGCCGAATATCTGGCGCGCGCGTGGTCGAAGCCGGATCCCGAGCGCACCGTCGAGTTCTCCTCGTTCGCGCAGCGCGCGTTCTTCGTGATCGACTGGGTGCCGGCGCGGCTGACGTCGCTCGGTTTCGCGATCGTCGGCAACTTCGAGGACGCCATCTACGCATGGCGCAATCACGCCCGCCAATGGCCGGATGCGAACGAAGGCGTCCTGCTCGCGGCCGGCAGCGGCGCGCTCGGTGCGCGGCTCGCGGGCCCGCTCGCCGAACCGCTGTCGGTCGAGGCGCTGGCTGTGGGCGAGGCCGGTCCGCTGCCCGTCGGCGACGATTGCACGCCGCGCACGCTGCAATCGGCGGTCGGACTCGTATGGCGCGCCGTGATCCTGTGGATGCTGTTGCTGCTCATGCTGACCATCGCCGTTTGGCTGGCGTAATCAGTCTTCAATCGTCGAGCGGATCGCGCGGCGTCTGGCACTGCCAGCACACCGTAAATTGCGGCTCCAGCCATTCGCCGCATTGCTTGCATCTCCAGGGCCGGGCGTTCGCGTCCGGCCCTTTTCGTGCGCGCTCCAGCAGGCGCAACGCCAGGGCTTCGTCGCGGTCGTCGGTGATCCAGATTTCCGGCGCGCACTGATCCGCCGGAATCTCGCCCATCGCGCCATTCAGATAGCGGTTGTGCAATTCGCACGGCACGCCCGCGGTCGCCAGCACGTTCACCCAGTGCTGCGCCGTGATGAGGTTCGGGGCGCGCGTGAGACGCTTCATCGAACGATCTGACTCGCTTCGTGCACCAGTTGCGCGTAGAGCGCGTGTCGCTCGGGCCGGATTTTGCCGGCTTCCACTGCCTCGAGCACCGCACAGCCCGGCTCATGCAGATGATGGCAGTTGTAGAAGCGGCACTCGCCGAGATACGGCCGGAAGTCCGCGAAGGCGCGTTCGAGCTGGCCTTCGCTCAGATGATGCAGGCCGAACTCCTGGAAGCCGGGCGAGTCGATCAGCGCGCCGCCTCCGGGCAGGCCATAGAGCCGCGTGAAGGTGGTCGTGTGGCGGCCGCTGTTGAGCGCGGAGGAGATTTCGCGGGTGGCGGCGTCGGCATCGGGTACCAGCAGGTTGACCAGCGTGGATTTGCCCATGCCGGACTGGCCGAGCAGGATGGTCGCGCGGTCCTTGAGGCGCTCGTCGAGCAGCGGATGCACGTTGCCGGGGGTGTGCTTCGCGGACAATTCGACCACCGCGTAACCCAGTTCGCGATACGGCGCGAGCCGTTCGCGCGCGAGCGGCAGCGCGGCTTCCACGTCAATCTTGTTGAGCACGATCAGCGCGTCCAGTCCGTGCGCCTCCGCCGCGATCAGCGCGCGGCCGAGCAGGTCTTCGCTGAAGTGCGGTTCGGTGGCGAGCACGATCATGAGCTGATCGAGATTCGCCGCGAAGAGCTTCGACTTGAACTGATCCGAGCGATACAGCAGATTGCGCCGCTCGCCAATCTCGACGATCACGCCCTGATCCGCCGACGACTGCTCGCAGATCACGTGATCGCCGACGGCCACTTCGCTTTTCTTGCCGCGCGGGAAGCATTGCAGCAGGGGACCGCCGTGATCGGGCGTCACCAGATAGTGACGGCCGTGCGCCGCGATCACCGTGCCTTCGAAGCGCGCGCCCGCGTCCGGGCGCCCGGAGCCGCGCGTCATGCGGCGTGCTGCATCAGACGGTCGATGCGTTGCGAGGCGGGCGGATGGGAGTAGTAGAACGCGGTGTAGAGCGGATCGGGCGTGAGCGTCGACGCGTTGTCCTCGTAGAGCTTGACGAGCGCATTCACGAGGTCTTTCGGATCGGTCTGGCTGGCGGCGAAGGCATCGGCTTCGAACTCGTTCTTGCGCGAGGTCAGGCTGCCGAGCGGCGTGATGAAGAACATGAACACCGGCAGCACGAGCATGAACAGCACGAGCGCGAGGCCGTTGTTGCTGCCGACGAGCGACGGCCGCACGCCGAGCCCTTCATAGAACCAGACGGTCTGCACGAGCCAGCCGAGCAGCGCGAGCATGGCGAGGCTGATGCCGAACATCACGATCATCAGCTTCAGCACGTGACGGCGCTTGAAGTGGCCGAGTTCGTGCGCGAGCACGGCCTCGATCTCACTGCCGGACAGGCGCGCGAGCAGGGTATCGAAGAAGACGATGCGCTTGGCCGCGCCGAAGCCCGTGAAATAGGCGTTGCCGTGCGCCGAACGGCGGCTGCCGTCCATCACGAACAGGCCCTTGGCGGCGAAGCCGGTGCGCGACATCAGGTTCGTGATGCGTGCGACGAGCGCTTCGTCCTTCAGCGGTTCGAACTTGTTGAAGAGCGGGGCGATGAAGCTCGGATAGATGATCATCGCGAGCAGCTGGAAGGCGACCCAGACCATCCAGGTCCAGAGCCACCAGTAGGCGCCGGCGCGGTCCATCAGCCAGAGCGTGAGCAGCAGCAGCGGCGCGCCGATCACGACGGCGAGCACCGTGCCCTTCACGAGATCGATGAAGAACAGCTTCTTCGACATGCGGTTGAAGCCGAACTTCTCTTCGACCACGAAGTGACGGATGTAGTCGAAGGGCAGGTCGATGAGACTCGTGATCGCGATCACGGACGCCACCAGCGCGATCTGCCCGAGATAGCCGCGGCCGAGCCAGCCGGAGATGGCGAGATCGAGCGCCTGCACGCCGCCGAGCAAGGTCAGCGCGACCAGCACGACCGCGCTCGTGACGACCTCGATCATCGTGAGGCGGGTGCGTTCGACCGTGTAATCCGCCGCGCGCTGGTGCGCCGCGAGCGGTATGGTTCCCGAGAATTGCGCCGGCACGCTCTCGCGATGCCCGGCGACGTAGCGGATCTGGCGCGACGCCAGCCAGAGCTTGGTCGCGACCATGCCGACCAGGGCGACGACGAAGAGCGTCGAGAAAGCGAGAGTGAGGTTGGCCATCCGGGAATTCCGATTGAACTATGCGAGAATTATAGGTTCTTGGCTGCGCCGGCGTTGTCACATCCTGCAAGGATTCCGATGCCGTTCCGTCGCGGCTTTCTCTCCTTCAGGCCGCTTTCATGACCGAACTCTCCGCCGCTCCAGACTCCGCGCAGCCCGCCGATGACAACACGCTCGTGCGCAGCGACATGAATCTCGTGTGGCTGGACATGGAGATGACCGGCCTCGATCCCGACAACGACAAGATTATCGAGATCGCGGTGGTCGTGACGAATTCGACGCTCGACAAGCTCGTGGAAGGGCCGGTGCTGGCCATCCATCAGTCCGACGAAACGCTCGGCCGCATGGACGAGTGGAACCGCAACACGCACGGCCGCTCGGGGCTGATCGAGCGCGTCAAGGCGTCGACCGTCGATGAAGCCGAAGCCACGCGGCAGATTCGTGAGTTCCTCGGCCAGTACGTGCCGCCGGGCAAGTCGCCGATGTGCGGCAACTCCATCTGCCAGGACCGCCGCTTCATGGCGCGCTGGATGCCCGAGCTGGAAACGTTCTTCCATTACCGCAATCTCGACGTCAGCACGCTCAAGGAACTGTGCCGCCGCTGGCAGCCGGCCATCTACAAGGGCTTCCAGAAGCGCGCGATGCACACGGCGCTCGCCGACATCCACGAGTCCATCGACGAACTCAAGTACTACCGCCAGCACTTCCTGATTCCGGCGGCGTCGGCATCCGCGTCCGCGGCCGGCACGCCGTAATCACGCCTGCGGCGCGCGCCGCGCGCTTTTCGGACGGAACGCGGTCACCACGTCGGGCCGCGTCTCGATATACGGCCCGCCAATCAGATCGATGCAATACGGCACCGCCGCGAAAATGCCCGGCACCATCTGCGTGCCGTCAGCGTCCTTCAAGCCTTCAAGCGTTTCGCGGATCGACTTCGGCTGGCCCGGCAGGTTGATGATCAGCGCGGCATGATCCGCCGTCTCGCGGATCACCGCGACCTGGCGCGACAGTATCGCCGTGGGCACGAAATTCAGACTGATCTGACGCATCTGTTCGCCGAAGCCGGGCATCGGCTTCGTGGCGACAGCGAGCGTGGCTTCCGGCGTGACGTCGCGCCGCGACGGGCCGGTGCCGCCCGTGGTCAGAACGAGATCGCAGCCGAGCGTATCGACGAGTTCGACGAGCGTCGCCGAGATGGTCGCTTCGTCGTCGTGGATCAGGCGGGTTTCGGCGCGAAAGGGCGTGGCAAGCGCTTCGCCGAGCCATGCTTCCAGCGACGGCAGGCCCTTGTCCTCATAGACGCCCTGCGACGCGCGGTCGCTGATCGACACCAGGCCGACGATCAGCTCGTCCGGGTGATTACGCTTCGGTGTCGTCATCACGGCCGTCCTCGTCTCGCTCGCTGTCGTCTTCATCTTCGTCCACGCCCGCCGCCGTCTTGATCCACTGGAACAGCTCGCGGTAATAGCGCGGCGGTTTCTGCTGCTCGCGCTCCTTGCGTGCATTGCGGATCAGCGTGCGGCCTTCCTGCGGATCGACGCCCGGATGATTGCGGATGAATTCGGTCAAGGCGGCATCGTCGGCGAGCAGTTGCTCGCGCGTGCGCTCGATCCAGTGCAGACGCGCCGTTTCGCTCTTGTTCACGCCGCGGAAGGTGTCCAGCGCCGTGCGCAGCGCGGCGGTTTCGTCGTCGTGCAGCGAGCGCATCAGCTTGCCGACATACTGCAACTGACGGCGCTTGCCTTCGTGATCGGTGATACGGCGCGCCTCGCGCACGGCGTCGCCGAGCGCCTCGGGCATCGGCATGCGTTTCAGCGCGTCTTTCGGCAATGCAATGAGCGCCGCGCCCAGCTCCTGCAGCGCGTGCATGTCGCGCTTCAGCTGGGATTTGCTCGGACGGTCGTAGCCGTTTTCGTCGGCGTCGGGCGCGTCGTCGCGGCCGGCATCGATCGGTTGAATGCGGGTTTTACGGTTCATCCCGACATTGTAGCTTGCAGCCGTGCGGCGCCCGGCGCTCCCGCACCCTACAGCCGCGATACCTGCGGGTGAATGCGCGCGCTCCTTGCTATGATCGCGGGATACGCCAGTCCCGCTGTCCGACGTCCGCTTCAACGCGCGTCAGTCCGGGAAATCCGAAGCAACCACGACATGCGCGGGCGCGCGGCGCCCGACTTCCAAAGGCAACCAACATGGCAGCAGACATGGACGTCAAGCAACGCTATTTCCCGCATACGCAGGACGAACTGAAGGAGATCGCCTCCGACATCCTGCGCTACGCGAAAGAGCTCGGCGCAAGCGATGCCGCCACTGAAATCTCCGAAGGCGACGGCCTGTCGGTGAGCGTGCGGCGCGGCGAAGTCGAAACCATCGAACACAACCGCGACAAGATGGTCGGCGTGACGGTGTTCATCGGCAAGAAGCGCGGCAACGCGAGCACCGCCGACTTCACCCGCGACGCGCTGCGCGACACGGTCGCCGCCGCGTACAACATCGCGCGCTTCACGGCCGAGGACAGCGCGGCGGGTCTTGCCGAAGAGGAACTGCTCGAGCAGTCGCCGCAGGATCTCGATCTCTATCATCCGTGGGACGTCGACGCCGAAGAAGCCGCCGACATCGCCCGCCGCGCCGAGGCCGCGGCCTTCGCTGTCGACAAGCGCGTCACCAATTCGGAAGGCGCGAGCGTCTCCGCGCAGCACTCGCAGTTCGTGCTCGCCACCTCGCGCGGCTTCATGGCGGGCTATCCGTACTCGCGGCACTACATCGCGTGCGCGCCCATTGCCGCAGCGGGCCGCGACATGCAGCGCGACGACTGGTACACGTCGAAGCGCGACGCCGCCAGCCTCGCCGCGCCGGAAGCGGTGGGACGCTACGCGGCGGAACGCGCGCTCGCGCGTCTCGGCGCGAAGAGCCTCGACACGCGCAAATGCCGCGTGCTGTTCGAGGCGCCGCTCGCGGCCGGCATTCTCGGCGCGTTCGTGCAGGCGGTGAGCGGCGGCGCGCTGTATCGCAAGACCACGTTCCTGGTCGACAGTCTCGGCAAGCCGGTGTTCGCGCCGCATATCCAGATCGTCGAGGATCCGCACGTGAAGGGCGGCATGGGCAGCGCGCCGTTCGACGAGGAAGGCGTGCGCACGCAGCGCCGCAACGTCGTGGACGACGGCGTCGTGCAGGGCTATTTCCTGTCGACGTACTCGGCCCGCAAGCTCGGCATGCGGACCACCGGCAACGCCGGCGGCTCGCACAACCTGAGCATGCGCAGCTCGCATACGAAGCCGGAAGACGATTTCGAGGCGATGCTCAAGAAACTCGACACGGGCCTGCTGCTGACCGAACTGATGGGGCAGGGCGTGAACTACGTGACCGGCGATTATTCGCGCGGCGCGTCGGGCTTCTGGGTGGAGAACGGCAAGATCGTGCATGCCGTCGAGGAAATCACCGTGGCGAGCACGCTGCAGGAGATGTTCCGCCACATCGAGGCGATCGGCGCGGACACCGTGGTGCGCGGCACGAAGGAGATCGGTTCGGTGCTGATCGAGCGGATGACGGTGGCCGGTCAGTAACTGTCCGGCTTCGACGCTGCAAAGACAAAGCCCCGGTCATGCCGGGGCTTTGTCATTTCGTCATCTTGTCATTCCGACGGCGCGATGCGCTCGTAGGTCACGAACGCAAACGCGAAGTCGTTCGGCGCCGCCGCGCGATGCGGCTCACGCGACACTTCGCGCCACAACTCGGGATCGGGCGCGGGAAAGCGGGTGTCGCCGTCGAAATCGGCGTCGATCTCGGTGACGATCAGCTTGTCCGCCCGTGCGAAGCCGTCCTGATATAACTGCGCGCCGCCGATCAGAAAGGCTTCCTGCGCCGGTTCGAGCGCGAGCGCGGCTTCCAGGTTCGTCACGACGTCGCAGCCTTCGTAACGCCGCGTGGCATCGCGCGACACCACGATGTTGCGCCGCCCGGGCAACGGCCGGCCGATCGATTCATGCGTCTTGCGGCCCATGATGATGGGCGCGCCCATCGTCGTGCGCTTGAAGAAGGCGAGGTCTTCGGGCAGGCGCCAGGGCAATTGGTTGTCGCGGCCGATCACGCCGTTGCGTGCGCGGGCGACGATCAGGGTCAGCGTCGTCATGGGAAGGTCGGAGTCGAGGCAAGCGGCGCGCGCGGTCCGCGCTGCCGGGCCTTCGATTCTAACCGACCGATCCCGTGCGGGCGTTGGACGTCAGGACGGCGGCGGTTCGTCATCGAACGCCATGGGCGCGAGCGGCGCCGAAGGCGCGTCCGACGCCGGAGGGGCTTCGTCCCACAGCCTCACGCTGATGCCGGCGCCGCCCGGGCGGACGGCGGCGTGCAACGATTGCGGATCGTCGTTTTCCAATGGATCGCTTGAATGCGTATCGCGGGAATCGGCGCGCTGGAATGAACTATCGAGTGCCATCTTGACGACATAACCCAAGGTAACTATTCCCGGACTCGGAAGACATCTGGAAATAAAGTAATCATCGCGTCGGTAAAGGCGATTATGCGAACGATGATAGTCGTATGAGTTTTGTACGCACGTTCGGCAAATATGATGTTTTTACGCTCCGACACTGCGCAACTTATGCGAGATGCGTGCCATCCGGGCGGATCCGTTGAGGGGTAAAGCGGGTCGGAAATATTGCGGGAAATGCCACCTGAATAACACGCGAAAACGTTTCAATGGTGAAACGTCACGTCAGAAAAACCTGAAGTCCGTGCGATTCCGGTATAAGATTTTGTCGTATCAAATTGTGCGCAAAGCTTTTAATAAATATGTGAGAAATTCTTGCCAAGCCCGTCCTGTCAGGGTTTTGTGGCGCTTTCGTTCGCCTCGGGCGATATTTGTTTTCGGGGTTTCTGGGTTATAGTAGTCTCTCAAAAACGGCACAGAATCAGACATAAAGGGTTTCGTGGAAGGGTGCAAGGGGTTCCGCGCCAAGTCCCGGGGGCGACGTATCGAACTGCAAGTCCTGCTGAAAATGCACTGGCAAACATGCGAGGACAACGAAGTCTGCGATGTAGCGCGAGCCTTGACTACGCGACCTTTTCAACGAACGTTGAACTAAGGATCTGAATAATGGACGTCGCTCGGCGGCAACTCATATACGTGACTCGCGATCCAAGCGAGACGCTGTGCGCGCGTTTCGAGGAGCGCGGCTGGCACATCGAAATCGTCGCGAGCGCGCGCGACACGCGCAAGGCCTTGCGCAATGACGTGGCAACAGGCGGTCTGCTCGATCTGTCGAGCCATTTCGAATCGCATGAACTGGCGGCGTTCGAATCGTCGCTGACCATGACCAATGTGGGCTGGGTGGCGGCGACCGTCGCGGGCCAGTTGGAAGACTCCGCCGTACGGCGCCTGATTCGCGATTATTGTTTCGATTACGTCACGCTGCCGACGTCGAACGACCGTGTCGTCGATTCCGTCGGGCATGCGTACGGCATGGTGGCGCTGCACGATGCGGCGTCCAACGACGCGCGCAGCGAAGGCCGCGCGGAAGGCGAGATGGTCGGCTCGTGCGACGCGATGCTGGCGCTGTTCCGCTCCATCCGCAAGGTCGCGATGACCGACGCGCCCGTCTTCATCTCCGGCGAATCGGGCACCGGCAAGGAACTCACTGCCGTTGCCATCCACGAACGTTCCGCGCGCCGCGACCAGCCGTTCGTCGCGATCAACTGCGGCGCGATTCCCGCGCATCTGCTGCAATCGGAGCTGTTCGGCTATGAACGCGGCGCTTTTACCGGCGCCAATCAGCGCAAGATCGGCCGGGTGGAAGCAGCCAACGGCGGCACGCTGTTCCTCGACGAAATCGGCGACCTGCCGCTCGAAAGCCAGGCGAGCCTGTTGCGCTTCCTGCAGGAACGCAAGGTCGAACGCCTGGGCGGCCACGGCTCGACGCCGGTGGACGTGCGCATCATCTCGGCGACGCACGTCGACATGCAGACGGCAATGATCGAAGGGCGTTTCCGCGCCGACCTGTATCACCGGCTGTGCGTGCTGCAGATCGACG
This sequence comes from Caballeronia sp. LZ043, assembly GCF_031451075.1. Taxonomy (NCBI): domain Bacteria; kingdom Pseudomonadati; phylum Pseudomonadota; class Betaproteobacteria; order Burkholderiales; family Burkholderiaceae; genus Caballeronia; species Caballeronia sp. LZ043. The sequence continues at coordinate 2,025,323 of NZ_JARUXT010000001.1, read as the reverse complement.
AGCCGCCGCTCAGGGCGCGCGGCAAGGACATCGAATTGCTGGCAAAGCACATGCTCGATCGCTTCAAGAAGGACGCGAGCCGTCGTCTGCGGGGTTTTTCGCCGGACGCCATCGCCGCGATCCATAACTACGGCTGGCCGGGCAACGTGCGCGAGTTGATCAATCGCGTGCGGCGGGCCATCGTGATGTCGGAAGGGCGCCAGATCACCGCGCGCGATCTCGAACTCGGCGAATACGTGGAAGTCGCGCCGGTATCGCTGGCGCAGGCGCGCGAGGCGGCCGAGCGCCAGGCGATTGAACTTGCGCTGTTGCGGCACCGCGGGCGTCTCGGCGATGCGGCGCATGAACTGGGCATTTCGCGCGTGACGCTGTATCGCTTGTTGAGCGCGCACGGCATGCGTCATATCGAAGTCGACGTGCCTCCGGAGCACGCGACACGCGGCTGACTGCCGCCGCCGAATTCCTCGAACGGGCGCCACGGCGCCCGTTTTGCATTGCCGCGTCGGCGGCATGGCATCGCGAGCGTGGTGTCTGCGCGCTTGGTAGAATCGCTCTTTCCGCCTTCCGTTCGCGAGGGCGCGCGGCATTCCCAAGGAACATCGAATGAAACAGTATCTCGAGCTCGTCCAGACGATCCTCGATACCGGCACGTGGCAGGAAAACCGCACGGGCATTCGCACGATCAGCATCCCCGGCGCCATGCTGCGCTACGACCTGCAACAAGGCTTTCCCGCCGTCACCACCAAGAAGCTCGCGTTCAAGTCGGCGATCGGCGAGCTGGTCGGTTTCCTGCGCGCGTCGAAGAGCGCGGCGGATTTCCGCGCGCTCGGCTGCAAGGTGTGGGACGCCAACGCCAACGACAATCCGCAGTGGCTCGAGAATCCCTATCGTCAGGGCCCGGACGATCTCGGCGATGTCTACGGCGTGCAGTGGCGCAAGTGGCCCGCCTACAAGCTGGTCGATGCGCGTTCCGGCGACCAGATTGCCGATGCCACCAACCGCGGCTATCAGCTCGTCACGAGCTTCAGCGAGAACGGGCGCGAACAGGTGCTGCTGTACAAGGCAATCGATCAGCTGCGCCAGTGTCTCGACACGATCATCGAGCGTCCGACCGACCGGCGCATCCTGTTTCACGCATGGAATCCCGCCAAGCTCGACGAAATCGCGCTGCCCGCGTGCCACCTGCTGTACCAGTTCATTCCCAACGCGACCACGCGCGAGATTTCGCTGTGCCTGTATATCCGCAGCAATGATGTCGGCCTCGGCACACCGTTCAATCTGACCGAGGGCGCGGCGCTGCTGCATCTGGTCGGCCGGCTGACGGGATACACGCCGCGCTGGTTCAGCTATTTCATCGGCGATGCGCACATCTATGAAAACCAGCTCGACATGCTGCAGGAGCAATTGAAGCGCGAGCCGTATCCGTCGCCGCAGCTGATCATCTCGGACCGTGTGCCGGACTACGCGGTCACGAAGCGCTACGAGCCCGAATGGCTGGAGAAGATCGAGCCGACGGACTTCGCGCTCGAAGGCTATCGGCACCACGAGCCGCTCACCGCGCCGATGGCGGTGTAAGCGGCTGTTTCAAGCGGTCCGAGGTTCGGAAAACGCGCGGCTTCGGCCGCGCGTTTTTCATTTCAGACGACGCTCAGCTTCGATGATGATCGTTGCCGCCGCCGTGTTGAGGCTGCTGGGCTTGCTGCGGTTGTGGCTGCGATTGCGGATGGGGCTGCTGTTGCGCTTGCGGCGGTTCGCGATGCGGTTGCTGCATCTGTGGCGGTGCCTGGCGCACCTCCTGATGCATCGGTTGACGCTGGGGCGCGGGATGGAACTCCGGCGGCCGTTGGACTTGCTGCTGCGGCATCGGCGTCGGCGTCGGCGCGTGCGGCTGCTCGACGTGAGTCGGGTGATAAGGCTGTGGTTGCGGCTGTGGCTGTGGCGCGTGCTGAGCAATGGGTGCTTGCGGCTGCGTCGGCGCGTGCTGGGCGAACCCCGCTTGCGGCGCCTGCGGCTGCGCCTGAGTCGGCGGGTGTTGAGCAAAGCTCGCTTGCGGTTGCATCGGCGTTTGAGGTGCGCCGCGATAGACCTGCGGCGCATGCGGCGCAGGCGCTTGTGCTTGTACTTGTGCCTGCTGTGGCGCCGGCGCATGAGGCGCGTTGATGAACGGATGTCCTGATGCGGCATCGCCGTGTGATCCGTGCGATGGGCCGCCGAACTGTGCCTGTTGCGGCGGATGCGGCACGCCATTGCCGTGCTGCTGAACCGGCTGTCCGACGACCGCTGCAGCAGCGAATCCTGGCCGCTGCGGCGCGCCGGGCGGCGGCGAGTTCGGTGCATTCGGCCCATGCGCTGCGTTCGACCCATTCGGTGCATGCGCCGCATTGAATGCAGCCCCACCGGCGATCACTTGTCGAGCCGGACCATGTGTCGCGACGAGATGTACCGGTTCATTACGCGGCACGACGGCCCGCGCATCGCCATGCTGCGGAAAACGGCCCTGAAACGCGGGCGGCGCAACCGGCGCGCGTGTCGCCACGACGGGACGCGTGTAACCGCCCTGCGGCGGCCGATAGTCCGCACGCCGCGCGCCCGGCGCGAAGCTGTCGCGGGTCGGCGCGATGCCCGGCGTGCCCGCGAAGAAATGCGGATTGCGCAGACGCGACGGATCGATGGCATACGGCTGGCGTCCGACCGGCTGGCCACGCACGAACAGGTTCGCCGGCGCGGCGGTGAGTCCGCGTCGCTCGCGATAATTGATGTACGTGTTGTTGATGTGAACCGAGCGATCGACATACACATGCCGGTTCACCCGCTCGTAGTAGCGCGGGCTCCACCCGTCGCGATGCGGATGCCACGGCTCGCCCGGCCCGAGCGGGAACCACGCGAGCCCCGCCGCCGCGACGCCGCCCACGACAAGCGCGACGTTCCAGTCGACGCCGCCGTCGCCATCGCCGACGAAGCCGACCAGCGCCGGCGCGTAGGCCGGCGGCGCGGCAACGGCATCCGGACCCGGCACCCACGCCCACTGCGACCCGACAAATGCCCAGCGGCCATAGTGATACGGCGCGAAGCCCCACGGTGCATCGTCGATCCAGGTCCAGCCCCACGGATCCTGCCACGCCCAGAGTCCTTGCCGATATGGCGCCCAGTCGGCGGACACGGCATTCGGCACCCACACCGGCCCATACGACGGATCCGTGCGCCAGGTGCCGTTGGCATCGAGATCCTGATAGCCGGGCATGTCACGCGATACATAGCGCGCCGAGACCGAGCGATCCTCGGCGGCATCGCGGCTCGCGGCCCATTGATCGAAGGCATCGGGCGCGGGCGCCGCGTTCGCCGCCGTCTGCCTGAGATTCGTGCCTTCGAAGGTGATCTGCTGGCCGCCGCCGAGCTGCATCGCGCCGCCGTCGCCATACACGGTCACGCCGCCGCTGCGCACCGTGACGGTGGTGGCGCGGCCATCGGGCGCGACGTCCACGCGCAGGCCGCCCGGCGTCGTCACGGTCAGCGCGATGTTCGGCGTGTCGATCTCATAGTTCGAGCCGGGCGGCACTTCGCGCACGCGCGTCGACAGCGTGCCCTGCGCGATCTTGAGCTGCGCGGTGTTGTCGTCGAGCGCGAGCACCGTCAACGCGGTGGACGATCCCAGCCGCACCGCCGTCGAGCCGACATGCAGCTCCGAGCGTGCGTTTTCGTCGTTCCAGAGCTGATCGCCGGTCGTGAGCGGGCGGTTGATCTGCGCGTAGGACCAGTCGGAGGCGCCGGCGGGTTCGGTCGTCACGGTGCCGGCCATGTAGTTGAGCCGCGCGATGCGTCCGGGCGGATCGCCGGAGTCGTTCTGCGGCGCGGCGGCCATCGAGGGCGTCTGTGCGAACGCGCCCGTCCCCGCCTGCGACAACAGCGCGCACACGGCAAGTGTCGCGGCCGACATGGTCCTGGTCTTCATTGTTTTCTCCGCCAGCCGCGCCGTGCGCCATGCGGGCGCCTTCCGTGCGCGCGGCCTGTCGGATCAATGTATCGCCCGGCCGTGTATCCGTACGATGCGGTTTGTAACGGCGCACAGGCGCGCGTAACAAAGCTTATCGGCGGGAGAGGAAGTCTTCGAAGTGACGTTGGCCGGACGGCGTCACGCGCAGCACGCGACGCTTCGCCGTCGGTTCGATCCAGCCGCGCGTCTCGCAGGCGGTCAGGAACGCCGCGCCGAGCGCGCCGCCGAGATGCGGCCGCCGCTCGCTCCAGTCGATGCAGGTACACGCAAAGCGTCTCCTGCGCGCCCGCTGCGCCGTCAGGTCGATGCCGAGCGCCGCGAACGCCTCGGCTCCGTCAGGCGTCGCCTCGAGGGCGGTGGGGCCCGGAGCCTCGGTCGGGCCGGCCACAGCGGCAAGCCAGTGGCGCGCGAGCATGCCGTCGAACAACTGCACGGCCAGTTCTCCCGCCAGATGGTCGTAGCAGGTGCGCGCGTAGCGCATCTCGAGCGGCACGGCGGAGGGCGGCCGTTCGGGCGTGCGCTGCGGCGCGCTGGCCCGCGCCAGATTGGCGAGCGCCTCGATGGCCGCGGCGATGTCGGGTGTCGCAATCCGATAGTAGCGATGCCGCCCGCTCACTTCGAGCGCCAGCAGCCCGCCTTCGGTGAGGCGCGCGAGATGCCCGCTGGCCGCCGAGGGCGACAGGCCCGCAATCATCGTCAGTTCGCCTGCGGGACGCGCGGTGCCGTCCATCAGCGACCAGAGCATCGCGGCGCGGCCCGGATCGGCGAGCAGCGCGCCGATGCGCGACAGCCCCGGAAAATGGCGTGTGCGCGCGTCGGTGACATCGAGTGCGGTATTCATGGCGTGGATTCGAAACCGTTGACCGGACCGGTTCACTCTAGCGCGACTTCGCAACCGATGTTTCACTGCATCCCGAAATGTCGTTGCATGCGTGCGGCGCTAGAATGACCGCTGGCATTTCAAAGCAGGAGATTTCCCATGACCAGACTGATTCTCGCGAGCCTCCTCGGCTTCGCGATATTGTGCGCGGGCTGTGCGGGCGGGCCGTCGTCATCGGCGGGCGGAGGCGGCAGCATCACGATGTACGGCACCGTCGACCAGGGCATCACCGTCCACGACTAGCCGCATTTTCGCTTCGTATAATCGGCGTCACACGCTTCCAACGATGACGCCCATGAACACGCCCGCCGTAACGCCCATCCCCGCTGCCCCGAAAAGCCGCGCCGAAACCACTTTCCGCTTTCTTGCCGAGCCGACTTCCGTGAATTTCGGCGGCAAGGTGCACGGCGGCGCGCTGATGAAATGGATCGACGAAACCGCCTATGCCTGCGCGGCCATGTGGTCGGGACGTTACGCGGTGACGGTGAGCGTCGGCAATATCCGCTTCCGGCGGCCCATCCTGGTCGGCAATCTGGTGGAACTGCGGGCGCGCGTGGTCGCGACGGGGCGCACCAGCATGCACATCCATATCTCCGTGCACGCGGGCGATCCGAAAGTCGGCGAGTTGCAGCAGACCACCGATTGCCTGATGGTGTTCGTCGCCGTCGACGAAAAAGGCAGCCCGACGCCCGTGCCTCCATTCGTGCCGGAAACCGACGAGGAACAGCGCCTCGCCCGCTATGCGATGGACGTGAAGGACGCGCTCGATGCGATCGTCGAGCTGAAGCCGGAGGAAGTCGCGGCGGGCAAGGTCTGAACCCGCCGCATGGCCGGAACGACGCGCGTTATGGCTCGCCGACCATGTCGCCCGGCTTGACCCATTCGTCGAACTGCTGCTCGGTCACAAAGCCGAGCGCGAGCGCGGACGCTTTCAGCGTCGTGCCTTCCTTGTGCGCCTTCTTCGCAATCTTCGCGGCCTTGTCGTAGCCGATATGCGGATTCAGCGCCGTCACCAGCATCAGCGATTCGTTGAGCAGGCTGTCGATGCGCTTCTCATTCGGCTCGATGCCCACTGCGCAGTTGTCGTTGAAGCTGTGCGCGCCGTCGGCAAGCAGGCGGATGGACTGCAGCACGTTGTGCGCGATCATCGGCCGGAACACGTTCAGTTCGAAGTTGCCGCTCGCGCCGCCGAAATTCACCGCGACGTCATTGCCGAAGACCTGACAGCACAGCATGGTCACGGCTTCGGACTGGGTCGGGTTGACCTTGCCTGGCATGATCGAACTGCCCGGCTCGTTCTCGGGAATCGACAGTTCGCCCAGCCCGCAGCGCGGACCGCTCGCGAGCCAGCGCACGTCGTTGGCGATCTTCATCAGGCTCGCCGCGACGGTCTTCAGCGCGCCATGCGCGGCGACGAGCGCATCGGCGGCGGCCATGACCTCGAACTTGTTCGGCGCGGTCTCGAAGGGCAGGCCGGTGAGCTTGCCGATCGCCGCCGCCACCTTGCCCGCGAACTGCGGATGCGCGTTCAGCCCCGTGCCGACCGCCGTGCCGCCCTGCGCCAGCTGGTACAGGTGCGGCAAAGTCGCCTCGACGTGGCGGATGCCCTGGTCGAGCTGCGCGACATAGCCTGAGAACTCCTGGCCGAGCGTGAGCGGCGTCGCGTCCTGCAAATGCGTGCGGCCGATCTTCACGATCTTCGCGAACGCCTTCGATTTCTCGTCGAGCGTGTTGCGCAGCGTCTTGAGCGCCGGCACCAGATGCTTGACGATGCCGTAGGCGGCGGCGACATGCATCGCGGTCGGGAAGACGTCGTTGGACGACTGGCCGCGGTTGACATCGTCGTTCGGATGCACGAGACGCTCTTCACCGCGCGCACCGCCGAGAATCTCGCTCGCGCGGTTCGCGATGACCTCGTTGAGGTTCATGTTGGTCTGCGTGCCCGAGCCGGTCTGCCACACGGCGAGCGGAAATTCGTCGGGATGCCTGCCGTCGATGATTTCCTGCGCGGCCTGCATGATCGCCTTCGCCTTTTTCGAGTCGAGCTGCTTCAGCTCGTCGTTCACCTCGGCGGCGGCGTGCTTGATGACGGCGAGCGCCGTGATCAGCTCGGGCGACTGCTTTTCCGTCGAAATCTTGAAGTTCTGCAACGAGCGCTGCGTCTGCGCGCCCCAGAGTTTGGCGTTCGGCACGGCGATCTCGCCGAACGTGTCCTTCTCCATCCGTACGTCGCCTTGCGCGTTCTGTGTCATGGCTCGAAAGTCCTTACGAAGTTGGATCAAAGCTGCTTGTCGACGGGCAACAGCATAAACAGGCCTGTCATCGCATTGCGATATAACCCTGCTTCGGGATCGAAATTCCAGGTGACGAGGCTGCCGTCCTGCTCGGCGGTCCACATGAGCCCTGATTGCGGGGCTCCCGTGCGCCGCAGCTCCTCGGTGACGGCCGCGCTGGCGAGCTGGACCCGCCAGCTGACTTTCGGATCGGTGCCGTGGTCGAACAGCTGGGCGGCCTGGCTGGCGATGGACGCGTCGTGGATCACGAGCGCGAGTTCGGTGTTCAGTTTCGCCGAGCGCGGATCGAGATTCATGGAGCCGATCACGAGGATACTCCGATCGATCACATAGGCCTTGGCATGCAGGCTGGCGCGCGACTGCGAGCCGAACAGACCCGCGCGCGGACTGCCTTCGCCCGCCACCTGCAGCGGCTTGAATTCGTACAGTTCCACGCCGTGCTGCAACAGCGGAATCCGATACGGCGCGTAGCCTGCCTGCACCGCGACGGCATCGGTTGCGGCAAGCGAATTGGTCAGCACCGCGACGCGCACGCGGCGCTTCGTCACCTCGGAGAGGATGTTCACGCCGGCGTCGTGCGGCACGAAGTAGGGCGAAATGATCAGGAACTCGCGCTGCGCTTCTTTGAGCAGTTCCGCGAGGCGGTTCATCGGCGGACTCTGGTAGTCGTCGCTCGGATGCTCGATCTTCGACGGCGAATCCACCCAGAATTCCGTCGGCGCCCACACCAGGCCCATTTCCCCGCGCGCGATCTGCCGGGCCAGCGGCGTCGCGTTGAGGGGCTTGGCGTTCAGCGGGTCCGCCTGGGCGCGCCAGTGCGCGCGCAGGTCGTCGCGGGTCTTGTCGAGCTCGGCGGGGTCGAACTTCTGCTTGTTCAGCGCGCGCAGCGGGTAGGAGAGCGGGCTGTTCCAGTAGTCGTCGAAGCTCGCGGAGATCTTCTGCGTGACCGGACCGGCGGCGAAGACGTCCAGGTCGCGGAACTGCAGCGTCGGGCTCGCGCTGAAGTATTCGTCGCCGAGATTGCGGCCGCCGACGATCGCGATCTGGTTGTCCGCGATCATCGCCTTGTTGTGCATCCGGCGCGTGAAGTGATTCAGGTTCGTGAAGAAATTCTGTGTGCGCTCGGCAAAGCTGCGCTGCGCGCTGCCGTACGGGTTGAAGACACGGATCTCGATCTTGTCGTGCGAATTGAGCGCCGCCATGATCCGGTCGATGTCCTTGAAATTCAGGTCGTCGACCAGCATGCGCACGCGCACGCCACGATCCGCCGCATACAGCGCCGCGCCCAGCAGCAGCTTGCCGGTGTTGTCTTCCTCGGCAATGTAGTACTGCATGTCCAGCGTCTTCGTCGCCGCGCGGGCGAGCGCGATGCGGGCCTGAAGCGCGTCGGTGCCGGTCGGCAGCAGGCGCACCGCGGATTGCTCCGGATGCTGTCGTTCGAGCGGCGTCAGCGCGGTTTCGAGCGGCGTCGCGGTGTCGGGCGGGAGCGCCTGGCTTGCCGGACGGTCGAACGCCGTCGCGGGCGGGCGCGTGGCGCAGGCGGCGAGCAGCGTCGCGGCCAGCAGCGCCGTGGCCAGGCCGCGCACGCCTGACATGATTCCTCGCGGCGCAACGCGCCGATCCTTTCGCACGCCCGGCGCGCCACGCCGTGCTGCTCGCTGCATTCCCCGGCTTTCCGACACTTCGATTCCTCGTTCTCGTTGTTTCGACTGGTCCGTCGCTTGCGTTCTGGTGTACGTGGCGGACGAAGCGTCGTAGCAAGAAGCGTTCTCCCGCCACGTCATCGAAACAATTCTAAGGGGAATCGTGAGGCAGCCCTGTCGACGTCGGTGGCATGGCGAACGAGGAGGGCGGCAAAAGGGCCGGACAAAAAAAAGCCCGCCTGGTCGAAGGCGGGCTGACAACCCCTGTCACAGATGTCTCAAGGAGGAGACGGATTCATCCTAACCATGGACGGGCCGCGCACCAACCAAGCATTCGTGCCATGCATTTCGTCACGTGGCTCATTTGCTTATCAGGCATCACGCGTGGCCGTGCGGGGCGGCGCTGGCATCGGCGGCGTCCGGGTTCGGGGCCGTGCCGGTTTCGATGAAGCGCCGGCTGATGCGGTGAAACCGCAGCGTCATCAGCGCGGCGACACTTGCGAGCCCGGCGGCGAGTCCCCACCACAGGCCCTTCGCGCCCAGTTCGAAATGGAACGCGAGGACATAGCCCGTCGGAAAGCCGACGCCCCAGTAGCCGAACGCGGCGGCGAGCATCGGCACGCGGGTGTCGCGCAGGCCGCGCAGGCAGCCCGAGCCGACGGTCTGCATGCCGTCGACGATCTGGAACACCGCCGCCACGCCGAGCAGCGACGCGGCGAGCGCGACGGTCCGGGCGTTGGCGGGATCGTCGAGTTTCAGATACAGGCCGACGATCGCGTGCGGCACCGTGATCAGCACGAGGCCGGAGCACATCATGAAGCCGACGCCCAGCGCCAGCGCGACGAAGCCCGCATGGCGCGCGGCGACCGGCACGCCCGCGCCGACCCAGTAGCCGACCCGCACGTTCGCCGCCTGACCGATCGCGAGCGGCACCATGAACGCCACCGACGCCACGTTGAGCGCGATCTGGTGCGCGGCCAGCGGCGCTTCGCCGAGCAGGCCGACCATCATGCCGGTGGCGAGGAAGAGCGTGGATTCGACGCCGTAGGTGATCGCAACCGGCCAGCCGATGCTGAACAGTTCGCTCATCAGCGGCAGGCGCGGCCGCGTGCGCGTGACGAAATGGCGATAGCGCGGCCGCAGATGCAGGAACGCGACGAGTGCGAGCGCGATCAGCCAGACGGTGATGGTGGTCGCGGCGGCGGAGCCAAGAAAGCCTTCGCGCGGCAGGCCGTAGGCGCCGTGAATCAGGCCGTAGTTGAGGAAGCCGTTGACGAACACGCCGCCGATCGACACCCACAGCAGCCTGCGCGCCGCACCGATGGCCGGCAGGAACGCGCGCATCATGCCGACGCCGATCAAACTGCCGGGCGTGCCCCAGCGCAACACCGCGCAGTATTCGCCGACGTTCTTCGCCAGCAGCGCCGGTTCGTGGAACGCGAGCAGGATGGCTTCGGCATAGGACAGCAGCACGAAGGCGGGCACTGCGAGCAGCAGCGAGAGCACGAAGCCGGTCCAGTAGATGCTCGGCACGCGCTCGTCGGCGTTGGCGCCGCGTGCGTGCGCGACCGATACCGACACCGACGTCAGCACGCCCTGCAGCAGCGTCACGACGACGAAGAAGAGATTCGCGCCGAGGCCGCCGGCGGCGAGCGCATCGGGACCGAGCGAGCCGAGCAGGATGGTGTCGGTGACGCCCATTGCCATCTGCGAGAGCTGCGCGATGGCGAGCGGCGCCGCGAGGCGCGCGGTGTCGGCGGCGTGACGGGTGAGGCTCGGCGGTCCTTGATGCGCGCGCTGCGCGCGCGTGGTCTGGGCTTGCATGGTTGAGAGCGAATCAAACGGAGAGGACACGGCGGCGTGGCGGCGTGGCGGCGCGGCGTGGGGACGCAAGCTTCCTGACCGTGCCGACGTCAGGATTATTCCGCGCCGTTCCCGGGGCCAGGCCGCGAAACGAAAGATGACAAGCTTATTGCGTCGCGTGCGGCCTGTCGATGACGCGCCGGCTTATGCCGGGCTTTTGGCAAGCGCGTGACGCGTGCGCTCAAGCTTCGCGATGCGTCACGCGGGGGCGCGCACGCGGATGGTCCGGCCGTCGAGTTTCACGACCTGGCCCGCGCGGATCTTGCAGGTCTTACGCAGTTCCACGTGGCCGTCGACGGTGACTTCGCCCATGGCGACGCGCGCTTTCGCGGAGCCGCCGCTGTCCGCGAGACCCATCAGCTTCAGCAGGTTGTGAAGTTCGACGAAGTCGCCCGTGAGGGTGAATTGGAGTGACGGCATGACGGGCGAAGCAGGATTGCAGGAAGTAGGCGTCCATCATAAACCACCGGCGCCGCGCGCCGGGCATGCGCCGTGCTCTTCGCAAACGGGACCCCGGTAAACGGTTCGAAAGCAGTCTGGTTGGCAAATGTAGCCAGATGAAACCGTCGGTAACAATGACAGCTTTTGGAGAACTCGTCCGCGCACCGACGGGTCCGACGGTTTGACTGAAACAGCTTCGGTCATCTTTCCAAATCGACAAACGCCGCGCGGACCGCATTCCGGCGGCACACAAACCAGAGAGAGGACACGCTCATGACTCAAGCTCGCAATCTGTTGATCGGTACCGCCATTGCCACGCTCGCTGCTTCGAGCGCCTTCGCGCAAAGCACGCAGCCGGCCCCCATGACGCCCCCGCCCGCGCAGGCGCAGACCATGCAGCCGGCGCCGGGCCAGATGTCGAATCAGATGCCGGGCAACGCGATGCCCGCGCAGGCCCAGCAACCGGCAACGCCGGCGCCGCAGAACCTCGTCGCACCCGCTCCGACGGACCCGCTCGTGCAGCGCCGCAACGCCAACGCACAGGCCAACGCGGAATATCGCGCGTCGAAGAAGGCGTCGAAGGCCGAACTGAAGGCGCAGCGCCAGCAGGCCAAGGCCGACTACAAGGAAGAGGTCAAGAATGCGAAGATCAATCGCAAGGCCGACAAGGACGCCGCCAAGGCCGAACTGAACGCCACTGAGCCGAGCACGCCGAAGGACACGGGACTGCAGCACTAAGCGGATCACTAAGCGGGTCGCTGTCCAGGCGGAAACGTTCAAGGGAGGACTTATGAAGCAAGGATCGAAGGCATTCATGGCCGCGCTTGTCGCGGCGACGCTGGCCAGCGCGAGCGCAGCTTCGTTCGCGCAGACCACCAGCGACGCGCCGATGACGAAGGCCGATCAGAAGGCGGCGAAGAAGCAGGCGTCGGCCGACAAGGACGCCGCTGTCGCGCAGGCCAAGGCCGACAAGAAGAAGACCGAAGCCCAGTCCGAAGCCAACGAAGCCGCTGCGGACGCCAAGCTGAAGAACGCGAAGAAGGCTGACTGATCGTCTGAACGCGTTGATCGGCGTGATGAGCCATGAGCCCGGTTCCTGTTGGACCGGGCTCGTTTGTCTTTGGGGGCCAAAAGCTGAGCCGTGGCAAAGACTTGCGCGCGAAGGTTGTATGGATATACAGTGTGCGTCACTCTTTTGCCGCCAGTCCCATCTCCCGTGCTCACGCTCCCCGATACCGCCGACACCGCTGCCGATGCCGCCGCCAGACAAGTCGCGGACTATCTCGCGAAGCTCAACGAGGCACAACGCCAGGCCGTCGAATTCGGTGTCGATGAACCCGATCGCCGTGGCGGGCCGCTGCTGGTCATCGCGGGCGCGGGATCCGGCAAGACCAATACGCTCGCGCATCGCGTCGCGCACCTGCTCGTGAAAGGCGCCGATCCGCATCGCATCCTGCTCCTTACGTTCTCGCGCCGCGCCGCCCTCGAAATGACCCGGCGCGTGACGCGCATCGCCACCCAGGCGCTCGGCACGCGCAGCGCCATCGCGCAGGGACTGACCTGGTCGGGCACCTTCCACAGCGTCGGCGCGCGGCTGCTGCGCGATTACGCCGATCTCGTCGGCCTCGCGCCGTCGTTCACCATCAACGACCGCGAAGACTCCGCCGACCTGATGAATCTCGTGCGCCACGAGCTCGGCCTGTCATCGAAGGAGAAGCGCTTTCCGGCCAAGTCCACCTGCTTTTCGATCTACTCGCGCGTCGTGAACACCGGCGCGTCGCTGGCCACGGTGCTCGACCAGTCGTTCCCCTGGTGCCGCGAGTGGGAAGCCGACCTGAAGCGCCTGTTCGCCGCGTATGTCAACGCCAAGCAGTCGCAAAGCGTGCTCGACTACGACGACCTCTTGCTCTACTGGTCGCATCTCGCGGCGGAGCCGTCGGTTGCGGCGGACTTGTCGAGCCGTTTCGATCACGTGCTCGTCGACGAATACCAGGACACCAACCGCCTGCAGGCGTCCATCCTGCTCGCGATGAAACCGGACGGACGCGGCCTGACCGTCGTCGGCGACGATGCGCAGTCCATCTATTCGTTTCGCGGCGCGACGGTGCGCAACATCCTCGACTTCCCCGGCCACTTCAACCCGCCCGCCGCCAGCGTCACGCTGGATCGCAACTACCGCTCGACACAGCCGATCCTCGAGGCGTCGAACGCAGTGATCGGGCTTGCGTCCGAGCGCTACACGAAGAACCTGTGGACCGACAAGGCGTCGGCGCAGAAGCCGCGCGTCGTCAGCGTCGCCGATGAAGCCGATCAGGCGCGCTATGTCGTCGAGAAAGTGCTGGAGGCGCGCGAAGGCGGCATGAAGCTCAAGTCGCAGGCGGTGCTGTTTCGCGCGGCGCATCACAGCGCCACGCTCGAAATCGAGCTCACGCGGCGCAACATTCCGTTCGTGAAGTTCGGCGGCCTCAAGTTCCTCGATTCGATCCACGTCAAGGACGTGCTCGCCGTGCTGCGCTGGGCCGAGAATCCGCGTGACCGCGTCGCGGGCTTTCGCGTTGCGCAGTTGCTGCCGGGCATCGGGCCGGCGCTGGCCGGGCGGCTACTCGACAGTGTGAGCGCGCCGCAGGCGGTGGCGTCGCAGGCCATTGCCGGTTTTCAGGCGCCGGCGCGCGCCAGCGAGGACTGGCCGCGGTTCGTCGGGCTGATGGCGAAGCTGTGCGGCCGCGAATCGGGCTGGCCGGCCGAGTTCGAAATGATCCGCCGCTGGTATGAGCCGCATCTCGAACGCAATCACGAGGACGCGGCGATCCGTATCGGCGACGTGCTGCAGATGGAGAGCATTGCGTCGACGTATCCGACGCGCGAACGTTTCCTCACCGAACTCACGCTCGATCCGCCCGACGCGACCAGCGACGAATCCGGCGTGCCGCTGCTGGACGAGGACTATCTGATCCTCTCGACCATCCATTCGGCCAAGGGCCAGGAATGGCGCAACGTGTTCGTGCTCAATGGCGTGGACGGCTGCATTCCGTCCGACCTGGGCACTGGCAGCGACGAGGAAATCGATGAAGAGCGGCGCCTGTTGTATGTCGCGATGACGCGTGCGAAGGAAGACCTGCATGTCATCACGCCGCAGCGCTTCTACGTGCACAACCAGACGCATCTCGGCGACCGCCACGTGTGGGCGCAGCGTACGCGCTTCATTCCGCCGCATCTGCTGCCGCATTTCGAGGCGGCGGCCTGGCCGCCGGTCGTCGCGCCCGCGGCGCCGACGGCGGCGGGGCTGGCGGCAGCCGCGAAGGCCAAGCTGGATATCGCGGCGCGCCTTAAGGGAATGTGGGAGTAAGAAGGGCGCGCGATCAGCGCTGCGCGCGCGAGGCGCGCGGCGTGCGCGGCGGCGAGAAGATGCTGCGCAGCCAGGCGGCGAAGCGCGTGTAGCCGTCGTAAGGCTCTTCGACAAACAATTCCGGGCGCAGCGAGCGCAGCATTTCGAGCACTTGCTGCGCTTCCTGTTTCTGGATCGAGCCATACACGATGCCGAGCCGCAGCAGGCAGCGCAGTTCACCGAGCTTCTCGCGCGCCGTCGAGCCGATGCTCGTTTCCACCGAAATCTTCATTTCGTAGACGCGCTGGCGCAGCGAATCGGCGAGGCGCCATGCGGGCGTCTGCATCTTCTCTTCCACTTCGCGAATGTCCGCCGCCGCGGACTTGATCTGCGAGGCCAGCATGTCCACTTGCGACACGTCGCCCTTGGCTTCGGTGACGATGGCCGCCGCCCATTCGCGCGACGCCTTGACGAGATCTTCCGCGGTCCAGTCGGCGCGAATCGCGAACGCGAAGCCATGTTCGGCCGCTTGGCGGATCAGGATCTCGACGACATCCGGAAACTCCTTGTCGAGCGCGCGCTTGGCCCACGCGTACTGGCCGTGCGAGAGCATGCGCTGCACGGCCTGCTCGGTGAGCGGCGTGTGGTTGTCGAGCAGGATCGCCCGCAGGAAGTCTTCGAACGACGGTGTGACGAACTGCGGATCCAGCTTCAGCGACAGACGCAGGAAGGCGTCGAAGTCGCGCTGCAAGGAAGCGATCGTCTCTTCGCGGAGCGAAAGGGTGATTTGACGCATGTTGGTTCCCGGTTCCGCTTCCGGATGCGCCGGAAGCGGGTGATGCTGGTGGCCCCGCTTCTGTGGGCGGAGGCCATTCGCTTCTGATATCGGCGCGGGTTCCGGGAACTTGAGGCTTTTTTCACGCTTTTTGAAAGCGATTTGCCGGCCGATGGAGGGAAAATGTTAGCGCAACACCAGCAGTTGCCAGACGAAGAACACGATCAGAGACACCGCAATCGTCAACAGCGGCCGTTTGCTCAGCACGCATACGATGACCGCCACGAGCGCCGCCACCAGCTGCGGATTGCGCCAGGTGATCTCGGCGCCGGCGCCGTGCGGCGAAACCGTCATTGGCACGATGATGGCGGTCAGCACCGTCACGGGCACGAACGAAAGCGCGGTGCGCACAATGGGCGGGAAGGGCAGGCGCTCGCCGAGCACGAACACCGCGGCGCGGATCGTGAAGGTGACCACGGCCATGCCGAGAATGAGCAGCACGTAGTTCGAGGCCGCATTCATTGCGCGTGCTCCCTCGAAGCTTGCTTGCGTTGCACGCGCTGGTCCCGCAGCGTGAGCATCATGCCGACCGCCACGCCCACGAGCACCGCCGCGAGCAGGCCCAGCTTGTACGGCCAGTCCTGCCACGCGAACGACAGCACGCCCGAGGCCAGCGCCGCCGCGACGAAACGCACCGCGACGAGCTGCGGCACGATGATCGCGATAAAGGTGGCGACCATCGCGAAGTCGAGTCCGAGCGACTTGAGGCCGGGAAACGCCGCGCCGAACAGCAGGCCGATGAGCGTCCACGCCTGCCAGTTCAGATACATCGCGACGCCGGAGCCGAAGAAATAGTGCGGTCCGATCTCACCGGGATTGCGCTTCTGATAGTGCGCGTAGGCGACGGCGAAGACTTCGTCGGTGAGCACGGCGGCGAGCGCCCAGCGCCAGCGTTGCGGCAGATGCGCGACATACGGCGCAAGCGTCGCGGAATAGAGCACATGACGGAGATTGACGACGAGCGTCGTCGCCCAGATGACGGCGAAGCTCGCATGCGACGCGATCAACCCGACCGCGATGAATTGCGCCGATCCGGCGAACACGGCGAGCGACATCAGCTGCCCGTGCCACAGCGAGAGCGGGCTGGCCGTGACGAGCGTGCCGAAGATCACGCCGAAGGGCGCGGCGCCGATCATCATTGGAAGGGTGTCGCGGGCGCCGGCGGCGAATTCGCGCAGTGCCTGGCCGGATGGCGGCGTGGATGGTCGAGTAGCGTGCCGTGCGGACTGCATGGCGGACGATTGTGCGGATGTTGCCTTCAAGATTTCCTCCTGTGGCAGCGAGGATACGCAACGCGGTGTCCGGATGGCTTGTACGTTCTTGCGCTTGCCGGCGCTTCCGCTGTGGCTGGTTGCCGGACGCTCAGCGCCAGCGGCCCGGCGGCACACCGAACGCGCGCTTGAAGTGGCGCGTGAAGTGACTCTGGTCGGTGAAGCCGCTGGCGGCTGCGACGTCGGTGACCGACGCGCCCGACCGCAGCGCGGGCAGCGCCCGCACGATACGCATCTGGTTGCGCCAGGCGTGCGGCGCGAGACCGGTCGTGCGCGCGAACAGACGGGCGGCGTGAAAGGTCGACAGGCCCACCGTGCGCGCCAGTTCGGCGAGCGTGACGGGTTCGAGCAGGTCGTCGGCGAGACGCGACTTCATGGTTTCGACGCGCTGCGCGTCGGCGGCGAGCGACGGCGCCCCCACATGTTCCAGCGCGTGCCGGCCGACCAGCGTGGTGACGGCATCGACGAGAGCCAGTTCGGCCTCGAGCGGATCCGCGCCGCGCTCCAGCAGGCGATGCGCATGCACGAGGCGGCGCGCGAGATCGGCGTCGCGGATGATGTGATCCGGAAACCGGGGCGCGACGGCGCGCTGTCCGCACAGATCGTGCGCCAGGTCCTCGACGAACGGCACCGGCAAATAGAACACGCGATAACGCCAGCCGACATCGACTGCCCGCGCGCCCGTATGCACTTCGCCCGGATTGATCACAGGCACCGAACCGGTTTCCGCCACGTGGTGCGCGCCGCGATAGTCGAAGCATTCCGCGCCGGCCTCGATCACCGGCACCGTGTAGGCGTCGTGCCAGTGCGGCGTGAATTCGTGGTCGTAGTATTCCGCGGTCACCATGTCCGCGTCCGGCACGAGCGGCGAGCGCCAGTAGCGTGCGGCATCGCGGAAATGGGCGGCGTTCATGGCGTAAGGGCGGGTAAAGGAGGGAAACCGTCAGTCTATAACGTTGTCACTTCACCGGTATGGTCGTGCCTTCCGGCACCGGCACGGCGGTTACGCTGTTCTTCGGACTGCCGGTCGCGATGCGGTCGCTGTAAGTGAGATAGACGAGCGTGTTGCGCTTCGTATCGACCACGCGCACCACGTGCAGGGTTTTGAAGATGAACGACATGCCCGCCGAGAAGACGTCGGTCTTCTGCTTGAGCGGCTGGGAGAATCTGATCGGGCCGACTTGGCGACATGCGATCGACGCTTCGGTCGGATCTTCCGCGATGCCCAGCGTGCCCTTCACGCCTCCCGTGCGCGCCCGCGAAACGTAGCAGGTCACGCCTTGCACGAGCGGGTCGTCGTAGGCATCGACGGTGACGCGGTCAGAGCCTGTGAAACGGAAGTTGGTATTGACGCTGGCGATTTCCTCGGCATGCGCGAGTCCCGCGCCGTAGAAGGAGGCCAGCAGTGCGAAAGCGAGGACGGGACGCTTCATCGACATCATCCGGAAAAGAAGAGGGGCGTCGTATTGTATCGACGCCCCTGGGTTCTTTCGATGTGTCGCACATCGGGTCCGTTCAATGGAAGATCAGGTAGAGAATCACCAGAACCACCACCGGCACGCCGAGCAGCCATCCGAGCAAGTAAGGCATGTTGTCCTCCTTCGCGTGTTTGTTTTTGACGGTTCCAGTATCGCGAAGGCGGCGCATGCACGTTAGCCGTGCAAGTCCGAAAGCTTTGTAGGTCATGTCCTATCTCGAGCTTACGTAATCATTACGCTTAAGCCCGCTTGCGCGCCGGACGATCGCGATAAAGCGTCCGCACATAGTCCAGATGCTCGCCTGCGCATTCCCGCGCCCGTGAAGGGTTGCGCGAGACGATCGCATCGAACATCGCGCGATGCTGCGCCATCAGGTTGGCCTCGACTTCGTCGTCGTAGTCGACCAGCCGATGCGACGTCAGCATCGATTCGCGCACCAGCTCGTTCAACCCATGCATGACGTGCGTCAGCGCGACGTTGTGCGTGGCATCGGCGATGGCCAGATGGAAGGCCGCGTCCTTCTCCGCGATGCGCGTGCTCTTGCTGGCCACCGCGGCCTCGAGCGCACCGAACGCGGCGGCGATACGCGCCAGATCGGCCTCGGTGGCGCGCTCGGCGGCGTAGGCCGTGGACAGGGTCTCCAGCCCGTGACGCAGTTCCAGCACGTCGGCGCTCGCGTCCGGCTGCTGATCGAGCAACGCGGCAAGCGGGCGCGACACCAGCGGCGCCGTCACATCCGATACGACGAAACCTCCGCGCCCCGCCGCGCGGATGAAGCCATCGGATTCCAGCCGGATCAGCGCCTCGCGCAGCGACGGACGCGACACGTTCAGCTGTTCGGCGAGGTCGCGTTCGGCGGGCAGGCGCTGGCCGGGCAGCAACGTGCCGTTCGAGATCAACTCGCGAATCTGTCCGGACACGACGTCCGAGATGCGCACGCGGGCGTAGGAATGCGATTGGACGGGCTGGAAGGTCATCGATTGATGCAGACGGGACGTGGAAAACTCGGAGGTGCCCGAGTTTGACACGAAACACGCATCTCTTTAAAGTCTTGGTCAGACCAAGCTTACCAAAAAGACTCGTCCCCGTTCCCGCAATCGATATCCGCCATCGGTCCTCATGAAAGTCGCCCTCTTCGTGCCTTGTTTCATCGACGCCTTCTATCCGCAAGTCGGTATCGCCACGCTGGAACTGCTCGAACGGCTCGGGCTCGATGTCGACTATCCGCAGGACCAGACCTGTTGCGGCCAGCCGATGGCCAACAGCGGCGCACACAAGGACGCCGCCGGCGCGGAACGCGTGTTCGCGCGCAATTTCGCCGACTGTGACTACGTGGTGGGGCCGTCGGCGAGCTGCACGCATCACGTGCGCGAGCACTTCACCGCGATCGAGCAGACCAGCGCGGTGCAGAAGGTGCGGCGCAGCACGTTCGAACTGGTCGAGTTCCTTCACGACGTGCTCGGCGTGCGCGAGTTTCCGTGGGCCGAGTTTCCACACCGCGTCGGGCTGCACAACAGTTGCAGCGCGGTGCGGCATCTGCGAGAGACGTCGAATTCCGAAGTCGCGGGCACGCCGTACTCGAAGCCGCGCGCGTTGCTGGAAGGCGTGAAGGGCATCGAGTTCGTCACGCCCGCGCGTCCCGACGAATGCTGCGGCTTCGGCGGCACCTTCTCCGTGACCGAGGCGGCCGTCTCCGTGCGCATGGGGCAGGACAAGGTGAGCGATCACGTCGGCGCGGGCGCGGAGTACATCGTGTCGGGCGACATGTCGTGCCTGATGCACCAGCAGGGCTGCGCGGAACGCATGAAAGTAGAGGCGAAGTTCATCCATATCGCGCAGGTGCTGAACGGAGCGCGCGCATGAGCAAGACCATCCGTATCGATCACGCGAAGGCAGCCAGCGCGTTCCTGCAGAAACCGGATCACGTCGCGTTCCATGACAAGCGCCTGTGGGACTTGCGCACCAAGCGCGATGCGCAGGCGCACGGCATCGCCGAATGGGAAACGATGCGCGATCTGGCGTCGGGCATCAAGGAACACACGCTGTCGCATCTCGCGGACTACCTCGCGCAGTTCGCCGATCAGGCCGAGAAGAACGGCGTGACCGTGCATTTCGCGGCGAACGCGCAGGAACACAACGAGCTCGTCTACCAGCTGATGAGCGAGCGCGGCATGACCGCCCTCGTGAAGAGCAAGTCGATGCTCACCGACGAATGCTACATGCGCGACTATCTCGAGCCGCGCGGCATCACGGTGATGGAGACGGACCTCGGCGAGCGCATCCAGCAGCTCGATCACCAGGATCCGAGCCACATGGTGGTGCCGGCCGTCCACAAGTTGCGCGCGGACGTGGCGGAACTGTTCGGGCGCACCATCGGCACCGATCCCGCGAACAGCGACATCCACTATCTCGCGGAAAGCCAGCGCATGAACACGCGGCCGTACTTCGTGCGCGAGAAGACCGCCGGCATGACCGGCTGCAACTTCGCGGTCGCGGAGACGGGCACGGTCGTCGTGTGTACGAACGAGGGCAACGCGGACCTGTCGGCGAACGTGCCGCCGCTGCATATCGCATCGATCGGCATCGAGAAGATCATTCCGACCATCGTGGATCTCGGCGTGTTCGTGCGCATGTTGTCGCGCAGCGCGCTCGGCTCGCCGATCACGCAATACACCTCGCATTTCCGCCAGCCGCGGCCGGGCACGGAGATGCACTTCATCCTCGTCGACAACGGCCGCTCCGAGCGCCTGGCGATGGACGACTTCTGGTTTTCGCTCAAGTGCATCCGCTGCGGCGCGTGCATGAACACGTGCCCGGTGTATCGAAGGAGCGGCGGGCTGTCGTACGGCGGCACGTATTCCGGACCGATCGGCGCGATCATCAATCCGACCCACGACCTGAAGCGCTACAGCGCGCTGCCGTTCGCCTCGACGATGAACGGCAGCTGCACCAACGTGTGTCCGGTGAAGGTGAACATCCACGAGCAGATCTACAAGTGGCGCGAGGTGATCGCTGAAAAGCACGAGGTGCCCTTCGTCAAGCAGGAAGTGCTCAAGATGGCGGGGCGGCTGCTGGCGAGCCCGACGCTGTATCGCGCGAGCGTGGCATCGCTGGGCGGCGCGCTCAAGCGTCTGCCCAACTTCGTGCTCTACAACCCGCTCAACATCTGGGGACGCCAGCGCGAACTGCCCGAGGCGCCCGCCGAGACCTTTCACGAGTGGTACAGGAAAAACCGGAAGCCGGCCAAATGACGAGTCGTGAAGCCTTTCTCTCGAAGATCCGCGCGGCGCAGCCCGCCGCGCGTCCGCGGCCGGAGGTGCCGCTGTTTGCGGCGCCGCCGGGCGACCTGAAGGAGCGCTTCAGCACGGCGCTTGCCGCGATGGGCGGCACTTGTGTCGAGGCATCGAGTGTGCAGGACGTGAATGCGCTGATCGCCGCGCGCTTTGCGGAAGCGAAGGTGATCGCCTCGGCCGTGCCGGGTGTCGCGGGCAACCGGCCGCTCGCAGCGGACACGGTGCCGGCGTCGCTCCAGGACGTCGATGTCGCGGTCGTCAGGGGGCGCTTCGGTGTCGCGGAAACCGGCTCGGTGTGGTTCAGCGAGCAGGAGTATGTCGTGAACTCGATCGGCTATCTGGCCCAGCATCTCGTCGTGCTGCTCGATCCGGCGCAGCTCGTCGAAGGCTTGCAGCAGGTCTACCGGCGCGATGACTTCAGGACGGCGCGCTATGCGGTGCTGGTGACCGGGCCGTCGGCGACGGCGGATATCGAGGGCGTGCTGATTCGCGGCGCGCAGGGCGTGCGCTCGCTCACGCTGGTGTGGCTCGCGTGAAGCGGCTTGTGTGGAGCGTCAGTAACGCCAGAAGATCGCCACTGCGATGCCGCCGAACAGCAGCCACTTGACGATGTAGTACACGGTCCGGTTCCACGCCTTCAGGCGCTTGCCGACGAGCCGGATCGAATAGAGATACTTGAACGCGTGATTCAAGCCGCCGGTGCGGTCGCCGACTTCGTTCGGCGACGCCGCCGCGCGCATCAGGAAGCCGCCGACCACGTGATTGACCGCCTGCGCCCAGCGGTATTTCATCGGCCGTTCGATGTCGCAGAACAGGATGATGCGCTCCACGTCGGTCTTGTTCTCCGCCCAGTGCAGAAAGGTTTCGTCGAACACGACTTCCTCGCCGTCACGCCACGCATAGCGCTCGCCATCGACGACGATCGCGCAGCCGTCGCTGTTCGGCGTGACGAGGCCCAGGTGATAGCGCAGCGAACCCGCGTAGGGATCGCGATGCAGCGTCAGCGTGCCGCCGGGCGGCAGCATCGCAAACATCGCCGCCTTGACGGTGGGAATGCCTTGCAGGATCGCGAGCGTCTGCGGGCACGGCACCACGGCCGACGGATGAGGGCGGTCATACCATTTGAGATAGAAGCGCCGCCAGCCGCGTCGGAAGAATGAATTGAAACCGATGTCGTTGTAATGGGCCGCCGCCTGAATCTTGCTGGCTTCGTGCAGCGCCATGGCTTCGGCGCGGATGGTTTGCCAGTGCGTCTTGAGCGGCGCGAGTTCGGGAAAGAGGGAAGTGTGGAGATACGGCGTGGACGGTACGCGCGAGAACAGATAGACGAAGCCGTTCACCGGCGACATGAAGGTCGAATGATCGGAGAGCTGCCGGAAGAAACCGTGGCGAACCTTGCCGCGCCAGTGCGTGTAGGCCGCGCAGACGATGAAGATCAACAGGATGACCCAGCGCATCGTTTCTCTCCTTGTCGACTATCGAATTCATCGATCGACCCGGTAGATTATACAAACGGTTAAACGAACTCCGCTTGGACGGTGACGACGCGTAGCGGGGAGAGAACCGGCGCGCAAAAACAAAAAGCCCGGTCGAAAGACTGGGCTTTTGCTGGATCCTGCGATGAAGCCTTTTTGGCTCCCCGACCTGGGCTCGAACCAGGGACCTACGGATTAACAGTCCGGCGCTCTACCGACTGAGCTATCGGGGAACAACTGACAACATCTGAAGCTGAGATGAAAAACCCAGCCAAGAGACTGGGTTTTGAACAACGCTTGCTGGAGCTTTTGAAGAAACTTCGTGTTGAAGCTCTTGGCTCCCCGACCTGGGCTCGAACCAGGGACCTACGGATTAACAGTCCGGCGCTCTACCGACTGAGCTATCGGGGAACATCTACAGCAGAGAAGCGAAATTATAGGGGGGTGGTGCTTTGCTGTCAACGCCCAATCTTCATTCGATTACCTGAAGAAGGGGCGCGAATCTCACACGAAACGCCGGGCGATGCCGGACGTCGCTGAACGTATCAGCGCTCGAGCAGATTCAGCTTGTCCTTGACGTCCTTGAACTCGTCCGACTCCGGCAACGGCGCCTTGGTCTTGGTGATGCTCGGCCAGTTGCGGGCGAGATCGGCGTTCAGTTCAGTGAAGTGCTGCTGATCCCCGGGTACATCTTCTTCGGCGTAGATCGCGTTGACCGGGCATTCGGCGACGCACACGGCGCAGTCGATGCACTCGTCCGGATCGATCGCGAGAAAGTTGGGACCTTCGCGGAAGCAATCCACCGGGCACACGTCCACGCAATCGGTGAACTTGCACTTGATGCAGCTTTCGGTCACAACGTGAGTCATTCAGGCTCCTGCATGCGGAATTCGTGGGGGCTGCGCCCTGGGCGGCTGCATGGGCCGGGAGGTGCGCTTGCGGAAACGCGTATTGTAGCGTAATAGGAAAAACGGACGCGAGCGCCCGCAACGCCTGCCTTATATCGATTCGTGATGTGGGTATATGCGGTACGGGAAGCCTTTGCAGCGGGCTTGAAAGGGCGTCCATGCCCCATGCCGGCGCGCACATTCGGGTAACATGACCTGCGGGGCGTAATCGGGTCAGAGTCTGTTTGACGCAAGCCCGGCCGCCATCAATGCACATCGAGACAGCATCGGGCCAGCGGGGCAGGCGGCTCGAACCGGTGCGTCGTCTTTTCGCGTGGATGTTTCAGCCAGAACCATGATCATCACTTCGCTGCTCGACACCGACCTCTATAAATTCACGATGATGCAGGTCGTGCTGCATCATTTTCCGGCCGCGCACGCCGAGTATCGCTTTCGCTGCCGCACGCCGAATGTCGATCTCACGCCGTACATCGACGAAATTCGCGACGAAGTCCGTCAGCTCTGCAATCTGCGCTTCAAGGAAGAAGAACTCGACTATCTGCGGCGCATGCGCTTCATCAAGAGCGACTTCATCGACTTCCTCGCGCTGTTCCATCTGAACGAGAAGTCCATTCGCATCGCGCCCTCGGCGAAGAATAACGGCGAGATCGATATCGACATCGAAGGACCCTGGCTGCATACCATCCTCTTCGAGATTCCGGTGCTCGCGATCGTCAACGAGGTCTACTTCCGCAACACCCAGCGCAAGCCCGAATACGAAACCGGCCGCGAACGCCTGCGCGAGAAGATCAAGCTGCTCGCCACGCCGCCCGAATATTCCGACTGCAAGATCGCCGACTACGGCACGCGCCGCCGCTTCTCCAAGCAGTGGCACGAGGAAGTCGTGCTGACGCTCAAGGAACGCCTGGGCGCGCAGTTCGCCGGCACGAGCAACGTCTACTACGCGATGAAGCACGGCCAGCGCCCGCTCGGCACCATGGCGCATGAGTACTTGCAGGCGTGCCAGGCGCTGGGTCCGCGCCTGCGCGATTCGCAGATCTACGGCTTCGAGATGTGGGCCAAGGAATATCGCGGCGACCTGGGCATCGCGCTGTCGGACGTGTACGGCATGAAGGCGTTCCTGAACGACTTCGACATGTACTTCTGCAAGCTCTTCGACGGCGCGCGGCACGACTCGGGCGATCCCTTCGACTGGGGCGAGCGCCTGCTGCGCCATTACGAAGAGAACCGCTGCGACCCGCGCACCAAGATCCTCGTGTTCTCGGACGCGCTCGATATCCCCAAGGTGCTGCAGCTTTACGAACGTTTCCGTGGCCGCTGCCAGCTCGCGTTCGGCGTCGGCACGAATCTCACCAACGACCTCGGCTATCAGCCGCTGCAGATCGTCATCAAGATGGTTCGCTGCAACGGGCAGCCGGTGGCGAAGCTCTCGGACTCGCCGGGCAAGAACATGTGCGACGACCGCGCCTATCTTGCCTACCTGCGCCAGGTGTTCGGCATCGAGCAGCCGGTGGGCGAACTCTGACGCGTACCTTGTTGAGTGCCTTGTTCGCGGCGCCGGCCCAGGCCGTCCGGCCGAGGTTCGCGCGCAAACCCCGCTCGCTATAATCCGACGCGTCGCTGATCGATTCGGCTCACACATCTACGCATTCACGCATTCACCCAGCATCGCAGAGGAAAGAGGACGGCACCATGGATACATCGGCCGCGCGCCGCACCATTCTCGCGCGCATCCGCAGTGCGCAGGGTCGTCACGGCGAGCCGACGGACGCCGAGCGCGCGGCGGCGCAGGAGTATGTCGAGCGGCATCCGGCAGGCCCGCGTCCGCCTTTGCCGCAGACGCGCGAAGAACTCGTCGCGCGGTTCAGGCTGGAGGCCGAGCGTCTTGCCACCACCGTCGCCGAAGTCGAGTCGCTGGCCGAAACCCCTGCCGAAGCCGCGCGCTATCTTCATGCGCTGAATCTCCCGACCGAGGTCGTCGCGTGGCCCGCGCTCGCTGACCTGCCGTTTGCCGAAGCCGGCCTGCACGTGTCATTGCGCAAGCCTGCCGATGCCGATCTCGTCGGCATCACCGGCTGTTTCTGCGCCACCGCCGAAACCGGCTCGCTCGTGCTGCTGTCCAGCGCCGAAACGCCCGCATCCGGCGCGCTGCTGCCTGCCACCCACATTGCCATCGTGCCGGCGTCGCGCATCGTCGCGGCGCACGAAGACGCCTTCGCGCTCATCCGCGCCGAGCGGGGCGAACTGCCGCGCGCGGTCAATTTCGTCTCGGGACCGTCGCGCACCGGCGATATCGAACAGACCATCGTGCTCGGCGCGCACGGGCCGTATCGCGTGCATGTCATCGTCGTGCGCGGAGCCTGAGTCTTATGCGGCTTCTCGCTGGCGGTATCCTGCTCGCTGTATTGACATCGGTCACGAATCCCGCGGCGGCGGCCACGCTCGACGGCGCAACGCTCTCGGCCGCGTGGGGACTGCCGTTCATCGGCGTCTTGCTGTCCATCGCGGTCTTTCCGCTCGTGGCCGCGAAGGTTTGGCATCACCACTATGGCAAGATCGCGGCCGCGTGGACGCTCGCGTTTCTCGTGCCGTTCGCCGTCGCGTTCGGGGCCGGCACTGCCGGCGGCGTGCTGCTGCACGCACTGCTCGAAGAATATATTCCCTTCATCATCCTGCTGGCCGCGCTCTATACGGTGGCGGGCGGCATCTGCGTGCGCGGCAACCTGCATGGTTCGGCGCGGCTCAACACCGGATTGCTCGCGCTCGGCACCGTGCTCGCGAGCCTCATGGGCACGACCGGCGCGGCCATGCTCCTGATCCGGCCGTTGTTGCGCGCCAACGACAACCGCAAGCACGTCGTGCATGTGGTCGTGTTCTTCATCTTTCTGGTCGCCAATGCGGGCGGCTCGCTCACGCCGCTGGGCGATCCGCCGCTGTTCCTGGGCTTCCTGAACGGCGTCGGATTTTTCTGGACCACGCTGCATCTCCCACTGCCCATGCTGGTGCTTTGCGTCGCGTTGCTCGCGCTGTTTTATCTGCTCGACAGCCACTACTGGCGCAAGCACGATGCTCGCCGGCCGGCACTCGACCCGACGCCCGATACGCCGTCGCTCGGCGTCGACGGCAAGATCAACTTCGCGTTGCTCGCGGCCATCGTCGCGCTGGTGCTGATGAGCGGCGTGTGGAAGCCCGGCATCGCGTTCAATGTGTTCGGCACGCAGGTGCAGTTGCAGAATCTCGTGCGCGATGTGCTGCTTGCCGGCGTGCTGCTGGCATCGCTCGCATGGACGCCGAACAGTGCGCGCGAGGGCAATGCGTTCGACTGGGCGCCCATCGCGGAAGTGGCCAGGCTGTTCGCCGCGATCTTCGTCACCATCGCGCCGGTCATCACCATCCTGCGCGCGGGCGCGGACGGCGCGTTCGCGGGCATCGTGCACGCGGTGTCGGACGCGAACGGCAAGCCGGTGGACCTGGCGTACTTCTGGGCCACGGGCCTGTTGTCGTCATTCCTCGACAACGCGCCCACCTATCTCGTGTTCTTCAATCTCGCGGGTGGCGACGCCCGCACGCTCATGACCACCGACGCCACCACGCTCGCCGCCATTTCTGCGGGCGCGGTCTTCATGGGCGCGAACACGTATATCGGCAATGCGCCGAATTTCATGGTCAAGGCGATCGCCGAGTCGCGCGGCGTGCGCATGCCGAGTTTCTTCGGCTATATCGCGTGGTCGGGCGTCGTCTTGCTGCCGCTTTTCGCCATGCTGGGCTGGCTATTTTTCCGGGAGTAGGCAATGAAGAAGAAAGTGCTTGTCGCACGATCCACGTTCCCTGATGTGATCGAGCGGCTGAAACAATACTTCGATGTGGACGCCAACCTGGGCGATGTCCTTCCGCAGGATGAATTCGTCCGGCGTCTCGCCAACTGCGACGGCGCGTTCACGGCCGGAGAGCGCGTCGGCGACGCCGAACTCGCGGCCGCGCCGAAGCTGAAAGTGGTTGCGAACATGGCGGTCGGCTACAACAACTTCGACATGCAGGCGTTCGACGCACACGGCGTGCTCGGCACCAACACGCCGGACGTGCTCAACGAAAGCACCGCCGACTTCGGCTGGGCGCTGATGATGGCGGCCGCGCGCCGCGTGACCGAGTCGGAGCATTTCCTGCGCGCGGGCCAGTGGCAGAAATGGTCCTTCGATTCCTTCCTCGGCGCGGACGTCTACGGCTCGACGCTCGGCGTGATCGGCATGGGACGCATCGGGCAGGCGCTCGCGCGGCGGGCCAGCGGCTTCAACATGCGCGTGCTGTATCACAACCGTTCGCGCGTCGCGCCCGAGATCGAGGCCGCGCTGAATGCGGAGTACGCGTCGAAGGAAGATCTGCTGAAGCGCGCGGATCACGTGGTGCTCGTCGTGCCGTATTCGAAGGAGAGCCATCACACCATCGGCGCGGCCGAGCTCGCGCTGATGAAGCCGACCGCGACGCTCACGAACATCGCGCGCGGCGGCATCGTCGACGATGCCGCGCTGATCGCCGCTTTGCGTGACAAGCGCATCGCCGCGGCGGGCCTCGATGTCTTCGAAGGCGAGCCGAACTTCAATCCTGACTTCCTGGTGCTCGACAACGTCGTGCTGACGCCGCACATCGCCAGCGCAACCGAGGCCACGCGCCGCGCCATGGCCAATCTCGCCGCCGACAACCTGATCGCCGCGCTCGGCGAAGGCCCGCGCGCGGGCAATCCGCCGAACCCGATCAACCCGGGCGTACTGAAGAAATGATGGAACTGCTGGTGGGCGCGGTCGCCGTGCTGGCGCTCGCGCTGGTGATTGCGCTCATCGCGCTGGTCGTGACGCTGCGGCGTCCGTCGCACGGCGGCATGCATGACGAGTTCGAGGCGCTCACCGATCGCGTCAACGATATGGGCGAGGCGCATGCGCGCGCGCAGGAACGGCTCGAACGCGGCCTGCGCGGCGATATCGCCGAAAGCGGGCGGGTGTCGCGCATGGAAGCGCAGAGCGGCTTCGCGCAGTTCCATCAGACGCTGTCGACGCAACTGGCGAGTACAGCGAACGTGCAGAACGCCCAGTTCGACGCGCTTGCGCAACAACTGGCGCAACAGAGCCAGCAGGCGCGCGAGGATCAGGGCAACGCGTTGAAGCGCTTCGCCGATTCGATCTCGCTGCATCTCGCGCAGCTGTCGGAGGCGAACGAACGGCGGCTCGGCGAGGTGCGCGCGACGCTCGAGGCGCGTCTCAAGGACATCGAGGCGAACAACGCGACGAAGCTCGACGAAATGCGCCGCACCGTCGATGAAAAGCTGCACGCCACGCTGGAGCAACGGCTGGGCGAGTCGTTCAAGCTGGTGTCGGACAGGCTGGAGCAGGTGCATCGCGGACTGGGCGAAATGCAGACACTCGCGGCGGGCGTCGGCGACCTGAAGAAGGTGCTGACCAACGTCAAGACGCGCGGCACCTGGGGCGAAGTGCAACTCGAAGCACTGCTGGAGCAGCTGCTCACGCCGGAGCAGTACGCCAAGAACGTCGCTACGGTGCCGAAGAGCAACGAACGCGTGGAATTCGCGATCAAGCTCCCAGGCCGTCATGACGCGCCGGGAGCGTCCTCGACATCCGATGAAGCCGCCACGCCTGTGTGGCTGCCCATCGACGCGAAGTTTCCGCGCGAGGACTACGAGCGTCTGATCGACGCGCAGGAACGTGCCGATCCGGCCGCGGTCGAGGACGCCGCACGCGCGCTCGAAGGCCGGTTGCGCGCGGAGGCAAAGGCGATCGCGCAGAAATACGTCGCGCCCCCGCATACCACCGACTTCGCGCTGCTGTTCCTGCCGACCGAAGGTCTGTATGCCGAAGCGCTGCGTCGCCCTGGTCTGAGCGATGCGTTGCAGCGCGACTATCGCGTGAGCATTGCCGGGCCGACGACGCTGACCGCGCTGCTCAACAGCTTGCAGATGGGCTTCCGCACGCTGGCCATCGAGAAGCGTTCCAGCGAGGTCTGGCAGGTGCTGGGCGCGGTGAAGACCGAGTTCGGCAAGTTCGGCGACGTGCTGGCGCGGACCAAGTCGCAGCTGGAAACGGTCACGCGCTCGATCGAGGCGGCGCAGACGCGCACGCGGCAGATGAACAAGCGGCTTCGCGACGTGGAAGCGTTGCCGGGAGAGCGGGCGGCGGGGCTGCTGGGCGAGGCGTCGGGTGACGCACCCCCGCCCGAAGGTGAAGAAGACGAGTGACCTACGAAGACACAGCCAGCCGTTCGAGCGGCTCGCCCGTGACGCGCACGATGCGCCAGTCGGGCAGCACGGTCGCGCCCATCTTTTCGTAGAAGTCGATGGCGTTCTGGTTCCAGTCGAGCACCGACCATTCGAAGCGGCCGCATTGACGCTCCACTGCGAGCGCGGCCAGCTTCTTCAACATCTGCGTGCCGAGGCCACTGCCGCGCATCGAGGGACGTACGTAGAGGTCTTCGAGGTACAGCCCGCGCTTGCCCAGGAAGGTCGAGAAATTCTGGAAGAACAACGCATACGAGACGATCTCGCCGTTCTGTTCGGCAACCAGCGCTTCGGCGGCCGGGCGCGCGCCGAACAACGCATCGTGCACGTCCTGCTCGGTGGCGATAAACAGATGCGTCAGCTTCTCGAACTCGGCCAGTTCGAGCATCAGCGCGAACACGGCGCCGACATCGGCGGGCGTCGCCGCGCGGATCAGGGCGGCGCTCATGCTTCCTCCGGCGCGTCGGACAGCGTGATCTCAATGCCGCCGAAACGCGACGCCACCCAGTTGTACGCGTGACAGGCAATCCACAGCAGGATGAAGCCGAGTATCGCGTTGAGCAGCAGCGCGCTCGTGACCGTGCTGACTTCCACCGAGCCATAGCGCACGAACGCGACCACGACGCCCAGCAGCACGATCGGCACGCTGAAGGTCAGATAAACGAGGATCAGCGCCTTGGCGGTCTGTCCCGGTGCGATGAACGAAATCTGTTTTTTCATGGAAGGGTGCCCCGTCTGTCGATATAGGAATGAGGGTTACGGCGATACGCGCGCGTGGCGCAGCTATCAGATCAGGCCGTCGAACGGCACGATCTCGACATCGTCGCCGGCGTCTATGTCACCGCGAGCATGCTCGAGCACGATGAAGCAATTCGCTTCGCTCATCGAGCTGAGCACGCCCGAGCCTTGCGGACCGGTCGTGACGACGCGCCAGCCGCCGTCGGCCTCGCGTGTCGCGATGCCGCGCTGGAATTCGGTGCGGCCCGCGCGTTTTTTCATCGGTTCCGCGGCGCGGGCGCGCAGGGCCGTGAGCGCCTGCCGCTGCGCACCCGACATGGCCAGCAAGGCCTCGCGCACGATGAAGTAGAAGGTCGCCATCACGGCGACCGGATTGCCCGGCAAGCCGAAGAACAGCGCCGAGCTGCCCGCGCCCGCGCGCTCGCCCGACCACAGGCGGCCAAACGCCAGCGGCCGGCCGGGGCGCATTGCGATCTTCCAGAAGGCGACTTCGCCGAGCGAATTCAGCAGGTCGCGCGTGAAGTCCGCATCGCCCACTGAGACGCCGCCTGAACTGATGACGACATCCGCACTGTGGGTGGCGTGACGCAGCGCGGTTTCGAGCGAGGCGCGGTCGTCGCGCACGATGCCGAGATCGAGGGTGTCGACGCCCAGGCGCCGGAGCATCGCGAAAAGCGTGTAGCGATTGCTGTCGTAGACGCTGCCCGCGCTCAGTGTTTCGCCGATGGAGCGCAATTCGTCGCCGGTCGAGAAGAAGGCCACGACGAGCCGCTTGCGCACCGCGACTTCGCCGATCCCGAGCGACGCGAGCAACCCGAGGTCCGACGCCCGCACGATGCGTCCGGCGGTCAGCGCGGGCTTGCCCTTGGCGAGATCCTCGCCCGCCAGCCGGCGATTCTGTCCCGCGCGGATGCCCGTCACGGCGAAGCGAATGGTGTCGCCTTCGCGGGTGACCTGCTCTTGCGGCACCACCGTGTCGTAGCCCGGCGGCATGAGCGCGCCGGTCATGATGCGCACGCATTCGCGCCCGCCGGACGTGGCCACGAAGGGACGGCCGGCGAACGCCGTGCCCGCGACCGGAAGTTCGACCGTTGCGCCGCCGCCCGTCACCGCCGTTACTGCCGTAGCCGCGAACGCGTAGCCGTCCATGGCGGAATTGTCGAAGGCGGGGACGTCGATGGGAGAAATCACGTCCTCCGCCAGCACGCGGCCAAGCGCGTCGTGCAGGCTCACGCGTTCGGATGGCGTGTTTGCTCCGCGCGGCATCGCCCATTGACGCACGATGTCCTGCGCGGCCTCGACGGGCAGCGCATTCGGATCGTACTGAGCAACGGAGGCGAAGAGTTCCTTGGGCGTGGTCATGAATCGGAGTGGATCGCGGCCTGCGTCGGGCGGTGAGACCATGCCACGGCAGCGGAGAGAACGAGCAGCCCGGAAGGATCAGGCCGCATGGGCGGACGCGAGCGAACAGCGGGTTGAGCGGTCAGTCGCGCTCCAGCTCGGCCAGCTGCTGCAAATCGTTGACATTGTAAAACGCACGTACATCGTGAAATTGGACTTCGGCCGCCGTGTGGCGCGCGTACCACGCGCGCACCTTGCGCTCGCCGGCGTCCAGCCAGGCGTCGAGATCGTCGGCGAGCGAGGTGCGCAGCAGCGCGAACACCGGATGCGCCTGCACGTCGCCGGAGGCCTCGACCGTCGCCGCATACGCAATGTCGACACCCTTCGTTTCGAGCGCCTGCCGCAGCGCGGCGCACAGGTGTTCGTCGACGAACGGCGCGTCGCAGGGCGCGGTCAGCACGAAGCCGGTGCGCGCCTCGCGCAGCGCGGCCGCGATGCCGGCAAGCGGTCCGGGATGTTCGCCGCGGGTATCGGCGATGACGCGCGCGTTGAACGGCGCGCCGAGACGCGCGTAGTCATCGAGCGAGCGGTTGGCGCTGACCAGCATCGCGCCGGCCTGCGGTGCGAGACGCCGCATCACGTGCAGCGCGAGCGCTTCGCCGCGAAACGGCTGCATGCCCTTGTCGATGCCGCCCATGCGCGAGCCGCGTCCGCCCGCCAGCACGAGCGCCGTGATGTCGTCGGAGAAAGCATGAGGATGGGGCGTGGCCTGCACGGTCGGTTGGCCTGCGTCAGCCGCCGATGTACGACATTTCGACGCGCGGTCCGTCGCTTCGCGACTCAGCCGCCGCGCTGCCGCGCAATTGCGAATAGCGGTCGCCGCGCGCTTCCCAGATGCGCGCGATGGACGTGGCGACTTCCTCGTCGCTGGCGCCGCCGCGGATCAGCCCGCGCAGATCGTGTCCGGCGACGGCGAAAAGACAGAGGTACAGCTTGCCTTCTGTCGAGAGCCGCGCGCGCGTGCAGGTGCCGCAGAACGCGCGCGTGACGCTGGAGATCACGCCGATTTCGCCGCTGCCGTCGCGATAGCCCCAGCGTTGCGCGGTTTCGGCGTCGGTATGGGCTTCGAGCGGTGCGAGCGGGAAATGCGCGTCGATGCGCTCCACCACCTGCGCCGACGGCAGCACTTCGCTCATGTTCCAGCCATTCGAGGCGCCGACGTCCATGTATTCGATGAACCGCAGGATCGCGCCGCTGCCTTTGAAATGACGCGCCATCGGCACGATTTCCTGGTCGTTGGTGCCGCGCTTGACGACCATGTTCACCTTGAGCGGCGCGAGCCCGACCGCCTGCGCCGTGGCGATGCCTTCGAGCACGTCGCCGACCGCGAAGTCGGCGTCGTTCATGCGGCGGAACAGCGCGTCGTCGAGGGCGTCGAGGCTGACCGTGACGCGCGACAGCCCCGCGTCTTTCAGCGAGCGGGCCTTGCGCGCGAGCAGCGAACCGTTGGTGGTCAGGGTGAGGTCGAGCGGGCGGCCTTCGGGCGTGCGCAGCAGCGCCAGCCGCTCGATCAGAAATTCGATGTTCTTGCGCAAAAGCGGTTCGCCGCCCGTCAGGCGAATCTTTTCGACGCCGTGCGCGACGAACACGCGCGCCAGCCGCTCGATTTCCTCGAAGGAGAGCAGGGCGGCGTGCGGCAGAAACGAGTAGTGCTTGTCGAACACCTCGCGCGGCATGCAGTACACGCAGCGGAAGTTGCAGCGGTCGGTCACCGAGATGCGCAGGTCGCGCAAAGGACGCGCGAGCGTGTCCGTGAGCAGCCCCGATGGCGCAGCAGCGACGCCGGCGAAGGCCGGAATCGCGCTGATGTCGGTCACGGGGATGATGCGTCGGGACATGGTGATTGGGTTTCGGCTCGACCGTTGCGGTCTTGTTCGAGGGTTGCGAATCGTTCTATGACGCTGCCATTTTAACGGAAGCTTCTCATTGGAGTCGCAAGGGGGATACCCGCGCGGGGTCTGGTTTTCCCGCTTTTCTTGCAGCGCTGCGCGGCGGGTGCACGAAAAAAAACGCCATCGATGTGGGTCGATGGCGTTTTGTCAGCGTCCGCCCGGCACACGGCGCGAAGCCGTGCCGGGCGGCAGAGCGCTCAATGATCGCTCAATGGGTGCCCTTGCCGGTTTCCACCTGCTGCATCGGCGTGGTGTCGGCCGGCGGGAGCGCCTTGCGTTCGCGCGGCACGCGCACCGGCGCGGGCAGGCGGGCGGCGGCGGCATCGGCTTCACGCAGCTTGGTCGCGTCCGTGTTGACCCACACGAGGCCGGCACGTTCGAGCATCGGCTGGAGCGCTTCCGCGGCGATCGGCGTGGCCGTCGCGGGTGCGGCGGGTGCTGTCGGGGCGGCGGGTGTGGCTGCCTGCACCGGTTCCGCTGCGACCGGCGCCTGCGCCTCGGCGGGTTCGAGCGGCGGCACGGGTTCGACGGCCGTTGCTTCGGGCGTCGGCGCAACGGCGGCGGCCTTCAGCGGTTCGGCCACTTCGGCTTCCACGGAGGCAGGCGCCGGAACTGCTTCAGGTACGGCTTCGGCAGCGGCCGGAGCCGGCGTTTCCACGTGAGCCGGCGTTTCCACCGGAGCGGGCGCGGCCTCGACCGGCCTGGCTTCGTCGGCGACGGGCGCGAACGGATCGACAGGCTTCGTTTCGGCAACCTTCGGCGACGGACCGAACGGGTTGTCGACCGACGGCGCCGGCTTGGCGAACATGTCGAAGCCGGCTGCTTCGGGCGTCGACGCCTTCGCTTCGACCGGTTCAGCCTTGTGAGCCTCGGCCACCGGCGCTTCTTCAGCGACGACAGGCGCGGGCGCTTGGGGCTTCGCTTCGACCGGCGCTTCAACCGGCGCTTCAACCGGCGCTTCAACCGGTTGCGCGGCAACGGTTTCGACCGGTGCCGGTGCCACTGCCGCTGCTTCGGCCGATTCCACAGCCGGACGCGCTTCGCGACGCGCCGACACTTCCTGCGCGGCTTCGGCGTCGAACACGCCGGCCTGTGCGGAGGAGCTGTCCGCTGCGCCTTCGGCTTCCGCGACGTCAGCCGCGTGATTCACGGTGATGCCGTCTTCCTCGCGTTCGCGACGGCCGCCACGACGGCCACGACG
The DNA here is from genome assembly GCF_031451075.1 of Caballeronia sp. LZ043. Taxonomy (NCBI): domain Bacteria; kingdom Pseudomonadati; phylum Pseudomonadota; class Betaproteobacteria; order Burkholderiales; family Burkholderiaceae; genus Caballeronia; species Caballeronia sp. LZ043. The sequence continues at coordinate 1,990,114 of NZ_JARUXT010000001.1, read as the reverse complement.
ACGGCGGCGACGCTCTTCGCCGTCACGCGCGCCCTGATCGGCGGATCCTGCGTCGAAGCCTGCGGCGTCCACATCGACCTGCGCCGACTCGACGATTTCCGATACCACCGTTTCGCCTTGCGTCAGTGCTTCGACGGCGGCTTCCGGCTGCGGCTTGCGGCGTTCGCCACGATCCGGCCGTTCCCCGCGCTCTGCACGTTCGGGACGATCGGCGCGTTCAGAACGATCGGCGCGCTCGGCACCGCGTTCACCACGATCCGGACGTTCGCGACGTTCCTGGCGTTCGCCTGCTTCCGGACGCGGGGCGCGTTCGGCGTTGCGCTCACGGCCTTCACGCGGCTCACGGCCTTCACGCGGCTCGCGGCCCTCGCGCGGCTCGCGGCCCTCGCGCGGCTCGCGGGCTTCACGTGCCTCACGCGGCTCGCGCACTTCACGCAGCTCGCGACCTTCGCGTCCCTCACGACCGCCACGCGCTTCGCGATCTTCACGGCGCGCGCCTTGCCGGCCTGCGCCGTTGCCGCCCGTGCTGCCATTGCCGCTGCTCGCGCTGCCTGCCTGCGCGCCATCACGGCCGGCGCCGCCGCTGCGGCGGTTGCGATTGCGATCGCCGCTGCCCGCGCGTTCGCTGCGCTCACGTTGCGGACGCGCGGCGGGTTGCGCCTCGACCGGAGCCGGGGCGGGCTTGACTTCCGGCTGGATGCCGAACAGGTTCTTGATCCACGCGATGAACCCGCCGCTCGCCGGCACCGGCGCCGCAACGGGCGCGGCCTCGACCGGAGCAGCCTTGACCGGCGCGCTCGGCGCGGGCTTCTCGGGCGTGATGCCCTTGACCGCGGCTTCCTGCTTCGGCTTCACCTCTTCCGCGCGCTTGCTGTAGCCGGTCTCGGATTCGAGTTCCGTCGCGGCTTCCACGGCCATCTTCCACGATGCACGCGGCTCGTCGAGGCGTGCGTCGTCGTGACGCAGGCGCTCCAGCTTGTAATGCGGCGTTTCCAGATGCTTGTTCGGAATCAGGACGACATTGACCTTGAAGCGCGATTCGATCTTGTTGATTTCCGAGCGCTTTTCGTTCAACAGGAAGGCGGTCACCTCGACCGGCACCTGGCAATGAATCGCCGCGGTGTGTTCCTTCATCGCTTCTTCCTGAATGATCCGCAGCACCTGCAGCGCGGACGATTCGGTGTCGCGGATATGGCCCGTGCCGTTGCAGCGCGGGCAGGTCACGTGGCTGCCTTCCGACAGCGCCGGACGCAGCCGCTGACGCGACAGTTCCATCAGGCCGAAGCGCGAAATCTTGCCCATTTGTACGCGGGCACGGTCGTGCTTGAGCGCGTCCTTCAGACGCTGCTCGACTTCGCGCTGGCTCTTGGCCGATTCCATGTCGATGAAATCGATCACGATCAGGCCGCCCAGATCGCGCAGACGAAGCTGGCGCGCGACTTCGTCGGCGGCTTCGAGATTGGTGCGCGTCGCGGTTTCCTCGATGTCGGCGCCCTTGGTCGCGCGCGCCGAGTTCACGTCGATGGCGACGAGCGCCTCGGTGTGATCGATCACGATCGCGCCGCCCGAGGGCAGCGGCACCGTGCGCGAGTACGCGGTTTCGATCTGGTGCTCGATCTGGAAGCGCGAGAACAGCGGCACGTCGTCGTGATAGCGCTTCACCTTCGAGAGGTTGTCGGGCATCACGATGTCCATGAAGGCGCGCGCCTGGTCATGGATTTCGGTCGTGTCGATGAGGATTTCGCCGATGTCCGGCTGGAAATAATCGCGGATCGCGCGAATGACGAGGCTGGATTCGAGATAGATCAGCATCGGCTGGCCGGCGACGCCGCTTTGCGAAGCGGCTTCGATCGCGCGCCACAGCTGCATCAGGTAGTTCAGGTCCCACTGCAGCTCTTCCGCCGAACGGCCGATGCCCGCCGTGCGCGCGATGATGCTCATGCCTTCCGGCAGTTCGAGCTGCGCCATGGTTTCGCGCAGTTCCTGACGCTCGTCGCCCTCGATGCGGCGCGACACGCCGCCGCCGCGCGGGTTGTTCGGCATCAGGACGAGATAGCGGCCGGCCAGCGAAATGAACGTGGTCAGCGCCGCGCCCTTGTTGCCGCGCTCTTCCTTCTCGACCTGGACGATGAGTTCCTGGCCTTCGCGCAGCGCGTCCTGGATGCGCGCGGAGCGCATGTCGACGCCGTCGCGGAAATACTGGCGGGCGACTTCCTTGAACGGCAGGAAGCCATGGCGGTCCTCGCCGTAGTTGACGAAGCAGGCTTCGAGCGACGGCTCGATGCGGGTGACGACTCCCTTGTAGATGTTGCCTTTGCGCTGTTCGCGCCCGGCGGTTTCGATGTCGATGTCGATGAGTTTCTGCCCATCGACGATGGCGACGCGCAATTCTTCTTGCTGCGTCGCGTTAAACAGCATGCGTTTCATGGAACGGCTCCAGAGCGGCTTTCGTCCTCCCTCGTCAGGCGAATCGGCGTCAGTGACGGATGAAGGTCACGCGCGCGAGGCGGGAAGGCGGGCGAGCCGCGCTTTTTTGTGTGTTGTCACAAAGCACGCTGGAGCGGGATTTCTGGCGGGAGAATTGCCGAAAGCAGGCGACAGCCGCCAGCGCGGCGGCCGTGCCATGGGGCACCTGCGAAACAACGGCGAGGCGAAGTCGAGCCGCGCGGCGCGTGGCGAGGATGGACGGCGGCGTGGCGGACGGACGTCCGGGAAGTCCGAAACGACCCGACGCGCTGCCCGCCCGACGCGCTTTGCAGCGCCTGAATCCTCCCAACGGTGGCCGCGGAAGAGCGGTCTCGCGCACACCGGCGCGATGCTGCATAACCGGTTCTTCCTGCGGCCAGGCCGCGCCGGCGCCGCCGCGGGCCTTGTATCGCGCCCGTCAGCCGGCTGCCGTGTGTCTCGCCTCATGGCGGCGTGATCGCGCTTCGCAGATTACAGCGCAGCAGCGATTCCGCCGGCAATTGTTCGCAAAACCGGCGAGCGTAGATTGCCTGTTTCTCCTGCTCATGCGCAATTTCGCGCAGGACCGATTCAGGCGGCGACCGGTTGTTGCCGGGCGCCTTCGCTTCTCGCCGATAAAATTCTTTTTGACCAGAAATCCGTTACCGACCGCCGATCGACTCGACCGAACGCGCCTGTGGGCTTCGTCCCTGCCGGTGATATCGCCGTGCGTGCAACTCGCTGCTCTCTGTATTCAGGGTGAGCAACCGACCTTGGGCGCAAGTAAAATGATGGTTTATCGCTTGCACCTGTACAGTCTGATCAATCGCGGCCAGTGCTTGATCTAAAGCACCAACCTTTTCAGACTGCTCGCAAATTATATTCAGAATGAATGAGTTAGGCAAAACTTCCCAGAAACAGGTCGCGAGCGAACAGGTGTCGATGATCGAAGTCGACGAGACTGCCGCCGGTCAGCGGATCGACAATTTCCTGCTGCGCGTCTGTAAAGGCGTGCCAAAGAGCCATATTTACCGGATTCTCCGCAGCGGCGAAGTACGCGTGAACAAGGGCCGCATCGACGCCGCGTACCGTCTCGAAATGGGCGATCTGGTGCGCGTGCCGCCCATCCGCACAGCCCAGACGGACGAAACGCCGGTGTCGTCGAACGCGCCGGCCGCCGAATTTCCCATCCTGTTCGAAGACGAGCATCTGATCGTCATCGACAAACCCTCGGGCGTCGCGGTGCACGGCGGCAGCGGCGTGGCGTTCGGCGTGATCGAGCAGCTGCGCAACGCCCGGCCGCACGCAAAGTTCCTCGAACTGGTGCATCGGCTGGACCGCGAAACCTCCGGCGTGCTGATGCTCGCGAAGAAACGCGCCGCGCTGGTCAATCTGCATGAGCAGATTCGGGAAAATCGCGTCGACAAGCGCTATTACGCGGTCGGTCATGGCGACTGGCCCGCCGATTGGGGCCGCCGGCGCATCGTGAAGGCGCCGCTCCACAAATACGTCGCCGCCGACGGCGAGCGCCGCGTGCGCATCCAGGAAAACGGCCTGCCGTCGCACACGGTGTTCAATCTGATCGAACGCTGGGACGAATACGCGTGGGTCGAGGCGGAACTGAAGACCGGGCGCACGCATCAGATCCGCGTGCACATGACGAGCATCGGCCTGCCGATCGCGGGCGACGCCAAGTACGGCGACTTCGCGCTGAACAAGGATCTGGCGCGTCCGAGCGCGAAAGCGTCGCTGAAACGCATGTTTCTGCACGCTTACCGGCTGAAGATCACCCATCCGGCGAGCGGCGAACCGATCCAGTTCGAAGCGCCGCTGCCCGCCGAGTGCCGGCGCTTCATCGAACAACTCAAAAATCGTGAGACACCGTAAATGCCGCGGAAGCAATTCGATCTGATCGTTTTCGACTGGGACGGCACGCTGATGGATTCGACCGTCCACATCACGCGCAGCATTCAGGCCGCCTGCCGCGACCTGGGCCTGCCGGTTCCCGCCGATGAATCCGCCAGCTATGTGATCGGCCTCGGGCTCAAGGATGCGCTGCAAATTTGCGCGCCGACCCTCGATCCCGCCGACTATCCGCGCCTGGCCGAGCGTTATCGCTTCCATTTCCTGACGAAAGGGCAGGAAACCGAGCTGTTTTCCGGCGTGCGCGAAATGCTGCAGGACCTGCGCGACGAGGGTTATTTCCTCGCGGTCGCGACGGGCAAGAGCCGGGTTGGGCTGAATCGCGCGCTGGATCAGTCGCGCCTGACGAGCGCCTTCGACGGCACGCGCTGCGCCGACGAGACCTTCTCCAAGCCGCACCCCGCCATGTTGCACGAGCTCACGCGCGAACTCGGCCAGGATCTCGGGCGCACCGTGATGGTCGGCGACACGACGCACGACTTGCAGATGGCGATCAACGCGGGCGCGGCGGGCGTCGGCGTGGGTTATGGCGCGCATCCGGCGGATTCGCTCGCGGTGCTCAAGCCGCATTTCTGCGCGGACAGTGTCGCGTCGCTGGCCGGCTGGCTCAGGGAGCACGCATGAGCGAAGCGGCGCGGGACGCGGTGCGCGTGTGCGCAGCGGAAGCACTCGTCGACGGCGGCGCGGGCGTCCGCGTGCCGGCGACGGACGCCGCCGGCGAGGCGGTCGTCTTCTTTGTGCGCTACGACGGCAAGCCGTACGGCTATCTGAACCGCTGCGCGCACGTGCCGATGGAGCTCGACTGGAACGAGGGTCAGTTCTTCGAGAGCTCGGGCCTATACTTGATGTGCGCGACCCACGGGGCGATCTACCAGCCCGACACCGGCAAATGCGTCGGCGGTCCGTGCCGCGGCGCCCGTCTGCGCGCCGTGACGGTCGAGGAACGCGACACGCCTGAAGGCCGCGCGGTCTTCTGGCTCCCCGATGCGTCCTTGCAGCCCGCCTGAAACACCCCGATCCATTCACTCGCCTGAACCACGCATGTCCGACAACCTTCCTCGCGGCAACGACAACTGGGAGCGCGAAGCGCTCGAGCGCATCGCCCTGGCCGCGATTCGCGAGCAGCGCGCCGCCCGGCGCTGGCGCATCTTCTTCCGCTTCCTGTTTCTGATCGTCATCGCGCTGGTTGCCTGGGGCGTGTTCGATTTCACCGGCGACCGGGCCGCGAAGGCCGGCAAGCACACGGCATTGATCGACCTGCAGGGCGAGATTTCCGCTACCGGCGACGCCAGCGCCGACAACATCGACGGCGCGCTGCAAAGCGCCTTCGAGGACGAAAACACGGCCGGCGTGATCCTGCGCATCAACAGCCCGGGCGGCAGTCCGGTGCAGGCGGGCATCATCTACGGCGAGATCAAGCGCCTGCGCGCGAAATATCCGAAAACGCCGCTGTACGTGGTCGTCGACGATATCTGCGCGTCGGGCGGCTATTACGTCGCCGCGGCGGCTGACAAGATCTACGTGAACAAGGCGAGCGTCGTCGGCTCGATCGGCGTGCTGATGGACGGCTTTGGCTTCACCGGCCTGATGGACAAGCTCGGCGTGCAGCGGCGCCTGCACACGGCGGGCGCCAACAAGGGCGAGTTCGATCCGTTCTCGCCCGAAACGCCCGCGATGACTGCCCACGCGCAGGACATGCTCGACCAGATCCACGCGCAGTTCATCGACGCCGTGAAGCAGGGCCGCGGCAAGCGCCTGAAAGACGATCCGGAGATGTTCTCCGGCCTGATCTGGACCGGCGAAAAGAGCGTCGCGCTCGGCCTCGCGGACGATTTCGGCGACGCCGGCTATGTCGCGCGCGAAGTCATCAAGCAGCCGGACATCGTCGACTACACCCAGAAGGAAAGCATCAGCGAGCGCGTGGTGCGGCGCTTCGGCGCATCGGCGGGCGATGCCGCCGTGCGCGCGCTGACGCTAGGCGGCCGGTTCCAGTTGCGCTGAGCGTCAGGACGTCAGGACATCAGGACATCAGGACGCGAGCAGCAGGAAGATCGCCGGACGCTTCTGCAGGTCCGGCGCGGCTTTCTTCTTCCAATCGGCCGCCGTGCGCGTGACGATGGTTTCGCCGCCCAAGGTCAGATCCACGGCGACGCAGATCAGCGTCGAGGGTGCGCAGGCGGCGATCAGCGTGTCGAGCATCGCGCGGTTGCGATACGGTGTTTCGATGAAAATCTGCGTCTGATTGGCCTTGCGCGACAGTTGCTCGAGTTCGCGCAGGCGCTTGCCGCGCTCGGCGGCATCGACGGGCAGATAGCCGTTGAACGCAAAACTCTGGCCGTTCATGCCCGAGGCCATCAGCGCCAGCAGGATCGAGCTCGGTCCGACGAGCGGTACCACCTTCACGCCGCGATCGTGCGCACGCCGCACCAGCAGTGCGCCCGGGTCGGCGACGGCCGGGCAGCCCGCCTCGGAGACCAGCCCGGCGTCGGCGCCGGCGAGGATCGGCGCGAGCAGTCTGTCGATCTCGCCAGGCGGCGTCTTGACGTTCAACTCGCGCACGTCGATCTCCTGGATCGGCCGTTCCGTGCCGACTTTCTTGAGGAACGCGCGCGTCGTCTTGGCGTTTTCGCCGATGTAGTACCCCAGCGCGGCCGCCCGGGCCCGCACCGGTTCGGGCAGGACCTGCGCGAGCGCGGCGGCGTCGCCTTCGCCGAGCGTGTTCGGAATCAGATAGAGGACGCCGCTCATTGCACCCCCAGTACCGGCAAGCCGGCGCGGGCCAGCATGCCCGTCAGCGCGATCAGCGGCAGGCCGATCAGCGCGGTGGGATCGTCGGATTCGATCGCTTCCAGCAATGCAATCCCCAGGCCCTCGGATTTCGCGCTGCCGGCGCAATCGTAGGGCGTTTCGGCGCGCAGATAGGTTTCGATCTGCGCATCCGAATAGTGGCGAAAGCGCACGCGCGTGACGATATCGGCGGATTGGGTGTCGTTCGTGCGGCTGTCGAAGACGCACAGCGCGCTATGGAACTCGACGCTCCGGCCGCGCATCGCGCGCAGTTGCTCGACGGCCTTGTCGTGCGTGCCGGGCTTGCCGATCTGCCGGCCATCGAAGGTCGCGACCTGATCCGAGCCGATTACGAGCAGCGCGCCGGATTCCGCGACACGCTGCGCCGCCGCGCGCGCCTTGGCGGCGGAGAGGCGCAGCGCCGTCGCCTGCGGTGTTTCGTCTTCGAGCGGCGTTTCGTCGATCGCCGGCACGACGACCTCGAAGGGCACCCGCAGGCGCTCCAGCAACGCGCGCCGGTACGGTGAGCTCGACGCCAGAATCAGGCGCGGAAGGGGAGTTGAAGCGTCGGACATGAAGGGAAATCAGTAAAAAAGAAGGAAAAAACGGCGGTGCGCGGTGCGGCGCTTAAGTATTTGACTCGAAAGAATAAAGCCGATATGATTTTGGGCTTTTCATCGGTCGGTGCGCAAGCAGCTTTCTCCGCTCGAGGCCGATGAATCCGGTGAGACGCTTTCTGAGCAGGGCTCCGGCAGGCACAGGCAGGCAAAGGCAGGAGAAGCATGAAAGCCAGCCCGATGCAAATTCGGGCAAGCCACGCCTGACCGAATGCGGCATCGCGGTGCATACTGGGCGCTCATCGGAAGCACTAACCCGCAAGGCCTGAACTCGTTCCAGGCAAGGCACCAGCAGGAGCGCACATGACCCGGAATCCTGGCAAACCTGCGAGCCCCGCCGATCTGCGCGCGCTCGACATTTTCGAATTCGCCACCAGCGGCAGGCAGGCAGCCGGCGCACTGCGCATATCGCAGATGCCGCGCATGTTAGCCGAAGTGCCTTCCGATGTGTCGGATGCGTCGGATGCGTCGGGCAATCCGGCAGCAGGAGAGGACGATACGGTTTTCACCTGGCAGGCCGAGGGCTCGACTCAGCCGGAATTGCAGGACGACGGCGTGGAAGCGCCGCAACCATATCTGCGCCTCGCGGTCCACGGCTCGGTATGGCTCAGGTGTCAGCGTTGTCTTTCGCCGTATTCGCAGCATCTCGATGTCGATGCCACCTATCGGATCGTTGCGACGGAGGAAGAAGCGGACGAATATCCGCTCGACGACGATGAAGTCGAAGTGATCGTGGGCTCGCGCCAGTTCGATCTCATCGACTTGATCGAAGAGGAGTTGTTGTTGTCCTTGCCGCTCGTGCCCAAGCACACCGTGTGTCCCGAGGTGCACGAAAGCCTGCTCTCGGGCAGTGCCGAAGGCAGCGCGGACGACGAGTCGGAAGAAAACAGTGCGGCGGATGCGGCAGACAAGCCGAATCCGTTTGCGGTGCTGGAAAAGCTCAAGCCGGGCGGTTCCGGCGGCGGCAAGCACTGATGCACTGAACAGGTTTTGTAGCACGCAACAAACAGGTAGCGCGATGTGCGCACCCGATGGCCGTACGGCCGAGGGCTGTCGGCGGATCGGGCTGTGTTAGAATTCGCAAAATTTTTCTGGAGTAATCATGGCAGTTCAGCAAAACAAGAAGTCGCCGTCGAAGCGCGGCATGCACCGTTCCCACGACTTCCTCACGACGGCTCCGCTGGCTGTCGAGCCGAGCACGGGTGAAGTGCACCTCCGCCACCACGTGAGCCCGAATGGCTACTATCGTGGCAAGAAAGTCATCAAGACGAAGAACGACTAAGCGTTCCCCGTCGCCCGTCCGGCTCGCGGAAACCATTCTGCGGGCGCTCGGGCGCAATTCGCTCTTGACACTTTCCCGGTACGACAAGAAGGCGGCATTTCACTGCCGCTTTTTTGTGTCCGAAATTCGTCGCGTTCCATGACTGTAAAGATCACCATCGACTGCATGGGGGGCGACCACGGTCCGGCCGTGACCGTTCCCGCTGCCGTCAGTTTCGTGCGCTCGCATCCCGACGCGCATCTCATGCTCGTCGGTCTCGAGCAGCCCATCCGCGCCCAGCTCAAGAAGTGCAAGGCACTTGACGACCCTCGCCTGAGCATCGTCGCCGCGAGCGAAGTCGTCGCCATGGACGACCCGGTCGAAGTGGCGCTGCGCAAGAAGAAAGATTCGTCGATGCGCGTCGCGCTCAACCTCGTCAAGGAAGGCGCGGCGCAGACCTGCATTTCCGCCGGCAACACCGGCGCGCTCATGGCCGTCTCGCGCTACGTGCTGAAGACGCTCGCCGGCATCGAACGGCCGGCCATCGCGTTCGCCATGCCGAGCCAGAAGGGCTACACCACGGTGCTCGACCTCGGCGCCAACGTCGATTGCGAACCCGAGCATCTGCTGCAGTTCGCCGAGATGGGCCACGCGCTGGTGTCGGCGATCGAGGGCCGCGAGCGGCCGACCATCGGTCTGCTCAATATCGGCGAAGAAGTCATCAAGGGCAACGAGACCATCAAGCGCGCGGGCGAACTGCTGCGGGCGAGCACGCTCAACTTCTACGGCAACGTGGAAGGCAACGACATCTACAAGGGCACGACGGATGTCGTCGTGTGCGACGGCTTCGTCGGCAATGTCGCGCTGAAGACCTCGGAAGGTCTCGCGAAGATGCTCGCCGACATCATCAAGGAAGAGTTCAGCCGCTCGTTCGCCTCGAAGCTGATGGCGCTCGTCGCGCTGCCGGTGCTCAAGCGCTTCAAGCGCCGTGTCGATCCCGCGCAATACAACGGCGCAGCCTTGCTGGGCCTGCGCGGGCTCGTCATCAAGAGCCATGGCTCGGCCGAGGCCTTCGGTTTTGAGTGGGCGATCAAACGCGGGTATGATGCCGTCAAAAATGGCGTGCTCGAACGCCTGGTGCGCGCGATGGAAGAGAATGCGCCCGCCGCGTCGCTCGCAGCCGGCGTCGCTGCTGCCGCGGAACAACCGCAGGCGGCTTCACAGCAAGACGCGCAACCAGACACACAGCCCGCTATACAGCCCAACTCGCAGCCGAACCCGCCGGGCGAGTCCGGAACTGCGCTACATTCGAAGGCATAATGGCTCAAACCAATCTCTACTCCCGCGTGCTGGGCACCGGCAGCTATCTGCCGGACGAGCGCGTCACGAATCAGGACTTGGCCGATCGTCTCGCGAAACAGGGCGTCGAGACCAGCGACGAATGGATCGTCGCCCGCACCGGCATTCACGCGCGCCACTTCGCGGCGCCGAACCAGACCTCGAGCGACCTCGCGCTGATCGCCTCGCAGCGGGCCATCGAGGCCGCCGGCATCGACCCCCAGTCGATCGATCTGATCATCGTCGCCACGTCCACGCCGGACTTCGTGTTCCCGAGCACGGCCTGCCTGCTGCAGAACAAGCTCGGCATCCGCAATCACGGCGCCGCGTTCGACGTGCAGGCCGTCTGCTCCGGCTTCGCCTACGGCGTGGCCACCGCGGACAGCTTCATCCGCAGCGGTCTTGCCCGCACGGCGCTCGTGATCGGCGCGGAAACCTTCTCGCGCATCCTCGACTTCAAGGACCGCACCACCTGCGTGCTGTTCGGCGACGGCGCCGGCGCCATCATCCTGCAGGCGTCGGAAGAGCCGGGCGTGCTGTCGAGCGCGCTGCACGCGGACGGCAGCCATTCGGACATCCTCTGCACGCCGGGCAACGTGAACGGCGGCGTGGTCGAAGGCAGCGCTTTCCTGCACATGGATGGCCAGGCCGTCTTCAAGCTCGCCGTCAACGTGCTGGAGAAGGTCGCCGTCGAGGCGCTCGAGCGCGCCAAGCTCACGCCGGAAGACATCGACTGGCTGATCCCCCATCAGGCCAACATCCGCATCATGCAAAGCACGGCCCGCAAGCTGCACCTGCCGCCCGAGCGCATGGTGGTGACGGTCGGCGAGCACGGCAATACGTCGGCGGCGTCGATTCCGCTCGCCTTCGACGTCGCCGTGCGCGACGGCCGCATCAAGCGCGGCGACCATCTGCTGATCGAAGGCGTGGGCGGCGGTTTCACCTGGGGCGCATCGGTCATCCGCTACTGATTCCCCGGCCGCACTTCTCCAATCACTTCACCTATCCGCTGCTGATTCCCCTTCGTGACAGACCCCGCGCGCCCATGCAGCGCGCGGTCCGCGAAGGCATCGTGGCGCATTCCAGACAACGAGGACGATATGAAATTTGCGTTCGTTTTCCCCGGGCAGGGTTCGCAATCGATCGGCATGCTGAACGCATTCGCTGACCACGCCATCGTGCGCGAGTCGCTGCAGCAGGCGTCCGACGCGCTCGGCCAGGATCTCGGCAAGCTGATCGCCGAAGGCCCCGCCGAAGACCTGAACCTGACGACCAACACCCAGCCGGTCATGCTGACGGCCGCATACGCGATCTACCGCGTGTGGGAGCAGGAGACCGGACTCAAGCCGGCGCTCGTCGCGGGCCATAGCCTGGGCGAATACACGGCGCTGGTCGCGGCCGGCGCGCTGGCGTTCGCGGACGCCGTGCCGCTCGTGCGTTTCCGTGCGCAGGCGATGCAGAACGCCGTGCCGGTGGGCCAGGGCGGCATGGCCGCGATCCTCGGTCTCGACGACGACACCGTGCGCGCCGTGTGCGCCGAAGCGGCATCGGCGGGCGTGGTCGAAGCGGTGAACTTCAATGCGCCCGCGCAGGTCGTGATCGCCGGTTCGAAGGCGGCGGTCGAGAAGGCCTGCGAAGTCGCGAAGGCGAAGGGCGCCAAGCGCGCGCTGCCGCTGCCGGTGTCGGCGCCGTTCCATTCGTCGCTGCTCAAGCCCGCGTCCGACCAGTTGCGCGACTATCTCGCCAAGATCGAGATCAAGGCGCCGCAGATTCCGCTGATCAATAACATCGACGTCGCCGTCGTCTCCGATCCCGCCGCGATCAAGGACGCGCTCGTGCGCCAGGCCGCGGGCCCGGTGCGCTGGGTGGAATGCGTGCAGGCGATGGCCCGCGACGGCGTCACGCACGTCGTGGAATGCGGTCCGGGCAAGGTGCTCGCGGGTCTGACGAAGCGCATCGACGGCAATCTGACCGGCGCTTCCGTCTTCGATCCGGCCTCGCTCGAAGACACACGCAGGTTGATTGCTGGCTGAACGACATAAGGAACGACACCATGAGCCTTGAAAACCAGGTAGCCGTCGTGACGGGCGCGTCGCGCGGCATTGGACGGGCGATTGCGCTCGAACTCGCGAAGCAGGGCGCGACGGTCATCGGCACGGCCACAAGCGAAAGCGGCGCGGCGAGCATCGGCGAGGCGCTGGCGCAGGCGGGCGGCAAGGGCCGCGGCGCGGTGCTGAACGTCAACGACGACGCAGCGGGCGACGCCTTCATCGACGGCATCGTGAAGGAATTCGGCGGCCTGAACGTGCTCGTGAACAACGCGGGCATCACCAAGGACCAGCTCGCGATGCGCATGAAGGACGACGAGTTCGACGCCGTCATCGACACCAACCTGCGCGCCGTCTTCCGTCTGTCGCGCGCGGTGCTGCGCCCGATGATGAAAGCGCGCAGCGGCCGCATCATCAACATCACGTCGGTGGTCGGTTCGTCGGGCAATCCCGGCCAGGCCAACTACGCGGCGGCCAAGGCTGGCGTCGCGGGCATGACGCGGGCGCTGGCGCGCGAGATCGGCAGCCGCGGCATCACGGTGAACTGCATCGCGCCGGGTTTCATCGACACCGACATGACCAAGGTGCTGCCCGAAGAGCAGCGTGCCGCGCTGACCGCATCCATACCACTTGGCCGACTGGGCAGCCCGGAAGATATCGCGCATGCTGTGGCATTCCTGGCCTCGCCGTACGCCGGCTATATCACGGGCACGACGCTGCACGTGAATGGCGGCATGTACATGTAAGGTTGAATAGGAATTTTGCCCGTTTTCGCTTAATATCCGCGCCGGACGGGCGCGCTATATGCTTTGGAAAGCATCGTGCGCACCGCTGCCGCGCGGCGGCAAGGAATCATTGCAAAGCCCCGGCAGCCCGCTTGAGGAAGCGCGCCGGACAGCGGAGCATGGAACTGAAGCGCCGTATTTTGCGGGTCCAAACCTGATAAAATGCGCGCACTCGTATTTTTGAACTTTTTTCCCCTCGGAGGGCTGCATGGACAACATCGAACAGCGCGTGAAGAAGATCGTCGCCGAACAACTCGGCGTGGCGGAAGCTGAAATCAAGAACGAAGCGTCGTTCGTGAACGATCTGGGCGCTGACTCGCTCGATACCGTTGAGCTGGTGATGGCGCTCGAAGACGAATTCGGCATGGAAATTCCGGATGAAGAAGCCGAGAAGATCACCACGGTGCAGCAAGCGATCGATTACGCTCGCGCCAACGTCAAGGCCTGAGGTACTGAGGGCCAGCGGCGCATCGCTGAACAGCTAGATGCTCAGTCGCTGCAAAGACCAGTTTGAAAGCCACAGGGCACACAGGGCGGTTTCCTGTGGCCGCTGTGGCTTTTGTATTTCGTCATTCTATGGATAAGGGGTTACCGTGAGCCGTCGTCGAGTTGTTGTTACAGGCCTGGGGCTCGTTTCGCCTGTCGGCAATACCGTTGCCGACGGCTGGGCCAATCTGGTCGCGGGCAAGTCGGGTATCGCCAACATCACGAAGTTCGACGCCACGAACTTCTCCACGCGTTTCGCGGGGGAAGTCAAGGGCTTCAACATCGAGGACTACATGCCCGCCAAGGAAGCGCGCCATATGGATACCTTCATCCATTACGGCTTCGCGGCAGGCGTCCAGGCCATGCAGGACAGCGGCCTCGAGATCACCGAGGACAACGCGGAACGCGTGGGCGTGGTGGTCGGCTCGGGCATTGGCGGCCTGCCGATGATCGAAGTCACGCAGACCGAATTGCTCAATCGCGGCCCGCGCCGCATCTCGCCGTTCTTCGTGCCGGCCTCGATCATCAACATGATCTCCGGCCATCTGTCCATCCGCTTCGGCTTCAAGGGCCCGAATCTGTCGATGGTCACCGCCTGCACGACCGGCCTGCACTGCATCGGCGAGGCGTCGCGTCTCATCGAATACGGTGACGCCGACGTCATGATCGCCGGCGGCGCGGAGGCTACCGTGTCGCCGCTCGGCATCGGCGGTTTCGCGGCGGCGCGCGCGCTGTCGCAGCGCAACGACGATCCCGCCACCGCCAGCCGTCCGTGGGACACGGACCGCGACGGCTTCGTGCTGGGCGAGGGCGCGGGCGTGATGGTGCTCGAAGAGTACGAACACGCGAAGGCGCGCGGCGCGAAGATCTACGCTGAAGTGCTCGGCTACGGCATGAGCGGCGACGCCTATCACATGACCGCGCCGCCGGAAGACGGCGACGGCGGCCGCCGCGCGATGGTCAACGCAATGAAGAACGCGCGCGTCAACCCCGACGAAGTGAACTACGTCAACGCGCACGGCACGTCCACGCCGCTCGGCGACATCGCCGAGACCATCGGCATCACGCGTGCGCTCGGCGATCAGGCGAAGAAGGCCGTCGTGAACTCCACCAAGTCGATGACCGGCCACCTGCTGGGCGGCGCGGGCGGCCTGGAATCGGTGTTCACGGTGCTGGCCATCCACAACCAGGTGTCGCCGCCGACCATCAACATCTTCAACCAGGATCCGAAGTGCGACCTGGACTACTGCGCCAATACCGCGCGTGACATGAAGATCGACGTGGCGGTGAAGAACTCGTTCGGCTTCGGCGGCACGAACGGCTCGCTCGTCTTCAAGCGTCACTGAGTCTGCCTCGCGCCGTCAGGGCAATCGGGATGACGAGCGCGCGCGTGATCCGGCCGCATCGGGAAACCGGCTTCGTGCCGGGCATTCCGCTGCGGCCGTCGCGCTTTCTGCGTGCGGCGCTGGCCGGCTTTCTGGCGCTTGCCTGTGCCACGGTGTTTCAGAGCGTCTTCGCTCACACGGACCACGCGGGTCATGCGGCGGTGGCGTGCGCGCTGACCGCGGCGGTGCTCGGACTCGGATCGTACCGATGGATGCGCGCCCAACCCGCGGCTTTGCACTTGCATGCTGACGGGCTCGCGCTCTTGCATGCGGACGGCGGAATCCGTCATGCGCGCATCACGCGCTGTGCTCAATGGGGTGGCTGGCTGCTCGCGCTGCGTCTCGCGAGCGCACACAGAAAGGCCGGAACGCTGCTCGTTGCGGCGGATTGCATCGACCCCGAAACTTTCCGCCAGCTCGCCGTACAAGCCCGCCGCAGCGCGGCTTCCCACCTGTAACGACTGTAACGTCTGATGAGCGTTCCAGTTGCCTGCAAGCGGGGCCGTTACAATAGCCCTCCGCGCAACAGACCAAAGTCAAACGGATTTCCCAGGTGAGCGAAAAAGAAATCGACCAATTGCTGGTCGAACGTGTGCAGAAGGGTGACAAGGCCGCGTTCGAACTGCTGGTCGCCAAATACCACCGCAAGATCATTCGACTGATCTCGCGCCTCGTGCGCGACCCCGCCGAGGTCGAGGACGTCGCCCAGGACGCCTTCATCAAGGCTTATCGTGCGCTGCCGCAATTCCGGGGTGAATCGGCGTTCTACACCTGGCTGTATCGCATCGCCGTCAATACGGCAAAGAACTACCTTGCCACGCAAGGACGCCGGGCGCCCACTTCTACCGAAGCAGATGCCGAAGAAGCGGAAACTTTCTCCGACGCCGACCAACTAAGGGATATCAACACGCCCGAGTCGATGTTGATGAGCAAGCAGATCGCACAGACGGTCAATGCTGCGATGGCGCTGTTGCCCGAGGAGCTTCGCACCGCCATCACGCTCCGGGAAATCGAAGGATTGAGTTACGAGGAAATCGCCGAGATGATGGATTGCCCCATCGGCACCGTCAGGTCGAGAATTTTTCGTGCTCGAGAAGCCATTGCGGCAAAATTGCGTCCGTTGTTGGACACTCCCGAAGGCAAACGCTGGTAAGCGGCGGTCATCCACGGGACAGGGACGCGATAACTGGGTCAGTTGGTGTCACTACGGGTGTGGGTCAAAGAGATGGGGAGCATCATGGGGTCGGTCTCGGTGCAAAATCAGACGCAAGCAGGTTCGCGCGGCGAACGCATGTCGGCATTTGTCGACGGTGAGTCGGTCGACGAAATTGGCAACCTCGGCCAGTTTCTCGCGGAACTGAAACACGACGACCGCGCGGCGTGGTCGGCATATCACCTGATCGGAGACGCGCTGCGCTCCGACGATCTCGCGGTCAGCCCGGCGCGCAGCAGCGCGTTCATGGCCGCCTTCTCCGAACGTTTCGAAGCCGAGGCGCATGTGCTGGCTCCGGCTGCGCTGCCTGCGGCGAAAGCGCGCGGCGGCATGCTGCGCCGTCGCGTGATGCCGGCATTCGCGGTCGCCGCGGCGGCCGCCACGCTGACGTGGATCGTCGTGCCGCAGTTGCAGGGCGTGGACAGCCACGGCGGCGCGCAAGTGGCCAGCGTCACCCCGGCCAATTCGATGCAGCGCGTCGCCATGGCATCCGTGCCGGCTGCTACCACGCGCTCGCCGATCGTCGAGGCGAACATCATTCGCGACGCCAATCTGGACCAGTATCTGGAAGCGCACCAGCAGTTTTCCCAACAGCCTGTAATGCCCGGTTCGATGCCCTTGATTCGCGCGGCGGCTACCTCGCAGGACCAATAATTTGATGCCGAGTGTGCGGTTGAACAAAACGAACCATTGGGGACGGCTGCCGGCATTCATGCTTTGCGCAGCCGTGTTGTTGACGGCGGCATCGGGCAGTTTCGCCCAGGGAGACGATCCCGCCGCCGCGCGCAAATCAGCCGCCACGCTGCTCGACCGCATTCACGAAGCGGCGCAGCAGCAGAATTACGAAGGCACGTTCGTCTACCAGCGCGGCGCGACGGTGCAGTCGTCGCGCATTACGCATGTCGCCACGCGCGGCGACGGCGAATATGAATCGCTCGAAAGCCTGGACGGTGCGCCGCGCAAGATGCTGCGCCACGACGACGACATGTTCACGTTCGTGCCCGAGCGTCATTTGCTGGTGGTCGAACACCGGCAGAATCGCGATTCCTTCCCGGCGCTGCTTTCTACGAGCGGCGCCCAGGTGCTCGCCGCCTACGAGCCGAAGCTGCTCGGCAACGACCGCGTCGCGGGCCTCGACACCACGGTGCTCGAACTCGATCCGAAAGATTCCTATCGTTTCGCCTACAAGCTCTGGGCCGATGCCAAGACCGGCCTGCTGCTGCGCGCGCAGACGCTCGACGCCGACGGCCAGGTGCTCGAACAGCTGTCGTTCTCGCAGGTGAAGATCGGCGGTCCGGGCGACAAGACGCCGATCGCCAACGGCATCCGCAGTACGTCCGGCTGGACCGTCGTCCGGCCGCCGGTGCAGCCGGTCGACATGGAGGCGCAAGGCTGGCAGCTGACGCCGAACATCGCCGGGTTCCGCAAGATTCGCGAACTGCGCCGGCCGATGGCGTCGAGCCAGCCGGGACAGCCGCCGATACCCGTCGACCAGGCGGTGTTTTCGGACGGTCTGGCGACCATTTCGGTTTTTGTGGAGCCGGTCGAGAAAAATACCCGCAAGGAAGGCGCGGGCAACAGCGGCGCCACGCATGTGCTGGTGAAACGGCGCGGGGATTTCTGGATCACTTTGCTGGGCGAGGTGCCGCAAGCCACGTTGCAGCAATTTGCTTCTACCATAGAATACAAGCCTTCCAAGTAATCCGGATTCCGGTCTCCCGCTCATGAGCCATTACTCGCTGCGCAAGTTCATCGCGGCCGCGGCGCTCGCCGTGTGCCTGCCGTTCATCTCGCAAACGGCGGCGGCGGTGCCCACGGTGAATCTGCCGGACTTCACGACGCTCGTCGACAAGGTCGGTCCGTCGGTCGTGAACATCCGCACCACGTCGCGCGTCGGTTCCGGCAGCGACCTGCGCGGCCTGCCGCCCGGCATGGACGACGGCGACATGTCCGAATTCTTCCGCCGCTTCTTCGGCATTCCGATGCCCGGCCAGCCGCCCCGCGGCGGCGGCGGCGGCGGCGGCGGTGGCAATAACGGTGGCGGCAACAACGGCGGCAGCAGCCAGGGCGATCAGGGCAAGGGCGGCAGCCGCAACGCGCCCGACGACAGCCAGGACAATTCGGAACAGAGCAGCGGCGTCGGCTCGGGCTTCATCCTGTCCACCGACGGCTACGTGATGACCAACGCTCACGTCGTCGATGACGCCGACACCATCTACGTCACGCTCACCGACAAGCGCGAATTCAAGGCGCGGCTCGTCGGGGTGGACGAACGCACGGATGTCGCCGTGGTGAAGATCAGCGCGACGAACCTGCCGGCCATCACCATCGGCGATTCGAACAAGGTGCGCGTCGGCGAATGGGTGCTCGCGATCGGCTCGCCGTTCGGCCTCGACAACACCGTGACCGCGGGCATCGTCAGCGCGAAAGGCCGCGATACCGGCGACTACCTGCCGTTCATCCAGACCGATGTCGCGGTGAATCCGGGCAATTCGGGCGGTCCGCTGATCAACATGGCGGGCGAGGTGATCGGCATCAACTCGCAGATCTACAGCCGCACCGGCGGCTTCATGGGCATATCGTTCGCGATTCCGATCGACGAAGCGATGCGCGTGGCCGATCAGCTCAAGACCACCGGCAAGGTGACGCGCGGCCGCATCGCGGTGGCGATCGGCGAGGTGACGAAGGACGTCGCCGATTCGCTCGGGCTGCCGAAGGCGCAGGGCGCACTGGTGTCGAGCGTCGAATCGGGCGGTCCGGCGGACAAGGCCGGCGTGCAGCCGGGCGACATCATCACCCGCTTCAACGGCCAGAGCGTCGAGACCGCGACGGACCTGCCGCGCATGGTCGGCGACACCAAGCCCGGCACGAAGGCCACGATCACGGTCTGGCGCAAGGGCCAGACGCGCGATCTGCCGATCGTCGTGGCCGAGATGCAGCCGGACAAGGTCGCGAAGACCGAGCAGAAGAAGGCGCCGCAGCCGAAGGAACGCGCGAGCAACTCGCTCGGGCTCGCCGTGAGCGACATTCCCGCCGAGCAGAAGAAGACGCTCAAGCTGAACAACGGCGTGCAGGTGGACGCAGTGGAAGGTCCGGCGGCGCGCGCGGGCTTCCAGAAGGGCGACATCATCCTGCGCGTGGGCGACACCGACATCACGAGCGCGAAGCAATTCGAGGCGGTCGCGCAGAATCTCGACGCCAGCAAGATGATCGCGGTGCTCGTGCGGCGCGGCGACAACACGCAGTTCGTGCCGCTGCGTCCGCGCGTGCCGGCGCAGAAGTAAGAAGTAAGCGCCGCCGTGCCGATGCCGGCCCTCATGCTCTACGGCCGCGCCTGGTGTCATCTGTGCGAGGAGATGCGCGCCGCGCTGGAGCCGATTGCGGCCCGGCACGGCGCGGCGATCGAATGGATCGACATCGATCAGGATCTGGCGCTCGAAGCCCGCTACGACGAGCTCGTGCCCGTCCTGGTGCTGGACGGCGCCGAGCTGTGTCACTACCGGCTCGATGCCGAAGCAGTGGACGCCGCACTGGCGGCCCGTCGCGCATGACGCGGCGCTTGCGCTCGCGGCGCGCCGAAAACCGGCGGGTCGAACCCGTTTTCGGCTAAAATGCCGAAGTTTTCCCCGAAATTTTCAAGGCGTGCTCCGGGTTGCTGAGGGCGCGCCTTTTTCGCTTTTTCTGGCTTGCGGCACTGAATGGACCATATTCGTAATTTCTCGATCATTGCGCACATCGACCACGGCAAGTCGACGCTCGCCGACCGCATCATCCAGTTGTGCGGCGGCTTGTCCGACCGCGAGATGGAAGCGCAGGTGCTCGATTCGATGGACCTGGAGCGCGAGCGCGGCATCACCATCAAGGCACAGACCGCGGCGCTGACCTACAAGGCGCGCGACGGCCAGGTCTACAACCTGAACCTCATCGATACCCCCGGACACGTCGACTTCTCCTACGAAGTCAGCCGTTCGCTGTCCGCGTGCGAAGGCGCGCTGCTGGTGGTGGACGCGAGCCAGGGCGTCGAGGCGCAGACCGTCGCCAACTGCTACACGGCCATCGAACTGGGCGTGGAAGTGGTGCCGGTGCTGAACAAGATCGACCTGCCGGCGGCGAACCCCGAGAACGCCATCACCGAAATCGAGGACGTGATCGGCATCGATGCCACCGACGCCGTGCATTGCAGCGCGAAGACCGGCCTCGGCGTGGCGGACGTGCTCGAATCGCTGATCGCAAAGGTGCCGCCGCCCAAGGGCGATCCCGAAGCCCCGTTGCAGGCGCTGATCATCGACTCGTGGTTCGACAACTACGTCGGCGTCGTGATGCTGGTGCGCATCGTCAACGGCGTGCTCAAGCCGAAAGACAAGATCAAGATGATGGCGACCGGTGCGCAGTATCCGGTCGAGCACGTCGGCGTGTTCGCGCCGAAGTCGACCAACCTCCCGGAGTTGTCGGCGGGGCAGGTGGGCTTCGTGATCGCGGGCATCAAGGAACTGACGGCCGCGAAGGTCGGCGATACCGTCACCGTCGCGACCCGTCCGGCAACCGAACCGCTGCCGGGCTTCAAGGAAGTGAAGCCGCAGGTGTTCGCCGGCCTCTATCCGGTCGAAGCGAACCAGTACGACGCGCTGCGTGAGTCGCTCGAAAAGCTGAAGCTCAACGACGCCTCGCTGCAGTTCGAGCCGGAAGTGTCGCAGGCGCTCGGCTTCGGTTTCCGCTGCGGCTTCCTCGGCCTGCTGCACATGGAAATCGTGCAGGAGCGGCTCGAGCGCGAGTTCGACATGGACCTGATCACCACGGCGCCCACGGTGATCTACGAGGTCCTGCAGAACGACGGCAGCATCATCATGGTCGAGAATCCGGCCAAGATGCCGGAGCCGCCGAAGATCGACGAAGTGCGCGAGCCGATCGTCACCGTGAACCTGTACATGCCGCAGGAATATGTCGGCTCGGTCATCACGCTGTGTACGGCCAAGCGCGGCTCGCAGATCAACATGCAGTATCACGGCCGCCAGGTGCAGCTCACGTACGAGATCCCGATGGCGGAAATCGTGCTCGACTTCTTCGACCGCCTGAAGTCCACGTCGCGCGGTTATGCGTCGATGGATTACGAGTTCAAGGAATATCGCGCGGCCGACGTGGTCAAGGTGGATATGCTCATCAACGGCGACAAGGTCGATGCGCTGTCCGTCATCGTGCACCGTTCGCAGAGCCAGTATCGCGGACGCGAAGTGGCGTCGAAGATGCGCGAGCTGATTCCGCGCCAGATGTACGACGTGGCGATTCAGGCGACCATCGGCTCGAACATCATCGCGCGCGAGAACATCAAGGCGCTGCGCAAGAACGTGCTGGCGAAGTGCTACGGCGGCGACATCTCGCGCAAGAAGAAGCTGCTCGAGAAACAGAAGGCCGGCAAGAAGCGCATGAAGCAGGTCGGCTCGGTCGAGATTCCGCAGGAAGCCTTCCTGGCCATCCTGCGCGTGGACGAATGACGTCCGCGCCGTTCCGCCCGGCGGCGCGTCCGTCGGGCAAACAACGATAACAACCGGAAGCGATTGATGAATTTTGCATTGATTCTTTTGATTCTCGTCGTGCTGACGGGTATTGCGTGGGTGCTCGACAAGCTGGTCTTCCTGCCGCAACGGCGCCGCGCCGCCGAGGCCGCGGTCACCGAATTCGACCGCCAGCAGGAGCGCGTGGGCGAGCGTTTCGCCGACGAGAACGCTGACCAGACGCGCGCCCGCCTGCGCGACGACAAGCTGCGCCAGCCGTGGTGGCTCGAATACACGGCGAGCTTTTTCCCGGTGATCCTGGCGGTCTTCGTGGTGCGCTCGTTCATCATCGAGCCGTTCAAGATTCCGTCCGGCTCCATGATCCCGACGCTGCTCGTCGGCGACTTCATCCTCGTCAACAAGTACGAGTACGGTCTGCGCCTGCCGATCAGCAACACCAAGATCACGCAGGGCAGTCCGCTGCAACGGGGCGACGTGGTCGTGTTCCGCTATCCGAAAGACGAATCGGTCGACTACATCAAGCGCGTGATCGGCCTGCCGGGCGACACGGTCGCCTACGAGGACAAGAAGCTCACCATCAACGGCAAGCCGGTGCCCGAAACGCCGATGCCCGATTATTTCGACAGCGAGAGCATCGGATACTCGAAGCAGTTCATGGAAGACCTCGGCAATGGACGCAAGAACGCGATCCTGAACAATCCGCAGGTGCCTCCGTACATCATGGGCGCCGAAGATTTTCCGTTCCGCGACAACTGCAACTACAACGCGCAGGGCGTGACCTGCAAGGTGCCGCCGGGCAACTACTTCATGATGGGCGATAACCGCGACAACAGCGCGGACAGCCGTTACTGGGGTTTCGTGCCGGACAAGAACATCGTGGGGCGTGCGTTCTTCATCTGGATGAACTTCGGCAATCTGAAACGCATCGGCTCGTTCGAGTGACGCGCGTTGCGCCGGCTCGTCATTCAATGGCAGCCGGCGCGTTGCGAAAACATTAAAACTAAAGCTTCGAAACGGCGTGAAGAAGCGCGGCTAACACCGTCTCCGCGCGCGTTTTCCGGCGACGGGTGGCGGAATCGTCGCCCGTCGCGCCCGCGTTATACTCTCTCCATGCCCTCTTCTCCGCTGGAAAGCCGGCTGCGGTACGAATTTCGCAATGCGGAATTGCTGCGCCAGGCGATGACCCACCGCAGTCACAGTGCCACGAACAATGAACGGCTCGAATTTCTCGGCGATTCCGTTCTAAATTGCGTGGTGGCTGCGCTTTTGTTTCAACGATTCGGCAAACTCGACGAAGGCGACCTTTCCCGCGTCCGCGCGAATCTGGTCAAGCAACAATCCCTCTACGAAATCGCGCAAGCGCTGAACGTCTCGGAAGGGCTGCGGCTCGGTGAAGGCGAACTGCGCAGCGGTGGCTTCCGTCGCCCGTCCATTCTGGCCGACACGCTCGAAGCCATTTTCGGCGCCATCTTCCTCGACGGCGGCTTCGACGCCGCCGCGACCGTCATCAAGCGTCTGTACACGCCGGTGCTGGATCACATCGATCCGCGCACCATCGGCAAGGACGCCAAGACGTTGCTCCAGGAATACCTGCAAGGTCACAAGATCGCGCTGCCGACTTATACCGTCGTCGCAACGCACGGCGCCGCGCACAACCAGCAGTTCGAGGTGGAATGTTCGGTGCCGAAGCTCGACGTCAAGGTGTCCGGCTCCGGCGCCAGCCGTCGCGCGGCCGAGCAGGCGGCGGCCAAGAAGGCGCTCGACGAAGTCGCTGCCGCCGCGCCCACGCTCGGCGTCAAGCCGAAGCGCAAAGGCGCGCGTTCGGCCAAGCTGGCTGAACAGGAAGTGGTGCCCGGCGTCACCGGCATCCAGGCCGCGCTCGACCTGCGTTCGCCCGACCGGCGCGAGCGTCAGCACGGCAGCCACGGCGTGCCGCATGCCGCCGACGAACGTCCCGCTGTCAACGCAGTCACGCCGCCGCTCGCGGTCATCCGGGCGACGCACGTGGAGCCGTCGGCGGGCGCCTATGCCGCCGCCGACAAGCCCGAGCGCGCGGTGATCCACAAGCCCGAGAAAGTCGTGAAAAGCGAGACGGCCACGGCGGAGCAGGCCGTGCATGCCGAACCGGCCGCGGACGCAGGCACCGCCGCCGACGCGCCCGCGGGCCGCGTCGCGCGCGCCGCCGACGCCGGCCACTGACGCCACTGACACGCGCCGCCGCGCGCCCGGGCCCGGCTTGCTCCGCCGCGCTCCAACGAAACCTTGCTGCACACGACTATGAACACTTCCGTATCCCCCGGTTTCCGCTGCGGCATGATCGCCATCGTCGGCCGGCCGAACGTCGGCAAATCGACGCTGATGAACGGGCTCGTCGGCCAGAAGGTGAGCATCACCTCGCGCAAGGCGCAGACCACGCGCCATCGCATCACCGGCATCAACACCATCGGCGACGCGCAGTACATCTTCGTCGATACCCCCGGCTTCCAGACGCGCCACAGCGGCGCGCTCAACCGCTCGCTGAATCGCGCGGTGACCTCGACGCTCACTTCCGTCGATGCCATCCTGTTCGTGATCGAAGCCGGCCGTTTCGGACCGGACGACCAGCAAGTGCTCAATCTGATTCCGCCCGGCACGCCCACGCTGCTGATCGCCAACAAGCTCGACCGGGTCGGCGACAAGGATTCGCTGTTCCCGTTCATGCAGCAGATGTCGGCGTTGCGCGATTTCCGCGAGATCGTGCCGCTCGCGGCGAAGCAGCCTGAGGACATCAAGCGTCTGCTCACCGTGCTCAAGCCGTATCTGCCCGAAGGCGAGCCGATCTACGGCGAAGACGATCTCACCGACCGCAGCGAGCGCTTCCTCGCGGCGGAGATCCTGCGTGAAAAAGTGTTCCGCTGGACCGGCGACGAACTGCCGTACACGAGCACCGTGCTGATCGACAAGTTCGAGACCGAAGGCCGGCTGCGCCGCGTGTTCGCGACCATCATGGTGGACCGCGACGGCCACAAGGCGATGATCATCGGCCAGAAGGGCGCAAAGCTTAAGCAGATCAGCACCGAAGCGCGCCTCGACATGGAGAAGCTGTTCGACGGCCCGGTGTATCTGGAAACCTTCGTCAAGGTGAAGAGCGGCTGGGCCGACAACGAAGCCGGCCTGCGCGCCTACGGCTACGAATAAACCGCGACCGAACCGGATGAGCCACCACTCATGGACGACGGCACCAATGACGCGTGGATGACGCCGTCCGCCGACGATCGTCCTGACGACGATTTCGACGCGACCGAGCGTCCGGTCGCGCGCGTCGCGAAGAAGCGCACGCGCGGGGCCGCGTCCGGCGCAAGCGCGTCGGCGAACGAAGGCACGGAGAAACGTCCGCGCGCCGCGCCGCGTTCCGACTTCCGCATTGCCGAGCAGCCGGGCTTCGTGCTGCACAGCTATCCGTATCGCGAGACGAGCCTGATCATCGACGTGTTTTCGCGCGATCACGGCCGCGTCGCGCTCGTCGCGAAGGGCGCGAAGCGTCCGCATTCCGCGCTGCGCGGCGTGTTGCAGACCTTCCAGCCGCTCGGGCTGTCGTGGACCGGCAAGGGCGAAGTGCGCACGCTGACGACGGCAGAGTGGGTCGGCGGCATGCTGCCGCTCGCGGGCGACGCGCTGCTGTGCGGCTTTTACGTCAACGAACTGCTGGTGAAGTTCTGTGCCCGCGAGGACGCGCATCCCGCGCTCTTCAATCACTATGTGCTGACGCTCTCGCGCCTGGCCCACGACGAACCCGCCGTGCAGGTGCTGCGCTCGTTCGAACGCGTGCTGCTGCGCGAAACCGGCTATGCGATGAACCTGATGCGCACCGTGACGCGCCAGCCGGTGACGCCCGACGGCCGCTACGTGTTCGATCCGGACCGCGGCGTGCGCGAAGCATCCGATGATCTTCCGCCGCCATGGCCGGTAATCTCGGGCCAGACGCTGCTCGACATGGAGCGCGACGACTTCGCCAGCCCGCAGACCGCGGCCCAGAGCAAGACGCTGATGCGCTTCCTGCTGAATCATTACCTGGGCGGCACGCCGCTCGCCACCCGTCAGATACTGATCGACCTGCAAAAACTATGAGCTTCTTTCTCTCGTCGCCTGCGAACGTGATCGATCTGGGCGTGAACATCGATCACGTCGCCACGCTGCGCAACGCGCGCGGCACGTCCTATCCCGATCCGATCCGCGCGGCGCTGGCCGCCGAGGAAGCGGGCGCCGACGCCATCACGCTGCACCTGCGCGAGGACCGCCGCCATATCGTCGACGCCGACGTGCGCACGCTGCGTCCGCTGCTCAAAACGCGCATGAACCTGGAGTGCGCGGTGACGCGCGAGATGCTCGACATCGCCTGCGAGATCAAGCCGCACGATGTCTGTCTCGTGCCGGAGAAGCGTCAGGAAGTCACGACCGAAGGCGGCCTCGACGTCGCCGGCCGCTTCGAAGAGGTGAAGGCCGCGTGCCGGCAACTGGCCGATGCGGGCGCGCGCGTGTCGCTGTTCATCGACCCGGACGAGACGCAGGTTCGCGCGGCGCAGGAAGCAGGCGCGCCCGTCATCGAACTGCACACTGGCCGCTATGCCGAGGCGCACCACGAAGCCGCGCAGCAGGACGAATTCGAGCGCGTGGCACGGAGCGTCGACTTCGGCAATGCGCTGGGCCTCAAGGTCAATGCCGGACACGGGCTGCACTACACCAACGTGCAGGCGATCGCCGCGCTGCCGGGGATCGTCGAACTGAACATCGGTCACGCGATCGTCGCGCATGCGATCTTCGCCGGCTGGGACAACGCAGTGCGCGAGATGAAGGCGATCATGGTCGCCTCGCGTCTTGCCGCCGGCCACGCACGCTGAAGCGCGGGTTCACATGGCGATCTACGGAATCGGCACCGACATCGCGCAGGTCAGCCGCATCGCGGCGGTGATGGAGCGCACCAGGGGACGTTTCGCCGAGAAGGTGCTCGGCCCGGACGAACTGCGCATCTATCACGCCCGGCGCGCGCGCTCGGAAGTGCGCGGCCTCGCGTTCCTCGCCACGCGTTTCTCGGCCAAGGAAGCGTTCTCGAAGGCGATCGGCCTCGGCATGCGCTGGCCGATGACCTGGCGCGCGCTGCAAACGCTCAACGAGCCGAGCGGCAAGCCCGTGTGCGTCGCGTCCGGCGAACTGGCCGAATGGCTCGCGCAGCGCGGCATCACCGCGCAGGTCACGGTCAGCGACGAGCGCGACTACGCGGTGTCGTTCGTGATCGCCGAGACGCCCGAGCGCGTCTGACCTCCATTCCATCCATTCAGGGCTCCCATTGAAATCGATGAAACGCATTCCCGGCCCCGTCATGCTCGACGTCGCCGGCACGACGCTGTCCGACGCCGATATCGACCGCCTCACGCATCCGATGACCGGCGGGATCATCCTGTTCGCGCGGCACTTCGAGAATCGCGCGCAGCTGGTCGCACTGACCGATGCGATCCGCGACGTGCGCGAGGACATCCTGATCGCCGTCGATCACGAAGGCGGGCGCGTGCAGCGCTTCCGCACCGATGGCTTCACGGTGCTGCCCGCGCCTGGCCGGCTCGGCGAGCTGTGGGATCGTGACGTGCTCGCCGCGACGAAGACCGCGACCGCGTTCGGCTACGTGCTGGCGTCTGAGTTGCGCGCGTGCGGCATCGACATGAGCTTCACGCCGGTGCTGGATCTGAACTACGGGCAGTCGAAGGTGATTGGCGATCGCGCGCTGCATGGCGATCCGCGCGTCGTGACGATGCTCGCGAAGAGCCTGAATCACGGCCTGGCGCTCGCGGGCATGGCGAACTGCGGCAAGCACTTCCCGGGTCACGGTTTCGCATCCGCCGATTCGCACGTGGCCCTGCCCACCGACGACCGCGCGCTCGAAGACATCCTCGCCGCCGACGTGCGTCCGTATGACTGGCTCGGCATGTCGCTGGCGTCGGTGATCCCGGCGCATGTCATCTACGCCCAGGTCGACGACAAGCCCGCCGGCTTTTCGCGCATCTGGCTGCAGGACATCCTGCGCGCCAGGCTCGGCTTCAATGGCGCGATCTTCAGCGACGATCTCTCGATGGAAGCGGCCCGCGCCGGCGGCACGCTCACCGAAGCGGCGAGCGCCGCGCTCGCGGCGGGCTGCGACATGGTGCTGATCTGCAATCAGCCGGAAGAGGCGGGACGGGTGCTGAAGCAGTTGCGCCATGTGCCGTCGAAGGCGTCGGCCCAACGGCTCAGGCAGATGCGGCCGCGCGGCAAGGCGCTGCGCTGGGACAAACTGCAGGGCCAGGTGGAGTATCGGGCGGCACGCGCGCTCATCGAGGACACACTCGGCTGATTCCTTCCCGGACGATTCAGATGAAAAAAAAACGCCACGATCGTGGCGTTTTTTTCGAGCTTCGTTAAAGCAGTCAAAGCATCACGACGGCTCGAGCTTCATCCGCTGCAGCTTGTTATAGAGCGTCTTCGGGCTGATGCCCAGCAGCGTCGCCGCGCGATGGCGCGTGCCGCCGACCGCCTCGAGCGTCGCACGGATCAGCATGTCCTCGACGTCGGCCAGCGCCGTGCCCACCGTCACCTGCACGCTGCTGCCGTTCAGGCCGCGTCCGCCGAGTCCGCCCGGTTCATCGACGCGCAAGGTCTCGATGGTTTCACCCGACGCGTGATAGGCGCGCCGCACGCGCTCGCGCATCTCGCGAACGTTGCCTGGCCATTCGGTCGCGAAGCACTCGCGGATGAACGCGGGACTGACGCGCTTCGGCGATCCGCTCGTGATCCCGGCAATGTGATTCTCGCGGTTGAGCTCGTCGACGAGCGCTTCGGCGATGAGCGCGATGTCGTCGTCGCGTTCGCTCAGCGGCGGCAACAGGATCGACGAGGCCGACAGCCGCTGGAACAGGTCTTCACGCATCGCACCGCTCGCGACGGCCTCGCGCATCGGCGTGCGCGACGCGGCGATCAGGCGGAAGTCCGTCATGATCCGGTTGCTGCCGCCCACCCGCATGAAGGTCTGCGAATCGAGCGCGCGCAACAGCGCCTCCTGCTGCGGCGCCGGCAGGGAATCGATCTGGTCGAGGAACAGCGTGCCGCCGCCCGCCTGTTCGAGCAGGCCCGGTTCGCGATGCTCCGCGCCCGCGTAGGCATTGCGCTCATGGCCGAAGAGGATGCTTTCCATCGTGCGCTGCGGCGCCTCGCCGGCCGTGCCGGAATGACGGTACGCGGAGCAGTCGAAGGTGACGAACGGTCCTTTGCGGCGACGGCTCAGCTGATGAATCGTGCGCGCCGCGATCTTCTTGCCCGTGCCCGGCTCGCCGCAGATCAACACGGCCGCCTCGGTCGGCGCGGTGTGTTCGATGAGATCGTAGACGTGCTGCATCGCCGCACTGCGTCCGGTCATGTCGCCAAAGTGGCCGAGTTCGCGCAGCGTGGAGCGCAGCGCCTGCACTTCCTCGGTGAGTTCGTACGGACGCGGGATGCGCGCGAGCAGGCTGCGCAGGCGCGGAATGTTGACCGGCTTCAGCAGATAGTCCCAGATGCCGTGCCGCAGACCCTCGATCGCGCTTTCCACGGTCGCGTTGCCGGTCATGACGATCACCGGCAACGCGCCGTCGGGCGGTTGCGAGGGCAGGCTCGGCAGCAGATCGAGGCCGCTGCCGTCCGGAAGATTCAGGTCGATCAGCACGACATCAGGGATGAAGCGCGTCAGCGCGGAGCGTGCCTCGGCAAGGGTCGTCGCCGTGTCGACGGAAAAACCATCCGCCGACAGGATCGCGGACAAACCTGAGAGGCTATTGGGATCGTCTTCGACAATCAGGGCGTGTGGCATGGCTGACCAATGTCTCAAAGTGGACTGTAATGCACCATCGCTGCGTGCCGGCCGCAACGGCGCTGCACGGGACTCCGGTGTTTCGTGGGCGGGCGGCGCTGCCGTTGTCTGACTCCGGCGCCCGACCCGCTGCGGTTCTCGTCCTGCGTTACTCGTGTGTCATCTGTTCCCCGGTGACCGCCTCAACGCGGCCTGAGATGCAGCTCATTGCTGACGGAGCGCACGCCCGGCACGCCACGGGCCACGGCCAGGGCGCGCTCGATCTGCGCATCCGATTCCACATATCCCGCAACCTGCACCACGCCGCGATAGGTCGCGACGCTCACCGGCAACGATCTCAGCTGCGGATCGGCGGCCAATGCCTGCTTCACGCGGGCAGCCAAGGTCGCGTCATCGGGCGCCGGCTGGCTGGAAGCGGGCGCTGCGGCCGGCGGCGTCGACTTGCATCCCGGCAACGCGAAGGGCGGCAGCGCGAGTGCCGCCACAATCAACAACCGGTTCGTGATGGGACGCGGTCTTGGCATGTCGGCTCTGAAATCGTTATCGCAGCTTTTTAGCAGAAACCGTGCCACGCGGTTGATTTTTCCGATCGTGGCCGGACGGGTAGCCTTTGCGGGGATTGGCTCGTCGGAGGCGCTCTCATCGAATGAGGGCCCGAGCGGTAAAGTTTGCCTGAATTTGTCAAAAAATTCATGCAAAAGAAAAAGCGCCCGTGGAAGGGCGCTTGTTCAGGGAGCCGTCGCGGAGGTTGCTGCGTGCGAGGCTCCTGGGTGCCGTGCGACGCTTAAGCGCGGCTGCGGTACTCGTTCGTGCGCGTGTCGATTTCGATCTTGTCGCCGATGTTGCAGAACAGCGGCACTTGCAGTTCGAAACCGGTGTTCAGCTTGGCGGTCTTCAGCACCTTGCCCGACGAAGTGTCGCCCTTCACGGCCGGTTCCGTGTAGATGATTTCGCGCACGAGCGTGGTGGGCAGTTCGACCGAGATGGCCTTCTCGTTATAGAACACCACTTCGCAGGCCATGCCGTCTTCGAGGTAGTTGAGCGCGTCGCCCATCATTTCGGCTTCGACTTCGTACTGGTTGTAGTCAGCGTCCATGAAGACGTACATCGGGTCAGCGAAGTAGGAATAGGTCACTTCCTTGCGATCCAGCACGACGACGTCGAACTTGTCGTCCGCCTTGTAGACCGTTTCCATGCCGGAGTTCGTCAGCAGGTTTTTGAACTTCATCTTGACGACCGCGGCGTTGCGGCCCGACTTGTTGTACTCGGCGCGCTGCACCACCATGGCATCGCTGCCGATCATGACGACGTTGCCGACGCGGAGTTCTTGTGCGGTCTTCATAAAACTGGGTCCTGTACGAATGGATAGGGCTGAATGCCTGGATGATTCGATCCGGCAGCGGCGCTCTGCCGCCACGCGTGAATGCTTGTCAACGAGGAAGGCTGCTTGCCGGGCGACGTATCCCGTTGCTTTGACTGCCGCGCGATACCGGTGCGCTGGCCAGAACCTGCAACCGCCTGTCCGTTGCCTACTCGCGCTTGCTTCCTCGGATAACCGCTTATTTTAACTGAGTTTTTGCCCGTTGGGCCAGTCGGATGACGCGCACGAAGGACGCAGCGCAAGGCAGGGCGCGGGCGGCGTCGGAGTTCTCACCCGCGAGGCAGGCGCGCAAGCACATGCGTGACGAGATTCGCTGCCAGGTCGCCGATAGCCGCCAGCTCACCGGCCCAGCTCGCAGCGCGGGCCTCCTGCGCCCGGCGATGACGCGAG
Organism: Caballeronia sp. LZ043; assembly: GCF_031451075.1. NCBI lineage: Bacteria > Pseudomonadati > Pseudomonadota > Betaproteobacteria > Burkholderiales > Burkholderiaceae > Caballeronia > Caballeronia sp. LZ043. The sequence goes on along the minus strand of NZ_JARUXT010000001.1, from coordinate 1,958,696 downwards.
AAATCGGCCCAGTCCGGCGTTCCCGCGCCGTTCCACGCGTGCCAGAAGCGTTCCGTCGAAGCCCGCGCCGAGGCATCGAGCGCCTGCGTGTAATGGGCCAGAGCGGCATCGAGTTTGGGGAGATGGGCGTCGTCGGCTTGCGGATAGATGTGCCAGACAAACGGCTTGCACGCCCATTGCGCCCGCACGAACGAATCCTCACCGCGCACGAAGTTGATGTCGGCGGCCCATAGCAAGGCGTCGAAACGCGGCTGCTCGACGAATCCCAGCGCGTGCGCCCGCAATGCGCCCGCGCGTGCCGTCGTGCCCGCCGCGAACCGCGGCACACCGAAGAAGCGCGCCAGCGCGCCGGAGATGCGTCCTTCTGGCACGAGCAGCACGACCGGCTCGGCGCCGTCGCGCCACTGCGCGAGCAGGCTGTCGACGGCAGGGTTCTCGTAAGCGAACAGGGAGATGACGGTGCTGTCGGCGCCCGGCGGCTCACCTTGCACGTGTTCGCGCCACCAGGCGGGCGCATCGAAGGCCAGGCGTCGCGCGTCGAGATCGCGTTCCTTCAGTACGCCGCCCGTGCCTGCGCCCAGGCCGGGAAAGAAGAACGTCTTTTCGAGCGGATAACGCGGATGCGGCGAAGGCCGCGTGTGAAAGTCCGCGACCCAGTCTTCGCCGCTGAGGTACTCCAGATTCACCCAGACCGGCTTGCGCGCGCGCCGCGCCATCGCGGCGACATAGGCGGGCGGCAGTTCGCACGCGAACGCCTCGATCACGACGTCCGCGATGTCGAGCCTGTCGCCGGCATGCGCGGGATCGTGCCAGTGCTCGATCACGACGCCCAAGGCTTCCTGTCGCGCAAGCGTGGCGTCGACGGCCGGACAGAGGGCATGGAAGACTTTCAGATCGTCGACGAAGAGCCGCACGCGCCAGCCGTATTCCGCTTGCAGCTGCCGAGCGAGCCGCCAGCAGACGCCGATGTCGCCGAAATTGTCGATGACCGCGCAAAAGATGTCGCAGGCGAGTTCCGGGGTGGCGGACGGCGTGGGCGGCTGCTCGGACATGGGGCGTTGGCGCGCGGCGTAATGTTCTAAACTGGCGATTCTAAGACAACGACCGCGGCCCTGGCGCCCGCGCGCGCCTCCCCATCCAGGCTTCGCGCCGCTCCTCGCGCGGGACACTCGCGACTTTCGCTGCATGACTGACTCCGCCGCACACGAATCCGCTTCCGACGCGGAGTTCGACCCGAAGAAGACCCTTGCGCAACTGCCCCATTTGCCGGGCGTGTACCGCTACTACGACGGCGGCGGCAACGTGCTGTACGTCGGCAAGGCGCGCAATCTGAAGAAGCGCGTGTCGAGCTATTTCACGAAGACGCTGCATTCGCCGCGCATCGCGATGATGGTGACGCGCATCCGCAAGATCGAAACCACCGTCACGCGTTCCGAAGCCGAAGCGCTGCTGCTCGAGAACAACCTGATCAAGGCGCTCGCGCCGCGCTACAACATCCTGTTCCGCGACGACAAGTCGTATCCGTTCCTCAAGCTCACCGGCCACACGTTTCCGCGCATGGCGTACTACCGCGGCGCGGTCGACAAGAAGAACCAGTATTTCGGACCGTTTCCGAGCGCGTGGGCGGTGCGCGAGAGCATCCAGATCCTGCAGCGCGTGTTTCAGTTGCGGACCTGCGAGGACTCGGTGTTCAGCAACCGCACGCGGCCCTGCCTGCTGCATCAGATCGGGCGCTGCACCGCGCCGTGCACCGGACTCATCAGCGAGGAGGATTACGCGCGCGATGTCGCCAATGCGTCGCGCTTCCTGCTCGGACGGCAGGGCGAGGTGATGAAGGAACTCGAGCAGAAGATGCACGCCTTCGCCGCCGATCTCAAGTTCGAGCAGGCCGCCGCGGTGCGCAACCAGATGAGCTCGCTGTCGACGGTGCTGCATCAGCAGGCGATCGAAGTGGGCGGCGAGAGCGATGTCGATATCCTCGCGGTGGTCGCGCTGGGCGGCAAGGTCTGCGTGAATCTGGCGATGGTGCGCGGTGGCCGGCATCTCGGCGACAAGGCCTATTTTCCGACGCATGTTGAAAGCGCGTTGTCGCTGGGCGACGAGGACGAATTGTCGGAGTTGCCCGAACTGCTCGAAGACGCGCCGGTGGAGGCGGCCGCTGAACCTGCCGCTGCGCCGGTTGAAGCGGCCGTGACGGAGCTCGAAGCGGATGCCGCCGCCGTGGAGAACGAAGCCGAAGCCGAAGCCGAAGCCGACTCGCAACCCCGCGAAAACGCGCTCGAAGCCGAAGTGCTGGAAGCGTTCATGGCGCAGCACTACATCGGCAACCGTGTCCCGCCGGTGCTCGTCGTGAGTCACGCGCCGTCGAGCCGCGATCTCGTCGACCTGCTGATCGAGCAGGCCGGCCACAAGGTCACGTTGCTGCGCCAGCCGCAAGGGCAGAAGCGCGTATGGCTCTCGATGGCCGAGCAGAACGCGCGGCTCGCGCTCGCGCGGCTGCTGTCGGAGCAGGGTTCGCAGCAGGCGCGCACCCGCGCGCTCGCCGACACGCTCGGCATGGAGATGGACGACCTCGCGCAACTGCGGGTGGAGTGCTTCGACATCAGCCATACGATGGGCGAAGCCACGCAGGCGTCGTGTGTCGTGTTCCATCATCACAAGATGCAGTCGGGCGAGTATCGCCGCTACAACATCACCGGCATCACGCCCGGCGACGACTACGCCGCGATGCGCCAGGTGCTCACGCGCCGCTACGAGAAGATGGTCGCGCAGGCGGCCGCCAACGCCACCGACGAAGCCGCCATCCTGCAGCCCGGCGATGCCGCCGATCCCACCGTCACGCCCGATGGCGCCGAGCCGGTCGCGGCGGGCGGCACGCTGCCGACCATCGTGCTGATCGACGGCGGCAAGGGCCAGGTGGAAATCGCCAGACAGGTGTTCTCGGAACTCGGTCTCGATCACGGCATGCTGGTCGGCGTCGCGAAGGGAGAAGGGCGCAAGGTCGGACTGGAGACGCTCATCTTCGCCGACGGCCGCCCCGCGCTCGAACTGGGCAAGGAAAGCGCAGCGCTGATGCTGGTCGCGCAGATCCGCGACGAAGCTCACCGCTTCGCGATCACCGGCATGCGGGCCAAGCGCGCGAAAGCCCGTCAGACTTCGCGGCTGGAAGAGCTCGAAGGCGTCGGTGCGAAACGGCGTCAGCGGCTCCTGTCGCGCTTCGGCGGATTGCGCGGCGTGCAGGCGGCGAGCGTCGAGGACCTGGCCAGTGTCGAAGGCATCTCGCTTGCGCTGGCACAGCAGATCTATCGTCAGTTGCATTGAGCCGGCACCGGCGCGCCTCGCGACAGCAAACCCGTCGCGGGGCGCGCCGGCCCGGGTCGCTGCCTTGTGAGCGCGGGATCCACGCGGCACAATGGCGGCTCCCTTACATGTCCTTCACTCGCCTGCGCCCATGCCGTTCAATCTACCGATCTTTCTGACATGGCTGCGGATCGTGCTGATTCCGCTCGTCGTGGGCGTGTTCTATCTGCCGGACATGATGATGAGCCCGGAGCACCGCAACCTGCTCGGCATGCTGATCTTCGTGCTCGCCGCGCTCACCGACTGGTTCGACGGCTTTCTTGCACGCAAGCTCAACCAGACGTCGGCATTCGGCGCGTTCCTCGATCCTGTCGCCGACAAGCTGATGGTGACCGCCGCCTTGCTCGTCCTGGTGCAGCTGTCGCGGTTGAACGCGGTGATCGCGCTCGTGATCGTCGGACGTGAGATCACCATCTCGGCGCTGCGCGAATGGATGGCGCAGATCGGCGCATCGAAGAGCGTCGCGGTGAATCAGCTCGGCAAGTTCAAGACCGTGTGCCAGATGGTCGCCATCCCGATGCTGCTGTTCTACGGTCCGCTCAGGATTACCGGCACGCAATGGATGATCGACACGCGTGTGTGGGGGCTGTGGCTCATCGACGTCGCCGCCGTGCTCACGGTCTGGTCGATGCTCTATTACATGAAGCTCGCGTGGCCGCAGATTCGCGAACGGGGCGGCATGCTGTGAGGCGTCCGTCGCGGAAGAGGCTCAGATGCGTGTATGCGGAAAATTGCGTCGAAACGGAAAATTCCTCTCACAAAACTGTTGACAGGCTTCTTTAGCTTCTACATAATCTCGTTTCTCTGATGCACGGCACGACGCAAACCAGCGAAGTGCGGTAAAAATGTGCAGCAGGCGCAGCAGTAAAAATGCGGGAGTAGCTCAGTTGGTAGAGCGCAACCTTGCCAAGGTTGAGGTCGCGAGTTCGAGACTCGTCTCCCGCTCCAGATCAGAAGGTTTCCGATGTGGTCAGCGCTGAAGCAAAGCGCGCGTGACGCCGGAAGCAGCCGTACAAGTAACACCAGCAGCATTGCAGGACATTGCGGGAGTAGCTCAGTTGGTAGAGCGCAACCTTGCCAAGGTTGAGGTCGCGAGTTCGAGACTCGTCTCCCGCTCCAATCAAAGGGGAAGCCAAGCTTCCCTTTTTGTTTGGTGAAGAAGCCGGCGTATGACCGGCAGCCGGAACCGCATACGGCGCGGTAGCAAAGCGGTTATGCAGCGGCCTGCAAAGCCGTTTAGACCGGTTCGACTCCGGTCCGCGCCTCCACTCGAAAAGCCCTGATCCGTCAGGGCTTTTTCTTTTTGCTTGCAGGTTTTCGCCAATCAGCTTGCGCGCATGACCGCGTCACGGTTTATTCGCGGCCGCACATCGCGCTGCATAATCGCGATACTCCTCGCATCCGGAATCCCATGACCGACCGACTCTCTTCACTCGAATGGCGCTGGAAGGCCTTCGACGACCTCTCGACCGCCGAGGTCTACGACATGCTCGCGGCGCGCAGCGCGGTGTTCGTCGTCGAGCAGAACTGCGTGTATGGCGACATCGACGGTCTCGATATCGATGCACGGCACCTGCTGGCCTATGGCGCCGGCGAGAACGGCCAGCGTCCCGCGCTCGCGGGTTATCTGCGCGTGTTGCTGCCGGGAACGCCGGACGACAGCGAGAAAGACGTGCGCATCGGCCGCGTGCTGACCACGGCCAAGTTTCGTGGTCTCAAGCTCGGCAACGCGATGCTCGAACGCGCGCTCCAGCACATCCTCGCGCAATGGCCCGACGAGCCGATCAGCCTGCACGCTCAGGCCCATCTCCAGCGTTTCTATGGCGCGTTCGGTTTCGTGGCGTCGTCGGGGATTCACGACGAGGACGGCATCCCGCACGTCTGGATGCGCCGTCCCGGCTTCGGCTCATGACGCGACCGCGTCTGTCTTGACCTTCGCGCCGCCGGGCGCGGCATCGACGCCGCGTCCGCGTTCCTTGCGCAGGCGCGTGCGCGCCGAGAGCCGCATCCAGTGACGCAGCGCGATCAGCGCGCCGATCACGCTCATCATCGAACCCGGAATCCATAGCAGAAGGCCGCCGATCTGCTGGTCGCGCATCGGCGTGATCCACGTGAATGCGCGACCGCAGATCGAATAGATCGGATAGAGCTCGTGCGGCGTGAAGAAGATATACGCGCCCAGGATGATCTGCGGCGGAATCGCGGCGATCACGATCAGGATCCGCCTGCCGGGCGCGAGACGCGCGGGCGGCGCCGGACGCGGATCGAGCACAAGCCACCAGAACAGCAGGCCGTCGATGACCATGCTCCAGTTCATCACGCGATAGAGCCGGGCATCCAGCATCGCCTTGAAGTGAATCGGCGAGAGCAGCCAGAAGTAGATCAGCCCGACGAACAGCACGACCGCCACCACCGGATTGAACACGACGGCGAAGAATCCGCGCGCCACGCTGCTTTGAGCCGCCGGGCGCAGCCAGCGCCTGCGCCAATTGAACGGAATGCCCGCGCGCAGCGCCGCGCCGGGATACGACAGCGCAATGAAGAACGGCCCGAGGTGATGCAGCACCAGATGCTGCAGCCGATGCATGAAAAACTCATGCTCGAAGAAGTAATCGAGCCGCGTGTGCAGCGCCACGTAGAGCGCGCCCAGGCCGAACCAGAACGCGATGCGCCGCGCCAGCGTCACGCGCGCATGCCGCGCGCCGCGCGCGAACAGGATGCCGGCGGCGAGCACCGCGATCACGACCGTCGGCGACGGCTCCCAAGGGTCGAGCCAGTAGAGCAGGGTGTGCATGGTCAGGAAGCCTTCGCGTCGATCACGCGTTTCAGATCGGTCGCGATGGCGTCCGCGGAATCCTGCTCGGTGGCGAGCAGGCGCGCGTGGCCTGCGGCGTCGAAGATGTAGACGGCGGAGCTGTGCGTGACCTCGTACGCGCCGTCCGGTGCGCGCTTTTCCATCTGATACGCCACGCGATAACGCTGCGCGACCCGCTCGATGGCGCGGTCGGTGCCGGTGAGGCCGACGGCGTGCTTGTCGTCGAAGGCGCGCACATAGGAACGCAGCAGCGCGGGCGTGTCGCGGGCGGGATCGACGGAAATGAATACGATGCGCGCCTTGTCCGCGTCCGGGCCGACGCGCTCCAGCACCTGCATCAGCCGCGCCATGGTTTCCGGGCAGACATCCGGACAATGCGTGTAGCCGAAGTAGACCAGCGTGGTCCGGCCCGTGAAGGACGCGCCGGTAACGGGCTGGCCGCCGTCATCGACGAGCGAGAAGTCCAGGTCGGGCAGATGGCCCGAGACATCGGTCAGATGCCAGGGTTCGGCGGGCTTCGAGCAGGCGGCGAGCGCGCACACGGTCAAAACGCCGGCGATGAACCGCCGGACAAGAAAGGCTGGGAACGAAGCGTGCATCGGGATTCGTCTTGCAGGATGATTCGAGGACAACGTCGCAAAATACACGCCTTTTGCTTGATGGCCGGCAAAACATCACGTCGCCCCGGCTTTTTCGAGACGATTTGCCGCACGTTTCAAGCGCGCTGAAAGACCCTGCGCCGGTATTTGTAAGATAGCGGCTTGCTTGCCCGAAAGCCCTCAGGCGGTAAGATGCCCACACTTCGCGCATGTCTGGCGGCGTCTGTCGAGGGTGTCGCCAGCCAAACACCAGGCCCAAAATCGATGCAAATTCTCCCTGATTCCCTCTCGCTCGCCGAGACTGCCTTCTTCTTCGATTTCGACGGCACGCTGGTCGAACTCGCCTCCACACCGGACGGCATTTTCGTGCCGCGTTCGGTGCCCGACATCCTCGCGGCGCTCAGGCGCGCGACCAACGGTGCGGTGGCGGTCGTGTCGGGGCGCGGCATCGACAATATCGACTCCTTCCTGCACATGCCTGACCTGCCCGTCGCGGGCATGCACGGCGCGGAGCGGCGCGACGCCAACGGCGACCTGCAGCGCATCGGCTTCAACGACGAACGCCTGCTGCGCATGGAACACGAGCTGGAGAAGGTCGTGAGCGCGAACCCCGGCATGCTGCTCGAGATAAAGGGCGCGGCGCTGGCGCTGCACTATCGCAATGCGGCCGAACGCGAACCCGCCGCGCGCGCCGCCACCGAGCGCCTCGTGCAGCAATACGCCGACGCCTACGTGCTGCAACCGGGCAAGATGGTCTACGAGATCAAGCCGAAGGATGTCGACAAGGGCCGCGCCGTGCGCGCCTTCCTGGCAGAGCCGCCGTTCACCGGACGCCGGCCCGTGTTCATCGGCGACGATCTCACCGACGAGAAAGGCTTCGCGGTGGTCAACGAGTTCGACGGTCTCTCGGTCAAGGTCGGTCCCGGCGATACCGTTGCGCGGGCGCGCATCGAGTCGGTCGAACTGCTGCTCGACTGGCTGCAGGTCATCTCGGGCACGGCGGGGAAGCACGCGTGAGCCGGCTCATCATCGTGTCGAACCGGGTGGCGCCGATTTCCGAAGGCGGCCCGGCAGCGGGCGGCCTGGCGGTCGGCGTGTACGACGCGCTCAAGGAAACCGGCGGCATGTGGTTCGGCTGGAGCGGCGACGTGCTGTCTTCACCCACGGACGCCCAGTCCCACAATCAGCTTGGCATCAAGCTCGAGGAACACGGACCGGTGACGTTCGCGACCATCGGTCTGTCGCGGCGCGACTACGACCAGTACTACCGCGGCTTTTCCAACGCGACGTTGTGGCCGGCGTTCCACTATCGGCCCGACCTGATCGAGTTCGACCGCAACGAATTCGACGGCTATTGCCGCGTGAACCGCTGGCTTGCCGCGCAGCTCGCGCCGCTGCTCAAGCCCGACGACATCATCTGGGTCCACGACTACCACCTGATTCCGTTCGCCCAGGCATTGCGGGCGCATGGCGTGACGAACCGCATCGGCTTTTTCCTGCACATTCCGTTTCCCGCGCCGCAGATCCTGCTTGCCGTGCCGCGGCATGGCGAGCTGATGGAAGCGCTGTGCGCGTTCGATCTGCTCGGCTTCCAGACCGAGCCCGATCTGCAGGCGTTCTGCGAATACATCGTGACGGAGGCGGGCGGCGCGGTCACGCGCAACGCGGCGCAGCCCGCCGGGATTCGCGCGTTCGGGCAGAGCCTGCGCGCGGCGGCGTATCCGATCGGCGTCTATCCCGATGAAATCGCCGCGCTGGCGAAGGACGGCGAAAGCGGGCGCGACGTCGAGATCGTCAAGGCGACGCTGCATCATCGCAAGCTCGTGATGAGCGTCGACCGGCTGGACTATTCGAAGGGTCTCGTCGAGCGGTTTCGCGCGTTCGAACGCCTGGTCGAACACGATCCGCATCAGCGCAACAACGTGTCGTTCCTGCAGATCGCGCCGCCGACGCGCTCGGACGTCGATGCCTATCGCGACATCCGCCTGCAGCTGGAAGCGGAGTCGGGCCGCATCAACGGGCGCTACGCCGAGCTCGACTGGACGCCGATCCGCTACATCCATCGGCAATACGAGCGGCCGGTGCTCGCCGCGTTGTTCCGCGAGGCGCACGTCGGCCTCGTCACGCCCTTGCGCGACGGCATGAATCTGGTGGCGAAGGAGTATGTGTCGGCGCAGGATCCGGACGATCCCGGCGTGCTGGTGCTGTCGCAATTCGCGGGCGCGGCGCGTGAACTGACGGCGGCGCTGATCGTGAATCCGCTCGACATCGACGGCATGGCCGATGCGCTCGCCACGGCGCTCAAGATGCCGCTGGCCGAGCGCCGCGCGCGTTACGACGAGATGATGCAGCAGCTGCGCGACAACAACGTCTCGGTCTGGCGCGACAACTTCCTGCACGATCTCAACGCGGGCTGAAGCCCGCTGAGGCGGGACAAGCCCGCTCAGGCGGGTTGCTTGTGCGGCGTCGAGACGATCGACGGCAGCTTGCCGTGCTGCTTGGCGAGCAGTTCGCGATACAGCCCCGGACGGTCGCGCAGCTCTTGCGGCGAACCGTCGTCGATGACCTTGCCCGCGCTCATCACGATGATGCGGTCGAAGTTTTGCAAGGTCGAGAGACGGTGCGCGATCGCGATCACCGTGCGGCCGACCATCAGGCGGTCGAGCGCCTGCTGGATCGCCTCTTCCGACGCGCTGTCGAGCGCAGAAGTTGCCTCGTCGAGCAGCAGGATCGGCGCGTTCTTCAGGATGGCGCGCGCAATCGCGATGCGCTGGCGTTGCCCGCCGGACAGCTTGACGCCGCGGTCGCCGACGATCGTATCGAAACCTTCAGGCATCGCCTCGATGAAGTCCGTGCAGCGCGCCTCGCGGGCGGCGGCGAGCACTTCCTCGCGGCTCGCCTCGGGACGGCCGTAGGCGATGTTCTCGAACACGGTGCGGTGGAACAGCGAGATATCCTGCGGCACGAGCGCGATCGAATGGCGCAGGCTGTCCTGCGTGATCGAGCCGATGTCCTGGCCATCGATCCTGATGCTGCCTTTCTGGGTCTCGTAGAACCGTTGCAGCAGCGCAAGCACGGTGGATTTGCCCGCCCCCGACTTGCCGATCAGCCCGACGCGCTGGCCCGGCTCGATATGCAGCTGGAAGTTGTCGAGAATCGGCCGGCGGCGCGGATACGCGAACGTGACGTTTTCGAAGTCGACGCGCCCGCCTTGCGGCACGAGTTCCGTTGCATCCGAGCGATCCGGCATGCCGTGCGGCTCGAGCAGCGTCTGCACGGCTTCGGCGAGACGCGCGACGTGCTGCGTGACATCCACCAGCGCCACGGCGAGATCGCGCGTGCCATGCAGGATCGTGAAACCGAGCGAGCTGACCAGCACGATATCGCCCGACGTCGCCTGGCCTTTCGACCACAGCCACAAGGCCCAGCCGAGCAGGCCGGCGGAGAGGATCGCCGTGACGACCGCATGGAACAGGCGCAGCTTTTCGAGGTACAGCAGGCTCTGCTGGCGCGCAACCATCTCGGCTTTCACGGTCGAGCCGAAGCGTTTTTGCTCGCGAAACGTCATGCCGAACGCGCGCACCAGCGACATGTTGCCGATCACGTCGACGAGTTCGCCATCCACCGACGCCGCCTTCGACGCAAAGTTGTGATGCCGCGCCGAGCCGCGCTTGGCGAGGCGGTAGAGGATCAGCGCCAGAACCAGCGATGCGGTCATCAGGCCAGCGGCCATCCACGGATTCACCGCGACGATCATCACGATGGCGCCCAGCACCGCGATGCACGGCGGCAGGACGTTCCACGCCATGACGTTTTCGGCGGTGTAGATGGCGTTCGAGGTCGCGGTGATCCGGCTGGCGAGCATGCCGGGCTGCTTCTCAGAGAAGTAGGTGGGCGAGTGGCCGGAGAGATAGGAGAAGAGATCCTTGCGCAGATCGCCGGTGACGATCACGAACACATGGGCGCCGACCCAGCCGCCGACCCGCCACAGCAGGTTGTCGGCGGCGATCAGGCCCACCAGGATCATGAACGCGCCCCACAGCGGGCCGGGGTGTCCGCGCCCCTGGCCGAGCACGTCGATCAGATGCTTGATCGCGTATTGCGAGGCGAGGGCACAGCCCACCGCGGCGAACACGCTGAAGAGCACGATCGCATGGGCGACGGGATGCCGGCGGATGTAGCGCAGCAGGAACGCGAGCGGATGATGCGCGTAGCTCGAAAGCTTCGCGTTGTACGCGTTACGCTGGGAGACGGTGAGTTGGTCCAATGGTCTTTTTTGGTCGTAGAGCGGTTGAGCGTGTTGCGCCTTCGGGCACGTCCGCTGAAACTTCCGCGGCTTTCGAAATCTGGCCCGCCACGGGGCGACCGACGTCAATCAAGCGACGCTGCGCCGTCTCCATCACTGGATTGTAGCCAGTATCGCGGACGGGCAAGGCGTCTTCGGGTCGCCGATATCCGGCCCATGTGGGCCGCCGAACATCGCTGCAGCGGTAATTCGGGTGGCGATCCATCGGTAATGACAGCGCCGAGTGTTTGCCGACCTTTGTCCGGTTCACCGTCTGTCCGGCATTGGGCGTCGGCGGGCATTGTAAGTACTTTGGGCAACTTTTTGCGCCCAATCACTCGCATGACGGCAACGAGCGGCGAGGCCAGCAGCGATAAAAGCACGTGGCGCGCCAGCGCCGGGCTTCGCACTGAATCTCCGGCTGACGCGGCCTCCGGAGCAGCCATGCCGTACCGCCTTTCCCGGAGACCCTGTAAAACCCGTCCTCCAATGTAGAACAACCTTAATAAACAGGGGTTTGCAAAATGTATCCCTCTTGTAACAACGTAAATAAGTTGAAATGACTGCCGCTACGCGCGTGTAAAAAGCTCCATAATTCGCTCCGGGTTTCTCCCTAGGCCGTAGACAGCTTTTTGCAAGTGCCGTCAACCGTCCAGTTGCAAGCGCGTTAATTGCAGGCGCGCGGCATCTTTGAGATCTGGAACTGCACTTGCTTTGTCCGATCGACCGCGCAGGAACCAGTGAACAGCGACCCCGCTTCTTCACTCGAGCATCAGCCTTTGCGCCGCGGCCCACGCGCCGCGGAAAGCTTCGCCCGAGCCGAGCGATTCGCTCCCGACGTCAAAACGACTGTAGTTTTTAGCCTGACCTTTCATTAGGAGTTTCACGACATGCGAATCGCTCAAATCGCGCCCCTCCACGAAGCTGTTCCGCCGAAGCTGTACGGTGGCACGGAGCGCGTGGTGTCTTATCTGACTGAGGCACTCGTGGAAGCCGGACACGATGTCACGCTCTTCGCGAGCGGTGATTCGCAGACGTCCGCGAAGCTCGAAGCATTCTGGCCGCAGGCATTGCGCCTCGACCCGACCATCCGCGACGTGATGGCCCCGCACATGCTGCTGCTCGAGGAAGTGTGCCGCCGCGCCGAAGAATTCGACGTGCTGCATTTCCACATCGACTACTACCCGTTCTCGCTGTTCGCGCGCCAGCCGGTGCCGTTCCTGACGACCATGCACGGCCGTCTCGACCTGCCCGAACTGCAGCCAATCTTCAACACGTTCAAGGACGTGCCGGTCATCTCGATTTCGGACAACCAGCGCCAGCCGCTGCAACAGGCCAACTGGCTGTCGACCGTGTATCACGGCCTGCCGGAAAACGTGCTCACGCCGATCCCCAATGTGGAGCCGGGCTACCTCGCGTTCCTCGGCCGCGTTTCGCCGGAGAAGGGCCTCGACCGCGCGATCCGCATCGCCGGGCAGGCAGGCATGAAGCTCAAGGTCGCTGCCAAGATCGACAAGGCTGACCGCGCCTATTACGAAGAAACGATCAAGCCGCTGATGGCGCTCCCGCACGTCGAGTACATCGGCGAAATCGGCGAATCCGAAAAGCGTGAGTTCCTCGGCAACGCGCATGCGCTGGTGTTCCCGATCGACTGGCCGGAGCCCTTCGGCCTGGTGATGATCGAAGCCATGGCCTGCGGCACACCGGTGATCGCGTTCAACCGCGGTTCGGTGCCGGAAGTGATCGAGAACGGCGTGTCGGGCTTCGTCGTGGAAGACGAACTGAGCGCGATCGCCGCCGTCAAGCGTCTCGATACGCTGCCGCGCGAGAAAGTCCGCGCCGCGTTCGAAGCGCGCTTCTCGTCGAAGGTGATGGCGGCGAACTACGTCAGCGTGTACGAAGAGATGCTGCGTCAGAAACGCCGCACCGTGCTGCGCGAAGTCAACGCCAGCTAAACGGGCGCCGCCCGGGTTTCACCCGGGTGCGGCGTAAGTTGCAAAAAACGCCCCGCGCGCCTCAAGGCACGCGGGGCGTTGTCGTAATCAGACACAGTCGGGAGCGCACGGCAAGGTTCTTGGAGCGCCAGACCGCGCTACGCTCGTGGAAACCTCTGACGAGATCCGTAATCTCCCTATAATGGCCCGGACTTCGCATTGCGCGGGGCAGCCCAGCATCGTACGTGGACAGGAGTTTCTTTTGGCGAGAACCAGGCAAACCAGCGCGAGCCCCGCACCCGGCGCCGGCACGGTCTTCGCACTGCGCGCCATCGGACTGGTGCTGGCAGCGCGCTGGGCGTTATCGATGTCGCAGATGGGCTATCTGTCCTCGCTGCGCGCCATGACCTCGTCGCCGTGGGCGTGCGTGAACGTCGTGCTGATCTTCCTGCTGGTCGTGCTGCCCGGCGCGAAAGCGCGGCTCGAGCGGCCGCTCCATCCGCTGCCGCAATGGCTGCGGCAAGCGCTGCGGCTGCTTGCGCTCCTGACCTTCGGTTTCGCCATGTTCTCGGTCGGCGCCTTCATCTGGGCGTCCGGCGGACGCAGCTTCATCCATGCGCTCACGGAGACGAACGGCTGGCTGCTGGTCGGCCCCGCGCTGTATGCGGTCGTCATGTGGATCTGCCGTCCGCGCGCGCTGTGGCGCACCAACATCGCGGCGCGCCGCTTCGCCATCGGCCGCTACGCCATTTCGCTCGATCCCGTGACGCGCACCGCCGTCGTCTGGGCCGAAAGCCGCAAGCTCGGCCAGTACGATGCGCGCGAACTCTCCCTCAAGTGGGCCGAGCCGCCCGAGCGCGCCGCGCCTTCGGCCAATCTGCTCGCACCCGCCACCGAACCCGCCACGCCCGCCGTCCATGCGCGCGGCGAGGTGCGGCGCGGCCTGTTCGCGCGGCGCGCCCGAGTCGAATTGCTGTGGGATTCGCCGGCCGCGGCAGGGCACAATCGCACGACGGTGTTTCGCGCGCCGATCGCTCGTGAAAGCGACCGCCAGGCCGCCCGTTCGCTCGATACGACGTTGCGCCAGATCTGACGCGCGCCGCCTACCTCGCCTCGCCGCAAGTACGTACACGTCTTTCGCCTTGTTCTGTTGCAGTGGGAGGAAAGCATGCTGATACGCTGGATGCTGGCCGCGCTTCATCTGCTGGGTTTCGGCTTCGCGCTCGGTTCCGTGCTGGCGCGCGCGCGTGCGTTGCGGCGGCTCGACGCCACGCAGTCCGTCCAGGCCAACGAACTCCGTCTGCGCGATGTCTTCCGCTCCGACACGGTCTGGGGCATCACGGCGATCGTGCTGATCGTGACCGGCGCGATGCGCGCCTTCGGTGGCTTCGAAAAGGGCGCGGCCTACTATCTGCACGAGCCGCTGTTCCACCTGAAGATGACGGCGCTCGTCGTGATCCTGCTGATCGAAGTGTCGCCGATGCTCGCGCTGATCCGCTGGCGCGTGGCGCTGGCGCAGGGCGGGCCGATCGATCTCACGCGCGCCCGGCGTTTCGCGTGGATAAGCGATCTGGAAGCGGGACTCGTGATGGTGATGGTGATCGCGGCGAGCGGCATGGCGCGCGGGATCTGGGCGTCGTCGGGCGGATGATGACGACGCGAAAATGAAAAAAGGCTCAGGTCGTGAAACCTGAGCCTTTTTGATCTTCGGTGCTTGTCTTTACCAACACCAGAATCCTGGTGGGTAGTACTGGGATCGAACCAGTGACCCCTGCCGTGTGAAGGCAGTGCTCTACCGCTGAGCTAACCACCCGAAGAGAGACGAGATTATGTCAGGCGTTCTGCATCTCGTCTAGCCCCTCTTTAAGCAAATCCGAAAATAATCACGCAGCGACTGCATCGCCTTCCGCCGATGCCGGCGCGGGTTCCACCCGCCAGACGCTCGTGCCCTTGATGGCCCGGTCGAGCTCGTTGAGCACGGCCTCGTGCGCCGACACTTCGTCCGCGCTTGCCGCGATCACCGGCAGGTCGAGATCGTCGAAGGCTTCGCGCGGCGTGGCGGACGCACCCGCCGCCGGCTGTTCGCCCAGCATGTCGATGACGAGGCTTTCCTGCCCGCGCGTCATCGCCAGATAGACCTCCGCGAGCAGCTCGGAGTCGAGCAGCGCGCCGTGCAGCGTGCGATGCGCGTTGCTGATGCCGAACCGGTCGCACAGCGCATCGAGCGAGTTGCGCTTGCCAGGGAACATCTGCTTGGCCTGTGCGAGCGAATCGATCACGCCGCCCACCGTCTCCTTCACCTTCGGCAAGCCGAGCAACGCAAACTCCGCGTCGAGGAAGCCGACGTCGAAGGGCGCGTTATGGATGATCAGCTCCGCGCCCGCGATGAAGTCGCGCAGTTGCGCCGCGATCTCGGCGAACTTCGGCTTGTCGCTGAGGAACTCGGTCGTCAGGCCGTGCACCGCGAGCGCGCCAGGGTCGCTGTCGCGTTCCGGATTCACGTAGAGATGCAGGTTATTGCCGGTGAGCCGTCGATTGACCAGCTCGACGCAGCCGATTTCGATGATCCGGTCGCCGGTCCGTGCATTGAGGCCGGTCGTTTCGGTATCCAGTATCAGTTGGCGCATGGGATGTCTTGGATTCGGTGATTCGTGCTGCGGATTAGCTGTCGGCGAGCGAGGTCACGCCGCGATTGGCGAGCGCGTCGGCGCGTTCGTTTTCGGGATGGCCCGCGTGTCCCTTGACCCAGCGCCATTCGATGCGATGCTGCGCCACGAGTGCGTCCAGCCGTTTCCAGAGGTCGGCGTTCTTGACGGGCGTCTTGGCGGCGGTCATCCAGTTCTTCTTCTTCCAGCCGTGGATCCATTCGCTGATGCCTTTCTGGACATATTGCGAATCGGTGTGGATCACGGCCTGGCACGGACGCTTCAGGGCTTCGAGCGCGGCGATCACCGCCATCAGTTCCATGCGGTTGTTGGTCGTCGCGGCTTCGCCGCCGAACAGTTCCTTCTCCAGCGTGCCGAAGCGCAGCAGGGCGCCCCAGCCGCCGGGACCAGGATTGCCTTTGCAGGCGCCGTCCGTGTAGATGTCGATTACGGTGTTCGATGCAGATTCGTCAGTCATCAAGGCTCGATGGAAGTCTCGTTGCGCGTATGCGGAGCGGCGACCGGCGCGAGGCCGGCGGCGAGCGCGGATTTTTTCAGCTTGCGCGGGCCGATCAGGCGCATGCCGCGCACGCGCTTCACGGCCGTGATCATGTACGCCGCGCCGAAGATGGGCCACCAGCGGTCGCCGGCGGGCTCCATGAATTGATAGCGTTGCAGCCACTTGTCGGTGACGAGCGGCGGACGATAGCAGCCGAAGCGGCCGCGTTCAAGGTCGAAGCCGAGCAGCTTGATCCAGTCCTTGATGCGCGTGAACGCGATCATCTCGTGCGCCGACGGCACGAACGGCCGGCCCGCCACCTTGCCGAGCGATTGCCGCGCGCCCCACAAACTCAGCGAATTGAAGCCGAGGATGATCAGCTGGCCTTCCGGCAACAGCACGCGCTCGGCTTCGCGCAGCAGCCGATGCGGATCCGGCGAGAATTCGAGCGTGTGCGGCAGCACCAGCAGGTCGACGCTCTGTGCTTCGAACGGCAGGTCGAGCAGGTCGCACCAGACGGTGCTGCGGCCGTCGGGCGCGCTGGCGGCGGGCAGGGCGCTGACGCCGGGCGTGGTGGCGCGCGGCGGGATGTATGGCGCACTGGATGCGCTTTCGGCGTCGAGCACGAGCGCGCGGCCGGTCATGCGGTTCTCGCGCAAGGCGTCGAGCTGCGGCATGCCGAGCTGCAGCGCGTGATAGCCGAAGATGTCGGACACCACGTGATCGAGCTGCGCCTGCTCCCAGTCGAGCACGTAGCGCCCGGGCGCAGAGCTCGTCCAGGTGGGCCAGTCTATAATCGCTCGGTCAGACATGTTCGGGTTGACGCATAGATGATCGCTATGGAATCGCTTGACGGAAGCTCGCGGGCTCACGGGCCTGCTCAGGGGCCAGCTCACGGTGCACTGGAGTACGTGCCGGTGCCGGCGTTCGAGGACAACTACATCTGGCTCGTCTCGGACGGCCGCGATGCAGTGGTGGTCGACCCGGGCGACGCCGCGCCCGTCGAGGCATATCTCGCCAAACGCGGCTGGCGGCTGACCGCTATTTTACTCACGCACCATCATCAGGACCATGTCGGCGGCGTGAAAGCGCTGCTCGATCGCCGATCGGCCGAGGGCGGCGTTCCGGTCTACGGCCCGGCCAGCGAGCGCATCGAGCATCTGACGCAGCGCCTCTCGGGCGGCGACCCGGTGAACGTCGCGCACCCCGCGCTCGCGTTCTCCGTCATCGATGTACCGGGCCATACGGCCGGCCACATCGCGTATTTCCAGGCGGCCGATCCGCACGGCACGCCCCATCTGTTTTGCGGCGACACGCTGTTCGCTAGCGGCTGTGGCCGCCTGTTCGAGGGCACGCCGCAACAGATGCTTGCCTCGCTCGACGCGCTTGCCGCGCTGCCGGACACCACCCAGGTGCATTGCGCGCACGAGTACACGCTGTCCAACATCCGCTTTGCGCGCGCGGTCGAGCCGGACAACGACGCGCTCGCGCGCTGGGACGCCGCCGCGCAGGCGTTGCGGGTCTCCGGCAAGCCGACGCTGCCGACCACCCTCGCGCACGAGAAGACGGTGAATCCGTTCCTGCGCGCGGACATCCCGGCCATTCACACGCGGCTGGCAGAGCAGTTCGGCGCACCGGTCGCCGACCGGCTGGAGGCATTTCGCATGATGCGCGGCTGGAAAGATAAGTTCCGTTGAGCCGGATTTTTCGGGTCAAGTTAATCCGAAACGTTGGAAACGCTGTTAGATCGCGGATTTTGCAGGGCTTTCGCGTGCGTTTTTATTGACGTACTTGGTGTGGTTCCGTACCATCGGCTGCAAATTTCCAAGCCTCATCCTTTGGAAGCCGAGACGTTCCATGCGACTAATTCTTAGCGCGCTGTCCGTCCTGATGCTCGCCGCGTGCGCGAGCCAAGGGCCGACGGCGTCTGATCCTCTTCTCAACACACCCGCCACAGCCTCCGAGCAACAGCAGCAGAAAGTAGCCGATACCATCCGTCGCACCGCGGCCGCCAAGGAAACCATCGACGTCGACAAGACTCCGGTCACCTCGCTGGTCGGTTCCGCCGATCTCTGGAGCCGCATTCGCGCGGGCTTCCAGATTCCCGATCTGCAGAGCGACCTGGTCGACATGCAGGTCAACTGGTACGCGCAGCGCCCGGACTATGTCGAGCGCATGACGGGCCGTTCGCAGAAATACCTGTATCACATCGTCGAGGAGCTCGAGCAGCGGCACATGCCGACCGAGCTGGCGCTGCTGCCGTTCATTGAATCGGCGTTCAATCCGCAGGCGCTTTCGGTGGCGAAGGCCGCCGGCATGTGGCAGTTCGTGCCGGGCACCGGCCGCGACTACAACCTCAAGCAGAACATGTGGCAGGACGAGCGCCGCGACGTGCTGGCCTCGACCAGCGCCGCGCTCGATTACCTCTCGCGTCTGCACGACATGTTCGGCGACTGGCATCTCGCGCTCGCCGCGTACAACTGGGGTGAGGGCAACGTGCAGCGCGCGATCGCGCGGAACGAGGCCGCGGGCCTGCCGACCGACTACGAAAGTCTGCGCATGCCCAACGAAACCCGGAACTACGTGCCGAAGCTGCAGGCGGTGAAGAACATCGTCAGCAATCCGCAGATGTACGGGCTCACGCTGCCGGACATTCCGAATCACCCGTACTTCGTGACGGTCACGACGGCACGCGACATCGACGTGACGATGGCCGCGAAGCTCGCCAGCATGAGCGTCGAGGAGTTCCGCTCGCTGAATCCGTCGTTCGCGAAGCCGGTGATTCTCGGCGCGACCAACCCGCAGATCCTGCTGCCGTTCGACAACGCCGCTTCGTTCCAGCGCAATCTGACGTCGTATTCGGGGCCGTTGTCGTCGTGGACCACGTACACCGTCACGGAGCGGGCGCGTCCCACTGCGATCGCCGAGAAGATCGGCGTTGATGCGGACACGCTGATGTCGGTCAACCGCATTCCGGCGGGCATGCGCCTGAAGCCTGGCTCGACGATCGTCGTGCCGCGCACCGATGACGACGACGAAGACATCAGCGCCGATGTCGCCGCGAACGCGACGCTGGCCGTCGAGCGCGACGTGCCCGACACGCGCCGGCTCGTGATCCGCGTGCGCCGCAAGCAGTCGGTGTCGACGCTGGCCGACCGCTACGATGTATCCACATCGCAGGTGAAATCCTGGAACCGCACTCGCGGCGACATGTTCATGCCGGGGCAGGTGGTCGTGCTGCACGTGCCGTACGGCCGTCCGGTGCCGGCCGAGCCGGGTCCGGTGCGGGTCGAGACGGTGGCGGCGTCGAGCCGCTCGTCGGGCGGAGTGTCGAAGATCGGCACGCGCGTGCCGGAATCGAAGTCGCGCGGCAAGGCGCCTGCGCATTCGTCGGGCAAGGTGACCAAGGTGTCGGCACCCAAGCCCGCCGCCGCGAAAACCACCGTCAAGCACGCTGCCACGAGCACGAAGACGAGCAAGAAGAAGTAGCGTCGGGCGCGAGTCGCCGGGTCGCTATCCCACGCCGTCACCAAGGTGACGGCGTTTTCTTTTGCCGGCCCCGATTAAACTGGCGGTCCAGAAGAATCAGGAAATACCGGTTCCGCATGCTGTCCTCCGTCCGTCTTCGCGTCTTCTTCCTGTTTGCCGCCGGCTACTTCGTCTCGTACGTGTTCCGCGGCGTCAATCTCGGCTTCGCCCCGCTGATCACCCACGACCTGGGCCTCTCCGCCGCCGATCTCGGCCTGCTGACCTCGCTCTATTTCATCGGCTTCGCGGTTGCGCAGATTCCTGTCGGCGTGCTGCTCGATCACTTCGGGCCGCGCCGCGTCACGGCCGGCATGCTGGTGTTTGCGGCGGCGGGCATCGGCGTGTTCGGCGCGGCGCACGGCATCGTGGGGCTGATGATCGGGCGGCTGTTGATCGGCGTCGGTGTGTCGGTGTGTTTGAGCGCGGCCTTCAAGGCGTCGGCGCAGCATTTCGCACTCGCCCGCCTGCCGATGGTGAACGGCTTCACGATGGCGGTCGGCGGTTTGGGTGGCGTCGTGGTCGGGGCGCCGCTGGCGTCGCTGCTGCACGTCGCGACGTGGCGGGAAGTGTGCTTCGGCCTCGTGGCGTTCACGCTCGTGGTCGCGGCGGCGATCCTGTTCTGTGCACCGGCTCGCGGGGAAACCGACCCGCACCAGCGCGCCGACGTCATCACGCAGTTCCGGGGCACCTGGAGCATCCTGAAAAGCGGCGTGTTCTGGAAGCTCGCGTCGTTTTCGGTCGTCACGCAAGGCGTTTTCTTCGCGATGCAGTCGCTGTGGATCCGCCCCTTCCTGCTCGACGTGATGGATCTCACGCCCCCGCATGCGGCGGCGCTGGTATCCGTGCTGGGTCTGGCGATGATGCTCGGCTGCGTCGGTTTCGGCGTGGCCGCGCGCGGCATGGAGCGGCGCGGGGTGTCGGTGTACGCGTTCTGCGGCACCGGCATGGTGCTGTACGTCGCCACGCAGATCCTGATGGTGCTGCGCGTGCCGCTGCCGCCTTCCGTCCTGCTTGCGGCGTACGGGTTTTTCGGCGGCACGGGCATCCTGAGCTATGCGGTCGCCGCGGAATACTTCGCGCCGCACCTGATCGGGCGAGTGCACACGACGCTCACGCTCGTGATCTTCCTGCTGATCTTCGGTTTCCAGGTCGGCGTCGGCGCGATGCTTTCTCTATGGCATGCCGACGGCAGCCGCTATCCGGCGACGGCCCACGTCACCGTGTGGATCGGCCTGATCGCGCTGCAGGCGGCGAGCGCGGCCTGGTACTTTCTGCCAGGCCGGACGATGCGCAAGGACGACGCCGAAGCGCCCCAGCCGCTCTCGTGACAACGCTCGTGCAAGCGGCTGCAAGCATCCGGAATCTGGCGAAGATGACTGTTCCACGCTATACTTCGAAGGTTTGAGCATTTCAACCCGCACCCTAGCGCCTACCTCCCATTCACCGTCGTTCGCTGCGCCAGCCAGCGCGCGCCGCACGCCGCCCTTCGCCTGCTTCGAAACCCCGCTTGCCGCGCGCGAGCGAGCCGGTCCAAGCCGCGATGCGCGCCTCGCGAGCCGCCGCCGTCACTGTGCGAAGGAAACCCGCGCGCCTTGAGCGCCTCGAGTGCCCGAGTACCTCGGGCAGCGGGAAGCCAAGCCTGAATTTCGGACAGACAGGTCGGTAACAGGGTGTTCCCCAAGGAGCTTCCCGTGTTGCCGTCATTTTCCCCCGCACTTCTCGCACTTGCCGACGGCACGGTCTTTCGTGGTCAATCGATCGGCGCGCCCGGTTCGACGATCGGCGAAGTGGTCTTCAACACCGCCATCACCGGCTATCAGGAAATCCTCACGGATCCCAGCTACGCCCGCCAGATCGTCACGTTGACCTACCCGCACATCGGCAACTACGGCGTCAACGCCGAGGACGTCGAAGCCACCAAAGTCCATGCCGCCGGCCTCATCATTCGCGACCTGCCGGTGCTCGCCTCCAACTTCCGCTCCGAACAGACGCTCGCCGATTATCTGAAGGCGCAAGGCGTCGTCGCTATCTCGGGCATCGACACCCGCAAGCTCACGCGTATCCTCCGCGAGAAGGGCGCCCAGAACGGCTGCATTCTCGCCGGCAGCGATGACGAATCGAAGGCGCTCGGCCTCGCGCGTTCGTTCCCGGGTCTCGCGGGCATGGACCTCGCGAAGGTCGTGTCAACCGAGAAGAGCTACGAGTGGACCCAGACCGAATGGCGTCTCGGCAGCGGCTACGGCAAGCAGGAAGCGCCGAAGTTCCGCGTCGTCGCGTTCGACTACGGCGTCAAGTACAACATCCTGCGCATGCTCGCCGAGCGCGGCTGCCACGTGACCGTGCTGCCGGCGCAGTCCACCGCCGCTGACGCGCTCGCGCTCAATCCGGACGGCATCTTCCTGTCGAACGGCCCGGGCGACCCGGAACCGTGCGACTACGCCATTGCCGCGACGCGCGAGTTCATCGCGAAGGGCATTCCCACCTTTGGCATCTGTCTCGGCCATCAGATCATGGGCCTCGCGGTCGGCGCGAAGACCATGAAGATGAAGACCGGCCATCATGGCGCGAACCATCCGGTGAAGGACATGGAAGACGGCCGCGTGGTGATCACGTCGCAGAACCACGGCTTCGCAGTCGACGCCGCGACGCTGCCCGCCAACGCCAAGGTCACGCACGTCTCGCTGTTCGACGGCACGCTGCAGGGCTTCGCCCTCACCGACAAGCCCGCGTTCTGCTTCCAGGGCCATCCGGAAGCGTCGCCCGGCCCGCACGACATCGCGTATCTGTTCGACCGCTTCATCAAGCTGATGGAGTCGACGAAGGTCACCGCATAAAGAACATCACAGAGCACAGTTATGCCGAAGCGCACAGACATCAAGAGCATTCTCATCATCGGCGCGGGCCCGATCATCATCGGCCAGGCGTGCGAGTTCGACTATTCGGGCGCGCAGGCCTGCAAGGCGCTGCGTGAAGAGGGCTACAAGGTCATCCTCGTCAACAGCAATCCTGCGACGATCATGACCGACCCCAACACGGCCGACGTCACCTACATCGAGCCGATCACGTGGGAAGTGGTCGAGCGCATCATCGCGAAGGAACGTCCTGACGCGATCCTGCCGACCATGGGCGGACAGACCGCGCTCAACTGCGCACTGGACCTGTTCCATCACGGCGTGCTGGAGAAGTACAAGGTCGAGTTGATCGGCGCGTCGCCGGAAGCCATCGACAAGGCGGAAGACCGCCAGAAGTTCAAGGAAGCGATGACCAAGATCGGCCTCGGTTCGGCCAAATCGGGCATCGCGCATTCGATGGAAGAAGCGCTCGCAGTTCAAGCGCAGATCGCCGAGGCCACGGGCAGCGGCGGTTATCCCACGGTGATCCGTCCGTCGTTCACGCTGGGCGGTTCGGGCGGCGGCATCGCGTACAACAAGGAAGAGTTCGAGGAAATCTGCCGTCGCGGTCTCGATCTCTCGCCGACGCGCGAACTGCTGATCGAAGAATCGCTGCTGGGCTGGAAAGAGTACGAGATGGAAGTTGTCCGCGACCGCGCGGACAACTGCATCATCGTCTGCTCGATCGAAAATCTCGACCCGATGGGCGTGCACACCGGCGACTCCATCACCGTCGCGCCCGCGCAGACGCTCACCGACAAAGAGTATCAAGTGCTGCGTAACGCGTCGCTGGCGGTGCTGCGCGAGATCGGCGTCGATACGGGCGGCTCGAATGTGCAGTTCGCGATCAACCCGAAGGACGGCCGCATGGTCGTCATCGAGATGAATCCGCGCGTGTCGCGTTCGTCGGCGCTGGCCTCGAAGGCCACCGGCTTCCCGATCGCCAAGGTTGCCGCGAAGCTCGCCTGCGGCTATACGCTCGACGAACTCAAGAACGAAATCACCGGCGGTCAGACGCCGGCCTCGTTCGAACCGACCATCGACTATGTCGTGACGAAGGTGCCGCGCTTCGCGTTCGAGAAATTCCGCGAAGCCGACTCGCGCCTGACGACGCAGATGAAGTCGGTCGGCGAAGTGATGGCCATGGGCCGCACGTTCCAGGAATCGTTCCAGAAAGCCTTGCGCGGTCTGGAAGTCGGCGTCGACGGGCTCGATGAAAAGACCACGAGCCGCGACGAAGTGATTCGCGAGATCGGCGAGCCGGGCCCGGACCGCATCTGGTATCTCGGCGACGCCTTCCGTCTCGGTCTGACGATGGAAGAGATCTTCGAAGAGACCTCCATCGACCCGTGGTTCCTCGCACAGATCGAACAGATCATCCTGAAGGAGAAGGCGCTCGAAGGCCGCACGCTCGAAAGCCTGACGCGCGACGAACTGCTGTATCTGAAAAAGAGTGGTTTCTCGGACCGGCGTCTCGCGAAGCTCACCGGCTCGCAACAAGCCGACGTGCGCAAGAAGCGTCACGACATGAAAGTGCGTCCGGTCTACAAGCGCGTGGACACGTGCGCGGCCGAGTTCGCGACCAAGACCGCCTACATGTACTCGACCTACGAGGAAGAGTGCGAAGCGAACCCGACGGACAAGAAGAAGATCATGGTGCTGGGCGGCGGTCCGAACCGGATCGGGCAGGGCATCGAGTTCGACTATTGCTGCGTGCATGCCGCGCTCGCGATGCGCGAGGACGGCTATGAAACCATCATGGTCAACTGCAACCCGGAAACCGTTTCGACCGACTACGACACGTCCGACCGTCTGTACTTCGAATCGCTGACGCTCGAAGACGTGCTCGAGATCGTCGACCTGGAGAAGCCGGTTGGCGTGATCGTGCAGTACGGCGGCCAGACGCCGCTCAAGCTCGCGCTCGATCTCGAAGCGAACGGCGTGCCGATCATCGGTACGTCGCCGGACATGATCGACGCAGCCGAAGACCGCGAACGCTTCCAGAAGCTGCTGCAGGATCTCGACCTGCGCCAGCCGCCCAACCGCACCGCGCGCGCCGAAGACGAAGCGCTCAAGCTGGCCGAGGAAATCGGTTATCCGCTGGTGGTGCGTCCGTCGTATGTGCTCGGCGGCCGCGCAATGGAAATCGTCCACGAGCCGCGCGACCTCGAACGCTACATGCGCGAGGCCGTGAAGGTGTCGAACGATTCGCCGGTGCTGCTCGACCGCTTCCTGAACGACGCGATCGAATGCGACGTCGACTGCATCTCCGACGGCGACGACGTGTTCATCGGCGGCGTGATGGAGCACATCGAGCAGGCGGGCGTGCACTCGGGCGACTCGGCCTGTTCGCTGCCGCCGTACTCGCTGTCGAAGGAAACTGTCGACGAGCTGAAGCGGCAAACCGCCGCAATGGCCAAGGCGCTGAATGTGATCGGCCTGATGAACGTGCAGTTCGCGATCCAGCAAGTGCCGCAGGACGATGGCTCGAAGCAGGACATCATCTACGTGCTGGAAGTGAATCCGCGCGCATCGCGCACGGTGCCGTACGTGTCGAAGGCGACGGGCCTGCCGCTCGCGAAGATCGCCGCGCGCGCGATGGTCGGCCAGAAGCTGAAGCAGCAAGGCGTGACGAAGGAAGTCATTCCGCCGTACTACAGCGTGAAGGAAGCCGTGTTCCCGTTCGTCAAGTTCCCGGCGGTGGATCCGGTGCTCGGACCGGAAATGCGCTCGACCGGCGAAGTGATGGGCGTGGGCCGCACGTTCGGCGAAGCGCTCTTCAAGTCGCAGCTCGCGGCGGGTTCGCGTCTGCCGGAGTCCGGCACGGTGCTGCTGACCGTAATGGACGCCGACAAGCCGAAGGCCGTCGAAGTCGCGCAGATGCTGCACGAACTCGGCTATCCGATCGTTGCGACCAAGGGCACGGCCGCGGCGATTGCTGCGGCAGGCGTACCGGTGAAGGTCGTCAACAAGGTGAAGGACGGCCGTCCGCACATCGTCGACATGATCAAGAACGGTGAAATCGCGCTGGTGTTCACCACGGTCGACGAAACGCGCGCGGCCATCGCCGATTCGCGTTCCATCCGCATGAGCGCGCAGGCCAACAAGGTCACGTACTACACGACCATGTCGGGTGCGCGGGCCGCGGTGGAAGGTTTGCGTTACCTCCGCGATTTGGAAGTCTATGATTTACAAGGCCTGCATGCTCGCCTAAACTACGGCTTCGATTACAGGTCCAAGCCTCACGAGCCGCGGTTAAGCGGTGTCCTCCCGTCAAAGGGGGACGCGCTTAACCGCGGTAATTTTTTTACGGCTGTTTTTGTTTGTGGGTTGTCTATGAGCACGATTCCTTTGACGAAGCGCGGCGCGGAGCTGCTGCGCGACGAATTGCAACGCCTGAAGGCTGTCGAGCGTCCGGCAGTCATCAACGCAATCGCCGAAGCGCGGGCGCAAGGCGATCTGTCGGAAAACGCGGAATACGATGCCGCGAAAGAAAAGCAAGGGTTCATCGAGGGCCGCATCGCGGAGCTGGAGTCGAAGCTCGCCGCGGCGCAAGTGATTGACCCGACGCAAGTGGAAGCCGAAGGCCGCGTGGTCTTTGGCGCGACCGTCGAACTGGAAGACCTGGAGTCGGGCAACACGGTCACGTATCAGATCGTCGGCGACGACGAAGCCGATCTCGATCACGGTCTCATCTCCGTCAGTTCGCCCATTGCGCGCGCACTGATCTCGAAGTCCGAGGGCGATGTCGCGGCCGTGCAGGCGCCGAGCGGCGCGCGCGAATACGAAATCATCGCCGTTCGTTACGTCTGATGGCGCACCGGGTCTTTCGCCTCGTTTCCATGGTGTGGGTCGGCAGCTTGCTGACCCTCGGCCTCATTGCAGCGCCGGTCCTGTTCTCGATGCTGGACCGGACCGAGGCCGCCTCGGTGGCCGCGCAACTGTTTCGCATTGAAGCGATCATCGGCGTGGTGAGCGCACTGGTGCTCATCCTGATCGGCAATCGCTACGTGAAGAGTGGCATCGTCGACTACAAGCGCGTGCGCTGGATCGTCGCCATGATGCTGCTGTGCGTGCTGATCGGCTATTTCGGCCTGCAGCCGTTCATGAACTCGCTGCGCATGGCCGCGCAGGAAGCCGGCACCGACCTCGCAAATTCGCCGTATGCGAAGCAGTTCGGCGTGCTGCACGGTATCTCCAGTGCGATCTATCTGATCGAAAGCCTGTTCGGCATCGCGCTCGTCTGGCGCTTGCCGGGCGCGGCGCCGGTGGCCATCGTGCCGAAGAACAAGTCGGCGAAGATGGCCGCGAAACGCGCGCGCAGCTGACCTTACTCACGCGCGCTGGTTTCGCGCGGCGCGTACGCTTCATGAGAAGCGCACGCGCCGTTCATCATTTCGACGATTGATGCTGACGCTTGGTGCTCGGCTGACGCTTCTTGGCGCGCTTGACGTTGCCGCCCGCCGTGACACGCTCGTTGCCCAGTACCTTCAGCGTCTGCTTCTTCGGCTTCTTGAAGGCCGGTGCGTCGCGCGAGATCTTCACGGCCTTGACGATGCGCGGCGCGCGGCCCTTGGTCTCACGCTCGGCTGCTTCGCCCGCGCTCGGCGGCATGGTGCTGCGGGTGCGGGTCGTACGGCTTTTCGGCGCGGCGCCTTCCGGCCTCCAGACCACCAGCAGCTTGCCGATATGCTGGATCGGCGCGGCGTTGAGGCGGTCGCAGATTTCGTCGTAGACCGCAATGCGCGCTTCGCGCTCGTCGCCGAATACGCGCACCTTGATGAGCTGATGCGCCTCGAGGTGGACGTTGATTTCCTTGAGCACGGCATCGGTCAGACCCTCCGCGCCGACGAGCACGACGGGCTTGAGCGCATGGGCCTGGGAGCGCAGCTCGGAGCGCTCGGCGGGGGAGAGTTTCAGGGCTGGCATGAGAAAATAGGGACTCGACTAAAATGTGGGCGGCCAGGTAACACGCAACGACGCGTGCGCAGTTGCGACGATTCGACGCGATCCGTGACCAGAAGCGCATGACGCGCGCCGTCGCCCACCATAAAACAAAACAGGCCGGAAGCGGGGTTTTGGAACGCACGAGCGCCCAAGGACCGGTCCGGCCAGCAAGCCGCGTATTATCCGCTAAAAGCATCACGCGATGCAGCAAAATACGCACCGGCGCGCAGCGCGCTTTCGTCGCTGGTGCCTCCTCACTTTCGTTTCAATGGCAAAGAACCGTTTCAATCAGTCGTGGTTGCACGACCACATCAACGATCCCTACGTGAAGATGGCGCAGCGGGAAGGTTATCGCGCGCGCGCTGCCTACAAGCTCAAGGAGATCGACGAGCAGGACAAGCTCATCAAGCCGGGCATGGTGATCGTCGACCTGGGTTCGACGCCCGGCAGTTGGAGCCAGTACGCGCGCAACAAGCTGGCGCAGGGCTCGAAGCGCGACGCCGAGCGCCAGGGCGGCATCGACGGCACGATCATCGCGCTCGACATCCTGCCGATGGAGCCCATCTCCGACGTCACGTTCCTTCAGGGCGACTTCCGCGAGGACGAGGTGCTCGCGCAACTCGATGAAATGGTCGGCGAGCGTCAGGTGGATCTTGTTATTTCAGACATGGCCCCCAACCTCTCTGGTGTTGCGAGTGCGGATGCGGCTCGCATCGAACATCTCTGCGATCTGGCGCTGGAGTTCTCCCAGAACCATCTGAAACCGGAAGGTGCGCTGCTGGTCAAATGTTTTCATGGCAGCGGCTATAGTCAGATTGTCGAGAAGTTCAAACACCAGTTCAAAGTGGTGGCGCCGCGCAAACCGAAGGCGTCTCGCGACAAATCGTCGGAGACGTTCATACTCGGACGCCGGCTCAAGCATCCGGGCTGATCGGGCTCCTTAAACAAAATCGGCGAATAAGAGCGATATATTCGCCGATTATGCCGAAAACACCGCCCTTGCCGCTATTTATGCGGTAGTTAAACCTTATGGCAGGGGTTAGCGGTCTGGATTAGAATGCTTCGGTGGCGTCGCAAGGTTTATGTAGGCGCCCGTCTATGAGTGAGGAGTGGTGCTTTGAACAACAATATGTTCTCTAAGGCGGCAGTGTGGCTCGTGATCGCACTGGTGCTGTTCACGGTGTTCAAGCAGTTCGACAAGCCACGCGTGCAGGAAGGGGTGTCCTATTCGCAGTTCATGGACGACGCGAAAAACGGCAAAGTCAAGAACGTCACCGTTCAGGGCCGCAATCTCACGGTTACTCCGGCAGATGGCCAGAAATACCAGATCGTGTCGCCGGGCGACATCTGGATGGTCGGCGATCTCATGAAATACGGCGTTCAGGTCAGCGGCAAGGCTGACGACGAACCCAACGCCCTCGTTTCCGCACTGTATTACCTCGGACCGACGATCCTGATCATCGGTTTCTGGTTCTACATGATGCGGCAGATGCAGGGGGGCGGCAAAGGCGGGGCGTTTTCGTTCGGCAAGTCGCGAGCGCGGCTGATCGACGAGAACAACAACGCAATCAATTTCACCGACGTCGCCGGCTGCGACGAAGCCAAGGAAGAAGTGTCCGAACTGGTGGACTTCCTGCGCGACCCGCAGAAGTTCCAGAAGCTGGGCGGGCGCATTCCGCGCGGCGTGCTGCTGGTCGGCCCTCCGGGTACCGGCAAGACGCTGCTGGCACGCGCCATCGCCGGCGAGGCGAAGGTGCCGTTCTTCAGCATTTCGGGTTCTGACTTTGTGGAAATGTTCGTCGGCGTGGGCGCGGCCCGGGTCCGCGACATGTTCGAGCAGGCCAAGAAGCATGCGCCGTGCATCGTGTTCATCGACGAAATCGACGCGGTCGGCCGTCATCGCGGCGCAGGCATGGGCGGCGGCAACGACGAACGCGAGCAGACGCTGAACCAGATGCTCGTCGAGATGGACGGCTTCGAGGCGAATTCAGGTGTCATCGTGATTGCCGCCACCAACCGTTCCGACGTGCTCGACAAGGCGCTGCTGCGTCCGGGCCGTTTCGACCGCCAGGTGTACGTTGGTCTGCCGGACATCCGCGGCCGCGAGCACATCATGAAGGTGCATCTGCGCAAGGTGCCGATCGCCAACGACGTCGACGCTTCGGTCATCGCGCGCGGTACGCCGGGTTTCTCGGGTGCGGATCTCGCGAATCTCGTGAACGAAGCCGCGCTGTTTGCGGCACGTCGCGGCAAGCGCATCGTCGAGATGCAGGATTTCGAAGACGCGAAGGACAAGATCTTCATGGGTCCGGAGCGCAAGTCGGCTGTCATGCGCGAAGAAGAACGCCGCAACACGGCGTATCACGAGTCGGGCCACGCTGTGGTGGCGAAGCTGCTGCCGCACGCCGATCCGGTCCACAAGGTCACGATCATGCCGCGCGGCTGGGCATTGGGCGTCACCTGGCAGTTGCCGGAACATGACCGCGTGAACCTGTACCGCGACAAGATGCTGGAAGAAATCGCCATCCTGTTCGGTGGTCGTGCGGCCGAGGAAGTGTTCCTGAATTCGATGTCCACGGGCGCCTCCAACGACTTCGAGCGCGCAACCAAGATGGCGCGCGACATGGTGACGCGCTACGGCATGTCGGATGTGCTCGGCACGATGGTGTACGTCGATACCGAAGAAAACGGCATGTTCGGCAAGATGGGCGCGAAGTCGGTGTCCGAAGCGACGCAGCAGAAGGTCGACGCGGAAATCCGCCGCATCCTCGACGAGCAATATGCGCTCGCCCGCAGGCTGCTCGAAGACAACCGCGAACGGGTCGAGGCGATGACGAAGGCGCTGCTCGAATGGGAAACCATTGACGCAGACCAGATCACCGACATCATGTCGGATCGTCCGCCGCGTCCGCCGAAGAACATGCCGCCGCCGTCGGGCGACACGCCTCCGGGCGGCAGCAGCGGCACCGAGGTCAAGCCGGGCAACGCGCCGGCCACGGCCTGAGTTTCACGCTTCCGTTGATGGGCCGGTGTGCTTTGCACGCCGGCCCATTTTCAATTTCCGGGCACGGAATGCAGTACTTTCCTCAGCCTGTATAGTCCTGGCCACTCAGCTTGAGCAACTTGCACGCATCTTCACCATTGGCCGAACCGCTGCAATGCGGCCGCTTCGTGCTGCGCTTCGAACGTCCGCTCGTCATGGGCATCCTCAACATCACGCCCGATTCCTTCTCGGACGGCGGCCGCTTCCTGTCGCGTGAAGATGCGCTGGCCCGCGCTGGGAAAATGCTCGCCGATGGCGCCGACATGATCGACATCGGCGGCGAATCGACCCGGCCTGGCGCGCCGCCGGTACCGCTCGACGAGGAACTGGAACGCGTGGTGCCGATCGTCGAGGCGTTGCGCGCCGTCAACGTGCCGCTTTCCGTCGACACCTACAAGCCCGCCGTCATGCGCGCCGTCCTCGATGCCGGCGCGGACATGATCAACGACATCTGGGGCTTGCGTCAGGAAGGCGCGCTCGACGCCGTGAAGGACAGCGATTGCGGCCTGTGCGTGATGCACATGCTCGGCGAACCGCGCACGATGCAGGTCCACGAGCCGTTCTATGAGGACGTCGTCGCCGACGTGCGCAGCTTCTTCGAAGCGCGCCTGGCCGCGCTCGGCAGCGCGGGCATCGCGGCTTCGCGTATCGCGCTCGATCCCGGCTACGGTTTCGGCAAGACGGTGGCGCATAATTACGCGCTGCTCGGTCACTTGCGTCAGACGTTGCCTGCCGGCACGAATGTGCCGCTGCTCGCCGGCATGTCGCGCAAATCGATGCTGGGCGCCGTCACTGGCCGCGGCGCCGGCGAACGGCTTGCGGCGAGTCTCGCGGCGGCCGTCTGCGCGGCGGAGCAGGGCGCGGCGATCATCCGGGTACACGACGTCGCGGAAACCGTCGATGCGCTCAAGGTCTGGCAGGCCACTCAAGAAGCCGCGTCCGGCAGACATGATTGACACCGGACTTAAATCGGCAAGGATCACGGTGCAGGCGCACGCACCGGTTTAGAACGAACGTCAACACATCCGCGGGCCTATAACAGGCGCCATATGTCCGCGAGGAGGGTCAAGCAACAATGGCACGTCAATATTTCGGTACGGACGGTGTGCGGGGGCGCGTAGGCGTGGCCCCGATCACGCCCGATTTCGTCCTCAAGCTCGGCTACGCAGCCGGCAAGGTGCTGGCCGGCGCGGATCGCGCCCATCAGAAAAAGGGCAATCGCCCGACGGTGCTGATCGGCAAGGACACACGCGTGTCCGGCTACATGCTCGAAGCGGCGCTCGAATCGGGCTTCTCGGCTGCGGGCGTCGACGTGATGCTGGCCGGCCCGATGCCGACCCCCGGCGTCGCCTACCTGACGCGGGCGCTGCGCCTGTCGGCGGGCGTGGTGATCAGCGCATCACACAATCCTTACAACGACAACGGCATCAAGTTCTTCTCGGCGGACGGCAACAAGCTGCCCGACGAAGTCGAACTGCAGATCGAGCAGCAGCTCGAGCAGCCGATGGAATGCGCGCCCTCTGAGCGTCTCGGCAAGGCGCGGCGTCTGGACGATGCCGGCGGCCGCTACATCGAGTTCTGCAAGAGCACGTTTCCCGCGAATTTCGACCTGCGCGGGCTCAAGCTCGTCGTCGATTGCGCTCATGGCGCCGCCTATGACGTCGCGCCGCACGTCTTCCACGAACTCGGCGCGGAAGTCGTGTCGATCGGCGTGGCGCCGAACGGCTTCAACATCAACGACGGCGTCGGCGCCACCGCGCCCGATGCGCTCGTGCGCGCGGTGCTGGAGCACAAGGCCGATCTCGGCATCGCGCTCGACGGCGACGCCGACCGCGTGCAGATCGTCGATTCGACCGGCCGGCTCTACAACGGCGACGAACTGCTCTACGTGCTCGTCAAGGACCGCATCGCGACCGACGGCCAGGTGCAGGGCGCGGTCGGCACGCTGATGACCAACATGGCCGTCGAAGTCGCGCTGAAGGACGCGGGCGTGCAGTTCGTGCGCGCCGCGGTGGGCGACCGCTACGTGCTCGAAAAGCTGCGCGAGAACGGCTGGCAACTGGGCGCCGAAGGCTCGGGCCATATCCTGTCGCTGGACCGCCATTCGACCGGCGACGGCATCGTCTCGGCGCTGCTGGTGCTGGCGGCGATCCAGCGCAGCGGCAAGTCGCTGGCCGAGCTGCTCGACGGCGTCAGTCTGTTCCCGCAAAAACTGATCAACGTGCGCATGAGCGCCGGCGCGGACTGGAAGAGCAGCGAGGCAATTCGTCGCGCGGTCGAACAAGCCGAGCGTTCCCTCGAATCGCACGGACGGGTCTTGATTCGTGCCTCGGGAACCGAACCGGTCCTGCGCGTGATGGTGGAAGCCGCCGCGCAGCAGGACGCTGTTCAGCACGCGGAAACGATTGCTCAGGTGGTGAAGGAAGCGACTTCGTGAGCGTTTACTGAAATTTGTCACATTTTGCTAAAAGCGGGTGCCAGCCCGCTTTTTTATTTGCGATCAATCATTTGACAAATCGGCCTGGATCAGACTTTCAACACGTAAGCGTAATGACACGCGGCCTTCACGATTAGTCATATTACTGTCACGAACTCCTCCTATATTTCGCGGTGTCGTCTCTACGCACACGACACACGCTCACTACTGGAGATCAAGAATGAAATTGATGCACACCGCGCTGGCTGGCTTGATTGGTGCACTCTTCGCCGTTTCTGCCCAAGCAGCCGACCTTACCGGCGCGGGTTCCACCTTCGCAGCCCCGATCTACACCAAGTGGGCGGATGCCTACCAGAAGTCCGGCGGCGGCAAGGTGAACTACCAGGGCATCGGCTCGTCGGGCGGGATCAAGCAGATCATCGCCAAGACGGTGGATTTCGCCGGTTCGGACGCTCCGCTGAAGGACGACGAGCTGGCCAAGGACGGCCTGTTCCAGTTCCCGACAGTGGTGGGCGGCGTCGTGCCCGTGATCAACGTGCCGGGCGTCAAGGCCGGTGAAGTCACGCTGTCGGGCCAGGTGCTCGGCGACATCTACCTCGGCAAGATCAAGAAGTGGAACGATCCGGCGATCGTTGCGCTGAACCCGAAGGCGAAGCTGCCGGATACCGACATCGCCGTGGTCCGCCGCGCCGATGGTTCGGGCACCAGCTTCATCTGGACGAACTACCTGTCGAAGGTCAACGCCGACTGGAAGTCGAAGGTCGGCGAAGGCTCGACGGTGAACTGGCCGACGGGTACGGGCGGCAAGGGCAATGACGGCGTCGCGGCCTTCGTGCAGCGTCTGCCGGGCGCGATCGGCTATGTGGAATGGGCCTACGCGAAGCAGAACAAGATGACCTACGTCGGCATGAAGAACTCGGCGGGCACGGTTGTCGAGCCGAAGACGGACACGTTCAAGGCCGCTGCTGCAGGCGCGGACTGGTCGAAGTCGTTCTACCAGATCCTGACGGACGAGCCGGGCAAGAACGCATGGCCGATCGTCGGCGCAACGTTCGTGCTGCTGCACGCCACGCAGGACAAGCCGGCGCAAGGCACGGAAACGCTGAAGTTCTTCGACTGGGCGTTCAAGAACGGCGGTCAGGCTGCCAACGACCTCGACTACATCTCGCTGCCGGATTCGGTCGTTGCCGAAATCAAGACGCAATGGAAGGCGAAGGTCAAGGACGCTTCGGGCAAGTCCGTCGCAGAGTAAGGCACCTGCCGTATGAAACTGTCCTAAGCTGTTGAGGCGGCGGACAGTCAGCAGCAAAGCAAGCCGTGCGGCAGGCCGAAAGGCCTGTCGCGCGGTCTGACACGTAGCGAAACCCAGGCTCCCATGTCGGACATCAACTTATCGTCGGCTGTGCCAGCAGCGCACACGCAGCGCGCGCCCAGCCCGCTCGGCGACATCATTTTCGGCGGCGTGACGCGGCTTGCAGCCGTCATCACGCTGCTTCTCCTGGGCGGCATCATCGTTTCGCTGCTCATCGCGTCGATGCCGACCATCCAAAAGTTCGGCCTGTCGTTCCTGTGGCGTGCCGAGTGGGATCCACCCAGCGATTCCTTCGGTGCGCTCGTGCCCATCTACGGCACCATCGCGACCTCGCTGATCGCGCTCATCATCGCCGTGCCGGTGAGCTTCGGCATCGCGCTGTTCCTGACCGAACTGTCGCCCGCGTGGCTGCGCCGTCCGCTCGGCGTCGCCATCGAACTGCTCGCCGCGATCCCGTCGATCGTCTACGGCATGTGGGGCCTGCTCGTGTTCGCGCCGATCTTCGCTGAATACTTCGAGAAGCCGCTCGGCAAGCTGCTCGGCGGCGTGCCCGTGATCGGCATGTTCTTCCAGGGCGCGCCGATCGGCATCGGCATCCTGTGCGCCGGTGTGATCCTCGCGATCATGATCATTCCGTATATCGCCTCGGTGATGCGCGACGTCTTCGAAGTCACGCCCGTGCTGCTGAAGGAATCGGCGTATGGCATCGGCTGCACGACCTGGGAAGTGATGTGGAAGATCGTGCTGCCCTATACGCGCGCCGGCGTGATCGGCGGCGTGATGCTCGGCCTTGGCCGCGCGCTCGGCGAAACCATGGCGGTCACGTTCGTGATCGGCAACACCAACCTGCTCGACAACGTCTCGTTGTTCTCGCCCGGCAACAGCATCACCTCGGCGCTCGCCAACGAGTTCGCTGAAGCGAGCCCGGGCCTGCACACGTCGGCGCTGATGGAACTCGGTCTGATTCTGTTCGTGATCACCTTCTTCGTACTCGCGCTCTCCAAGCTGATGCTGCTGCGCATGGAACGCGGGGAGGGCCGTAAATAATGAGCCGTCCCGCTGCTTTCAACCAGGATCCGGCGCGCCTCCAGGCGACTCGCCAGAAGCTGCAGAGCCGCCGTCGCGGCACCAATGCGGTGGCGCTGACGCTGTCGCTCGCGGCCATGGCCTTCGGCCTGATCTGGCTCGTGTGGATTCTCTATACGACGCTCAAGCTCGGCATCGGCGGCCTGTCGATCGATCTCTTCACGCAGTCCACGCCGCCGCCGAACACCGATGGCGGCGGTCTCGCCAATGCGATCGTCGGC
>NZ_JARUXT010000001.1:1917808-1923084 GCF_031451075.1 Caballeronia sp. LZ043 | reverse complement strand
GTCGATCGTCTACGGCATGTGGGGCCTGCTCGTGTTCGCGCCGATCTTCGCTGAATACTTCGAGAAGCCGCTCGGCATTTTCGCGGGCGTGTATCTCGCCGAGTACGGGCAGAAGGGCTGGCTCGCGAGCGTGACGCGCTTCATCAACGACATCCTGCTGTCGGCGCCGTCGATCGTCGTCGGTCTGTTCGTGTATGCGATCGTCGTGGCGAAGATGGGCCGTTTCTCGGGCTGGGCCGGCGTGATCGCGCTGGCGCTGCTGCAGATTCCGATCGTGATCCGCACGACCGAGAACATGCTGAAGCTCGTGCCGAACGCGCTGCGTGAAGCGGCTTTCGCGCTTGGTACGCCGAAGTGGAAGATGGTGATGTCGATCACGCTGAAGGCGTCGGTCGGCGGCATCGTCACCGGCGTGCTGCTGGCGGTCGCGCGTATCACCGGCGAAACCGCGCCCTTGTTGTTCACGGCGCTGTCGAACCAGTTTTTCTCGATGGACTTGAATCAGCCGATCGCCAACCTGCCGGTCACGATCTACAAGTTCGCAATGAGTCCGTTCCCGCAGTGGCAATCGCTCGCGTGGGCCGGTGTGTTCCTGATTACGCTCGGCGTGCTGGGTCTGAATATCCTGGCGCGTGCGATCTTCTCGAAGAAATAAGGGCGGAGTGATTCCATGAATATGGTCGAAAGTGGTGTCAACCACCTGAATTCGAAGACTGAAGACAAGCCGGTCGAGCGCGGTCCGGTGCCGGGCAGCGTGCGTCCGACGCACGGCGCGCCGTCGCTGGATTCGATGAAGCCGAAGATCGAGGTGAACAACCTCAACTTCTTCTACAACAAGTATCACGCGCTGAAGAACATCAACCTGCGCATTCCCGAGAAGAAGGTCACGGCCTTCATCGGGCCGTCGGGTTGCGGCAAGTCCACGCTCCTGCGCACCTTCAACAAGATGTACGCGCTCTATCCGGAACAGCGCGCCGAAGGCGAGATCCTGATGGACGGCGTGAACCTGCTCGACACCACCAAGGACATCTCGCTGCTGCGCGCGCGTGTCGGCATGGTGTTCCAGAAGCCGACGCCGTTCCCGATGTCGATCTACGACAACATTGCGTTCGGCGTAAAGATGTTCGAGCAGCTGTCGCGTTCGGAAATGGACGATCGCGTCGAATGGGCGCTGACCAAGGCGGCGCTCTGGACCGAGGTGAAGGACAAGCTGCAGCAGAGCGGCTATGGCCTGTCGGGTGGTCAGCAGCAGCGCCTGTGCATTGCGCGCGGCATCGCGATCCGTCCGGAAGTGCTGTTGCTCGACGAACCGTGCTCGGCGCTCGACCCGATTTCGACGGGCCGCATCGAAGAGCTGATCGCTGAATTGAAGAGCGATTACACGGTGGTCATCGTGACGCACAACATGCAGCAGGCGGCGCGTTGTTCGGACTACACTGCCTATATGTATCTGGGTGAACTGATCGAATTCGGCGATACCGAAAAGATCTTCATCAAGCCGGCCCGCAAGGAAACGGAAGACTACATCACGGGCCGCTTTGGCTGATCGTCAGCCCAGGCAAAACACACAGGCTTAAGGAGCACACATGTCCGACAAACATCTTTCTAGCCAGTTCGACGCCGACCTCAATGCGGTGTCGTCGAAGGTGCTGGAAATGGGCGGTCTGGTCGAGTCGCAGATCATCGCGGCGATGCAGGCGCTGAACGAATTCGACATCGGCATCGCCGACCAGGTGATCGCGGCGGAAGCGCGTCTGAACACGATGGAAGTCGAGATCGACGAGGAGTGCAGCAACATCATCGCGCGCCGCCAGCCGGCCGCGCGTGACCTGCGTCTGTTGATGGCCATCTCGAAGACCATCACGAATCTCGAGCGCGCCGGCGACGAAGCCGAGAAGATCGCCAAGCGCGTGAAGCGCATCAACGAAGACGGCGCGGGCCGCACGGTGAACATCGCCGAGATCCGTCTGTCGGGCGAGATGGCGGTGTCCATCCTGCGCCGCGCGCTGGATGCGTTCGCGCGTCTGGACACCGTGGCGGCCGCGCAGATCGTGCGCGACGACAAGGCCATCGACGACGAATTCCGCGCCTTCGTGCGCAAGCTCGTGACGTACATGATGGAAGACCCGCGCACCATTTCGGCGGGTCTGGATTACCTGTTCATCGCGAAGGCGGTGGAGCGCATCGGTGATCACGCGAAGAACATCGCCGAGTTCATCATCTACATCGTCAAGGGCACGGACGTGCGGCACAAGTCGCGCGACCAGCTCGAACGCGAGGCGTTGAGTTAATTTCGCCGCGTAACAACCCAAGCAAAAAGGTCCAGAGGTGCCGATGCCCAGCAGTATCCTCGTCGTCGAAGACGAACCCGCGATCTCCGAGCTGATCTCGGTGAATCTCCAGCATGCGGGGCATTGCCCCATTCGCGCTTATAACGCGGAGCAGGCGCAAAACCTGATCAGTGACGTGCTGCCCGATCTCGTGCTGCTCGACTGGATGCTGCCCGGCAAGTCGGGCATTGCGTTCGCACGCGAGCTGCGCAACAACGAGCGCACCAAGCACATTCCGATCATCATGCTGACGGCGCGTGGCGACGAGCAGGACAAGGTGCTCGGACTGGAGATCGGCGCGGACGACTACGTCACGAAGCCGTTCTCGCCGAAGGAACTGATGGCGCGCATCAAGGCGGTGCTGCGCCGGCGGGCGCCGCAGCTGACGGAAGACGTGGTGGCGATCAACGGCTTGCGGCTCGATCCGGCGACGCATCGTGTTGCGGCGAGTCATTCGGGCAACGACATCAAGCTCGATCTCGGTCCGACCGAGTTCCGCCTGCTGCACTTCTTCATGACGCACCCGGAGCGAGTCCACAGCCGCACGCAGTTGCTCGACCAGGTGTGGGGCGATCACGTGTTCGTGGAAGAGCGTACGGTCGATGTGCATATCAAGCGTTTGCGCGCCGCGCTCAAGCCGGCGGGCTGCGATGCTATGATCGAAACGGTCCGTGGCAGCGGTTACCGGCTCGCGAAGAGCGCCTGAAACAAGGTGTGACACGGCGGGCGGCTGCTGCCAGGTTTCTCGTCGGTTCTGCTGTATCAACGTCACTCAGATTCATCGCCACCATGAACATCATCTGGACGCGCGCCATCGTGTCCTTCGCGCTGCTCGCGGGCATCAGCGCCGCGCTTGGCGCGCTGGCCGGCGTGCGCGTCGCGCTGGCTTTCGCGGTGCTCATGCTTGTCGTGCAGGGCTTCTTCGTCACGTATCACATGCAGCGTCTGTGGCGTCTGCTGGAAGCGCCGGTGTACGGCGAAGTGCCGAGCGCGCTCGGCGTCTGGGGCGAAATCTACTACCGTCTGCACAAGCTCGCGAAGCGCTGGCATGCCCAGGTGCGGCAGGTCGAGCAACAGCATGCGCGTTTCATCCAGGCTATTCAGGCTTCGCCGAACGGCGTCGCGATGCTGGACGATCACGATCAGATTGAATGGTGCAACGCGATTGCCGAGCAGCATTTCGGGCTCGATGCGAAGCGCGACTTGCGCCAGCACATCACGCATCTGGTGCGGAATCCCGACTTCATCCGCTATCTGAATTCACACCATTACGAGGAGACGCTCGTGATGCGCGGCATGGGTGTGAACCGCAAGTACACGGTGTCGGTGCAGGTGTTTCCGTACGGCGACAACCGCAAGCTGGTGCTGACGCAGGACATCACCGAGCTGGAGCGCACGGATTCCATGCGCCGCGATTTCGTCGCCAATGTTTCGCATGAGTTGAAGACACCGCTGACGGTGTTGTCGGGCTTTCTTGAAACGATGCGCGAGTTGCCGCTCGATGAAGCGGATCGCATGCGTTATCTCGACATGATGAACCAGCAGGCGCTGCGGATGCAGAACATCGTGCGCGATCTGCTGGTGCTGGCGAATCTCGAAGGCGACATGCGTCCGCCGGGCGATGAGGTGCTGGACATGCGCTCGGTCATCCGGCATATCGAGGACGATGCGAACAATCTGTCCAATGGGCGGCATCGGATTACGTTTCATAGCGATGACTCGCTGACCGTGGCGGGTGTCGAGACGGAAGTGATGAGCGCGCTCGGGAATCTCGTCACGAATGCTGTTCGGTATACGCCTGACGGCGGGACGATCGATGTTTCGTGGGAGCGGGTTAAGGACCGCGCGGTGTTCTCGGTACGGGACAGCGGGTTCGGTATTCCGGCTGAGCATATTCCGCGGCTCACGGAGCGGTTTTATCGCGTGGATCGCAGCCGTTCAAGGGATACCGGTGGAACCGGTTTGGGGCTCGCCATCGTCAAGCATGTGCTGCAGAGGCATCACGCTGAGCTTGATGTCAAAAGTGAGGTGGGGAGGGGGAGTACGTTTGTCGTCAGGTTTCCCGCCTCGCGGACGGCTTTTCGGAAGTCTCTCGCGGCTTAGGGTTGAGGTTTGCCAGCGCTTCCATGGACTTCCTGTGTTCGCGTCGGTCTGCTAGCACTGCCCCTCCCCGGGGCGGGGGTAACTTTCTTTGCCGCTGCAAAGAAAGTCACCAAAGAAAGCAGCTTTTTTTCTCGCCCAGCGTCATCACACGGGCTCAGCACAGAACCATGTTTCTGGCACTGCAGTAGAGAGTGCCTTCATAGGCCACACCCGGCGTGGATCGCGGACCCACTGTGAAATCGCACCACAGAACAGACTGGTGCAGCCCTTGCATGCTCCGGCGCTGCGCTACGCGCCGCCGACCGGTCAATCGGGGATGCCAGTGCACTCTTGCTTACGCGTCCATCACATTGCTCTTGCCTCCCACTGGTTTCCCTTGCATACCCTCCGGCAGCGCGTAGCGCTGGGCCGGAACCCTCAGGTGCTGCACCAGTTCGCTGAACGGCAGTTTGTCCCAGTGGGTCCGCGATCCACGCCCGGTGTGGCCTATGAGGGCACGCTCTACGGCCGGGCCAGAAACGGGGTTCTGTGCTGCGCCCATTTGATGACGCTGGGCGAGAAAAAGCTGCTTTCTTTGGTGACTTTCTTTGCAGCGGCAAAGAAAGTCACCCCCGCCCCGGGGAGGGGCAGTGCTAATAAACCGACGCGAACACAGGAAGTCCATAGAAGCGCTGGCAAACAAAAGCAACCCACGCGAAGGACGAGAGCGAAGACCCCCGCCCCGGGGAGGGGCAGTGCTAATAGACCGACGCGAACACAGGAAGTCCATAGAAGCGCTGGCAAACAAAAGCAACCCACGCGAAGGACGAGAGCGAAGACCCCCGCCCCGGGGAGGGGCAGTGC
>NZ_JARUXT010000001.1:1905906-1917708 GCF_031451075.1 Caballeronia sp. LZ043 | reverse complement strand
TAACAGACCGACGCGAACACAGGAAGTCCATGGAAGCGCAAGCGAAAGACATCAAGCGCCAGCAAAATCAAGAACAGAACTTAGCCAGAAGCCCTAATTGCGCATTGCGAATAGACTTCCCGGGCCGGCGTTTCCGATAATGCCCATCACTTTGCATGACCCAAGCCGACTGATTATCCCCAAGACAAACGGATAAACCCTCGGCGATGACTCGCCGCTTCAACCGCCGATCGCGGATCGGAAACGCGACCTCGACCCGGCGGAAGAAATTGCGATCCATCCAGTCGGCACTGGAC
The DNA here is from genome assembly GCF_031451075.1 of Caballeronia sp. LZ043. NCBI lineage: Bacteria > Pseudomonadati > Pseudomonadota > Betaproteobacteria > Burkholderiales > Burkholderiaceae > Caballeronia > Caballeronia sp. LZ043. The sequence continues at coordinate 1,917,412 of NZ_JARUXT010000001.1, read as the reverse complement.
AAGAACACATCTTCCTTGCCATTGGCGTAAAAATAAAAGATCCGATGATGCTCGAGAAAGCGCCCGACAATAGACCTCACCGTGATGTTCTCCGAAAGATCCTCCACCCCGGGCTTCAGCGAACACACCCCCCGCACGATCAAATCGATCTTCACGCCCGCGCGTGAAGCCTCATACAAGGCTTCGATCACAGTAGGCTCGAGCAACGCATTCATCTTCGCAACAATACGTGCCCGCCGCCCAAGGCGCGCATGCTCGGCCTCGGCGCGAATCGCATCGATCAGCTTCGCGTGCAGCGTAAACGGCGACTGCCACAACTGATGCAGCGCAATCTCTCCGCCAATGCCCGTCAGCTGCTGGAACACATGATGCACGTCCTCGCACATTTCCTGGTCGGCGGTCATCAGGCCGAAGTCGGTATAAAGACGCGCCGTCCGCGGGTGATAGTTGCCCGTGCCCAGATGCGCATAACGCTTCAGCACCAGCTTGCCGCCCTGCGACACACGCCGCACGATCAACACCATCTTCGCGTGACACTTGTGGCCCACCACGCCATACACCACATGCGCGCCCACAGCCTCCAGCTGCGAAGCCCAGCTGATATTCGTCTCCTCGTCGAAGCGCGCCAGCAGTTCCACCACCACCGTCACTTCCTTGCCATTGCGCGCCGCCTGCATGAGCGCATCCATCAACGGCGAATCCGTGCCCGTGCGATAGATGGTCTGCTTGATGGCAACTACTTGCGGATCTTTCGCGGCCTGCAACAGCAACTCCAGCACAGGCTGAAAACTCTCGTACGGATGATGCATCAGGATGTCGCCCTGATCGATCGCATCGAAGAGATTGGTCGTGTTGGCGATCGCCTTGGGCACCGACGGAATATGCGGCACGAACTTCAGGTCCGGCCGGTCGACCATCTCCGGCAATTGCATCAGCCGCACCAGATTCACGGCCCCGTTGACGCGGTACAGGTCGCGCTCGCTCAACTGGCTTTCATCGAGCAAACGGCGCACGAGATGCGGCGGCGTTTCCGCCGACACCTCCATCCGCACCGCATTGCCGAGATGGCGTGCCGGCAGTTCGCCCTGCAGCGCGACCCGCAGATTGGTGATCTCGTCTTCATCGACGAACAACTCGCTGTTGCGCGTGATGCGAAACTGGTTGCAGCTCCGCACGATCAAGTGCGGAAACAAGTCGCTGACGAAATGCTGCATGAACGAGCTCAGCAGCACGAAACCGTGCGGATAGCCCGACAGCGCTTCCGGCATGCGCACCAGGCGCGGCAGCGCACGCGGCGCCTGCACGATGCCCATCATCGCCTGTCGTCCGAAGGCGTCCGTGCCCTCAAGTTCGACGACGAAGTTCAGGCTCTTGTTCAGCACGCGCGGGAACGGATGCGCGGGATCGAGGCCGATCGGCGTCAGCACCGGCAGCAGTTCATTGTGAAAATAGTCGCGCGCCCAGGCGGTCTGTTGCTCGCTCCAGCTTTCAGCGCCGTGAAAGTAGATGCCTTCCATTTCGAGCGCCGGCAGTACGATGTCATGCAGCATCGAATATTGCTGGCGCACCAGACGCTGCGCGCGCTCGGACACGAGGTCGTACACATGCTGCAAGGACATGCCGTCCGGCGACAGCGAGCCAGGGTTGTCGCGCATCTGCTCTTGCAGACCCGCCATGCGGACTTCGAAGAATTCGTCGAGATTGCTGCTGGTGATACAGATGAAGCGCAGGCGTTCCAACAACGGAACCGTCGTATCGGCGGCTTGCGCGAGAACGCGCTCGTTGAAACCTAATATGCCCAGTTCGCGGTTGAAGAGCGGATAGCGGATGGACATCGGCAGGATGGAAGGTGTCTCGATCAAAGGGGCAAAGGTGCGCTCGAATGCTCTCACAGTTTGATGTATTTTTGATGACAGAACGATTTTCACAAATTCTACTCACAATGCGAATAGCGTCTTCGGAGCGTGCGCACTCGCCCGTGAAAGGGTTCACGAAGCGGGCGGACGCGGAAGGCGCCGGCATGCAATAGAATTCGTGCGGAATTCGTGCGCTGCAACAACGCGGCGGTAGCCATGCCGCAGTAGCAATGCCGCAGTAGCAATGCCGAAATAGCAGTGCCGACGCAACAGTGCTCTCCCACATCACGTTTTCTGGATCTCCGATGGTCACACATCCCCACCTTCTTGCCGCAGTCGACCTCGGATCGAACAGTTTCCGGCTGATTGTCGGCCGGGTAGAGGAAACGCCCGCCGGCAGCCAGATCTATCAGGTCGATGCGCTGCGCGAGCCGGTCCGCCTCGGCGGCGGGCTCTCGCGTGACAAGCTGCTCGACCGCGCCTCGCAGGTGCGCGGCTGGGACGCGCTGAAGCGCTTCGGCGAACGTCTGCGCGATTTCCATCCGGACCAGGTGCGCGCAGTCGCCACCAATACCTTGCGCGTCGCGAAGAACGCGCATGACTTCCTCGCCGAAGCCGAAGCGGCGCTCGGCTTTCCCATCGAAGTCATCGCCGGACGCGAGGAAGCGCGCCTCATCTATGCCGGCGCCGCGCATTCCGTGCCGGCCATCGCGGGCCGGCGTCTCGTCGTCGATATCGGCGGCGGCTCGACCGAATTCGTCATCGGCTCGCACTACACGCCGATCCACATGGAAAGCCTCTACATTGGCTGCGTGAGCCACAGCCGCCAGTTCTTCCCGTCCGGCAACGTCGATGAATACACGATGCGCCAGGCCGAACTCGCCGCCAAGCGCGAGATCCAGATCATTTCGAGCGAGTACAAGCAGACCGGCTGGGATCAGGCGATCGGTTCGTCGGGCACGGCGCGGGCGCTGGCGGAGCTGATCGAAGCGAACGGCTTCAACGACGAAGGCATCACGCACGGCATCTCGCGCGGCGGTCTCGAACGGCTGAAGCGCGCGGTCATCAAGGCGGAGAACGTCAACCGGCTAAAGCTCACCGCGCTCAAGCCGGATCGCGTGCCGGTGCTGGCGGGCGGACTGTCGATCATGCTCGGCGTGTTCGAGGAACTGGGCATCGACTATGCCGACACCACCGACGCCGCGCTGCGTCTCGGCGTGCTCTATGACCTGCTGGGCCGCTCGCAGCATCAGGACATGCGCACGGTCACCGTGGAGGGCTTCAAGCGGCGCTATGGCGTCGATGGGGCGCAGGCGGACCGCATCGGCGAGCTCGCCATCAGCTTCCATGACCAGCTCGGCGAGCCCGACGAAGACCTGCGCGAGGAGAACCGCATGTTCCTGGCGTGGGCGGCGTCGCTGCATGAGATCGGACTATCGATCGCGCACAGTGCCTATCACAAGCATTCCGCGTACATCACCAGCAACGCCGACATGCCGGGCTTCTCACGCACCGATCAGGCGCGTCTCGCCACGCTCGTGCTCGGACACGCGGGCAAGCTTGGCAAGCTCGCGCAGACGCGCGACGTCGACTGGACGCTGCTGTTCTGTCTGCGACTCGCGGCGCTGTTGTCGCGCCGGCGCGCGGAGGTCGGCTTGCCGGGCATCGAGGTGCGGACGGCGGGCGGCGGTTTCGAGGTGCGTCTGCCGAGCGACTGGGTCACGAACAATCCGCTCACCGATTACAGCCTCGTTCAGGAGGCCATGGAGTGGGAGAAGATCGGACGTCCGTATCGCGTGGTCTATACGGGTGACTGAAGCACCGATGGAAGTACCGATGCCGGAATGAAGAAGGCCCCGCCGCATGAGTGCGCCGGGGCCTTCTTCCTGAACGCGTGCCACAAGAGCCGCTCAGCGTCCCTGCATGTCGCCGATGAAGTGACGCGCATAGCGCGCGTTGATGTCGGACAGACGGAACAGCGTGAGGAAATCGGCGGTATTGAAGTCAGGATCCCACGCAGGCGCGCCGCAGATCTTCGCGCCCAGGCGCAGGTAACCCTTCACCAGCGGCGGCGGGCTGACGTTCGCGCCGGTGCGCAGTTCCTCGACCGGCAGCGGCGTATGCGGGAACGCGCGGTATTCGGGCGCCGTGAGCGCATCGGCGGACAGCGAGGTGTAGAGATTCGCCGCGTAGTGACCGCCGTCGATCATGCCGACGCTCGCGCAGCCGAGCATCGTTTCATAGCCGTTCTGCATCATGTAGGCAGCGAGGCCGCCCCACAGCGACATGATCACCGCACCGTTGCGATAGTCGGGATGCACGCACGATCGGCCCACCTCGACGAGCTTCGGACGCAGGTGCGTGAGGCGCGACACGTCGAACTCGCTTTCGGCGTACAGGCGGCCGATACGCGCGGCCTGATGCGGCGGCAGCACACGATACGTGCCGACCACTTGCAGGCTGTCGAGATCGCGCACGAGAAGATGATCGCAATAGGCGTCGAAGACATCGACGTCGAGTCCCGCAGGACCGGAAAGACGCGCGCCCATCTCTTCCGAGAACACGCGATAGCGCAGGCGCTGGGCATCGCGCAGGGCGTCGTCGTCGCGCGCCCATGAGACTTGCAGACGCTCGCGTCCGGTGTGGGTTTCGGACGTGCGCGGAAGATGACGGCGCGATTCGAGCGAGAAGGATGCCGCTCCGAGTTGCAGGACGGGCGTCGGCAGATCTTGCATTGGCTTTCCTCGACAGGACGTGGCTGTGGCTTGAGTCCTCGCCAATGTAGTAATCCGCGATGACGCTCGCATGGCATGGCAATGACGTTTCAGTGAAACGCCTTGAACCGTGCCGTCGTTCGCGTGACCCGTTTCAGCTCACAGCAGATCGGGATTGATGACGGCGCGCAGTACGGTCTGGCCGTCGCCCGCGCGCGTGCGCGACTGGAACCACCAGACGCCCGATTTCTTCACCGACCATTCCGTTTCCGTGCCCGTCATGAGCAGGGCGGCCAGGCGGCCGAGGGTCGGCTGGTGGCCGATCACCACGACCGTCTCGCCGATGCCGTCCGGCCAGCCCGCGGCGTCGAGCGCGGCTTGGGCGCTGTTGCCGGGCGCGAGCGCATCGACGACGCGATAGCGATCGCCGAATGCTTCGGCCGTCTGGATCGTGCGAGTCGCGGGGCTGGCGAGCAGGATGGCGTCATCGCCGACGCGCGCCTTGAGCCAACGCGCGACGCCCTGTGCCTGCTTGCGTCCGCGCGACGTGAGCTGGCGGGCGAGATCGCTCGGCGCCTGATCTTCGGCTTCGGCATGGCGCCAGAGAATGAGGTTCATCGCTTGTCTCCGCTGAGAAGGGGATGCGCAGGTTCACGCGCGGGTTCCGTTACAGGAAGTTGCGTGCCCGCGCGTGGTTGCCGCGTGGTTGCCAAGAAGCATGCATGTGCGGCATTGCGGACGCGTGGCCGGCACGCTACAATTCGCGGCTCGTCGGAGCGTAGCGCAGCCTGGTAGCGCATCTGATTTGGGATCAGAGGGTCGTAGGTTCGAATCCTATCGCTCCGACCACCACACACGAAGGGGTTACAAGTTACGGCTTGTAACCCCTTTGCCGTTTCTGAGGTTCATTCGGCGCGTGATTGAACGCTCCGATGAAGATCCGATGAGATTCACTCGGCCGGCCGTCCAGCCGATGCCTGTTCAACCCTGTCCGGGAGCACCATGCCGCGTAACGTTCTTGCATTTGTCACTGCCTTCTCGCTGGCGCTCGGCTTGTCCGCATGCGCAGACGCCCCGAATCACAAGCATCCGCCGCAGGATCCGCCCGACTACAAGGGCGTGCCCACCGACATGACGCCGCCGACGATCATCGCACCGGCACAACCGCAATAACGTTCTTCATGGCCGATACGAAGGCGAAGCCCCGATGCGTTCGCACCGGGGCCTCTGACCCGCGCCGGCTGTTCGCGCGGATACCGCGCGCGGGCTGAAGACATTCTAAGAAGACGCGCGCGGCACGGCTGTATGCGCTTGTTTCGGAGCGTAACGGGTTGCAAAAGGCAGGGTGAAAGGCCCCGAGGGAAAGAATCGGAAATAGCTACCTACCGCACACACTGACGAATCATCCGGGCGAATATTTTGCTGGACAGGTATGATCCAACAAATTGTTTCAAAACGTATCGATCATGAATCTGCTGTGGGTTTTCGCCGTCGTCGCCCCTTTGGGTCTGGCCTCGCTGTTCGCGTTTGCCGCGCGGATCGATCCGTTGTCGGGACACTGGCGCACACCGTCCGACACGCTCCCGGAGAACGATGTCATGGCCGCCTCCGACGCCTGAAAGAATGCGCGTGCATGGTCGGCCGTTACGCCGCCGGGGCAGCGATCATTGCTTGCAGCGGATCACCATCGAGCGATTCTTGATGTTCGCTCCGAAGATCCCGCCCACCGAACCGCCGGCTGTCGCGCCGTTGTCGGCATCCTTCGAAATCACGTCGTAGCCATAGGCGCCGCAGGTTTCTCCCGCTTGCTTGTAGCAGGCCGCCCAGCTGGTGGCGGCATCGCCGCCGCTGCAGTTGATGGCGAAGCCGGTATCGCCCGAGGGCAGGTAGGTCATTTTCGTCGTATGCGCGCAGCCTGCAAGCGCGCCGGTCAATGCGAGCGCCGCGCAGACGGCGGCAGCGTTCATCCTCTTCTTCAGCTTCATCGATCTTCCTTGTAACGTCCGCCGCGCGTTCAGCGCGACGGCAGATAGCGCGCCGGGTCCACCGAGCGGCCCATGTAGCGCACTTCGAAATGCAGCATCGTGCGGTTGCTGTCGGTATCGCCCATTTCGGCGATCTGCTGGCCCTGCTGCACGGTCTGGCCTTCCTTCACCAGCAGGGTGCGGTTGTGCGCGTAGGCGGTCAGATAGTCGTCGTCGTGCTTGATGATCAGCATGTTGCCGTAGCCGCGCAGGCCGTTGCCCGCGTAGACGACGTTGCCGGCCGCCGCCGCGATGACGGGCGTGCCCGCCGCATTGGCGATGTCGACGCCCTTCGAATTCTTGCCGTCGAAACCGCGAATCACGCTGCCCTGCGCAGGCCACACAAGCGACACGCCTGGTCCGGCCTTGGCTTGTGCCGGCGATTGCGCGGCCGACTGGGCGCCGGCACCGGCGTCCGTCGAGCCGGAGGAGGCCGCCGGCGACGTCGAGGATGTCGCGCTGCCGGCGGGCGGGGCGACGCGCAGCACCTGTCCGACCTCGATGGCGTCGGGGTTGGAGAGCCCGTTCCAGCGCGCGATGTTGGCGACGCTGGTGCGCTTCGCGCGCGCGATCTTCGATACCGTGTCGCCGCGCTCCACTCGATAGAAGCCGGGCCCGACCGGCGCGGAGCCGCAGGCGGCCAGCACTGCGATGAGTGACGTGCAGACGAGCCGTCGAATTCCTGTTTGCAAACCTGACCTCGCAAGGCGTCGCCGCGCGGAGTCGGAGCACTGTCGCGCGGCGGAAAGAAAGGCAGGATTTTACAGGCTCGGGTTTGCCCGAACAGAAAGCCGCCCGCGGCGCATCATGCCGCGGGCGTCACGACCAGTCTGAGCGACGCCGTTTCGGTCTTGCCGGGCGCAAGCCAGCGCAGGCCGCGGCCGTTGTGGATGGCGTCCGGCAGGCCGATCCAAGGCTCGACGCAGTAGAAGTCCGAAGCATCCGATTCGGTCCAGGTGGTGACGGCATACCACGGCACCGAATCGGGCTGTTGCAGTTCCAGGCGCACCGTGCGCCCGAGACCGGGCAGGTTCAGCAGCATCGGTTCGTCGGGCTGCCGGGTGAGGCAGTGAAACACGTCGACGATGGCCGGATCGGCCAGCGAATAACTCGCCAGGCCCGCTTCGGCGGCGGTGATCGATCCGTCCGGCAACTGCCGCCGGCGTTCGGTGTGCGGCAGTTGCACGCTGCTTTCGGCGCGCTGGCCGTGCGGCAGATGGAAGTAGAAGTGATGGCCGGCGTAGTAGGGCAGCGGCACTTCGCCCGGATTCGACGTGGTGAGTTCCACCTCGAGCGTGTGCGCATCGACGATGCGGTAAGCCGCCTCGAAGCGGAACGCGAACGGATAGCCGGCGCGGGTGGCGTCGCTGTCGACGAGGGTCATGCGCACGCCATGGCCATCGGCGTCGCGCGTCCACGTGAAGGGCAGGTCGCGCGCGAAGCCGTGCGTGGGCAGTGCATGGACGACGCCTTCGGGATTGCGCCAATGGCCGATTTCGCCGTCGACGAAATGCCGTCCGAGAAACGGGAACAATAACGGATTGCCGCCGCGGATCTTGGCGGGGTTGGACCAGTCGGGCGCATCGGGCCAGTGAATGACGGGTTCGCCGCCGACCCGCCAGGTCATGAGCCGTCCGCCGGCATGCGGCGCGAGCAGAAGGGCGGCGCCGTCGCGCTCGATTTCGATGACTTCCTGTTGCGTTGACATGATGGCCGTGCACTCCGTTGAGGGTGGGGCTTGCGCGCGTCGGGAAAAGCAGACAGCAGAACGGCGCTGCTCGCGAGTGGGACGATTCTGCCTCAAATTTTCTACATGGAAACCCTTTGCGGGAAATTGCGACTGACCGATGTCGGGCCGATATGGTCTTATAGGTTCCTAATGTTGGGAACCAGACGGACAAGGAGTGACCATGGATCTGGCGATGGCGATGGGTGTCGCGATGTTCGGCCTCTTCGGGGCGAGCACGGCGCTTTTTCTGTACAAGCTGAAGGCCTGACCCGCCGGGATGCAGCGCGCTTGCGCAAGGGCATTTCTTTCGAGATTCCTCTAATGGTCTTTCGGTAATCTGTCGTTTCGCCGACGATTGTCTGTCGGTGTCTTTTGTGTGCTGTTTTGTGTGCGGTAGCGCTTGGCGCTCGATAGGCCTGTCGGCATAATCGGGTCCGTTCGTGCGCCGTGTCACTCAGCCTTCCTGCCTGATCTCCCTGTTCGCCTCGTCCGGCTTCGCGCGACGCGCGGGACGCCGGGATGCAATTGCACGGCGCGTCCCTCCCTTCCCGAAAAAGGACCGACGCGTGACTCTGTGGTTTCTCGTATTCCTGAGCGTCCTGCAGGGCGTTACCGAACTCTTCCCCGTCAGCAGTCTCGGCCATACCTTGCTGGTTCCCGGACTGATCGGCATGCATATCGACAAGCATGCGCCGCAGTTGCTGCCGTTTCTCGTCGCGCTGCATCTCGGCACCGCAATCGCCTTGCTGTGGTATTTCCGTGCGCGCTGGGTCGCGCTGATCCGCGGCTTCTTTGCGTCACTCGGCGGACGTAAGAACGACGACGGCCACATGATGTGGGCGCTCATCATCGGGACGATTCCGACGGGCATCGTCGGCTTGCTGCTTGAGAAGCGCCTTGAGGCACTTTTTCACGATTTGCGGATCGTGGCGGCAGCGCTGATCGTCAATGGCGTGTTGTTGTGGTTCGGCGACCGGCTGCAGAAGCGTCGCGCGCTGCAGGCTCCGGAGAAGCTCACGTTCAAGCAGGCGTTTCTGGTGGGGCTGGCGCAGATCGGCGCGCTGATTCCGGGCTTTTCGCGCAGCGGCCTGACGATGATCGCGGGCGTCGGCGCTGGCCTGACGGCCGAGGCGGCCGCGGAGTTCTCGTTCCTGCTCGGCACGCCGATCATTTTCGCGGCGGGCGTGCTCGAACTGCCGAAGCTGTTCCATGCGCCGGGCCAGTTGTTCGATTCGGTGGTGGGCGGCGTGCTGACGGGCATCGCGGCCTATCTCAGCGTGCGCTTCCTGATGCGTTACTTTGAAGGGCACGGCAAGCTTGCGTCGTTCGGCGTGTACTGCGTGATCGCGGGGATCTTCTTCCTCGGCTGGTTCATGATGCATCCGCAGCCGCTCTAGGCGAAGCGGGATGTGGACGACCGGGAATGAGGTAAAATCGCGGTCTCTTCAGATCCGCGGATGGATTGTGTCATCCAGGCCGCGCGCGTCGATATCCGCCCTTAGCTCAGCTGGATAGAGCAACGGCCTTCTAAGCCGTAGGTCACACGTTCGAGTCGTGTAGGGCGGGCCAGTGACATCAGGTGCCAAGACCCAGTCCGTGTGACTGGGTTTTTTGTTTGTGCTTCTGGTTTCCTGTTTTCATGCTGGCGGTGTCGCCCACTTCTGCGTTTTCAGACTTTAATCATTCCGTTGCAGTGCCGGATGCGGCAGGCTCGATAGCTTCGATCAACGAGGCTTCGAGCGCACGATGCAGACATGGCACCCCAGCAATCCGGTTGAACGTCGCCTGATGGCGGTGCATGAGGATTGGCTGTGTTTTCGCAATAGCGCACGCGCATCTCTTCTCTACTGGCAGGCAAACGAAGCCGACCTGCGCATGGTGGAGGTCTATGTTCAGCGGCAGCGCATGCTGTCGAATGCGGTGCTGCAACTGACCTCGCGCTTCGATCACGCGGATCAATACGCTCGGGCGCTCGCTCAGGAAATCATCGCGTTCTACGAAGCCAGGCGCGAAGGTGCGCGCGCAAATGGCGTCGCCGCCGACTGGCATGCGCCGGACCCGCAAGGCGAGACGCCGACCGCCTATCTACTCGCACTCACACGCAGCTTGTTGCGGCATCACCCGGACGTGTTTCCGGAACTGGTGTTGATGCTCGAACCGGTGCAGGTCAGCAAGCCGAATGCTTTCGAGCGATGGTTGAACGATCTGCTCGATGGCATCGAGCGCGACGCATGGCAAGCGGCGCGCGTGCGCTTCGTGTTGACCGGCACCGACGCCGATGCGTTTGCCTGGCTGCGTCAGCGCAGGCCTGAGCAAATGGTCGTGGTGCAAGGGCACTACGGCATGGAATCGCTGCCGCGTGAACTGCTTGTCGAATCGGATCAGCGCGGCCCGCAAGGTGACTTCCAGCGCTTGTTCGTGGGATTGAGCGAAGCGCTCGGAAAGGACGATGCTGTGCGGCTCGAGTCCTTGCGTGCCGAGGCACTGGCCATCGCGAGCAAACAAAGCTGGTTCGATCAGAGTGTGACCGTGCATCTGATCGCGGGCGCTGCGTATCTGAAATGGAATGAATCTGGTCTTGCGCTCGATGCGTACGAACAGGCCACGCAAGCCGCGCGTCAGGCGTTGAACGCCGGGCATGCGGCAGGCAACAAGCTGGCGGTCAACAGCCTGTTCGGTGAGGCGAGCGTTCACTGGATGCAGCGCAAGTACGCCCGCGCCGCCGAGCGCTACGAACAGGCTGCTTCGTTTGCCCAAGCCGAGCAGGACGGCATTCTTTGCATCGAAGCGTGGCGGATGGTCGGCGAGTGCATGAATCAGATGCGTCGTCAGGAAGATGCATTGGAGGCGAACTTCCGGGCCCTTGATTTCGGACTGTGGATCGATCCGGCACTGCGCGCGAACAGCAACGTACAGCATGTCGCGCAGCAGGCGCTTAGGTGTGTCGGCATGTGGCACAAGCGGCGGGGCGAGTTGACTTCCCGACTCATGGCCCTGTACGGCGAGAACTGGCCTGAGACCATCAAGCCATTGCCGCCCGAGGTCATCGCGCAGCGCATCAATAGCCTCAAGGAACAAGCTTAGTGGGCATGCTGGCGGTCACGCACCTGACGCCCGTCGTCGGCGTGGACGTGCATCTGATTCAGACGCCCGCGGGCGTCGTCTTGCCGCTGCCGCATCCGC
>NZ_JARUXT010000001.1:1864272-1905806 GCF_031451075.1 Caballeronia sp. LZ043 | reverse complement strand
TCTTTGACGACTGCTTGCTTGAATCGTGCGCTGTGCTTGCTCATGAAAAAACACCCCAAATCGTTGGACTGGTGTCCAACTTTTGGGGTGCAGTTCACGAGAGGGCTTTTTTCGTTGCTCGTGCGCAAACGGCAGGCGCTCAGAACATGTTGCGCCGGTCCGGATCATGCAGCGGATCAGGCGTTTTCTGTGTCATGCGCAGGATGCCCTGATCGTCGAAATAGAAGTTGTACATCAGGTACCAGATGTTCGCCTCCATGTAGCGATAAGTCCAGACCTGGCGTTTCATCAACGGGAAGTACGAGGTTTCGACCGGCCGGCCGAAATTCAGCAGCACATCCGCCTTCGTCCAGGTGCCGATCTGCGCCTTGTAGAACTCGTTCTCGTCGAGCACCTGGCGCACGCTGACGATTTTCCCCGAACTGTCGATGTCGGCAGCCGTCGTGAACTCGCCGAGCGGCTGCGTCGGCCACATCAGGCGCTTGCCGCCGCTGGGCAGGTCGTAGACTTCGCGCGGCGGGCCGAGGCGCGCGGTGATCGTGGATGCATCCGCGCCCGCCTGATAGTTCTGCCACGGCTGGGCGCAGGCGGACAGCAGGAGCGCGGCGCCCGCGCCCGCCAACAGGGCGCGCAGGCGAAAGAGGGGATACGACATGGCAAGCCTCCGGCATGTGGAGATCCTCTCGATGGCGAGGATCGTTCATTCGATCTTTTCCGTGATTCTGACATGCGCGGACGCCGAATCACGCTCCGCGACGCTGCGGCATCCGGGCCGATCTGTCGGCAATGGCGCACCCGCGGCGCACTTGCGCGGCGCGGGCGCGGGGGCCTATGATCCGCGCTTTCAGCGAATGGGCGGCAGGCATGAAGAATCGAATCGGCGCGCGCGGGGCGCGATGGCTGTGCGTGGCGGCGTGGGTGATCGGGGCTCAGGCGGCAAGCGCCGCCGGCCCCGCGCCGATCAAGCTCGCGATGATCGAGGGCATGTCCGGGCCGTTCGCCAACGCCGGGGCGATGGTCGAGCGCAACCTGCAGTTCGGCGTCGAGCGGGTGAACGCGCAGGGCGGCGTCCAGCTCGCCGACGGCCGGCATCCGCTGCAACTGGTCGTGCTCGACGGCAAGGGCGGCAGCGAGGCGAGCCTGGTGCAACTGCGCGCGGCGATCGACGACGGCATCGGTTTCGTGATGCAGGGCAACAGTTCGGCGGTGGCGGCGGCGCTGGTGGCGGCGATCGACCGGCAAAACGCGCGCGATCCGCAACATCGCGTGCTGTTCCTCAACTACTCCGCCGACGACCCCGCGCTCACCAACGACGCCTGCAGTTTCTGGCACTTCCGCTTCGACGCCCATGCGGGCATGCGCATGGACGCGCTCGCGGACGCGCTGAAGGACGATCGCGCGCTCAGGAAGGTGTATGTGCTGAACCAGGACTACAGCTTCGGTCATGACGTGAGCCGCGAGGCGCAGCGCGCCTTGAGGGAGCGCCGGCCGGATATCGCAATCGCGGGCGACGAGTTTCATCCGATCGGCCGCGTCAAGGATTTCGCGCCCTACATCGCGAAAATCCGCGCGAGCGGGGCGGACGCGGTCATCACCGGCAACTGGGGCAACGATCTCACGCTGCTCGTCAAGGCCGCGCGCGAACAAGGCCTCGACACCAAGTTCTACACTTTCTACGGCAACAGCCTGGGCGCGCCGGGCGCGCTCGGCGACGCCGGCGTGAAGCGGGTGATTGCGGTGGCGGACTGGCATCCGAACGTGGGCGGCGCGGCATCGGATGCGTACTACCGCGCGTTCCGCACGCGCTATCCCGCGGCCGCCGACGACTATCTGGTCGCCCGCATGCCGCTGATGGTGGAAATGCTGGCCGTCGCGATGAGACGCGCGGGCAGCGCCGATCCGCTGGCGGTGGCGCGTGCGCTGGAAGGCATGCAGTTCGACGGCGAGGGCTTCCATCCGTCGACGATGCGCGCCGCCGATCACCAGCTGATCCAGCCCCTGTATGTCATGGAGATGGACCGCGCCGGCACGGCGGGTGTGAAGCTGGACAACGAGGGCTCGGGCTACGGTTTCCGGACGCTGCTCGCCATCCCGGCTGACAAGACCGCCCAGCCGACCACCTGCCGTATGACACGCCCTGACCGGTGAGGGTCGTGGGCGGCGCGCGCCTGTGCTATACTCCGCGCTTCGCCTTCAGTCGGCCTTCCCTTACCAGCAGGCCAGCACGAAGACGAAGCGAAACATGAAACCCGTAACCCCACGGCACGGCCTTTCTTCCGTGACCGCCTGTCTGTATCAAAGGAAAAGCAAATGTCCGTAGCAGAAATCAAGAAATCCGACATCGTCGCCGAATACGCGCGCGGCGCCAACGACACCGGCTCCCCCGAAGTGCAAGTCGCACTGCTCACGAGCCGCATCAACGAACTCACTTCCCACTTCAAATCGCACTCGAAGGATCACCACAGCCGCCGCGGTCTGCTGCGCATGGTGAGCCGTCGCCGCAAGCTGCTCGACTACCTGAAGGGCAAGGATGCGGACCGCTACCGCTCGCTGATCGAGAAGCTGGGTCTGCGCAAGTAATTGGCGCATATGTGGCTTCATAGCCGCCTTTGAAACAGAGTGCCTGTGTCAGTCCGCTGATACAGGCACTTTGTTTTTGTACGGTCTGGCGATGAAGTGGTGTTCGATCGCTTAACCGCGCGCGACACATCCAGGATGATTTCGGCAGTACACATGCTTTACCCGGATGCTCCATCCGGTTCGACACCCGGTCCGGCCTCGCGGCAGAGCTTTGTGTCATTCCAGCGCGGCACGCCGCGCGATCGAGGCGCGACGTACCGCGCTGGAATGGCATAACACACCTCTTACGCGCGGCTTGGGATCGTCCCGCCAGCGTCAAGGGACGCTGGCGCAACGTATAAGGAGTGGAAATGTTCAATAAGATCGTCAAGGAATTCAAGTGGGGCCAGCATAACGTCCGTCTCGAAACGGGCGAGATCGCCCGTCAGGCGAGCGGCGCCGTGATCGTCGACGTGGAAGACACCGTGGTGCTGGCCACCGTCGTCGGCGCGAAGAGCGCCAAGCCGGGTCAGGACTTCTTTCCGCTGACCGTCGATTACCTCGAGAAGACCTACGCTGCCGGCAAGATCCCGGGCGGCTTCTTCCGCCGCGAAGGCCGTCCGTCGGAAGGCGAAACGCTGATTTCGCGCCTGATCGACCGTCCGCTGCGCCCGCTCTTCCCGGAAGGTTTCTATAACGAAGTGCAGGTCGTGATCCACGTCCTGTCGCTGAACCCGGAAATCCCCGCCGACATCCCCGCGCTGATCGGCGCCTCCGCCGCGCTCGCCGTGTCGGGCCTGCCGTTCAACGGTCCGGTCGGCGCCGCGCGCGTCGCCTACATCAACGACGAGTATGTGCTGAACCCGACGCGCCCGCAGATGAAGGAATCGGCGCTGGACCTGGTGGTCGCGGGCACGGAACGCGCGGTGCTGATGGTCGAATCCGAAGCCCAGCAGCTGTCCGAAGAAGTCATGCTCGGCGCGGTGGTGTTCGGCCACGAGCAGATGCAGACGGCCATCGACGCCATTCACGAACTCGTGCGCGAAGGCGGCAAGCCGGAGTGGGACTGGGCGCCGGCGCCGAAGAACGAAGCGCTGATCGCGCGCGTCACCGAAATCGCGAAGCCGGAACTCGAAGCCGCTTACCAGCTGCGCGACAAGTCGGCGCGCTCGGCCAAGCTGAAGGAAGTGTACGCAGCGGCCTCGGCGAAACTGGAACAGGATGCCGCTGCAAGCGGCACGGTGGCGGCCGACAAGGCCACCGTCGGCAACGTGCTGTTCGACATCGAAGCGAAGATCGTCCGCACGCAGATCCTGAATGGCGAGCCGCGCATCGACGGCCGCGACACGCGCACCGTCCGTCCGATCGAAATCCGCACGGGCGTCCTGCCGCGCACGCACGGCTCGGCGCTGTTCACGCGCGGCGAGACGCAGGCGCTGGTCGTGGCGACGCTCGGCACGAAGGGCGACGAGCAGAACATCGACGCGCTCGAAGGCGAATACCGCGAGCGCTTCATGCTCCACTACAACATGCCGCCGTTCGCGACGGGCGAAACGGGCCGCGTCGGCTCGCCGAAGCGTCGTGAAATCGGCCACGGCCGTCTGGCCAAGCGCGCGCTGGTCGCGTGCCTGCCGGGGCCGGACGAGTTCGGCTATTCCATTCGCGTGGTGTCGGAAATCACGGAATCGAACGGTTCGTCGTCGATGGCTTCGGTGTGCGGCGGCTGCCTCGCGCTGATGGACGCCGGCGTGCCGATGAAGGCACACGTCGCGGGCATCGCGATGGGCCTGATCCTCGAGGACAACAAGTTCGCCGTGCTGACCGACATCCTCGGCGACGAAGATCACCTCGGCGACATGGACTTCAAGGTGGCCGGCACGGCGCAAGGCGTGACCGCGCTGCAGATGGACATCAAGATCCAGGGCATCACGAAGGAAATCATGCAGGTCGCGCTTGCGCAGGCGAAGGAAGGCCGCATGCACATCCTCGGCAAGATGACCGCGGCGGTGCCGAGCACGAACACGGAACTGTCGGACTACGCGCCGCGCATGATCACCATCAAGATCAATCCGGAGAAGATCCGCGACGTGATCGGCAAGGGCGGCTCGGTGATCCGCGCGCTGACGGAAGAAACCGGCACGACCATCGACATCTCCGACGACGGCGTCGTGACCATCGCGAGCACGTCGAGCGAAGGCATGGCCGAGGCGAAGAAGCGCATCGAGAACATCACGGCCGAAGTGGAAGTCGGCCAGATCTACGAAGGTCCGGTGCTCAAGCTGCTTGACTTCGGCGCGATCGTGAACATCCTGCCGGGCAAGGACGGTCTGCTGCACATCTCGGAGATCGTCAACGAGCGCGTGAAGGACATCAACGACTATCTGAAGGAAGGCCAGGTCGTGAAGGTCAAGGTCATCCAGACGGACGAGAAGGGCCGCGTGCGCCTGTCGGCGAAGGCTTTGCTGAACGAAGCCGCGCAACCCGCCCAACCCGCGGAACCGACGCAGCCGCAGCAGTAATGCGGTAATGTGTTGACGGCCGGCCGCATGCGCGAGCCGGCCGTTTTCTTGTCTGACGCGTGTCCGTGGCATGAGAGCGGATGCGCCGCCGGACTGGATCACAGTGTGACGTGCGAGTGCGGGAGTATCGATTGCTTCCGCGCGCACAGTGTCATCCGGTTCGAATCATTCCGAGCGCGATCACCGGTTCCAGGGGAGAGGTCATGAAAGCCATCGAAATCACCGAGTTTGGCGCGCCCGAAGTCTTGAAACTGGGCGAGCGGCCGCAGCCCGCGCCCGGCAAGAAGGAAGTGCTCATCAAGGTGTCGGCGTCGGGCGTGAACCGCCCGGATGTCCTGCAGCGCAAGGGCGCGTATGCACCGCCGCCGGGCGCGTCGGACCTGCCGGGACTGGAAGTGGCGGGGGAGATCGTCGATGGCGACTTCGATCCGAAGCACAATCCGTTCGGTCTGAAGAAGGGTGATCGCGTGTGTGCGCTGCTCGCGGGCGGCGGTTATGCCGAATACGCGGTCGCGCCGCTCGAACAATGTCTGCCGGTGCCGGCGGGCTTGTCCGACATCGAGGCTGCGTCGCTGCCGGAAACCTTCTTCACCGTGTGGAGCAACGTGTTCGAGCGTGCGCATCTCGGCGCGGGCGAGAACGGCGAGGAAGAGACGCTGCTGGTGCAGGGCGGGTCAAGCGGGATCGGCGTAACGGCTATCCAGATTGCGAAGGCGCTCGGGTTTCGCGTATTCGCGACGGCCGGCACCGATGAAAAATGCCGCGCGTGCGAAGCGCTCGGCGCGGAGCGGGCGATCAACTACAAGACGGAAGATTTCGTCGAAGTGGTGAAGTCGCTGACCAACGACCGTGGCGTCGACGTGATTCTCGACATGGTGGCCGGCGACTATCTGCCGCGCGAACTCAAGGCGCTCGCCGACGGCGGCCGTGTCTGCGTAATCGCGCTGCTCGGCGGCTCGAAGGCGGAAATCAATCTGAATGACATCTTGCGGCGCCGGCTGGTCGTCACCGGTTCGACGCTGCGGCCGCGTCCGGTCGCGTTCAAGGCGAAGCTCGCGGCGAAGTTGAAGGAACGCGTGTGGCCGGAGATCGAGGCGGGACGCATCAAGCCGGTCATCCATCAGGTGTTTCCGGCCGCTGAAGCCGCGGCCGCGCACGCGCTGATGGAAAGCAGCACGCATGTCGGCAAGATCATGCTCGACTGGCGCGACGCTTCCTGACGTGAGGTTCCGCAACGTGCCGAGGATGCAAGGCACTTTTGCCGGTTTGACCGGTTTCGTCGGATCACAGTAAAATCGCCTGTTTTATAAATGGTTTTCCATTTATAAAAGCTTTCTTCCAATTACAGACAGCGCGGCTGCTCCGCATCAGGCAGCAAGCCGCCGATCGACGAGACTTATGTCCACACAACGAGCGAAACTGGTGGTTGGCAACTGGAAGATGCACGGTCGCATCAGCGAGAACGCGGCCCTGCTGACCGAAGTCGCCGCCGGAGCATCGGCTTTGCAGAAGGACGTGCGCGTGGGCGTGTGCGTACCGTGCCCTTATCTCGCGCAATCGCAGGCGCTGCTGGGCGGATCCGTGGTGAAGTGGGGCGTGCAGGATGTGTCGGCGCATGCCGGCGGCGCCTACACCGGCGAAGTCGCTGCGGAAATGGCCGTGGATTTCGGCGTCACGTATGCAATCGTGGGTCATTCGGAGCGTCGCGCGTATCATCGCGAAAGCCCGGAACTCGTCGGCGCGAAAACGCTGCGCGCGCTCGAAGCGGGTCTCACGCCCATCGTCTGTGTCGGCGAAACGCTGGAAGAGCGCGAGTCGGGCGCGACCGAGCAGGTCATCGGTACGCAGCTGGACGCCGTTCTGGCGCTGCTGAGCGAAGAGCAGGCGGCGGGCATCGTGGTCGCTTATGAGCCGGTCTGGGCCATCGGCACCGGCAAGACCGCGCAGCCGGAACAGGCGCAGGCGGTTCATGCGTTCCTGCGTCGCAAGCTGCAGGAGAAGGGCGCAGCAGTGGCCAACGCGTTGCTGCTGTACGGCGGCAGCGTCAAGCCGGACAATGCGCGGGAATTGTTTGCACAAGGCGACATCGACGGCGGCCTGATCGGCGGCGCATCGTTGAAGTCGAAGGATTTTCTGGCGATCTGCCAGGCCGCGCAAACCGCCTTGCAATAAGGTGTTCGCAAGCGGTCAGCACGCAGGGCAGATCAGGGAAGCACATTGAGACACGCAAGTGTCACTGAAACATCAGGAATCGGGTGAGTTGAAATGCTGTATTTGAAGACATTGATTATCGTCGTCCAGTTATTGTCGGCGCTGGGCGTTATCGGACTGGTGCTGCTGCAGCACGGCAAGGGCGCCGACATGGGCGCGGCATTCGGCAGCGGTTCGTCGGGCAGCCTGTTCGGCGCAACCGGATCAGCGAATTTCCTTTCGCGTACGACGGCCGTCCTCGCCGCCGTGTTCTTCGTGACGACGCTGGCGCTGACCTATCTCGGCAGCTACAAGCCGCAGGCGTCCGCGGGTCTGCTGGGTGACGCACCGGTGGCCGCTTCGGCTGCGGTTCCGGCCTCGGGCGCGGCTTCCACGCCGGCTGCTTCGGGTGCTGCACCTGCTGCCGCTTCGTCCGCGCCAGGCAACGACGTACCGAAATAATCGGCTCGAACGCCAAAACAAATTTCTCGCGAAATCTGCATTTTGTGCGTTGAACAATTCCGAAGGGCCAGTTATAATTCAAGTCTTGAAGCGATTCGCGGCAATTAAGAAGTAGTTTTCCCGGATTGCAGTACAGTGCCGACGTGGTGAAATTGGTAGACACGCTATCTTGAGGGGGTAGTGGCGAAAGCTGTGCGAGTTCGAGTCTCGCCGTCGGCACCAAAGTTATCCAATGCCAGCCGCATGCATCGCTTCGGCTGGCATTGTCACTTCTGGAGTACCCTTACGGTTCTGAAGCGGTGCTGCTCGCCGTGAGGCGACTGTCACAGTGTGCTGATATCGTGAGCGGTCCCAAGTGAATCCCCTGCCGGGTGGTTTGTCCCGGCTGAGGCGCTCAATCAATAACAGACCATCTCTACCGAACAGAGGATAGCCTTGAACCTCGCACCCTATTACCCCGTCTTCTTGTTTCTTCTGGTGGGCCTTGGTTTAGGTATAGCGTTGGTCAGCATTGGCAAGATCCTCGGTCCCAACAAGCCCGACACCGAAAAAAACGCGCCTTACGAGTGCGGCTTCGAAGCGTTCGAAGACGCGCGGATGAAGTTCGATGTGCGTTACTATCTCGTCGCAATTCTTTTCATCATTTTCGACCTTGAGACTGCGTTCCTGTTTCCGTGGGGTGTGTCCCTGCGCGAGATCGGCTGGCCGGGCTTCATCGCGATGATGATTTTCCTGCTCGAATTTTTGCTCGGCTTCGCCTACATCTGGAGAAAGGGCGGGCTCGACTGGGAATGACGGTTAGATCACCGGATTCATGGGCGGCTTTGGCTGGCAGCTCATCTGGAGTGGACAAGAAATGAGTATCGAAGGGGTCTTGAAGGAAGGCTTTGTCACCACCACGGCTGACAAGCTGATCAACTGGACGCGCACCGGCTCGCTGTGGCCGATGACGTTCGGCCTCGCCTGCTGCGCGGTCGAGATGATGCACGCGGGTGCGGCCCGCTATGACCTGGACCGCTTCGGCGTCGTGTTCCGCCCGAGTCCGCGTCAGTCCGACGTCATGATCGTCGCCGGGACGCTGTGCAACAAGATGGCGCCCGCGCTGCGCAAGGTGTACGACCAGATGGCCGAGCCGCGCTGGGTCATCTCCATGGGCTCGTGCGCGAACGGCGGCGGCTACTACCACTATTCGTATTCCGTCGTGCGCGGTTGCGACCGGATCGTGCCGGTGGATGTCTACGTCCCCGGCTGTCCTCCGACCGCCGAAGCGCTGGTCTACGGCGTGATCCAGTTGCAGGCGAAGATTCGCCGCACCAACACCATCGCCCGTAGTTAAGGGCCTGAGTCTCCCCAACTATGGCAAGCAAACTCGAGACCCTCAAAGCGAACCTCGAGACGGCGTTTGGCGGCCGTCTCCAGAGCATTACGGAGTCGCTCGGGCAAGTGACGATCGTCGTCAAGGCGCCGAACTATCTGGAAGTCTGCAAGCAGCTGCGCGATGATCCGTCGCTGCGCTTCGAGCAGCTCATGGACCTCTCCGGCGTGGACTATTCCACCTACGGCGACGGCGCCTACGACGGCCCGCGCTTCGCCGCCGTCAGCCATCTGCTTTCCGTTTCGAACAACTGGCGCGTGCGTGTGCGCGTGTTCGCCCCGGACGACGAAGTGCCCATCGTGCCTTCGGTGGTCGACATCTGGACCTCGGCGAACTGGTACGAGCGCGAAGCGTTCGACCTCTACGGCATCGTGTTCGAAGGCCACCCCGACCTGCGCCGCATCCTGACGGACTATGGCTTCATCGGTCATCCGTTCCGCAAGGACTTCCCGGTGTCCGGCTACGTGGAAATGCGCTACGACCCGGAAGAGAAGCGCGTGGTGTATCAGCCTGTGACGATCGAACCGCGCGAAATCACGCCGCGCGTGATTCGCGAAGATCGCTATGGCGGTCTGAAACATTAAGAGAACGCCATGGCAGAGATCAAGAACTACACGCTGAATTTCGGCCCGCAGCACCCGGCAGCGCACGGCGTGCTGCGCCTCGTGCTCGAACTCGACGGCGAAGTGATCCAGCGCGCGGACCCGCACATCGGTCTGCTGCATCGCGCGACCGAGAAGCTCGCCGAAACCAAGACCTTCATCCAGTCCGTGCCGTACATGGACCGTCTCGACTACGTGTCGATGATGGTCAACGAGCATGGCTATGTGATGGCGATCGAGAAGCTGCTGGGCATCGACGTCCCGGTGCGCGCCAAGTACATCCGCGTGCTGTTCGACGAAATCACGCGCGTGCTGAACCACCTGATGTGGATCGGCTCGCACGCGCTCGACGTCGGTGCGATGGCGGTGTTCCTGTACGCGTTCCGCGAGCGCGAAGACCTGATGGACGTCTACGAGGCGGTGTCCGGCGCGCGCATGCACGCGGCGTACTATCGCCCGGGCGGTGTCTATCGCGACCTGCCGGACGCGATGCCGCAATACAAGGCATCGAAGATCCGCAACGCGAAGGCCCTCGACAGGATGAACGAGAACCGCCAGGGCTCGTTGCTTGACTTCATCGAAGACTTCTTCAACCGTTTCCCGGGTTGCGTCGACGAGTACGAAACGCTCCTCACCGACAACCGCATCTGGAAGCAGCGTCTCGTGGGCATCGGCGTGGTGAGCCCGGAGCGCGCGCTGCAGATGGGCCTGTCCGGCGCGATGCTGCGCGGCTCGGGCATCGAGTGGGATCTGCGCAAGAAGCAGCCGTACGAAGTGTATGACCAGCTGGACTTCGACATTCCCGTCGGCGTGAACGGCGATTGCTACGACCGCTATCTGGTGCGCGTGGAAGAAATGCGCCAGTCGGTCCGCATCGCCAAACAGTGCATTGCGTGGCTGCGCAAGAATCCCGGCCCTGTGATGGTCGATAATCACAAGGTTGCGCCGCCGTCGCGCGTCGGCATGAAGAGCAACATGGAAGAGCTGATTCACCACTTCAAGCTCTTCACCGAAGGTTTCCACGTGCCGGAAGGCGAGACGTACGCGGCCGTGGAGCACCCGAAGGGCGAGTTCGGCATCTATCTGATCTCGGACGGCGCCAACAAGCCGTATCGTCTCAAGATTCGCGCGCCGGGCTATGCGCATCTCGCATCGCTCGACGAAATGGCGCGCGGCCACATGATCGCCGACGCCGTGACGATCATCGGTACGCAGGACATCGTGTTCGGCGAGATCGATCGCTGATCTCCCTTGCCGCGTGAGCGGCGCGCTCATCGAGCCGCCGCGCATGAAAACGCGAGTGCAATAACAGGAATCCGCGGGAACGCCAGGTCTGCCGCAACGTGAAGGGCGCGGCGGGTTTTCGTTCGGTAGGAATTGAAAGAGTCGTGTCTGAAAATGATCTCAGCTGAAGGCCTGAAAGAAATCGATCGCGCAGTCGCGAAATATCCCGCCGAGCAAAAGCAGTCGGCGGTGATGGCGGCGCTCGCGGTCGCCCAGGAAGAGCATGGTTGGCTCTCGCCCGAACTCATGCAGTTCGTGGCGGACTACCTGAGCATGCCGCCTGTCGCCGTGCAGGAAGTCGCGACGTTCTACACGATGTACGAGCTCAGGCCGGTCGGCAAGCACAAGGTCACGCTCTGCACGAACCTGCCTTGCCAGCTCGGGCCGGACGGCGGTTCCGACAGCGCGGCCGAGTATCTGAAGCAGAAGCTGGGAATCGATTTCGGCGAAACCACAGCCGACGGCAAGTTCACGCTGAAGGAAGGCGAGTGCTTCGGCGCGTGCGGCGACGCACCGGTGATGCTCGTGAACAACCATCGCATGTGCAGCTTCATGAGCCGCGAGAAGATCGACCAGTTGCTCGAGGAACTTTCGAAATGACGTCACTCCACGATCGGCACATCAAGCCGCTGATCCTCGCCGGCCTCAATGGCGAGAACTGGCATCTCGAAGACTACGTCACGCGCGGCGGCTACAAGCAGCTGCGCCGCATCCTGGAAGAGAAGATCCCGCCGGAGCAGGTGATCGCCGACGTCAAGGCGTCGGGTCTGCGCGGCCGCGGCGGCGCGGGCTTCCCGACCGGCCTGAAGTGGAGCTTCATGCCGCGTCAGTTCCCGGGCCAGAAGTATCTCGTCTGCAATTCGGACGAAGGCGAACCGGGCACGTTCAAGGACCGCGACATCCTGCGCTGGAACCCGCATTCGCTGATCGAAGGCATGGCCATCGGCGCGTACGCGATGGGCATCACGGTCGGCTACAACTACATTCACGGCGAGATCTTCGAGGTCTACCGCGTGTTCGAGGCCGCGCTGGAAGAAGCGCGCCAGGCCGGTTATCTCGGCGCGAACATCCTGGGCTCGGGCTTCTCGTTTGAACTGTATGCGCATCATGGCTATGGCGCGTACATCTGCGGCGAAGAAACCGCGCTGCTCGAATCGCTGGAAGGCAAGAAGGGCCAGCCGCGCTTCAAGCCGCCGTTCCCGGCGAGCTTCGGCGTGTATGGCAAGCCGACCACGATCAACAACACCGAGACCTTCGCGGCCGTGCCGTTCCTGCTGGAAATCGGCCCGCAGAATTACCTCGAGCTCGGCAAGCCGAACAATGGCGGCACGAAGATCTTCTCCGTCTCGGGCGACGTGAATCGTCCGGGCAACTACGAGATTCCGCTCGGCACGCCGTTCTCGAAGCTGATGGAACTGGCTGGCGGCGTGCGCGGCGAGAAGATCAAGGCGGTGATTCCGGGCGGATCGTCGGCGCCGGTGGTGCCGGGCGACATGATGCTCGCCACCGACATGGACTACGATTCCATCGCCAAGGCCGGCTCCATGCTGGGCTCGGGCGCGGTGATCGTGATGAACGAAACGCGCTGCATGGTGCGCTCGCTGCTGCGTCTGTCGTACTTCTACTATGAAGAGTCGTGCGGCCAGTGCACGCCGTGCCGCGAAGGCACCGGCTGGCTGTATCGCGTGGTGCATCGCATCGAGCACGGGCTGGGCCGCAAGGAAGATCTGGATCTGCTGAACTCGGTCGCCGAGAACATCATGGGCCGCACCATCTGCGCGCTGGGCGACGCAGCGGCGATGCCCGTGCGCGGCATGCTCAAGCACTTCTGGGACGAATTCGAATATCACGTCGAGCACAAGCACTGTGTTGTCGGCGGACATGCGCACGCGCCGTCCGAAGCGCTGACCGCGTAATCAGGCGCGCAGTCAGATGCGCGAGACAAGAGGTTGAGGACCATTCCCCATCATGGTTGAACTAGAAATTGACGGCAAGACGGTCGAGGTGCCCGAAGGCAGCATGGTGATCCAGGCTGCGCACAAGGTCGACACGTACATTCCTCACTTCTGCTATCACAAGAAGCTTTCGATCGCGGCGAACTGCCGTATGTGCCTGGTCGAGATCGAAAAGATGCCGAAGGCCGTGCCGGCCTGCGCGACGCCCGTGTCGAACGGCATGGTCGTGCGCACGACCTCCGACAAGGCCGTGAAGGCCCAGCAGTCGGTGATGGAATTCCTGCTGATCAACCACCCGCTCGACTGCCCGATCTGCGATCAGGGCGGCGAATGCCAGCTGCAGGATCTGGCCGTCGGTTACGGCAAGTCGCAGTCGCGCTACAGCGAAGAAAAGCGCGTGGTGTTCCACAAGAACGTCGGTCCGCTCATCTCGATGGAAGAGATGTCGCGCTGCATCCATTGCACGCGCTGCGTGCGCTTCGGCCAGGAAGTGGCCGGCGTGATGGAGCTCGGCATGCTGGGCCGCGGCGAGCATTCGGAAATCACGTCCTTCGTCGGCAAGACGGTTGACTCGGAACTGTCGGGCAACATGATCGACCTGTGCCCGGTCGGCGCGCTCACCAGCAAGCCGTTCCGCTACAGCGCGCGGACGTGGGAACTGTCGCGCCGCAAGTCGGTGAGCCCGCATGATTCCGTCGGCGCGAACCTGGTGGTGCAGGTGAAGAACAACCGCGTGATGCGCGTTCTGCCGATGGAAAACGAAGCCATCAACGAATGCTGGATCTCGGACAAGGACCGCTTCTCGTACGAAGGCCTGAACAGCGAAGAACGTCTCACCACGCCGATGCTCAAGCAAGGCGGCAAGTGGATCGAAACCGACTGGCAGACCGCGCTCGAATACGTGGCGAAGGGCCTGAAGGGCATCCAGGCGGACCATGGCGCGAACGCCATCGCCGCACTGGCCACGCCGCACAGCACGGTCGAGGAACTGCACCTGCTGAAGGCGCTGGCTGAAGGCGTCGGTACGCCGAACGTGGACTTCCGTCTGCGTCAGCATGATTTCTCGGCGCCGGTCGGCGTCGGCGCACCGTGGCTCGGCACGAAGATCGCCGATCTGTCGTTGATCGACACGGCTTTCGTGATCGGCTCGTTCCTGCGCCGCGATCATCCGCTGTTCGCCGCGCGCCTGCGTCAGGCCGCGAAGAGCGGCGCGAAGATCACCTTCCTCAACGCCAGCAACGACGACTCGCTGATCCCGACCGCGCATCGCCTGGTCGCGGCGCCGTCGGCGTGGCTCGATCAACTTGCGGGCATCGCGGCAGCCGTGGCGGAAGCGCGCGGCATCGCACTGCCGGACGCGTTCGCGGGCCGTGAAGTATCGGCGGCGGCGAAGGACGTGGCGGCATCGCTGTCGGCGGGCGAACAGCGCGTCGTGCTGCTGGGCAACGTCGCGGTCCAGCATCCGGACTTCGCACAGATCCAGGCGGCTGCGCAGTGGATCGCCGACAACACCGGCGCCACGCTCGGCTTCCTCACGGAAGGCGCGAACTCGGTCGGCGCGTATCTCGTCGATGCGGTGCCGGGCGAGGGCGGTCTCAATGCCCGCGAAGTGTTTGAACAGCCGCGCAAGGGCTACGTGCTGCTGCACGCCGAGCCGGAATTCGACACGGCCAATCCGGCGCAGGCCATTGCCGCGCTGAAGGCTGCGGAAATGGTTGTCGTGATGTCGCCGTTCAAGCACGGCATGGACTACGCAGACGTGCTGCTGCCGGTCGCGCCGCACACGGAAACCTCGGGCACCTTCGTCAACGCGGAAGGTACGGCCCAGTCGTTCAACGGCGTCGTGCGCGCGCTGGGCGACACGCGTCCGGGCTGGAAGGTTCTGCGCGTGCTGGGCACGATCCTGGGCCTGTCGGGCTTCGAATTCGATACGGCTGAAGAAGTGCGCGTCGCGGCGCTCGGTACGGGCGACCTGACCGCGCGTCTGTCGAACAAGAACTCGGTGGCGGCAACGCGTGCTGCGTCGAACGTCGCGCTGAACGGCAGCGGCCTGCAGCGTCTCGCCGATGTGCCGATCTATCACGCCGACGCACTCGTGCGCCGCGCCCCGTCGCTGCATCTGACGGCGGCTGCGCGTGACGCGAACGTCGCGGGCCTGCCGACCGCGCTGTTCGACAAGCTCGGCCTCAAGGACGGCGAAGCGGTGCGCATCAAGCAGGGCAACCTGTCGGTGACGCTGCCGGCGGTCCGCGATGCGAACCTGGCGGAATCGGTGGTCCGCGTGTCCGCGGGCACGACGGCTGGCGCCGCGCTCGGCGGCCTGTTCGGTGAACTGGTAGTGGAGAAGGCGTAAATGGGCTTGTTCGATACGATCAACGCAGGCGGCACGCAGCTTCTCGGCGTCGCATGGCCGACGGTGTGGGCGGTGGTCCGCATCCTGGTGGTTTCGGTGGTCATCCTGCTGTGCGTGGCGTACCTGATTCTCTGGGAACGCAAGCTCATCGGCTGGATGCACGTGCGTCTTGGCCCGAACCGTGTCGGTCCCGCCGGTCTGCTGCAGCCGATCGCGGACGTGCTGAAGCTTCTGCTGAAGGAAGTGATTCAGCCGACCGCCGCCAGCAAGTGGATCTACATGATCGCGCCGATCATGACCGTGGTGCCTGCGTTCGCGGTATGGGCGGTGATCCCGTTCCAGGCGAAGGCGGTGCTGGGCGACATCAACGCGGGTCTGCTGTACGTGATGGCGATCTCGTCGATCGGCGTGTACGGCGTGATCCTGGCGGGCTGGGCGTCGAACTCGAAGTACGCGTTCCTCGGCGCGATGCGCGCGGCGGCGCAGATGGTGTCCTACGAAATCTCGATGGGCTTCGCGCTCGTCGTGGTGCTGATGGTGGCCGGCACGCTGAACATGTCGGACATCGTGCACTCGCAGCAGCGCGGCATGTTCGCGGGCTGGGGCGTCAACTTCCTGTCGTGGAACTGGCTGCCGCTCCTGCCGATGTTCGTCGTGTACTTCATCTCGGGCATTGCTGAAACGAACCGTCACCCCTTCGACGTGGTGGAAGGCGAATCGGAAATCGTCGCGGGCCACATGATCGATTACTCCGGCATGGCGTTCGCGCTGTTCTTCCTGGCCGAGTACATCAACATGATCGTGATCTCGGCCATCGCGACGACGCTGTTCCTCGGCGGCTGGGATGCGCCGTTCGGCTTCCTGTCGTTCATTCCGGGCGTATTCTGGTTCGCCTTCAAGGTTTTCCTGCTGCTGTCGGTGTTCATCTGGGCGCGCGCGACGTTTCCGCGTTACCGCTACGACCAGATCATGCGTCTGGGTTGGAAGGTGTTCCTGCCGGTGTCGGTGATCTGGGTGGTCGTGGTCGGTTTCTGGATCATGTCGCCGCTCAACATCTGGAAGTAGTCGGACGAAGCCAGCAAAAGAGCGCAGGACAAGAGCGGACCAAATCATCATGAACGCAATTCAGAACTTCTTCAAAACCTTCTTCCTGACCGAGCTGCTGAAGGGTCTGGCGCTGACGGGCCGTTACACGTTCCAGCGCAAGATCACGGTGCAGTTCCCGGAAGAAAAGACCCCGATCTCGCCGCGTTTCCGCGGCCTGCACGCGCTGCGCCGTTATGAGAACGGCGAAGAGCGCTGCATCGCCTGCAAGCTGTGCGAAGCGGTCTGCCCGGCCATGGCGATCACGATCGAATCGGAAACGCGCGCGGACAATACGCGCCGCACGACGCGCTATGACATCGACCTGACCAAGTGCATCTTCTGCGGTTTCTGCGAAGAGAGCTGCCCGGTCGATTCAATCGTCGAGACGCACATCCTCGAGTATCACGGCGAGAAGCGCGGCGACCTGTACTTCACGAAGGACATGCTGCTCGCGGTCGGCGACCGTTACGAGAACGAGATTGCCGCGTCGAAGGCGGCGGACGCGCCGTATCGTTGATCAATTTGTTGCAAACGCAGTGGCTCGCAGTTGCTGTTCGGCACATGCGGCGTGCGCGCGGGGCGGACCGTCCCGGCGCCGACACACCATGCCTGATGATGGCCTAACGATGAACCGGTAATCATGGAATTCACAACCGTACTGTTCTATATCTTCGCGCTGCTGCTGGTCGTCTCCGCGCTGAAGGTGATCACCTCGCGCAACCCGGTGTCGTCCGCGCTGTTCCTCGTGCTCGCGTTCTTCAACGCGGCCGCGATCTGGATGCTGCTGCAGGCGGAATTCCTCGCGATCCTGCTGGTGCTCGTGTACGTGGGCGCGGTGATGGTGCTGTTCCTGTTCGTGGTGATGATGCTCGACATCAACATCGATGTCCTGCGCCGCGACTTCAAGCGCTTCGTGCCGCTCGCGAGCATCGTCGGCGCGATCATCGTGGTGGAAACCGCGCTGATCCTGTGGCACGGCTTCGGCGCGACCACCACGCCGCTGCGCGACGCATCCGCCGGCGCAGGCGTGTCGGGCGCCGCGGTGATGTCGAACACGCAGCTGATCGGCAAGGTCATCTACACCGACTACATCTTCGCCTTCGAAGTGGCGGGCCTCGTGCTGCTGGTCGCGATCATCGCGGCCATCTCGCTGACGATCCGCGACAAGAAGGACAAGAAGACGCAAACCGTCAGCCAGCAGGTCAAGGTGCGCGCGCAGGATCGCGTGCGCATCGTGAAGATGAAGTCCGAAACGGAGGCGCCCGATGCCGCCACGGAACCCGCGGTGACCGGCAACATTGGCGCGGGCGCGGTCGACAACAAGGGCTGAGCGGAAGGAGATAACCAGAAAATGTTGAGTCTTGCCCATTACCTCGTGCTCGGTGCGATCCTGTTTGCGATCAGCATCGTCGGCATCTTCCTGAACCGCCGCAACGTCATCATCATCCTGATGGCGATCGAACTGATGCTGCTCGCGGTGAACACCAATTTCGTCGCGTTCTCGCACTATCTCGGCGACGTGCACGGCCAGATCTTCGTGTTCTTCGTGCTGACCGTCGCCGCCGCCGAAGCTGCAATCGGCCTGGCGATTCTCGTGACCCTGTTCCGTAGCCTCGACACGATCAACGTCGAGGACCTCGATCAGCTCAAAGGTTAATTTCAGGCAAGGCTGTTATGTCCACGACACTCAATGAAAACCTCCTGCTCGCGGTTCCGCTGGCGCCGCTTGCCGGCTCGCTGATCGCAGGGCTGTTCGGGAAAGCGGTGGGGCGCAAGGGCGCGCACAGCGTGACCATTCTCGGCGTCTTCATTTCCCTCGTTCTGTCGGTGCTCGTCTTCAACGACGTGATGCACGGCGCGAGCTTCAACGCCACCATCTACGAATGGATGAACGTCGGCCCGCTGAAGATGGAAGTCGGCTTCCTGGTCGATTCGCTGACGGCCATGATGATGGTCATCGTGACCTTCGTCTCGCTGATGGTGCACATCTACACGATCGGCTACATGGCGGACGAGGAAGTGGGCTACGAGCGCTTCTTCTCGTACATCTCGCTGTTCACGTTCTCGATGCTGATGCTCGTGATGAGCAACAACTTCCTGCAGCTGTTCTTCGGCTGGGAAGCGGTGGGCCTGGTGTCGTACCTGCTGATCGGCTTCTACTTCACGCGTGAGAGCGCGATCTACGCCAACATGAAGGCGTTCATCGTGAACCGCGTGGGCGACTTCGGCTTCCTGCTGGGCATCGGCCTGCTGCTCGCGTTCTCGGGTTCGCTCAACTACGGCGAGGTCTTTGCGCAGAGCGACAAGCTCGCCACCCTGGCCTTCCCGGGCACGCACTGGGGCCTGCTGACGGTCGCCTGCATCTGCCTGTTCATCGGCGCGATGGGCAAGTCCGCGCAGTTCCCGCTGCACGTGTGGCTGCCGGATTCGATGGAAGGCCCGACGCCGATCTCCGCGCTGATTCACGCGGCAACCATGGTGACGGCCGGCATCTTCATGGTGACGCGCATGTCGCCGCTGTTCGAGCATTCGGACGCCGCGCTGTCGTTCGTCACGGTCATCGGCGCGATCACTGCGCTGTTCATGGGCTTCCTCGGCGTCGTGCAGAACGACATCAAGCGCGTGGTCGCGTATTCCACGCTGTCGCAGCTGGGCTACATGACGGTCGCGCTGGGCGTCTCGGCGTATCCGGTCGCGGTGTTCCACCTCGGCACGCACGCGTTCTTCAAGGCGCTGCTGTTCCTCGGCGCGGGTTCGGTCATCATCGGCATGCACCACGACCAGGACATGCGCAACATGGGCGGCCTCGCCAAGTACATGCCGGTCACGTGGATCACGTCGCTGATCGGGTCGCTGGCGCTGATCGGCACGCCGTTCTTCTCGGGCTTCTACTCGAAGGATTCGATCATCGAAGCCGTGAAGTACTCGCATCTGGCGGGCTCGGGCTTCGCGTACTTCGCGGTGGTGGCCAGCGTGTTCGTCACGTCGCTGTACTCGTTCCGCATGTATTTCATGGTGTTCCATGGTCCGGAGCGCTTCCGCGGTCCGAAGCATCCCGACTCGCCGATGGGCCAGGCCGAAGCGCATGGGCATGGTCATGACGATCATGGCCACGACGATCACGGCCATGGCCACGGTCCGCACATCCCGCACGAAAGCCCGTGGGTGGTGACGCTGCCGCTCATCCTGCTGGCGATCCCGTCGATCATCATCGGCGCGATCATGATCGGCCCGATGATCTACGGCGACTTCTTCTCGCACGGCGTGGTGTTCGACAAGGTGATCTTCATCGGCGAGAACCATGAAGGCCTGAAGGAAATGGCCGAAGAGTTCCACGGCTGGGTCGCGATGGCGATTCACGGCATCGTGACGCCGGGCCCGGTTTGGCTCGCGGCGCTGGGCGTGATCGTCGCGTGGTTCTTCTACATGAAGCGCCCGGACCTGCCGGCAGTCGTTGCGCGCACGTTCCGTCCGATCTACGTGCTGCTCGACAACAAGTATTACTGCGACAAGATCAACGAGGTCGTGTTCGCGAAGGGCGCGGTGGCACTGGGCCGCGGCCTGTGGAAAGAGGGCGATGTGGTCGTCATCGACGGCATCGTCAACGGCAGCGCGCGGTTCATGGGCTGGTTCGCCGGCGTGATCCGCTTCCTCCAATCCGGCTACATCTACCACTACGCGTTCGCCATGATTATCGGCATGTTGGGGCTCTTGACCCTGTTTGTGACGCTCGGCGGCAAATAAGGCGAGGGACTCCATGCACTCTTTTCCGATTCTCAGTGTCGCGATCTGGCTGCCGATCATCTTCGGTCTGCTGGTGCTCGCGGTAGGCAACGACCAGAACCCGGCGCCCGCGCGCTGGGTGGCGCTGATCGGCGCGGTGCTCGGGCTGATCGTCACGATCCCGCTCATCACCGGCTTCGACAATTCGACCGCCGCGCTTCAGTTCGTCGAGCAGGCGAACTGGATCGAACGTTTCAACATCACGTATCACCTGGGCGTGGACGGCATCTCGATGTGGTTCGTCGTCTTGACGGCGCTCATCACGGTGATCGTCGTGATCGCCGGCTGGGAAGTGATCACCGAGCGCGTGTCGCAGTACATGGCCGCGTTCCTGATTCTCTCGGGCATCATGATCGGCGTGTTCTCGACGGCGGACGGCCTGCTGTTCTACGTGTTCTTCGAGGCCACGCTGATTCCGATGTACATCATCATCGGCGTGTGGGGCGGCCCGAACCGCGTCTATGCGGCGTTCAAGTTCTTCCTGTACACGCTGGCCGGTTCGCTGCTGATGCTGGTCGCGCTGCTGTACCTGTACACGAAGACCGGCACGTTCGACCTCGCCACGTGGCACGCGGTGAAGCTCGACATGACGCCACAGGTGCTGTTGTTCATCGCGTTCTTCCTGGCTTTTGCCGTGAAGGTGCCGATGTTCCCGGTCCACACCTGGCTGCCGGACGCGCACGTGGAAGCGCCGACGGGCGGCTCGGTCGTGCTGGCGGCGATCATGCTGAAGCTGGGCGCCTACGGTTTCCTGCGCTTCTCGCTGCCGATCGCGCCGGATGCCAGCCACTTCCTCGCGCCGGTGGTGATCACGCTGTCGCTGATCGCGGTGATCTACATCGGCCTGGTCGCGATGGTGCAGGCCGACATGAAGAAGCTGGTCGCGTATTCGTCGATCGCGCACATGGGCTTCGTCACGCTCGGGTTCTTCATGTTCGGTCCGTCGAGCCAGCTCGGCGTGGAAGGCGCGATCATCCAGATGATCTCGCACGGCTTCGTGTCGGGCGCGATGTTCCTGTCCATCGGCGTGCTGTATGACCGCGTGCACTCGCGCCAGATCGCGGATTACGGCGGCGTCGTCAACACAATGCCGAAGTTCGCGGCGTTCGTGATGCTGTTCGCGATGGCCAACTGCGGCCTGCCGGGCACCTCGGGTTTCGTCGGCGAGTTCATGGTGATTCTGGCGGCGGTGAAGTACAACTTCTGGATCGCCTTCCTGGCCACCTTCACGCTGATCCTGGGCGCGGCCTACACGCTGTGGATGTACAAGCGCGTGTATTTCGGCGCGGTTGCGAACGACCACGTCGCCAAGCTCAAGGACATCAACAAGCGCGAATTCCTGATGCTGACCGTGCTCGCGGTGTTCACGCTTTACATGGGCCTGCATCCGAAGCCCTTCACCGACGTGATGCACGCGTCGGTGGCAAACCTGCTCTCCCACGTCGCGCAGTCCAAGCTGCCGCTGGCCCAGTAACGGCGTGCGGAGGAACTAATAGATCATGCAAAACGCCCCTATGAGCATTCTCTGGCCCGACGCGCTCCTGATGGCTGCGGTCGTCGTGGCCTGGCTGAACGATACGATCTTCGGACCGAAGAGCCGCGGCACCACGTATCTGATCGCGCTCGTCTCGACGATCGTGATCGGCGTGTGGTTCGCCTTCACGGCGCTCGACCCGACGCCGCATTACTTCTTCACGCGCATGTACATCGTCGATCCGTTCGCGAGCGCGATGAAGGCAGTGGTGTGCCTGGGCTACGCCGTATCGATCATCTATTCGAAGAAGTACCTCGAAGATCGCGACCTGTTCCGCGGCGACTTCTTCCTGCTCGGCCTGTTTTCGCTGCTGGGCCAGTGCGTGATGATCTCGGGCAACAACTTCCTGACGCTGTATCTCGGCCTTGAACTGATGTCGCTGTCGCTGTATGCGGTCATCGCGTTGCGCAAGGATGCGCCGCAGTCGAACGAGTCGGCCATGAAGTACTACGTGCTCGGCGCGCTCGCATCCGGCTTCCTGCTCTACGGCATCTCGATGCTGTACGGCGCGACCGGTTCGCTCGAACTGAACGAAGTGCTGAAGGCAGTGGCGTCCGGCCATATCAACGACGCGGTCCTGCTGTTCGGCGTGATCTTCATCGTGGCAGGCGTGGCCTTCAAGATGGGCGCGGTGCCGTTCCACATGTGGGTGCCTGACGTCTACCAGGGCGCGCCGACGGCCATGACCATGCTCACCGGCGGCGGCCCGAAGGTCGCGGCGTTCGCGTGGGGCTTGCGCTTCCTTGTAATGGCGCTGCTGCCGCTCGCCGTGGACTGGCAGGAAATGCTGGTGATCCTCGCGGCGCTCTCGCTGATCGTGGGCAACATCACCGGTATCGTGCAGAAGAACATCAAGCGGATGCTGGCGTACTCGGCCATCTCGAACATGGGCTTCGTGCTGCTCGGCCTGCTGTCGGGGGTCGTCGACGGCAAGCTCACGGGCGCAGCCGGCGCGTACAGCTCGGCGATGTTCTACAGCATCATCTATCTGATCACGACGCTCGGTTCGTTCGGCGTGGTCATGCTGCTGGCGCGTCGCGACTTCGAAGCCGAGATGCTCGACGACTTCAAGGGTCTTAACCAGCGTAGCCCGGTCTTCGCGTTCGTCATGATGATCATGATGTTCTCGCTGGCAGGCATTCCGCCGACGGTCGGCTTCTATGCGAAGCTCGCCGTGCTCGAAGCCACGATGAACGCCGGCCTGACCTGGCTCGCCGTGCTGGCCGTGCTGACGTCCCTGGTGGGTGCGTTCTACTACCTGCGCGTCGTGAAGCTGATGTACTTCGATGCACCGCAAGACCACGCGCCCATCGTCTCGGGCGGCCTCAACCGTTCGCTGCTGACGTTGAACGGCCTCGCCGTGCTGGTGCTCGGCCTGGTGCCGGGTCCGCTGATGTCGGCTTGCCTGACGGCCATCTCGCATACGCTGTCGCTGTAATGTCGGCTGCAGGCTGGTTCATCGTGTTGTTGGCGTTCGTGTGCGCCAACCTGCCGTTCCTGAATCAGCGCCTCTTCGCCGTGGTGCCGCTGCCGCTCCCCGCAGCGGCGGCGCACAAGGCGGCGAAGAAGAGCGCGTGGATCCGGATCGGCGAGCTTGTGATTCTCTACTTCGTCGTCGGCGCGCTCGGCTTCATGCTCGAAGCGCGCGCCGGCAACCGTTTCGATCAGGGATGGCAGTTCTATGCCATCACCTTCAGTCTGTTCGTGGTGTTCGCTTTTCCGGGCTTCACGTACCAGTACCTCGTCAAACGCCGCTGACGGCTTCATGCCGTTAGCGGCCTGTTCGCTTCCAACGCACAGGTTTCCAGATGGCAGATCAACGTTCCTTTCCCGCCGGCGATGAAGGCCTTGTCGAGAAGAAGGTCGACAGCGTCACGCTCCACGAAGGCAAGTTCCTCACGCTCAAGCGCGATACCGTCGAATTGCCCGACGGCAAGCATGCGACGCGCGAGTTCGTCGAGCATCCCGGTGCGGTGATGATCCTGCCGGTCTTCGACGACGGTCGCGTGCTGCTGGAACGGCAGTTTCGTTATCCGGTGGGACGCGTGCTGCTGGAGTTCCCGGCAGGCAAGCTCGATCCGAACGAAAGCGAGCTGAACTGCGCCAAGCGCGAACTTCAGGAAGAGACGGGTTATACGGCGCGCGAGTGGACCTTCCTGACGCGCATCCATCCGGTGATTTCGTACTCGACCGAGTTCATCGACATCTATCTGGCGCGCGGTCTCGTCGAGGGCGATGCCCGGCTCGACGAAGGCGAGTTCCTCGAAACCTTCATCGCCGATGAAGCGCAACTGATGAACTGGGTGAAGGACGGCAGCATCAGCGACGTGAAGACGATCATCGGCGTGTTCTGGCTTGAGAAGATCCGCTCGGGTGCATGGCAGCCTCGAGAACCGGCGCAGGACTAAGTCTCGCATTCAACAGACACAGGCGGCCCGCAGGCCGCCTGTGTCGTTTCCGGCCGTGCAAGGCAGCGCGCTGGCCGACCGGATAGAATGAACGACCGGCCCGATCCGGATATGATTTTTCGATTCCACTGCGTTTTAGTACGTTCGTTCATAAAGTCCGTGAACTGAGCTACACTCCATGAAGCGCGAATAGCATGAAGGTCCTCGATTTAAAGTGCGCGCACGATCACCGGTTTGAAGGCTGGTTCGCCTCCACGGAGGAGTTCGAGTCGCAACTGGCGCGCAAGCTGGTCGCCTGCCCGGTGTGTTCGGCGACCGAAGTCAGCCGTATGCCGTCTGCGCCGCGTCTGAATCTGTCGTCGGCGCGGAGTGAGGCAACGCAGAAGGCAGCAAACGCGCCCGTTGCAACTGACGTACAAGCCCGCGCGCTGCAGTTCATGCGCGAGCTGATGTCGAAGACCGAGAACGTGGGCGAGCGGTTTGCCGAGGAAGCGCGGCGCATTCATTACAACGAGGCGCCGGCGCGCAACATTCGCGGCGTCACGACGCCTGAAGATGCGCACGCGTTGCTCGAAGAAGGAATCGACATATTGCCGTTGCCTGTTCCGGACGCACTGAAGGAGCCGCTGCAGTAAGCATCGCGCGCGGTGTTCTCCATCATGGCCCGGATGCGGGTCATGAACTTTGCAGCGGACCGGAGATGCGCGGAAGCGCCCACTCCGGCCGGGTTCTGCACAGGACCGGAGACAAGCGCGCATGGACCTCAGCTACTCGCCTTCCGACGACGCCTTTCGCGTCGACATCCGCACCTGGCTCGACGCCAACCTCCCGCGCACGCTGCGCGACAAAGTCCTCCATCACAAGCGCCTGACGCGCGATGACTACCTCAGCTGGCACAAGCTGCTCGGTGCGCGCGGCTGGTCGGCTGTCGCGTGGCCCACGGAATATGGCGGCCCCGGCTGGAGCGTGACCCAGCGCCATATCTGGGACGAAGAGTGCGCCCGCGCGGGCGCGCCTTCAGTGCTGCCGTTCGGCGTGTCGATGGTCGCGCCGGTGCTGATGAAGTTCGGGAGCGTTGAGCAGCGGTCTTACTATCTGCCGCGCATTCTCGACGGCACCGACTGGTGGTGCCAGGGCTATTCGGAACCCGGCGCGGGCTCGGACCTCGCTTCGCTGCGCACACGCGCGGAACGGCGCGGCGATCACTACATCGTCAACGGCCAGAAGACCTGGACCACGCTCGCCCAGCACGCCGACATGATGTTCTGCCTCGTGCGCACCGACCCCGACGCGAAGAAGCAGGAAGGCATCTCGTTCCTGCTGATCGACATGAAGACGCCGGGCGTGACGGTGCGCCCGATCATCACCCTCGACGAAGATCACGAAGTCAACGAGGTCTTTTTCGAGGACGTGCAGGTGCCGGTGACGAACCGCGTCGGCGAAGAAAACCGCGGCTGGACCTATGCGAAGTATCTGCTCGGTCACGAGCGGACGGGCATCGCGCGAGTGGGGCAGTCGAAACGTGAATTGCAGTTCCTGAAGCGGCTGGCGCTCGATCGCACCCAAGGCGGGAAGCCGCTGCTGCATGATCCGTTGTTCGCCGCCAAGGTGGCCGCGCTCGAAATCGAGCTGATGGCGCTCGAAGTGACGGTGCAGCGCGTGGTGGCGAGCGAGGCGGGCGGGCAGGGGCCGAGGCCCGAGGCGTCGATGCTGAAGATCAAGGGCACGGAAGTGCAGCAGGCGCTGACGGAACTGATGGTCGAGGCCATCGGCCCGCAGGCAGCGGCCTTCGATCCCGCGTTTCTCGAAGGCGAACGCACCCACAGCCAAACCGGCGACGACGATGCCGCGCCGCTCGCCGCGTACTACTTCAACTTCCGCAAGACGTCGATCTACGGCGGTTCGAACGAGATTCAAAAGAACATCATCGCGCAGATGATCCTGGGACTCTGAGGAGCGGCGCATGGACTTCACTTTCAGCGACGAACAGCAGCAATTCCGCGATGCGCTGCGCCGCTATCTCGAGCGCGAATATCCGTTCGATGCGCGTCAGAAGGTCGTGGCATCGGCGGCGGGTGTCGATGACAGACACTGGCGCGCGTTCGCCGAACTGGGTGTGCTCGCATTGCCGGTGCCCGAAGCGCAGGGCGGTTTCGATGGCAATCCTGTGGACATGCTCGTGGTCATGCAGGAGCTGGGACGTGCGCAAGTGGTCGAGCCTTACTGGGCCACGGCGGTCGGCATCGAGGCCTTGCGACTCGCCGCACGTGAAGACGATGCGACAGCGGCGGCGTTGCTCGAACGCGCGGGTCGCGGCGAGATCAAGCTGGCGGTCGCGTTCAGCGAGCCGCATGCGCGCTATGACCTCTTCGACCTGCGCACGGAAGCCACGGCAGACGGCGACGCGTTCACGCTCGCCGGCACCAAGTCGATGGTGCAGCACGGCGCGCAGGCCGATCACTGGATCGTGCCGGCGCGGCTGGAGGGCGAAGTGGCGCTGTTCATCGTCGGGAAGGACGCGGCGAACGTGCGTGTGACCGAATACCGGACCATCGACGGCCAGCGCGCCGCGACTCTCGTCTTCGACCGGACGCCCGCCACGCGTCTCGGCAAGTGCGACACCGGCGCGGCAACGCTGCAGCGGATCGCCGATCACGCGTGCTTCCTGCTCTGCGCCGAAGCGCTCGGCGCGCTCGATGCGCTGCATCTCGCCACCGTCGCCTACAGCCGCGAGCGCAAGCAGTTCGGCATGCCGATCGGGCGCTTCCAGGCGTTGCAGCATCGCATGGTGGACATGCTGATCCATATCGAGCAGGCGCGCTCCATCACCTACCTCGCGGCGGCGCATCTGCAAGACGAGGATGCCGAGCGCCGCGCCCGGACCATCAGCGCCGCGAAGGCGCGCATCGGGCAGGCCGCGCGTTTCGTCGGCCAGCAGGCGGTGCAGTTGCACGGCGGCATGGGCGTGACCCACGAACTGCCGGCGGCGCACTGGTTCAAGCGGCTCTCGATCATCGAGACGACGCTCGGCGATGTCGATCATCATCTCGCGCGCTTCGTTTCATTGCGCGCGTTCTCCATGACCGAAGACTGACGTGCAGCGAGGAGACACGCATGACATACGCTTATGAAGATTTCGAGACCGGCAGCGCGGTGGTCCTGAGCGCGCATACCTTCACGCGCGAGGAGATTATTGGCTTCGCGGAGCGCTACGATCCGCAGCCGTTCCATCTGTCGGAAGAAGCGGGCGAGGCCTCGCACTTCGGCGGACTGGTCGCGAGCGGCTGGAACACCTGCGCTGCGATGATGGGCATCCTGGTGCGCGACATGGTCGGCGATTCGACCTCGATGGGCTCGCCCGGGCTCGACAACATTCGCTGGCTCAAGCCGGTGCGCGTCGGCGACACGGTGCGGCTGACGGTGCGCGTGCTCGACAAGCGCGTGTCGAAGAGCAAGCCGGACCGCGGCATCGTGCAGACGCGCTGGGAGGCGCACAACCAGCACGGCGAGCTCGTACTGACGGTCGATTCCGCCGCGCTCTTCGGCCTGCGCCAGCCGGCAGCCGAAGCATGAGCGTCGCCTCGTTGAAGAGCGCGGCGGACGTGTTCGCCGCAGCGGGCAACGCGCGCTACGTGAGCGAATGGACGATGATCGATCAGGCGCGCGTGAACGGCTTCGCCGACGCCACCGACGATCATCAATGGATCCACGTCGACGTGGAGCGCGCCGCGCGTGAGTCGCCGTTCGGCGGCACGATCGCGCACGGCTTCCTGACGCTGTCGCTGGTGCCGATGTGGCTCCAGTGCGTGCCGCTCGCCGCGCGCGTCAGCGTCAACTATGGGCTGAACCGCGTGCGTTTCATGTCGCCGGTGCGCGTGGGTTCCCGGCTGCGTGCGAGCTTCGAGGTAGAGCAGGCGAGCGAAGTCGAACCGGGCAGCGTGCAGGTGACGTGGCGCGTGACAGTGGAGTGCGACGGCGCCGATAAACCCGCATGCGTCGCGGAATTCATCACGCGCCACGCGTTCTGACTACACGTACTTGCCGAACTCCAGCTTGGCGATGGCGTTGCGATGCACTTCGTCAGGACCGTCGGCGAGCCGCAAGGTGCGCGCCGACGCATACGCGTAGGCGAGCGGAAAGTCGTCGCTGACGCCGCCCGCGCCATGCGCCTGGATGGCCCAGTCGATGACCTGACACGCCACGTTCGGCGCGACCACCTTGATCATCGCAATCTCGCCGCGCGCGCCCTTGTTGCCGACCGTGTCCATCATGAAGGCGGCCTTGAGCGTCAGCAGTCGCGCCTGCTCGATCATGATGCGCGCCTCGGCGATGCGCTCCTGCGTCACGCCATGCTGCGCGATCGGCTTGCCGAAGGCCACGCGTTCGAGCGTGCGCTTCGTCATCAGTTCGAGCGCGCGTTCCGCCAGGCCGATCAGGCGCATGCAGTGATGAATGCGTCCGGGTCCGAGCCGTCCCTGCGCGATCTCGAAGCCGCGGCCTTCGCCCAGCAGCAGATTGGCGGCGGGCACGCGCACGCTTTGCAGCGTGATGTCCATGTGGCCGTGGGGCGCGTCGTCGTAGCCGAACACGTGCAGCGGCCGATGCACGGTCACGCCTTGCGAATCGGCGGGCACGAGGATCATCGACTGCTGCGCGTGTTTCGGCGCATCGGGATCGGTCTTGCCCATCACGATGTAGATCTTGCAGCGCGGATCGCCCGCGCCCGACGACCACCACTTGTGACCGTCGATCACATAGCTGTCGCCGTCGCGCACGATGCTGCACCGGATGTTCGTCGCATCCGACGAAGCCACTTCCGGCTCGGTCATCAGGAACGCCGAGCGGATCTCGCCGCGCAACAGCGGTTCCAGCCATTGGGCCTTCTGCGCGTCGGAACCGTAGCGCTCGATGGTTTCCATGTTGCCGGTATCGGGCGCGCTGCAATTGAACACTTCGGGCGCCCACGGCACGCGGCCCATGATCTCGCACAGCGGCGCGTATTCGAGATTCGTGAGACCGGCGCCGCGTCCGGACAACGGCAGGAACAGATTCCACAGACCCTCGGCGCGCGCGTGTTCCTTGATGGATTCGATGAGACGCGTCGGCACCCATGCATTGCCCGCCGCGCGATTCGCCGCGACTTCGTCGGCATAGGCGCGTTCGTTCGGATGGATGTGCGCGTCGAAGAAGGCCAGCAACTTTTCGCGCAACGCTTGCACTTTGGGCGTGTAGTCGAAGTTCATGTCAGTGTCTCCCCGGTTCGTCAGCGGCCGACTTTTTGCGCGTACTGCCAGGCGAGCTCCGCCATCGGCCGGGCGCGCTGACCTGCGTCGATGGCCTGCGCGCTCGCGGCGGTACCGTCGACGACGCGCTTCATGATGCCCTGCAGGATCGCGGCAATGCGGAACATGTTGTACGCGAGGTAGAAGTTCCAGTCGCCTTCGATCGCGAAACCCGTCCGCTGGCAGTAGCGTTGCACATAAGCGTCTTCGTCGGGAATGCCGAGCGCGGCCCAGTCGAGTCCCGCGATGCCGCGAAACTTCGACGGGTCCACGTGCCACGCCATGCAGTGATAGGAGAGATCGGCGAGCGGATCGCCGAGCGTCGAGAGTTCCCAGTCGAGCACCGCGAGCACGCGCGGTTCGGTCGGGTGAAAGATCAGATTGTCGAGCCGGAAGTCGCCGTGCACGACACTCACACGTTGTTCTCCACCGTGCCGCACGTGCTGCGGCAGCCAGTCGATCAAACGGTTCATCGCGTCGATCTCGCCGGTCTGCGAAGCGAGATACTGCTTGCTCCAGCGGCCGATCTGCCGTTCGAAGTAGTTGCCCGGCTTGCCATAACCGGACAGTCCGGCGGCGTCGATATTCACCGTATGCAGCGCGGCGATCACGCGATTCATCTCGTTGTAGATCGCGGCGCGCGCCTCGCGCGACATACCGGGCAGCGACGGGTCCCACAACACGCGGCCTTCGACATGGGCCATCACATAGAACGCGCGGCCCATCACGCTTTCGTCCTCGCACAGCGCGAGCATGCGCGCGACGGGCACGTCGGTCGCGGCGAGGGCGTCCATCACGCGGTATTCGCGCTCAATCGCATGCGCCGACGGCAGCAGCTTCGCCGCCGGCCCGGGTTTCGCGCGCATCACGTAGCTGCGTGCGGGCGTGACGAGCTTGAAGGTGGGGTTGGACTGTCCACCGGCGAACTGCTCGACCGTCAGCGGGCCGTCGAAGCCCTCGACGTGCGCTGCTAGCCACGCGGCAAGCGCGCCGGTGTCGAAGCGCTGCTGTTCCTGCACGGGACGCGTTCCCTCGAACGCGGAGTAATCGGATTGCTGGTGAGGTGCTTCGTCCTGCATCGTCTCCTCCGTGTTGCGCGGCGCCGTCAGTTCATGTCGCCGGCCTTGTAGCGGATGAATTGGGCGTAGAGCAGTTCCATCGTCGTGTTGCGCACGTCGGCGTGCAGCGGCGATGGCGGCGCGTGATTGATCGCGTGCACGACCCAGTCGCCGGCTTTTTCACCGACGTCGAGCGCGTTGATGCAGCCGGTCGCCTGCGACAGATGCCCGAAGAACGCGCGCCCGCCCGCCGTGATCGCGTGCGACAACAGCGCGCGATTGACGCCGCCGTGCAAGACGAGCAGCACCGTGTCCCACGTCGTGTCCGCGCGCAGCCGGGCGACGGCGGGCAGCGCCCGATCCAGCAACTGGCCGATGGTCTCGCCGCCGAGAAACTGCGTGTCTTCAGCCACGATGCCATCGAACACCGAGAGAAACGCACGCTCGATATCGGCGGTGGTCAGGTCCTTCAGTTTGCCGCCGCGAATCTCCTGCCAGTCGGGCCAGGTTTCGATATCGATCTGCTGG
Source organism: Caballeronia sp. LZ043 (assembly GCF_031451075.1). NCBI lineage: Bacteria > Pseudomonadati > Pseudomonadota > Betaproteobacteria > Burkholderiales > Burkholderiaceae > Caballeronia > Caballeronia sp. LZ043. The sequence goes on along the minus strand of NZ_JARUXT010000001.1, from coordinate 1,874,828 downwards.
CCCGTTTCCGCGAGCACGCGTTGCGCCGTCTCGACCGTGCGCGGCAGCCCGCTCACGATCACCCGGTCGAAACGCACCTGCTGCGCGGCGAAGGCGCGGCCCGCCGCACGCGCTTCCTCGCGTCCGCGTTCGTTGAGCGGCACGCTCTCCGGATCGATCGCGCGGCCGCTGTCGTCGAAATAGGTGACGTCGCCGTGGCGCATCAGGAAGATGCGGCGCCGTCGAGGCAGCTCATAGTGGGCCATGGTTCAGCGATAGTTCGGCTGGCGCTTGTCGAGGAACGCGGTGATGCCTTCGAGCGCGTCGCCGTGATGGAGCGCGTCGACGAAACTGTCGCGCTCCATGTCGAGATGCGCGGGCAGCCCCTGCGTCTCGGCAGCGCCGATCAGCGCCTTGATGCGCGCCAGCGCTTTCGGCGACACGCTGCCGAGATCGTCGGCCCAGGCGATGGCGGCATCGAGCGCAATGCCTTTCTTCGTCAGCCGGTTGACCACGCCGACTTCATGCAGCCGCACCGCGCCGATCGGCTTCGCTTCGAGCAGCACTTCGCTCGCGAGCGTGCGCGGCAACGCGCGCGCCAGGAACCACGATGCGCCGCCGTCCGGCGTCAGGCCGACGCGTGCATAGGACATGACGAAGCGCGCGTCGTCGGCGGCGACGATCAAGTCGCACGCGAGCGCCAGCGAAAAGCCCGCGCCGGCCGCCGCGCCTTCGACGGCCGCGATCACCGGCTTGGTCGAGGCGCGCAGCGCGCTGATCCATTCGGCCAGCAAGTCGATGCTTTCTGCCTGCACCGACGGATCCTGCGCGCGGTTTTCGAGCAGGCGGTTCAGATTGCCGCCCGCACAGAAGAAGTTGTCCGCGCCGGTCAGCACGATGGCGCGCACGCTTGCATCGCGCTCGGCTGCATTCAACGCTTCGATGCCCGCAGCGTACATGTCCGGATGCAGCGCATTGCGCGCGCCCGGATTGGAGAGCTTCAGCACCAGCGTGGTGTCGCTGCCGGCCGGCCGGGATGTCAGTAGTTCGGCGCTCATCCGAGCTCCTCGATATGGGTAAGCGGAAGTCCAAGCTGGGCGCGCCGCGTGAGCCACGGAGAAGGGCGGTAACGCGGATCGCCCAGCACGCTGTGAATGTTGCGCAGGATCGTGAGCACGGTATGCGCGCCGAGCGTGTCGCCGAGTGCGAGCGGGCCGTGCGGATAGCCGAGGCCCAGCGTCACGGCGAGGTCGATGTCCTCGGGCGTCGCGATGCCCTGTTGCGCGATATCGCAACCGATGTTCACGATGGTCGCGACGACGCGTTGCGCGACGAAACCGGTCGAGTCGCGGATCACGCTGACCGGCACGCCGTCGACGGCGAACAGCGCGTGGGCGGCGTCGCGCATCGCGGGCGTGGTGGCGGGCGTCGTCATGACGGTGCGGCGCGCGACGGTGTCGAGCGGGAACAGCGTATCGACGGCGACGACGCGCGTGGCGTCGAGATGTTCATTGATGGCGGTGGTGGTGGCATCGACGCCGAGCGGCGTGACGACGATCAGCGAATCCGGCGCGGGCGTGTGGCCGGTATCGAGATGCACCGAGCAATCGCAGCGGGCGATCAGCTTCAGCACCTGCTCGCGTCCGGCGGGCCACGCGCGGCTGATCCACACGCGGGTGGGCAGGCGCGTGGGCGCGGCGGCTTCGGGCGGCACGTCGGGCTTGCCGTCGACATAACGGTAGAAGCCTTCGCCCGTCTTGCGTCCGACCAGGCCGCCGGCGAGCCGCGTGGCCGTGATCGGCGACGGCCGGAAACGCGGCTCCTCGTAGAACTGGTGATAGATCGACTCCATCACCGGATGCGATACGTCGAGCGCGGTGAGGTCGAGCAGCTCGAACGGCCCGAGCCGGAAGCCGGCCTGCTCGCGCATGATGCGGTCGATGGTCGCGAAGCTCGCGACGCCTTCGCTCGCCACGCGCAGGCCTTCGGTGTTCATGCCGCGCCCGGCGTGATTGACGATGAAGCCCGGCATGTCCTTCGCGCGCACCGGCGTGTGGCCCATGCGGCGCGCGAGCGCCATCAGTGCATCGCCGGCCTGGGCGTCGCCGCGCAAGCCGTCGATCACTTCGACGACGCGCATCAGCGGGACCGGATTGAAGAAATGGAAGCCCGCGACGCGTTGTGGATGCGCGCAGCCCGCGGCGATCGCGGTAATGGACAGCGACGACGTGTTGGACGCCAGAATGCAGCGCTCGCCGACGACGGCTTCGAGGTCGCGGAACAGCCCGCGCTTGATGTCGAGATTCTCGACGATCGCCTCGATGACGGCGTCGCAGCCCGACAGTTCACTCGTGTCGTGGGCCTCGCGGATGCGGGCGAGCGCGGCGTGCGCATCGGCTTCCTTGAGCTTGCCCTTGGCGCTGAGGCGCGTGAAGGTATCGGACAGATAGGCGCGCGCGGCGGCGAGCGCCTGCGGATTCGTATCGTGCAGCAGCACGTTCAGGCCGCCGAGCGCGGCGATCTGCGCGATGCCGCGTCCCATCGCGCCGCTGCCGACGATGCCGAGCGTCTCGATGCGGTATTCGGGTTGACTCATGATGCGGTTCGGCTCCTTCGGAAGTGGACCACACAGGCTCGCACGGCGCGGCGCCGGGCGAGCCGTTCAGCGGCGCGCGGCGGAGCGCGCGCTTTTTTTAGAGCCTGGCGAGCCGTTCGAGCGCGAGGGCGAGCGTTTCTTCCTTCTTGGCGAAGCAGAAGCGCACGACGCCCGACTCATGGCTCTCGTGATAGAACGCCGACACCGGAATCGCGGCCACGCCGATCTCGCTCGTGAGCCATTGCGCGAACTCGGCTTCGGGCAGGTCGCTGATCTTCGAATAATCGACGCACTGGAAATAGGTGCCGTCGCAAGGCAGCAGCGAGAAGCGCGAGTTCGCCAGACCCGCGCGGAAGAAGTCGCGCTTCTTCTGATAGAACGCGGGCAGTTCGAGGTACGGCTTCGGATCTTCGAGATAAGACGCGAGACCGATCTGCATCGGCGTGTTGACCGTGAACACGTTGAACTGATGCACCTTGCGGAATTCGGCGGTCAGTGCGGCGGGCGCCGCCACGTAGCCGATCTTCCAGCCCGTCACGTGAAAGGTCTTGCCGAAACTCGACACGACGAAGCTGCGCTTTGCCAGCTCCGGATAGCGCGAGACGCTTTCGTGCGGCGCGCCGTCGTAGACCATGTGCTCGTAGACCTCGTCGGACACGATCAGCACGCCGGTGCCGCGCACGATGTCTTCCAGCTTGCGCATGTCCTCGGCGCGCCAGACGCGGCCGGTCGGATTGTGCGGCGTGTTGATCATGAGCAGGCGCGTCTTCGGCGTGATCGCGGCGGCGATCTTGTCGAACGGCAGCGCGTAGTCCGGCGCCTCCAGCGACACGAATACCGGCTTGCCGCCCGCGAGTTCGATCGACGGCACGTAGCTGTCGTACATCGGCTCGATCACGACCACTTCATCGCCGGGATGCACGCAGCACAGCACCGCTGTGAGCAGCGCCTGCGTCGCGCCCGCGGTCACCGTGATCTCGCGGTCTGCGTCGTAGGCGCGGCCATAGAGCGCTTCGATCTTGCGGGCGATCGCCTGGCGCAGCGGCGCGGCGCCTGCCATCGGCGGATATTGATTGTGACCCTGGCGCATTGCGTCGGCCACGGCATCGACGATGCGTGCGTCGCAATCGAAATCGGGGAAACCCTGACCGAGGTTCACCGCGCCTTTCTGCGTCGCAAGCGCGCTCATCACGGTGAAGATGGTCGTGCCCACGTTGGGCAGGCGCGACGGGAAGGCATCGGGTGAAGCGGGCGGCAGTTCGTGCGTGGCGTTCATGGTCATGTCGGCGGGTAGGTCGCGATATGGAATGCAGATGCGAGAAGCACGGTGAAGCGCGTGTGCACGCTATTTTAGTGCAGCATCAGTCTGTGTCAGCCGATGGCCGCGGCTGCTTCGAGTTCGTGGACGAACGGCTTCGGCTCCGCGATGCGAAAACCGAAATCGCGGGCGACGCGGCGCGCGAGCTTCAGCACCGCCCGATCCTTCGAGACGAGCCAGTGCGCACCGGACGCATGCGCGAGCTCGAGGAACTTCTGGTCGTCGCGATCCTTGCACTTGGGCAGCGGGGGCGCGTCTTCGGCCAGGTTCGTTTCGACGAGGGTCGTCAGGCGCGCGACCGTCGCGAGCGCTGCCGTTGCGTCCACGTTCATGCGCACGAACTGCGGATAATCCAGCACGTGCGTGAGTTCCCTGAGACAGCGCCGGTCGATCAGCGCTTCGAGCGTGCGGGCTTCGAGAGCCGCGTGGATCGGGCGCGTGGCGGGGTCGTCGAAAACGAGGAGGTCGATCCATACGTTTGAATCGAGCACGACGCGCAGCGGCGACGGCTGCAATGACGGTGACGGCGGCGTTGACTGCGACGGCTGCGGCAGCGGCGCGGCGGAATGGTCCATTCGATACAATCTGGGGTTTATGCCTATGATCGCCGGCGGCGTGCCGGCGAGCCTCCATGATAATCGTTCTCTCGCCTGCCAAATCGCTCGACTACGAGACGCCGCCTCACGTCCGCAAACACACGCTGCCGCAATTCGTCGATGACGCCGCCGAACTGATTCACGGCCTGCGCAAGCTGTCGCCGCAGGAAATCGGCGGCATGATGGGCATCTCGGACCCGCTCGCCGCCCTGAATTTCCAGCGTTTCGCGGAGTGGTCGACCACCTTCGACACGCACAATTCGAAGCAGGCCGTGCTCGCCTTCAATGGCGACGTGTACGAAGGTTTTGCGGCCAAAAGCCTGTCGTCGAGCGACCTCGACTTCGCACAGAATCACGTGCGCGTGCTGTCGGGTCTCTACGGGCTCTTGCGGCCGCTCGACCTGCTGCAGCCGTACCGGCTCGAAATGGGTACGAAGTTTCCCAACGCACGTGGCAAGGATCTCTACGCGTTCTGGGGCGAACGCATCACGGCAGCGCTCAACGAGCAGCTGCACAAGCAGCGCGGCGCGCGCGTGCTGGTGAATTGCGCATCGGGCGAGTATTTCAGGTCGGTCAAGCCGAAGCAACTCGTGGCGCCCGTGGTCTCGCCCGTGTTCGAGGACTGGAAGGGCGGCCGCTACAAGATCATCAGCTTTCATGCGAAGCGCGCGCGCGGCCTGATGGCGCGTTATGCGGTGGAGAACCGTATTGACGAGCCGGAAGCGCTCAAGGATTTTGACAGCGAAGGCTACGCGTTCGACGCGAAGGCATCGAACGATTCGACTTATGTGTTTCGCCGGCGCATCGCGGACTGAGCCCGACGCCCGCGATGACGCGAACACGACAGCCAAAGGACACCAAAAGGACACCAAAAGGACACCACCATGAGCATCTCCATTTCGAGCAACTTCGACGCAGGCGCAATCGACGTCCTGAACGCCGACGACCCCGCCGACATTCGTCTGCGCATCCGTCCGGATACGCAGGCGGACTTCGCGCAGTGGTTCTACTTCCGGGTGTCGGGCGCGCGCGGCGAGCGTCTCGTGATGACCTTCGAGAACGCGGCGCAGTGCGCGTTTCCGGAAGGCTGGCGCGACTACGAAGCGGTCGCGAGCTATGACCGCGTGAACTGGTTCCGCGTGTCGACGGAGTACGACGGAAAGGTGATGACGATCGATCACACGCCCGACTTCGACCGCATCTACTACGCGTATTTCGAGCCGTACAGCGAGGAGCGCCATTCCGAATTCTTGGGCGCGGTCCAGCAGATGCCGCTTGCGACGCTGACGGAGATCGGCAGCTCGGTGCAGGGCCGGCCGATGTCGATACTCTCGCTCGGCATCCCCGATTTCGGCGATGCGCCGCCGAAGAAGAACATCTGGATCATCGCGCGCCAGCATCCGGGCGAGACCATGGCCGAATGGTTCGTCGAAGGACTCGTCAAGCGGCTGGCGGGTTTCGGCGACTGGTCGGGCGATCCGGTGGCGCGCGCGCTGTTCGAGCGGGCCATCTTCCATATCGTGCCGAACATGAATCCCGACGGCAGCGTGCTCGGCAACCTGCGTACCAACGCGGCGGGCACGAATCTGAATCGCGAATGGATGGAGCCGAGCGCCGAACGCAGTCCCGAAGTGCTGGCCGTGCGCGAGGCGATCGCGGAGATGGGTTGCGACATGTTCTTCGACATCCATGGCGACGAGGCCATTCCGTATGTGTTCGTCGCCGGGTCCGAGATGCTGCCGGGCTTCACCGAACGGCAGGCAGCGGAGCAGAAGGCCTTCGTGCAGTTCTTCAAGCAGGCGAGCCCGGATTTCCAGGACGTCCATGGCTATGAGGCCAGCAAGTATCAGACGGATGCGCTCAAGCTGGCGTCGAAGTACATCGGCAACGAGTACGGGTGTCTTTCACTGACGCTCGAGATGCCGTTCAAGGACAACGCCAATCTGCCGGACGAGAGTGTGGGCTGGAGTGGCGCGCGCAGCGCGGCGCTGGGCGCCTCGATGTTGCAGGCCATCCTGTGGCATGTGCAGGCGTTTGCGGGATAAGGTGTGTCTTTGGGTTCATGCGCAACAGGGCGTGGTCACATCGAGTGACCACGCCCTGTTCGTTTGACCTGGCTTCGCCTGCTGGCCGTGCAGCCTAGTGCTTCTTGCTGCTCTTTTTGGTCGACTTCGTCTTCGACGTGCTCTTCTTGCCCGATGACTTGGTCTTGGCGCCGTGCTTGGACTTGGTGCTGCGCGTGGCGTGCGATTGTGGACGCAGCGGCGGCACGGGATCGTTCCAGCCGAACGCCAGCAACTGGCTGCCGACGTACCCACAGCGGAACTTCAATGGCGTAGGGTTGCGCTCGTCGCTCTTCGGCATGCCCTGACCTTCGACCGTCACGACGTTGTCCACCTTGATGCGCTGCTTCTTCTCGTCGAACGAATCGTTCCACGGCTCGATGCCGGAGTGTGATGAATCGAACGACTCGGGAGGAAACTCGACGTGGTCGAACGCAGTGGACGTGCTGGCGATGAAGTTGCCGTGCGCGGCGCAATCCGCCACCAGCGGATTGGCGTTGAAGTCGATGACGAAGTGGTGAATCAACTCGTTGCGTTCGTCGAGCGTATCGGCAAAGGCGGACACCCCGCATGCCAACGACACGCATACCGTCAACCGGCCGACGAGCCGCAGCAGCCGGCGCGGTGCGTAGTTACTATCCATCAGGTCAGGCGCTAAGAAGACACGGCCAAGTAAGATGCGCCGTGTGGGGAAGGAGTTCAATCTTATCGTACTTTGCGCGCGTTCCCATCGTGAGCGATCTGAAATGGAGCGAACCAGATCGTACGCAAGTGACCGCCAGGATGCCGCCGACAAGCTTCAGACGCGTGGACCGCGATCCAGCCGATAACGGCGCACGTCATACGTGGTGATCCAGGCGGGCTTGTAGACCGTGATGAGGATGGTGAGCAGGCCGGTGAAGAGAGCCTCGCCCGCACCGAGCAGGAAGGAGCCGCGCATGAACGCGGCCGGTACGACAAAGGGGCCGGTAGCCAGCGCCATCTCGAGCAGCACGGTGGCGCCGCACGCGGCGGCGACCGCAGCGCCCGACGTGATGAAGCCGTGACCTGCAATGAACGTGAAGAGATTGCGCGGCAGCCATGCATTGCTCAGCCGATGAAGCAGCGTGGAGACGCCCACCGGCAACGCGCCGAACAGCAGATACGTGGTCGCGACATTGAGCCATGACGCGTCGAGCACGACGGCGGCGAGTCCGGTGGTTGCCGCCGTGCCGATCAGCGCGAGCCGCCAGTCAAACAACGTGACCATGAGGGTTGCGCCGAGCAGATGGATCACGGGACCGTCATCGAACCACGCGTTGCAGGCCCATAGCACCGTGACGGCGACGATGGTGCCGAGCCAGACGTGCTGTAGCGTGGCGTCCTGCAGACGCGTGAACGGACGTTGCAGGACGGCAAGCGCGAGCAGGCCAGCGGCGGCGACCCAGCTGCCAACCGTCAGCCACAGCGGTAGCGGTGTGTAGAAGAACCCCATGTCTTGCATATTACTCGTTGCGCGTGAAACGTGTGCGCAAAGGACGGACCCGTTTGCACGCTTTTTTCCTAGAACGGCGATCGCGGCTCCGCGGCCATGGGTAGTGAAGCCGGGTCGAGGTCGGTCAGCGAAGGATAACGTTTGCGCGAGCGCCGCAACGGAATGATGCCGGGCTCACCGGTCACGACGGGCAGGGGCTGCTCGTCGAGGTCACGCAGAATGGCGAGATGCGGATTCAGCACGCCGTTGTAGATGGCGACGGCCGCAGCGCGATTGCTTGCGCCCAGTTGCTGGAAGATGCTTGCAAGGTGGATCTTCACAGTGCCTTCGCTGATGCCCAGCGTCTTGGCGATCATCTTGTTGGTGCTTCCCATATGGACGCAGCGCATGATCTGCTGTTGCCGCGGCGACAAGGTGGGATGGTGCCGGACCTTGAGCAGCTGCTTCTCGACCACTTGCGCGCGCCGCGCCGCGATCTCGCGCGTGAGATCGGGATCGACGATATCGGCCGGGATGTAGTGACCGCCCACCAGCACCATCTCGAGCGCGCGCAGGATCAGCGCGGGGTCGAGCGCCCGCGGCACGATGCCCATGGCGCCGGCGTTCATCAGCGAGTACACGAGCCCTGCGCTGCAACGGTCGATCATCACGGCAGCGGGTACGCGCGGGACTTCGTCCAGGATGGACTGCAAGTCGTAGGCGCGCAGATCCGATGTCCAGTCGATCATGATCATGTCAGGGCTGGTGCGCAGCAGTAACGAACGAGCTTGTCTCCAGTCCTTCGCCTCATTGAACTGCGCTTGACGAGCGATACGGCGCAGCAAGGTTTTGAGACCCGCGCGGCGTTCTGCGTCGGAACCGATGATATTGATATTCATGCTTGACCTCGTGTCAAAAGTGCCCCGCACGCGCCTCCGCGCCGGGATTGTTATCGCCCATATGGCAGGCGTTCCGGCAATATTGACAAATTCCGGGCCGTTCCGCGCCCTAGCCGAATGGCATAGGCGTAAATACAGAAAACCCCGCACAGGGCGGGGTTTGTTGAGTTCTGGCAGTGGCTTCGCGCGTTAGTGGAAGTGCGGCTGCGCGGGTTCGGCGTCCTCGGGCATCTCGGCGTGAACGATTTCGCCGAGCGGGTCTGCGTAGAGCGGCACGCCGCAGTCGTCGCAGAACTCGGGCTCGAAGCGCCCGGCATGACGGCGCACGTCCGTCACGCCTGCCTTCTTCAGCAACTCGACGATCTCCTCGACCGGGCCGTTCGCGCCTTCGAGTTCGGCGGTGTCGTCTTCCATGCCGAGTTCGCCGTTCTCGCGGCCATACAGCGGCCAGACCACGCCGTAGATCACGTCATTGCTGCCGCGGCGGGTGAAGCCGATGCGGTACTCGTCGATACGTCGCTCGCCGAACCCGGCGATGACCGCGCGCAGATCTTGCGGCGCCGTCCCGAGTGTGTCGAACAGATAGCGGACTGCGGTCCGTACGGTATGCGGGCGAACTTGCTCGTCGGCATCGCGGCAGGCGGAATAGTAGGCATCCGGCAGCAAGCACTCGAATTCGCAGCCTGGAAGAATGGCGGCGAAGCTCGGACCGCCTTGCGTCGTCCACTGTTCGAGGCATTGCCCCCGTTCGACGCGACTACCGTTTTCATCTTCCTGCCAGCGAAAGAACGCGGCGCCCGACGGCACCACGAGCAACGCGAGCAGGAAGCGCGGATCGGCCAGGATCGGAGAAGTTTCGGGAAGATCGGCGAGATTCAGCCGGATCGTCGCACCGCCTGTGGCGCCTTGCAGCAGTTGTTGCGCGAGCCGGGCCGTGTCGACGTGATGACGCGGCAACTGGTCGATGCTGTACAGATAAGGCGCCAGGGCGACGCGCACGTCCGCGGCGAGGACATGCGCCTGCATTTGCGTGCGCAGGGCGTCGACGGCATCGCTCTTGAGCGCGCCCGACGGGATGGCATAACGCGTCCAGGCGAGCACCGGGGCGGCGATAAGGAGCGCTTCGTGAGGCGTGCCGTCGATGTCGATGGAGAACGACTCGCTGTGCGTCTCCGCCATGTCGGCGAGTGCGCCGTATGCGTCGGGATGGTTCTGCTGAAGGTGATCAAGCGCAGCATCGAGCGTGGTCTGATTGCCGTTGCGCACGAGCTTGGCGATGAGCGTGTCGAGGCGGGCTTCCCAGAAGCGATCCTCGACGCGGCTGCCGGACGCGAAGAGCGCGAGGGAGAGGCTGACGAGCTTGTCGGCGTCTGGGGGAATACGTTTGGCGATTCGCGAGCGCATATCGGTCTGGAAAGAGTTAGTGCGGTGAACCTTTGATTGTAGTCGCTCAGCCGTGGCTTTTACCGCTGGCCGTTTGGGCAACGCGGGGGCAGGGGCGAAGTGCCTGGCGGGAGATGCACGATTTTTTTCAATGCTGCCCTTGCGCTTCCCGATCCGGGTCACTAGAATTCCGTTCCTTCGCGATTCGATGAACGCGAAGGGAGCGGGAAAGACGGGTTGGACGTCGCGCTATGGGGCAGGTGGTTGAA
>NZ_JARUXT010000001.1:1685534-1858739 GCF_031451075.1 Caballeronia sp. LZ043 | reverse complement strand
TAGTGCGGATCACCCGTGTGAAAGTAGGTAATCGTCAGGCTCCTCATGCTACAAACAAAAACCCCACCCCACAAAGGTGGGGTTTTTGCGTTTCAGGGCGCACATTTGACCCGCCCGCACCTCAGCGCTGCCCACCCTCATCCCCACTTTTTCCTCCCCTCAGCGCGCTTTCCGCACGCCTCTTGCCGTTTACCTTTCCGCAACAAATACTGTATAAATATACAGTAAAACCACAGGCCATCGGATGCTCAAGCCTTGGGCAGATCCGAGCATTTGCGGACGGGGAAAGCTCATGGGTGCCGCACTTTCATTGCTCGATATCGGGCTGACATCGCATCTGCAGCGTCAGCTCTGGCAGGGCAGTCCGATCAACGATCCCGAATCGAACGTCGTTTCGAGCGGCTATCGGATGCTCGATCTGCTCTTGCCCGGCACCGGCTGGATGCCGGGCATGGTCACCGAACTGCTGATCGAAGAGAGTGGCGTCGGGGAAATCAGGCTGCTTGCGCGCACGCTCCGCGAGTTGACGGTCGGCAAAGGCCGGTCGGTCATCTTCGTCGCGCCTCCCTGGACGCCCAACTTCGCTGCCCTCAAGGCAATGAACATCGCCGTGAACAAGCTCGTCTGGGTCAAGGCGCCGGAAGAGCACACGCTGTGGGCCGCGGAGCAATCGTTGAAGCAGGAAGGCATTGGCGCCGTGTTGGTCTGGCTGCCGCAAGTGCGTCCCGAGGCGCTGCGGCGCTTGCAGGTCGCCGCTCAGGAAGCGCAGTCGCTGGCGTTTCTGTTCCGGCCGCTCAAGGCAGCCCGGCAATCGTCGGCGGCGCCGTTGCGCATGGTCTGCAAGCCGCGCCTTCCCGCGCACGCCCAGACCATGAACCGCCGCGAGTGGATGCAGGCCGTCATGCTGGAAATCGACATCATCAAGCGGCGAGGTCCGTTACTGGGCAAACCGTTGCAATTGAGCTTGCCACTGCAGTTGCCCGCGCTGCCCGAACACATTCGCCGCGCGCATCTCAGCAGGAAAGCACGAGAGGTCAAACATGTTGTGGATAGCGGTGACATTGCCGCTTTTATCGCTCGAAGCAGTCAGGCCGCCATCGATGCCCTCAGCATTGGCCAGCCCGATCTCGCCTGGAGCGGCATCGGCGAATGATGCCGGCAGTCTCGACGATCCCGAGCAGTCCTGCTTCGCGCTCGCCGATCACGCCCGCATCCTGATGCCCGATCTCGTCGCGTTCCGGCTCGGCGTGCGTCCCGGCAGCACGCGCTCGCACGCGTTCGCACTCGCGCCGCGCCTGACGCTGCTCGCCGTCGATCTCAACGCCGAGCAGCGCGCCCTCGAAGCCGTGGCGCTGGCGCTGCTCGCGTTCACGCCCAAGGTCGTGCTGGCGCACGCGAACACCGTCTTGCTGGAAGTCGGCGCGAGCATGCGTCTCTTCGGCGGATTGCGCGCCTTGCTTTCGAAGGCCGCGGCGACGATCAAGGGCTGCGGCTTCACCTCGCGCATGGGCTGCGCGCCGACTGCCTGGGGCGCGTGGCTGCTCGCGCACGCCCGCACGCGGCGGGTGGCGCGGCGCGTGCGCATCGTGAAGGAAACGACGCTCGTGCAGGTGCTCGACACCTTGCCCGTATCGCTGGTGCCGTCGGCGCATTCACATGGCGACGTGTTCGAGCAGATCGGCTGCGCGACACTCGCCGATTTGCGCCAGTTGCCGCGCAAGGGCGTCGCGCGCCGCTTCGGGCCGGGCATCCTGCAATGGCTCGCGCAGGCATACGGGCAGGCGCCCGATCCACGCGAGGCGTTCTGCGCGCCGGCATCGTTCGAGGCGCGGCTCGAGTTGCAGGCGCGCGTGGAAAGCGCCGATGCCTTGCTGTTCGCGGCGCGTCGTCTCGTGCTGCAACTGGCCGGCTGGCTGAGCGCGCATCACGCGGCGGTCAGCGAGTTTTCGTTGCTGCTCGAACATGAACTGGCCGCGCGTCATGCGCCGAAGACATCCACCTTCAAGGTGGCGTGGGCCGTGCCGACACGCGATGCCGAACACATCCTCTGGTTGCTGCGCGAAAAGCTCAATCAGACGACGCTGGCCGCGCCGGTGATCGAAATGAAGCTGCTGGCCGACAAGGTCAGCGAGCATGCGCCGCCGCCCGACACGCTGTTCCCGCTGCCCGGTTCCGAGAGCGATTCGCTGGCGCAGCTGCTCGAGCGTCTGAGCGCGCGGCTGGGCGCGGAGAACGTGGTGCAGCTGGTCGAACATGACGATCATCGTCCGGAGGCGGCGATGACGGTCGAGGCGTACAAGCCGGCGAGTGAAGCGAAGCCGAAGCGCAAGAAGAAGCAAACTGAAAAGACCGCGCCGGTCGAGACAGAAGCCGACACAGAAGCCGAAACCCCCATCGACGCCGCTCTCGAACTGCCGGATCGCGCGGTGCCGTCGCAGCCGCGTCCGGCGTGGATCCTCGACACCCCGCAAAAGCTGATGTTGCGCAACGAGCGGCCGTTTTACCGGCGGCCGCTGAAGCTGATCAGCCGAACGGAGCGTATCGAGGCGGGCTGGTGGGACGGCAACGGTGTGCAGCGCGATTACTACGTCGCCGGGGACGATCAAGGCCGCATGTTCTGGGTGTATCGCGAGCGCCTGACGGGCTTCTGGTTCCTGCACGGTTTTTTCGGATGATGCCGGGATGGACGACGATCTGAACGACATCATCGGCCTGGAGGAAGGCGACAAGGGCGACGAAGGCGAGGGCGCAGGCAACGAAAAGCGCACCTTCCTCGGTTCGATGTCCGCTTCCGCGTTGTTGCCCGACTATGCGGAGCTGCATTGCCTGAGCAACTTTTCGTTTCTGCGCGGCGCATCGCATCCGCAGGAACTGGCTGCCGCCGCGCTCGAACATGGCTACACCGCGCTCGCGATCACCGACGAATGCTCGCTCGCGGGCGTCGTGCGCGCGCATGCGGCGATCAAGGACATCGAAACGCAAGCGGAGGCGGCCGCGAAAGCCGCCAGCGAGGCCGGCGAGCCGCCGCCGAAAAGGCAGCACCTGAAGCTGATCATCGGCAGTGAACTGCATCTGACGGATGCCGATGGCAGTCCTTTCTGCACCCTGATTGCACTGGCGACGAATCGGGCCGGTTACGGCAACCTGTCCGAACTGATAGCGCTGGCGCGCTCGCGATCGCCGAAGGGGCGCTATCAACTCGGCCCGGAGGATTTCACGAATCCGGCGGCATCGTCGAGTGCGCTCGACGCCACCGACTTGCGCGGCGACATCGCCCATCTGAAGCACCTGCACGACTGCCTGCTGATCTTGGTGCCGCAGCGTTCGGCGACGCTCGCCGAAACGCTCGATCGCGCGCACTGGCTGGCCGGTTTCGCCGCCGGGCGCGCGTGGCTTGCCCTGGAGCTCTGGCAGGACGGCAGCGATGACGAACGTCTCGCCGCGTCGCGCGTGATTGCCGAAGCGAGCGGCTTGCCGCTCGTCGCGGCCAGCGGCGCGCTGATGCACGCGCGCTCGCGCAAGCCCTTGCAGGACACGCTGACCGCCATCCGCCTCGGCCGTCCGCTCGCGCAATGCGGCTATGCGCTCGAAGCGAACGCGGAACGGCACCTGCGCACGCGGCTGCGCATCGGGGCGCTGTATCCGGCGGCGGCGATCCGGGAAACGCTCAGGCTGGCCGCGCGCTGTACTTTCAGTCTCGACGAACTGCAATACGAATATCCCGAAGAACTCGTGCCGCGCGACGAAACGCCCGCCAGCTATCTGCGCAAGCGCGTGATGGAAGGCGCGCGCGTGCGCTGGCCAGACGGACTGGATGCCGACACCATCGGACTGATCGACAAGGAACTCGCGCTTGTCGCGGCGCTGAAGTACGAAAAGTATTTCCTGACGGTCTATGACATCGTCTCGTTCGCGCGCAGCCAGAAGATCCTGTGCCAGGGACGCGGCTCGGCGGCGAATTCGATCATCTGTTTTTGCCTGTTCATCACCGAGCTCGATCCGGTCCGCATGGGGCTGCTGATCGAACGCTTCATTTCGCAGGCGCGCAACGAGCCGCCGGACATCGACGTCGATTTCGAGCATCAGCGCCGCGAGGAAGTGATCCAGTACATCTACCGGAAGTACGGGCGGCATCGCGCGTCGCTGGCAGCGTCGGTCATCACGTATCACACGCGCAGCGCGCTCAAGGACGTCGGCCGGGCGCTCGGGCTGGATGCGTCGCTGATCGAGCGGATCGGCAAGTCGCAGCAGTGGTGGGACGGACCGTCGGCGGTGGCGGGCTATCTGCGCGAAGCCGGCTTCAGCGACGACTCCCATGTGACCAAGCATCTGATCCGGCTCACGCGCGAGTTGCGCGGCTTTCCGCGGCATTTGTCGCAGCACGTCGGCGGCTTCGTGATTGCGCGGGAACGCTTGTCGCGGCTCGTGCCGATCGAAAACGCCGCGATGAAGGACCGTTGCGTGATCCAGTGGGACAAGGACGACATCGACCAGCTGAAACTCCTGAAAGTCGACGTGCTCGCGCTCGGCATGCTGTCGGCGATCCGTCGCGCGCTGGAATTCGTCGCATTGCGCCGGGGCATTCCGGATTTTGGCGTCCACCACATTCGCCGCGAGGACAAGGCGGTCTACGAGATGTGCTGCCGGGCGGATACCGTCGGCGTGTTCCAGATCGAATCGCGCGCCCAGCAGAGCATGTTGCCGCGCCTGCGGCCGAACAAATACTACGACCTCGTGATCGAGGTGGCGATCGTGCGGCCCGGACCCATCCAGGGCGGCATGGTGCATCCGTATCTGCGTCGCAAGCAGGGACTCGAAGAAGAGGAATATCCGAAAGAGGAGTTGCGGCCGGTTCTTGGACGCACGCTCGGCGTGCCGATTTTCCAGGAGCAGGTGATGAAGCTCGCGATGGTCGCTGCCGGCTACACCGCCGAACAAGCCGATCAGTTGCGGCGCGCCATGGCAGCCTGGCGGCGCGGCAGTCATCTCGAGAAATATCAGGCTGATCTGATGACGAAGATGCTGGCGCGCGGCTATGAGCACGATTTCGCTGCGCGCGTGTGCAAGCAGATCGAGGGCTTTGGCGAATATGGCTTTCCGGAAAGCCATTCGGCGAGTTTCGCGCTGCTCGTCTACCTGAGCGCATGGATCAAGCGTTACGAGCCCGCGGCGTTCCTGGCGGGTTTGCTGAACAGTCAGCCGCTTGGTTTCTATTCGCCGTCGCAGCTCGTGCAGGATGCGCAGCGTCACGGCGTGAACGTGTTCCCGCCCGATGTCTCGCTGAGTGACTGGGAGTCGGTGCTGGAGGCGCGTTCGGGCAACGGCGAGCGTCTCGTCTTCGATGCCGGCAGGGAGCAGCGCCGCCAGCAGTTCTATGGAGCGGCATCGTCGGATCAGATCTTTCGCAAGACGATGCGGCGCGGAGCGCGCCGGCTGGCCGCGCGCGTCAAGCTGCCGTCACGGCAGTACGGCGCGACGGGGCCGGGCGTGCGGATCGGCTTGCAGCAGATCAAGGGCATGTCGCAGGCGGCGGCCGAACGGATCATGGCCGCGCGGGCGCAGGCGCCGTTCGCCGATGTCGACGACCTCACGCGCCGCGCGGCGCTCTCCCGCCGCGAGCTCGAAGCGCTGGCGGCCGGCAATGCGCTGGCGAGCATCGCGGGGCATCGGCGTCAGGCGTGGTGGGCTGTCACCGCGCAGCAGCGCGCGCCGGAACTGCTGCGCGACGCGCCGATGAGCGAAATGCCGCTCGCGTTGCCGGAAGCGTCGGAGGGGCGCGAGATCGTCGACGATTACGCGAGTCTCGGGCTGACGCTCAATCGTCATCCGCTGGCGCTGCTGCGCGACAGGCTCGCGCGCATGCGCTTCAAGAGCGCAGCCGAGCTGGAGAAGACCGCCAACGGGCGCTTCGTGCGGGCGTGCGGCATCGTGACCGTGCGGCAACGGCCGGGCACGGCGAACGGCACGATCTTCGTGTCGATCGAGGATGAAAGCGGCTCGATCAACGTGATCGTGTGGCCGGGGCTCGTCGAGAAGCAGCGCAAGGTGCTGCTGGGCGCGTCCTTGCTTGGCGTGCACGGCGTCTGGCAAAAGGACGGCGACGTGCGGCACCTGGTGGCGCAGCGGCTCGAAGACCATAGCGCGCTGCTCGGCCGCCTTGCCGCGCCGAGCCGCGATTTTCACTGATCTGGAAGGTCCGGATAGTTGGCAAGCAGGCCGGCGATCGCATGATTGAACGGCGTGCGCCTGCCGATACCCAGCTCTTCCAGCCGGGCGGAATCGAGATGGCAGTCGCGCGGACGCGGCGTCGTGTCGGTCGGGGCGTGCTGCGCGATGAGCCGCGCGTCCAGCTTCAAGGTCCGCGCAATGCGTCCGGCGATGTCGAACTTCGTCATGGGCTCGTCGCCGGACCAGTGCGTGATGCCGGAAATCGTCGCGCCGCGCGCATGATGTTCGAGCATGCCGCGGATCACCACGGCGACGTCGGGCGTGAAGGTCGGATAGCGCGTCGCCCAGGCGTCCATCGGCGCGCCGGGGTGCGCGGCATCGGCCGATGCGACGATAGTGGGCGTCAGGCTCGTCACCGCGGATTCGTTCCAGTCAGTGCAGGGCCCGTAAAGCAGCGGCAGGCGCAGCACGCAGGACGCCGGATCGCATTCGAGCAGCGCGCGCTCGCCATCCAGCTTGCTGTGCCCGTAGGCGTTGAGTGGCGCGGGAGCGTCGTCGGGACGATAGGGCGGCGAGGTGCCGTCGAACACGTAATCGGTCGAGATCGACAGTACCCATGCGCCGGTCGCGCGCGCCTCGCGGGCGATCTCGCGCAATGCGTCCACGTTCAGGGCGCGGGCCAGCGCGGGATCGTTTTCGCACACGTCCGGCCGCCGCTCGGCTGCCGCGACGACGATCGCATCCGGCTTCAGGTCTCTCAGAAAGGTGCGGACGGCGTCGTGGTCGAGCAGATCGAGCCGGACATCGTGCACACCGGCGCGGCTGCGCGCAGTGGGGACGACGCGCCATGTTCTGGCACTGTCCGCGCGCGCCAGTTCGGCGGCGACCGCTCGTCCGAGCAAGCCTGACGCGCCGATCAGCGCGACGGTGAAAGCCTGGTCGCCGCTCATGCCGAAGCGACGCT
The DNA here is from genome assembly GCF_031451075.1 of Caballeronia sp. LZ043. NCBI lineage: Bacteria > Pseudomonadati > Pseudomonadota > Betaproteobacteria > Burkholderiales > Burkholderiaceae > Caballeronia > Caballeronia sp. LZ043. Next base: position 1,851,607 of record NZ_JARUXT010000001.1, on the reverse strand, counting down.
GACCACCGTATAGCCGGCCTCATCGATGGCGTCTTTCAGCGCATCGGCCGATTGCTCCGATTCGACCGCGACGCGGCCACGTTCCAGATCCACGCGCACTTGTGCTTGCGGATCGATTTCCTTGATGGAGCGCGTCACAGCGCCCACGCAGTGCTGGCAGCTCATGCCTTTAACTTCGAATTCGGTCATTGCGGTTTTCCTCGTCAAAAAGCTCGATGAAGTACATCGTATACCTTGCCATCGTGGGAAGGTGTAGAGTCAAAGTGACTTTTTTCCAGGAGCACTCGATGAACATCGGCGAAGCGGCCCGCGCCTCAGGCGTGACAGCCAAGATGATCCGCTACTACGAGAGCGTCGGATTGCTCAATCCGGTAGGGCGGACGTCGTCGGGGTATCGCGTCTACGGCGCGCAGGAAGTGCATGCGTTGCGCTTCGTGCGGCAGGCGCGCCGGCTGGGATTTCTGGTCGAGGACATTCGCAGGCTGCTGGCCTTGTGGCACGACCGGACGCGCGCGAGCGCGGAAGTGAAATCGATCGCGATGGAGCATGTCGCGGAACTCGACCGGCGCATTGCCGAGCTGACCGAGATGCGCGAAACGCTGGCTCACCTTGCCAACCACTGTCACGGCGATGAACGGCCGGATTGCCCGATTTTGGACAAGCTGGCGCAGTAATGCACCATAATTGTGCCTTCATAACGGCCGATGGATGGCTGAAAGCTGGAATCCTCATAAAAAACAGCAGTTTGAAGGCCATCCAATTCCGCACCATTCCGAAACAGAATGCACAGTATTCAAGCATTTCCTAACACAGCGCCACAAAACTTCCTTATAATCCGGGTATTCCCTAACGGGTAATCCCTGACTCAGCCGCCAGGGATCGTCTAGATACCTTGGAGCACATCATGGTTGCGTACATCATCGAAAAATTGAGCATCTGGTTTGAAGCCGCTGAGCAGCGTCGTCGCGAAGCGTATCTGTCGGAATCGACGGATATCGTCCAGCTCGAACAGCGTATCCGCTCGCTGGAATCCAACGGCTACAACGCGTAAGCGTCAGTCGTGAAAGCAAAAAGCCCCGCATTGCGGGGCTTTTGTTTTTGGCCGGCGCGAACGCAAGTCGCCGGGTGACGCAAGTCCAGGCCGTACGCGCGTTACTGCTTGCGCGGATGCTGCTCCAGCCATTGCTTCATGAACGCAATCTCCTTGTCCTGCGCGGCAATGATGTCCTTCGCCAGCTTGCGCAGCTTCGCGTCCTTGCCGTATTTCAGCTCCACCTTCGCCATCTCCACCGCGCCCAAGTGATGCGGAATCATGTGCGCGACGAAATCGCGGTCCGGATCGCCCGTGTACTCGATGCCCGACATCCCCGACATCATCTTCTGGTCCGCGGCCTGATAGGCGGCGGTGGACGAGACGTCGGTCGGATTCGGCGTGTGCTGCTCCATGTTCATGCCGGACATGGCGTCGCTCGCGGCCGGCGCATCCTGAGCCATTGCGCCTGCGCTCAGGCAGGCGCTAAGAACGGCAAGCGCGATTTTTGTTGATTTCATCGTTTCTCCTGGAGAAGGGCCATTCGGGTGCTGTTTCGGGCAACGGCGCCTAGCCTAAAGCTTGCCACCGCGGTAATGTAAAGCGATTTCGTCTACATAAAGAGCGAGCGATGCGCCATTCCATGACGACCCCGCGTCCGGCATTCCTTCTGATGCGCACGGTGCGCGCTTGTGCCGCACTGGCCGCCCCCGCCGCGTTCGCTGCGGGCTTGTGCTGGTTCAGCCCGGTGCAAGCAAAGGCCGGAGGCGAACCGCTAGTGCTCGATACGCAAACCGGGATTCACAGCGGCGCGAGCGGCACGGTGCTGCAAAGCGGGGCGCTCGGCGGTCCCGGCATGGTGCCGATGCAGACCTTGCAGGGGCCGCCGCAGGAGGCCCAGCCGCCGATCGTCGTTTCGCCTTATGTCGAGTATCCGGGCGCCGGCCAGAGCAGCGTGCCCACTCAACCAGGACGCGGAGGACGCAGCCGCGCGCCAGTTGCGCCTCATCCATAAGGACTTGCACGCAGACGGCGTCAATCGCCGCGATGTTCAAGCTTGAACGAAGCGCCACTGTCTTCGCCAAGCAGCTCGACCAGGCGAGGCAATGCTTCCTTCAGGTCGCGTGCGAGCGTGTACGGCGGGTTCAACACGAACATGCCGCTGCCGAACAGGCCCAGCCCGTCCGCAGGCGGCTTTCTGACGGTGAGGCTGGCGTGCAGCCAGCCATTCGGCCGAATGGCCTTCAGCTGGTCCGCGAACCGTTGTGATTCCACGCGCGTCACGAGCGGATACCAGACTGCATAGGTTCCCGTTGCGAACCGTTTCAGACCTTCCTGAAGACATTCCAGCGCACGTGCGTAGTCGCGCTTGTCCTCGTACGACGGATCGATCAGCACGAGTGCACGCCGCGGCGGTGGCGGAAGGAGCGCCTTGATGCCGTCGAAGCCGTCGCCGGCATAGATCATTGCGCGCCGGCCTGCGTCGCGGAAATTGTGGCGCAGCACGTCGATCTCCGTGCTGTGCAGCTCGAACAGACGCATGCGGTCCTGCTCGCGCATGGTGCGCCAGGCGAGATAGGGCGAGCCGGGATAGAAACGCATCGCGCCGTCGGGATTCAGCGCCTTGACCTCGGCGACATAGTCGGCCAGCAACGGCGGCAGATCATCCCGCTCCCACAGCTTGCCGATACCCGTCTCGAACTCGGCGTTCTTCGCGGCGAAGCCCTCGGTGAGGGCGTAGACGCCGGCGCCTGCATGCGTGTCGATGTACCAGTACGATTTGTCCTTCTGCCCAAGGTACTGAAGCATCTGGATGACGATGGCGTGTTTCAGGACATCGGCGTGATTGCCCGCGTGGAAGGCGTGACGGTAACTGAGCATGACGAAAGGCCCGCGAAGGCATGAAAGGCAACAATGAAACGGAGCCCGAAAAAGGGCGTTCATTCTAGCCGAGACCACCGGCCGCGCCGGAGCCCGGGTTGCGTCAGTGCGTCACGGCCTTCATGCACAATAACCCGGCGTGCCGCGTCGTGACAGTCGGCCGAATGGGCAGGGTCGCGAACCTGCACGAATTGTCCTAGGCCGATCGGCCAGCTTGATGGCGGCGCCGATGAATGGTGTCATTGCTTCGATGTCGTTCACTCACGCGCGCCGTACAACCAGCGTGCGTCATGACGGTTCCATGCAACGAGGAGGCGTACGCGGAATGTCGGAAATCGAAAATCAGAATGCAGTGTCACGGGGAAATGTCAGGCAGCAGGCTGCGGAAAGCGCGGCGCCGGCCATCGCCTTGCCGCCCTACGAGACGGTCGCGCTGATGCTGCAGGGCGGAGGCGCGCTCGGCGCCTATCAGGCCGGCGTCTACCAGGGCCTGCACGAAACAGGGATTCATCCGAACTGGATCGCCGGCATTTCAATCGGTGCGCTGAACACGGCGATCATCGCCGGAAACGCGCCGGAACAGCGCGTGACTCGGCTGCTCGAGTTCTGGGAAACCATCTGCCAGCCGGCGTTCGGCTTCCCGCTGCCGGGTCTCGTCGAAAGGGCGCTGTTCGACTCCGCCGACGAAATCCGCAAGGCGTTTACCGCCTGGCAGGCGTTCGGCGCGCTCGTCGAAGGGCAGAAGGGCTTCTTCATTCCACGCTTTCCGCCGCCGTCGCCCATTGCCTCCGGTTCGCCGCAAACCGCCAGCTATTACGACACCACACCGCTCAAGGCCACCCTGGAGCGCCTGTGCGACTTCGACCGCATCAATTCAGGCGAGACGCGCGTGTCGGTCGGCGCGGTGAACGTCGCGACCGGCAACTTCGCCTATTTCGACAACACGCAGATCCGCCTGCGCGCCGAGCATTTCATCGCGTCCGGGGCCTTGCCGCCGGGCTTCGCTGCCGTCGAGATCGACGGGCAGTTTTACTGGGACGGCGGACTCATGTCGAACACGCCGCTCTACGAAGTGGCCATGGCCACACCGCGCCGTGACACGCTCGCTTTCCAGGTCGATCTATGGAGCGCGCGCGGTCCGGTGCCGGACAGTATCGTCGACGTGATGGGGCGCGTGAAGGACGTGCAGTATTCCAGCCGCACGCGTCTCGTGACCGACCAGATGCAGCGCTCCCAGCGCGCCCGCAACGTGTTGCAGCACGTGCTCGACCTGGTGCCCGAGGAGATTCGCAAGAACGACGAATGGTGCCGGCGCGCGGAGGAACTCGCGTGCTCGAAGCGCTACAACATCATCCACCTCATCTACCGCCAGAAGGAGTACGAGGGCCACTTCAAGGATTATCAGTTCGGGCTGTCGACGATGCAGGAACATTGGGAAAGCGGCCTGTCCGACATCCGCCGCACGCTCGCCCACCGCGACTGGCTCGAGATGCCGAACGGAGAAGCGCGTTTCGCCACCCACGATATCCATCGCGACGAGCCTTGAACGGGTCACGCGCAGCCCGGGAGGCCGTCCTGAGCGGAAAATTCTCCCTCTTTGTATAATCCGGAGCGCTTCGGGCGGCGTCCTGCTGACACCACCGCCATCACGTTTCCTCGACTCCGAATGACTCCGATCTCGGTCTGCTTCGTCTGTCTCGGCAATATCTGCCGCTCGCCCAGTGCGGAAGGGGTGATGCGGCATCTCGTCGAGCGCGCGAACCTGGCCGGCCATATCGTGATCGATTCGGCCGGCACCGGTGACTGGCAGATCGGCGACGCCCCGGATTCGCGCGCCCAGAAGGCCGCGAAGAAGCGCGGCTACGACCTCTCGATGCTGCGCGGGCGGCAGATTGGCGCCGCGGATTTCGCGCGCTTCGACCTGCTCGTCGCCATGGACGACGCCAACGTCGCCGCACTCATGGCCATCTGTCCGCCCGAGCATCGCGACAAGATTCGCCTGCTGATGGACTTCGCCACGCGCAAGGACAGTCGCGTCGTGGTCGATCCTTATTTCGGCGGCGAGGCGGGTTTCGAGACCGTGCTCGATCAATGCGAGGACGCCTGCGAGGGCTTGCTGAGAGCACTGCAGGCCCAACTTTCCGCGTAACTTTCGGCAGCAATCCATCAACCGGAACGGGAATTAAAAAACTACTTATCTCGCCCGGGATACTTGACTAAAACTGTGGGATATTTATACTTGACGAAAATCATCGAGTATTAGCGTTAGCTCCCCATTATGAGACTCACCACGAAAGGCCGTTTCGCCGTTACGGCGATGATCGACCTGGCGTTGCGCCAGGAGCAGGGCCCGGTGACGCTGGCAGGCATCAGTCAGCGCCAGCGCATCTCGCTTTCCTATCTCGAGCAGCTCTTCGGCAAGCTGCGGCGCCATGAGATCGTCGAATCGGTCCGCGGGCCGGGCGGCGGCTACAACCTTGCGCGCCGCGCGGAAAACGTCACGGTGGCGGACATCATCATCGCCGTCGACGAGCCCATCGACGCCACTCAATGCGGCGGCAAGGGCGCGTGCGAAGGCACCAAGCAGCACGATGGCCATTGCATGACGCACGAGCTGTGGGCCACGCTGAATCAGAAGATGGTCGAGTATCTGGATTCCGTTTCGTTGAAGGATCTGGTCGACCAGCAGCGTGCGCGTGAGGGTTCGGCGTCGGTGCTGCGCGATCGCCGCACGGATTCGTCCGGTGTCGAGGCCACGCGGGTGGTGCCCAAGGGTCCGAATTCCATTTTCAATCTGGCCGGATGACCTGCGCCGCCGCGCGGCACGAGCCGTGCGCGTGATGATGCAAGGCGCGTCCCAGCCGGAGCTTTGACCGATTTTCCCGGAGCGACTGATGAACAACGATATTCCCCACCTGCCCATCTACATGGATTACAGCGCGACGACCCCCGTCGACCCGCGCGTGGTGGACAAGATGATCCCGTATCTTCGCGAGCAGTTCGGCAATCCGGCCTCGCGCAGCCACCAGTACGGCTGGGATGCGGAGCGTGCAGTCGAGGAAGCGCGCGAGAATGTCGCGGCGCTCGTCAACTGCGATCCGCGCGAGATCATCTGGACCTCGGGTGCGACGGAATCGGACAACCTCGCCATCAAGGGCGCGGCGCATTTCTACAAGAGCAAGGGCAAGCACCTCATCACCGTGAAGACCGAGCACAAGGCCGTGCTGGACACCACGCGTGAGCTGGAGCGCGAAGGCTACGAAGTCACGTACCTGGACGTGAAGGACGACGGTCTCATCGACCTCGAAAAGTTCAAGGCGGCCATTCGCCCGGACACGATCCTCGTTTCCGTGATGAACGTGAACAACGAGATCGGCGTGATCCAGGATATCGCGGCGATCGGCGAGATCACGCGCGAGAAGGGCATCATTTTTCACGTCGACGCGGCGCAGGCCACCGGCAAGATCGAAATCGACCTGCAGAAGCTGAAGGTCGACCTGATGTCGTTCTCGGCGCACAAGACCTATGGTCCGAAGGGCATCGGCGCCCTGTATGTGCGTCGCAAGCCGCGCGTGCGCATCGAAGCGCAGATGCACGGCGGCGGTCACGAGCGCGGCATGCGCTCGGGCACGCTCGCGACGCATCAGATCGTCGGCATGGGCGAGGCGTTCCGCATCGCGCGTGAAGAGATGGCCACGGAAAACGAGCGCATCCGCATGCTGCGCGACCGTCTGCTGAAAGGCCTGCAGGACATGGAAGAAGTGTATGTGAACGGCGACATGGAACAGCGTGTGCCGCACAACCTCAACATCAGCTTCAACTTCGTCGAAGGCGAGTCGCTGATCATGGCAGTGAAGGACGTCGCGGTGTCGTCGGGTTCGGCGTGCACGTCGGCGTCGCTGGAGCCTTCGTATGTGCTGCGCGCGCTCGGCCGCAACGACGAACTCGCACACAGCTCCATCCGTTTCACGGTGGGCCGTTTCACCACCGAGCAGGACGTCGACTACGTCATCAACCTGCTGAAGAACAAGATTGCCAAACTGCGCGACCTGTCGCCGCTCTGGGAAATGCACAAGGACGGCATCGACATCTCGAGCATCCAGTGGGCCGCTCATTGAGCATGCACTGAGCGCACGCGACACCGAATACAGGAGAGATTGAAAATGGCTTATAGCGACAAGGTCCTTGACCACTACGAAAATCCGCGCAACGTCGGTTCGTTCTCGAAGGACGACGACACGGTCGGCACCGGCATGGTCGGCGCGCCGGCCTGCGGCGACGTGATGAAGCTGCAGATCCGCGTCGGCGCGGACGGCGTGATCGAGGACGCGAAGTTCAAGACCTACGGCTGCGGCTCGGCGATTGCATCGAGCTCGCTCGTCACCGAATGGGTGAAGGGCAAGACGCTCGACGAAGCGATGAGCATCAAGAACACGCAGATCGCCGAAGAACTGGCGCTGCCGCCGGTGAAGATCCACTGCTCGATTCTCGCTGAAGACGCGATCAAGGCGGCCGTGGCGGATTACAAGCAGCGTCACGGCAGCGCGGCTCCGGCAGCGGAAGCTGGCGAGGCGAAGCAGCACGCGGCGTAAGGTTCGATGCGGGCGCCATGCATGAGCATGACGTCCGTTTGAACGACGAAGGTCGGTTAAAGCGACGAGAAGCGAAAGATCATGGCAATCACGTTGACGGACAAGGCGGTACAACACGTGCAGAAGTACCTGACGCGGCGCGGCAAGGGCGTCGGCCTGCGTCTGGGCGTGCGCACCACGGGCTGTTCCGGTCTGGCGTACAAGCTCGAATACGTCGATGAACTCGCGCCGGAAGACACCGTGTTCGAAACGGCGGGCGTCAAGATCGTGATCGACCCGAAGAGCCTGCCGTATCTCGACGGCACCGAACTGGACTTTGCGCGCGAAGGGCTGAACGAAGGCTTCCGCTTCAACAACCCGAACGCGAAGGACGAGTGCGGCTGCGGCGAATCGTTCCGCGTGTGACACGCAGGGCGCCGGCAGCAACGGCAAAAGAGGCGGCGCGGGCCGCCTTTTTCATTCGCGCAACCTGAAACCTCATCATCGTCATGGCTTCGCTCAACGACACCCACTTCGCGCTTTTCGACCTGCCGCAGACCTTCGCCATCGAGCAGCAGACCCTCGACGACGCCTATCGCACCGTCCAGGCGCAGGTGCATCCCGACCGCTTCGCCGCGGCCGGCGACGCCCAGCGACGCCTCGCGATGCAATGGGCCACGCGCGCGAACGAGGCGTACCAGACGCTGCGCGATCCGCTGAAGCGCGCGCGCTACATGCTGTCGCTGCGCGGCATCGACGTCGGCGCGGAGAACAACACGGCCATGGAGCCCGCGTTCCTGATGCAGCAGATGGAATGGCGCGAAAATATCGAGGATGCGGCCGGCGCGAAGAACGTCGGCGCGCTCGAAGCGCTGCTCGACGAACTGCGCGACGAGGAACGCGTGCGCTTCACGAAGCTCGCCGTGCTGCTCGACAGCCAGTCGGACCAGGCCGCGAGCGAGGCTGTGCGGCAACTGATGTTCATCGAGCGCGTGGCGCAGGAAATCGGCACGCAAATCGAACGGCTGGAGCACGCGTAAGAACGCGCTCGCCGTCACCACCCCATAAGACCAACGATGGCTTTACTGCAAATCTCAGAACCCGGCATGGCGCCGGCGCCGCATCAGCGGCGCGTGGCGGTCGGCATCGATCTCGGCACGACGAATTCGCTCGTCGCGGCCGTGCGCAACAGTGTCCCCGAAGCGCTTCCCGACGAGGACGGCCATGTGCTGCTGCCGTCGGTCGTGCGTTATCTGGAGAAGGGCGGACGGCGCATCGGCCGTATCGCGAAGGAAGAAGCCGTTCTCGATCCGCGCAACACGATCGTCTCGGTCAAGCGCTTCATGGGGCGCGGCAAGAGCGAGGTGGAAGGCGCGGAGAACGCGCCGTACGACTTCATCGACGCGCCGGGCATGGTGCAGATCCGCACCATCGACGGCGTGAAGAGCCCGGTGGAAGTGTCGGCGGAAATTCTCGCCACGCTGCGTTACCGCGCGGAAGATTCGCTCGGCGAGGATCTCGTCGGCGCGGTCATCACGGTGCCCGCCTATTTCGACGAAGCGCAGCGCCAGGCCACCAAGGACGCCGCGAAGCTCGCGGGCCTGAACGTGCTGCGGCTGCTCAACGAACCGACGGCGGCGGCGATCGCCTACGGTCTCGACAACGGCGCCGAAGGGCTTTACGCGGTCTATGACCTGGGCGGCGGCACCTTCGATCTGTCCATCCTGAAGCTGACGAAGGGCGTCTTCGAAGTGCTCGCGGCAGGCGGCGATTCCGCGCTCGGCGGCGACGACTTCGATCACGTGCTGTATCGCCACGTGCTGGCGCAGGCGGGCGTGTCGCTGGACGCGCCTGAAGACGTGCGCTTGCTGCTCGACCGCGTGCGCGCGGCGAAGGAAGCGCTGTCGGATGTCGCCGAGACGCGTGTGCAGGCCACGCTTTCGACTGGCGGCAAAATCGATGTCGCCGTGAGCGAGGCGCAGTTCGCCGAGCTGACGCAGGCGCTCGTTGCGCGCACGCTCACGCCGACGAAGAAAGCGCTGCGCGACGCCAAGGTGACGGCGCAGGACATCAAGGGCGTGGTGCTGGTTGGCGGCGCGACGCGCATGCCGGTGATCCGGCGCGCGGTCGAGACCTTCTTCGGCCAGCCGCCGCTCATCAATCTCGATCCGGATCAGGTCGTCGCGCTCGGCGCCGCGATCCAGGCCGATCTGCTCGCCGGCAATCGGCGCGGCGAAGGCGACGACTGGCTGCTGCTCGACGTGATCCCGCTCTCGCTCGGCGTCGAGACGATGGGCGGCCTCACCGAGAAGATCATCCCGCGCAATTCCACCATCCCGACCGCGCGCGCGCAGGACTTCACGACCTTCAAGGACGGCCAGACCGCGATGGCGATTCACATCGTGCAGGGCGAGCGCGAACTGGTGTCCGACTGCCGCTCGCTCGCGCGTTTCGAGCTGCGCGGCATCCCGCCGATGGCCGCCGGCGCGGCGCGCATCCGCGTGACCTATCAGGTCGACGCCGACGGTCTCCTGTCCGTGTTCGCGCGTGAGCAGACCTCGGGCGTGGAGGCATCGGTGATCGTGAAGCCTTCGTATGGCCTCGCCGACGACGACGTTGCGCGCATGCTCGAAGAAAGCTTCAAGACCGCCGACATCGACATGCGCGCGCGTGCGCTGCGCGAGGCGCAGGTGGAAGCGCAGCGCATGATCGAAGCGACGCACGCGGCGCTCGCATCCGACGGCGAACTGCTCGATGAGCAGGAGCGCGCGGAGATCGACACGCTTACCGCGGCGCTGGAACAGGTTGCGCAGGGCGAGTCGCCGGAAGTGATCGAGGAGGCGACGAAGACGCTCGCCACGGCCACCGACGAATTCGCCGCGCGCCGCATGAACAAGAGCATTCGTCGCGCGCTCGCGGGCCGCAAGCTTGACGACGTCTGATCATCCCCATTCGAGAACTTACGAAAAATGCCTCAAATCGTTGTACTGCCTCACGTGGAGCTGTGTCCGGACGGCGCGGTGATCGACGCCGATACGGCCAAGAGCATCTGCGACAACCTGCTGGATCACGGCATCGAGATCGAGCATGCGTGCGAGAAGTCGTGCGCGTGCACGACCTGTCACGTCATCATCCGGGAAGGCTTCAACGCGCTCGAACCGTCCGAGGAACTCGAGGACGATCTGCTCGATAAAGCGTGGGGGCTGGAACCTACATCGCGGTTATCATGTCAGGCAATGGTGCCGGCCGACGAGGATCTGGTGGTCGAGATCCCGCGCTACACCATCAATCACGCCAAGGAAAATCACTGACAGGAGGCTCGCCCATGAAGTGGACAGATACTCAGGAGATCGCGATGGCTCTCACCGACGCGCATCAGGATATCGATCCTCAATATGTGCGTTTCACTGACCTGCACCGCTGGATTACCGAGCTCGATGGCTTCGACGACGATCCCGACAAGTCCAACGAGAAGATCCTGGAATCGATCCAGGCAGCGTGGATCGAGGACGCGGATTACTGATCCCTCACGCTGATCCGGCTTGAAATAAGAACGGCGGCTTCGCACAGGAAGCCGCCGTTTTTTTGCGCCCGTTGCGTTTAGATGTTCCGATGTTCAGACGCGCACGCCCTTGTCCTGCAACTGGCGTTGCAGCGTCGGCCACATCTTCGCCACCGCTTCTTCACCCGCGAGAATCGACACGTTGCGCTGGCTGAAGTCGCTGCTGCTCATCGCGTTGAGATTCGGGCGGATCACCGCGTTGGCGTACTTGTCGAGCTCGTAGGCCTTGATGGTCTGGCCCATGATCGTGAAAGTCTGCATGAGCACGTCGAACGAACTCGTCGTGAGACCGCTTTCGGGGCGCGCCGAGATGTCGACGGCGATCACGAAGTCCGCGCCCATCTTGTGCGCGAACGCGGCCGGCACCGGGCTCACGAGGCCGCCGTCCACATACTCGCGATCGCCGATCTTCACCGGCTCGAAGATCGACGGCACGCTGCACGACGCACGCACCGCAATGCCCGTATTGCCGCGCTGGAAGAGGATCGGCTGGCCGTTCCTGAGATCCGTGGCGACGATGCCGAGCGGCCGCGCCATCTTCTCGATCGGCCGGTTGTCGAGGGTCTTGTTGAGGTAGTTCTGCAGCGCGACGCCCTGCAGGATGCCGCGCGTGCGGAAGGGCATGGCCCAGTCGCTGATCGAGGCTTCGTCCATGGTCAGCGCGAGCTTGTTGATGGCGATGCCGTTCATGCCCGATGCATACAGCGCCGCGATCACCGAACCCGCGCTCGTGCCGGCGACGAGATCCACGTGCAGGTTGCGCGCTTCGAGCGCCTTGATCACGCCGATATGCGCGAAGCCGCGCGCCGCGCCGCCGCCCAGCGCCAGGCCGATGCGCACCGGCCGCTGCGGTTCCTGCCGGGGTGGCGGCGCGGATGCGGTCTCGCCCGACACGCCGCTGCTGGTCGTGGTGCAGGCGGCAAGAACGGACGAGGCGGCCGCGAGCGAGAACGCGCGGCGTGAAAGACGGGGTGACGATGAACTCAAGGCGTGCTCCGGATGCAGCGGGTCCCGGACGAATGGCGCGAGGCGTCGGGGAGGTTTCGTGGACAGGTGACGATCAGGCGCGCACATCATAAAGCAAAGGCTCGCGGGCCGACACGATGCGGCCGGCGAGTATAATTTCGGCTCATTTTGGGCGGGCTTCGCGTGCGGGTGTTTCGTGCGCCACGCCGTGCGCTGGCCGTCTCCGACGGCCGTCGCGCACGCGGCCCGCCAGATCGCATTCCGGCCTCGGCCGTGCGCCGCCCGCTCCGGGTTGGCCGCGCGGCGGCGGCGCCCTCATCGAGTACACAGCAATGACCACCCCAGTCCGCACACGCTTCGCTCCGAGCCCGACCGGCTTCATCCATCTCGGCAACATCCGTTCCGCGCTGTATCCGTGGGCGTTCGCGCGCAAGATGAAGGGCACCTTCGTGCTGCGCATCGAGGACACCGATCTCGAGCGTTCCACCGACGCCTCGGTCGACGCAATTCTCGAAGGCATGGACTGGCTCGGACTCGATTTCGACGAAGGCCCGTTCTATCAGATGCAGCGCATGGACCGTTATCGCGAGGTCGTCGCGCAGATGCTCGAGAAGGGGCTGGCGTACCACTGCTACATGTCCACGGAAGAGCTCGACGCCCTGCGCGAGCGCCAGCGCGCCGCCGGCGAAAAGCCGCGTTATGACGGCACCTGGCGTCCCGAGCCGGGCAAGGTGCTGCCGCCGGTGCCCGAAGGCGTGGAGCCGGTGGTGCGCTTCCGCAATCCGCTGACGGGCGCCGTCGCGTGGGACGACGCGGTGAAAGGCCACATCGAGATCTCGAACGAGGAACTCGACGACCTCGTGATCGCGCGTCCCGACGGCACGCCGACCTATAACTTCTGCGTGGTCGTCGACGATCTCGACATGAAGATCACGCACGTCATCCGCGGCGACGATCACGTCAACAACACGCCGCGCCAGATCAACATCCTGCGCGCGCTCGGCGGCGACACGCCGGTGTACGCGCATCTGCCGACCGTGCTGAACGAGCAGGGCGAGAAGATGAGCAAGCGTCACGGCGCGATGAGCGTGACGGGCTATCGCGACAACGGCTATCTGCCGGAAGCGGTGGTGAACTATCTCGCGCGCCTCGGCTGGTCGCATGGCGACGCAGAGATTTTCTCGCGTGAGCAGTTCGTCGAGTGGTTCGATCTCGAGCATCTCGGCAAGTCGCCCGCGCAGTACGACCACGACAAGCTCAACTGGCTCAATGCTCATTACATCAAGGAAGCCGACAACGCGCGCCTGGCGGAGTTGACCCGGCCGTTCCTGCTCGCCGGCGGCATCGATGCCGCCGCGCTCGCTGCCGGCGCGCCGCTCGATCAGGTGATCGGGCTGCTGAAGGACCGTGCATCGACGGTGAAGGAGATCGCCGATAACGCCGCGATGTTCTATCGCGAGCCGGTGATCGAACCGGACGCGTATGCGCAACACGTGACGGATGCGGTGCGTCCGGCCATCGCCGATCTGTGCACGGCGCTCGCCGAAGTGGAATGGAACAAGGAAGCGATTGCGGCGGCGCTCAAGGCCACGCTCGGCGCACACAAGCTCAAGATGCCGCAGCTCGCAATGCCGGTGCGACTGCTGGTGGCAGGCACGACGCACACGCCGTCCATCGATGCCGTGCTGATGCTGTTCGGTCGCGATGCTGTCGTGAATCGCTTGGGAAAGGCGGCGAGTTGATGTTTCCGCGGGCCCGGCGCGTGTGGGAAAGCGCCGGGCTCCATCGATTGCGTGCAACTGCACGAGATGAGCCAAATAATTTGCGATTTGTTCGTCAGAGGGTATTTACAACTACGAAAACGCCCTATACAATCTCGTTTCTGTTCTGCAAGGGGGTATAGCTCAGCTGGGAGAGCGCTTGCATGGCATGCAAGAGGTCAGCGGTTCGATCCCGCTTACCTCCACCAAGAACAGTCAAGCAAGGTGAAGTAGGGCGAAGTTGTTCTCCAGAAACTTGGAAGTCGCAAAAAATACTTCACAAACAGCACGAAGTTGTATAGAATTTCGGTCTTCGCTGACCGGCAGAAAGTAAGTTGGCGAGACAGTAGTAAGACAGAGTCAACAAGTTTCTGTCCCCTTCGTCTAGAGGCCTAGGACATCACCCTTTCACGGTGAGTACAGGGGTTCGAATCCCCTAGGGGACGCCAGATTATCGGCGGCTGCTAGAAAGCGCTGCAGCGTTCGTCGGTGACACGGCGGATCGATAGCAAGAAAGTGGAGCGGTAGTTCAGTTGGTTAGAATACCGGCCTGTCACGCCGGGGGTCGCGGGTTCGAGCCCCGTCCGCTCCGCCAACACCTGGTTTGAATACTGCGAGCAAAAACACTCCGGCTATTGAGAGCCGGTTTTTTTTCGCCGCAGTTTGCAAGAAGTTGAAGTCCCCTTCGTCTAGAGGCCTAGGACATCACCCTTTCACGGTGAGTACAGGGGTTCGAATCCCCTAGGGGACGCCAGATTGATCGGCGGCTGCCAGAAGCGCTGCAAGGTTCGTCGATGACGCGGCGGATCGGTGCGCCGATTACAAGAAAGTGGAGCGGTAGTTCAGTTGGTTAGAATACCGGCCTGTCACGCCGGGGGTCGCGGGTTCGAGTCCCGTCCGCTCCGCCAGCAGTAAAGAGAAATCCAGCCTCCGGGCTGGATTTTTTTTGCCTGCTGGATTCTGTTCATGGCCGCCTTCCGTTTCGTACTCGGCCGAATGGACGATCGCCCGTAGTAATGGCCATTGCCAGCCTGCCCGCGCTGACTTAGTGTTGAGGCACTTGTTCTCGTGCCCGCACCCGCGATGCTGGATCCCACCGAAGACCTCTCGCTGTATCAATTACGCCAGGCGACCATGGCAGACTTCGCATTCGCCGAAGCGCTCATGCACGACAACATGGCCGGCTACTATCGACGCCACAATCTCGTCTGGCGTGGCGATCTCTTTCTTTCCAGCTGGCGCGAATCCGAAAATTTCATCCTGCAGGCAGATGGCACGCCCATCGGCGTCATGCGCGTGACCGAAGAAGGTGACTCGCTGCATATTCGTGACGTGCAGATCGCACAAGGGTATCGCGGGCGCGGCGCGGGTACGTTCCTGCTCAACACGGCGCATCGCTGGGCGCGGGCGCGTGGGCTGGCCGAATGCCAGTTGCGCGTGTTCGTCGACAACCCCGCAGCACGGCTTTACCTGCGCATGGGCTATCGGCTGGCGGGGCCGCGTCTCGCGCAACTCGGCGCGATCCGTCATATGGTGCGACGCGTCTGACCAGACTTCACGCGCCGTCCGGATCGCGCGTGCTGCGATCTTCAGGGCTGTCACCGTTGTCGCGCGCGAAGAACGCACGCGGACTTTCGCCGAATGCGCGACGGAACATCGCCGAGAAGGCACTCTGGCTCTGATAGCCGAGTTCGCGCGCCACCTGCGCGAGCGGACGCCCCTGGCTCAGCAACGGAATGGCGCGTGCAAGCACGGCCTGCTGGCGCCACTGCGAAAAGCTGACGCCGAGCTCCCGCCTGAACAGCCGCGCGATGGTGCGCGGACTTGCGCCCGCCTCGGACGACCAGCGCTCCAGATCGGAATGAGACGGTTCGGCGAGCACGGCGTTGCACAGCGCGCGCAGGCGCTTTTCGTTGGGCATCGGCACCGAGAGGGGCAGGGGTTCCGAGCGGATGATCTCGTCCAGCGCGAGCGTGCCGAGCAGCCGTTCTCGCTCCGGGGAGATGGAAGCGTCATCGAGGGCGGCGATCACCTCGCGAAGCAGCGCCGACACCTCTACCACGCGGCACGCACCGAGGCCTGCCGGCACCACGCTCGCATCGACATACAGGGTGCGCAGATAGGCATCCTCGACGATCACCACTTCGTGCGTGACATTCGGCGGCACCCAGATGGCGCGGGAAGGCGGCACCATCCAGGTCGAATCGACGGTCGCGACGCGCAACACGCCACGCGACGTGTAGGCGACCTGCGCCCACGGATGCGTGTGCAGGGCGATACGTACGCCATAGGGCACGGGTCTGGAGCGTACGCGAATCGGATGGGCG
This sequence comes from Caballeronia sp. LZ043, assembly GCF_031451075.1. Taxonomy (NCBI): domain Bacteria; kingdom Pseudomonadati; phylum Pseudomonadota; class Betaproteobacteria; order Burkholderiales; family Burkholderiaceae; genus Caballeronia; species Caballeronia sp. LZ043. Next base: position 1,835,510 of record NZ_JARUXT010000001.1, on the reverse strand, counting down.
AGCGTGGGCGCATGCTCGGGCGGGATGTCGAGATGCTCGACTTCCTCGTCCGACGATGCCGCTTCGACCAGGTTGATCATGTGTGCCCGATGAATGGAGATGCAGGTTGGCCGCGCGCCGACACGCAGCCATCAGCCGACGATGTTAGCCGAAAGCAGCCTTGTTTGGCCCGGCTCGCAGGCGCACGTGGCGGGCGCATAATTCGCCATCGATGAATTCAACGACAGGAGCGGCATTCCCGATGCAATACGTTTTCGTGTACGGCACGCTGCGCGCGGGCGAGGCGAACGATATCAACCAGGCGGCCGAACGGCACGGCATTGCGGCTCCCCAATGTCTGGGCCGGGCGCACGTTCATGGGGAGCTTTTCGATTTTGGCGCCTACCCGGGCCTCGTGATCGATGACGAGGGACAACCGGTTCACGGCGATGTGTATCGCATCGAAGATGCGCTCGTGCCGGTGCTGGATGAGATCGAGGAAGTCTATCCGGGCGTGGAAGGACTGTTCCGGGCGCACCGGCTGCATGTAGAGGTGGAACTGGATGGTCGCCGAGACCGGCTCGACTGCATGATCTATCCCGTCACGGCGCAGGCGGTAGCGGGTCTGTCGCGCATCGAGAGCGGCGACTGGGTCACCCATCGCGCCAGCCGGGTCAAGTAAGCGCTATGCCAAATGCAGGAAGCGCTGCTGCATGAGTCCGCGCCGCCTTTGACGCGACATCGCATCAACGGCGGCGTGAATGGCCCCGAAGCGAAAGGGCGGTTCGATCGTTACTGGCTCGAGCCGCTCATCGGCTTGCTGTGTGACTTCTTGTGATGCATCGACTTGTGTGACGACGATTGCGAATGCATGTTTTGCATGTTGTCCTGCTGCGACTGCAGGTTTTGCGCACGCGTTTCGATGTCGGAAATCTTGGCGGGATCGGTGCTCATGGTCACGCCTTGATCGCTCTGCGCATAAGCGCCTGTCGCGATTGCACTGAGGGACAACAGAACAGCCAGGGACACTTTCTTCATTGTTACCTCCTAGTAGGTGTTGAACCCGGGAATCGCCTGTCCGATCCGGTGGAAAAACGCTTTGGGTGTGAGCAATAAACGCTCCCGCAGCCGGCAACCGACCTTCTTGAAGCCGAGTGTCCACGATCCGGACCTTCCTATGATAGGCGCGGAACAGGACAGACGTGTCGGGCAATGTTCGGCGCCAATCCATCGCCTTCCCGATTTTGACCGTTGAAAATCATATCGGCGGATTGTTTCAGTTGCTAGTACTGATCAATCGATACGGCCGATCATCCGCGCTTTTCAGACGATTCGTCCGATTTCGCGACGTCGGTTCAATACAGGTGCAGCCACCGATACACCCCGAAGCGCGCCAGCCCGACGAGTTCGTGCAGCGCGATCTCGCTCGTCTCGAAGCTTCCGAGACGCGGCAGGAGCGTGACGTGGCCGTGCCGGCCACTGGACACGTAGGGCTGGGGATCGAAGCCGAATGCCTGATACGCGCGGAGCGAACGCCGCATGTGATAGGCGGAGGTTACGATGATCAAACGATTGTCATGTGCGCGGCCCACAATGGCGGCGACATTGCGGGCGTTCTGCCAGGTATTGAGACTTTGGTTCTCACGCACCAGATCATCGGGCTGGACGCCTTGGGCGAGCACATAGGGCGTGTAGTTGTCGGCTTCGGCCTGGCCGTGATGTTCGGGATCCCCGCCGCTCACAATCACCTTGCACGATCGCGCCGCTTCCCGGCATTCACGGTACAGCGCGGCTGTCGCCGCAATGCGCTGCATCGAGTCGGGCTTGGGCACGAGCCCCGTGTCGCTGCGATCGGTTCCGCCGCCCATCAGCACGATGATCGTGTCCGGAGCAAAGTCAGGCGCGGCCGTGCGGGTGTAGCCGCGCTGCGCCACCGCGAGCAGCGGCGCGGCGAACCAGCCCGCTCCGATGCCCCACGCCAGCGCCGCCGTGACGATTGCGATCTGCACGCGACGGCGTCGCCATAGCGCGAATGATGCAAAAAAAAGCAGGAATAAAGTGAATAGAACCAATTTGATTGGGGTAACGTATTGGTTTTAAGACAAATCGTTTCGTCATCGCGCACAACCGGGCGCATCGGCGGGTTGGCAGCAAAGCGTGTGATCAGCGCGCTCTCATCGGGGGCTTGTAATAGAAAGCAGCACCTAACGCAAGCGGCGGCCAAACATTCGGCTGCGAGTCGACTTGCTCGCAAACGAGATTCGGCGCGCCGCGTTTAGTCGACGTCGCGGACCGTCTTGCGACCGTCACGAGCGTCGTCATGGCTGCATAGGAAGAAAGAACGAGATGACCACGTATTCCAACGAAGCCGTACTCGAAGCACTTCGCCGAGCGCAGTATCGTCAGGTTCCCTGGGCGAAACGCCCCAATGTCTTCGATCTCCTGCGCGCGCTCGGCCTGCTGGAATTGACCCGTCAGCGCACCGTCGCGCCCGCGCCAGGCTTTCATGCCCCGGTCGACATCGCTGTCGTGACCGAGCGGGGAAAAAACGAATTCTCGAGACTTTCGCGCAATGAGCGCTCCACCGACTGGGACCTGCGCCGCACGGAACGCTACACGTTCGGCGGGCAGGAAACGCTGGCGGAGGCGAAGGTCTAGTCCGCAGGACAGCGCTTTCGTCGTCCTGCTTCGGGCGGCAAGCGATCGGCGAAGGCCGAGGGAGAGGCTTCGCCTGTTCGCCTGTACGGGCCGGATGAACCCGCTGGAGCGCGGCGCTTCCGCCGGAGCCGCAGCCAAAAAAAACCCGTATCACGAGGATACGGGCATTCCGGATCTCACTGTTGCCACGCTACGTGCACGGCAAAACCTGTGACTGTCGCTGACGAGCGGGATTCCTTCTCGTCGTCTCTCCGCGCGAACGCAGCCGCGTCGCGCGCGCACCTGATGAAGTCTGGAGCTCAGTGATGCTGCGGCCGTCCGTCGCGCTCGGCATCGGGGCGTGCGCGCACGTTGCTGGCGATATCGCCGCGCAGGTCGCCACGGGGCGCCGGAGGCGTTACGCCGCGTGTGCGCGGACCGCCCTGCGGTGCTTCCATGGCTGCCTTGGTGCTGACATGAAAATCGGACGCGGCAGGCGGCGGCTGAGCCTGGCTCATCGCCGTCGTGCTCATCAACGCAACCAGCGCGCCGTGGACGAGCAGAGTCGATGCTTTCATGGCGAAATCCCTCCAAGCCCGCGTGGAGCTGGTTCGATCATTCACCAAGTTAAGCGTCGGACCGCTTCCGCGCTGTAAGGAATAGTAAAGAGTTGTTTCGCTCCACGTGCGCGCCGACGACGTCTGCTAGCGTACAGAGCCGCACGGGTAAACCGATGGAGAGAACAGACAGGGCGCAAGGCAAGCTTGCGCAGCAGGACGATGATGCATCGAGGCCGTCTGACGACGGCCTCGGCAAGGCGCGATGGTCAGGCCATCTTTGCTGGCGCGCGCCACGATTCCGGGTTGGTCCAGAACGCGCCGCGCAGGCGGTCGCGGCTCGGCGGCGTAGGCGGCTTGGCGGCGCTCGAACCGATGCGGCCACGCAGCGACACTTCGCGACCATTGCCCGCAAGGCGCTTGACGATCTCGGCCAGCGTGCCGTCTGCTTGCCACTCGTCGAAGCGTCGACGGCAGGTCGGCGGGGAAGGGTAGCGGCCGGGCAGTTTCGACCAGCCTTCGCCTGTCGAAAGCACCCACAACACGGCATTGACCACCGCACGCGCTTCGACGCGCGGACGGCCGCGCCGCTCGCTACGCGCCGGTTCGGCACAGAACAACGCCTCAACCAGCGCCCACTCGTTATCTCTCAAATCGTCGAACAGCACCATATCTCACCTCAGCGAAGCTAACCCCGGTGCGCTGCCCCGCGCCGCGCACTCTGGTCGGAATCCGATGAACGAATACCCAGGAAAGGCCGGAGCGGATGACGGTGAACAATCATTTCGTGCTTCCGTGTAACGACTCCGACCTCTGTGCGCAATGAAATGCGAGAACCGTGCCATGCGTGTCGCGAAATCCGGGAAACCCGCATGGCAGTAGGCTGACGCGATGTCAGCATGGCCCGTATCAGACCCGAAATGAACCAATTAAGAAATCGGGACAATCACCAATCCAGTGCAATAGGCCCATCCGGCGTGCGTTTCCGGAATATGCTGCACCGCAGCGAAACGTACGTTCGCGCAAGCATTCAGCCTGCTCAGACCTATAATTCCGACTTAAACGACAATATTGATGAGCGATCGGAATGAACGCGCCCTTGAACGTGACGCTGCGACAGCTGCGTGTCTTCATCGAGGTCTCGCGGCTGCGCAGCTTCAGTCGCGCGGGCGATGAAATCGGCCTCACGCAGTCGGCCGTCAGCCGCTGTGTGCGGGAACTGGAAGGCGAGATCGGTTTCAAGCTGATCGACCGCACGACCCGCGAAGTGCAGTTGACCGATGTCGGCCTGAACCTCGTCGGTACAGTGTCGCGGCTGCTCGCGGATCTGGACGAGGCGCTGCGCGAAGTCCGCGACCTGGGGCAACAGCGCCGCGGGCGGGTGATCGTCGCGGCGAGTCCGACGATCGCGTGCCGGCTGATGCCGCGCGTCGTCGCCTCGTGCCTGACGCAGTTCCCGCTGATCTCGCTCGGCCTGCGCGACGACGTCCAGTCCGACGTCCTGCGCAAGGTCAAATCGGGCGAGGTGGATTTCGGCGTCGTGATCGGCCCGTTTGCGTCGGATGACCTGTACGGCGAACCCGTCATGACCGATTCGTTCTGTCTTGTGGCGCGGCGCGATCATCCGCTCGGCCGCCAGGACGCCGTGCCATGGGAAAAGCTCGCCGGCGAGCGCCTCGTGATGCTCGATTACGCCTCCGGCAGCCGGCCGCTCATCGATGCCGTCATGCGCGAGCACGGCGTCGACGCGCAGGTCGTGCAGGAGCTGGGGCATTCGGCGACGGTGTTCGGGCTCGTCGAGGCGGGCGTCGGCGTGAGCGTGCTGCCGTGGCTCGCGCTGCCGTTGCCGGCGGAGTCGTCGCTGGTGGCGTTGCCGCTCGAACCGCGCGCGGAGCGCACAGTGGAACTGGTGCGCAGGCGCGATCGTTCGCTGTCGCCGGCGGCTGAATCGGTCTGGTCGCTGATCGCTTCGCTGCCGCGGCGCGCGGAAGATCTGATTTGAACGGGCTTGAACCGGTACGCGCCGCTAAACCGGCAGGCGCGCGTTAGACTTGATTTCCTGAATTGACAACGCAACGGGGCGGGTAATGAGTGAATCGGAAGGAGCAGTGATCAGTGAACTGAGCCAACTCGGCGGCGCGCACGGATTCGGTGCGCCGAATGCCCGAGATGCCGTGCGGGCGCTGCGCCCGTCGCAGATCCGTGAAGTGGCGAACGCGGGATTCGGCGTCGCGAACGTGCTGCCGTTCTGGTTTGGCGAATCCGACCGCGTGACGCCGCCCTTCATTCGCGACGCCGCCAGCCGCGCGCTCGCCGACGGCGACACCTTCTATACGCACAATCTCGGCATCGCGCCGCTGCGCGAGGCGCTCGCTGCTTACGTGAGCGGACTGCACGGCGCAACCTCGGCGGATCACGTCGCCGTGACGAGCGCCGGCGTGAACGCGCTGATGCTCGCGGCCCAGCTGGTGGTCGGCGCGGGCGATCGCGTGGTTGCGGTGACGCCGCTGTGGCCGAATCTCGTCGAGATTCCGAAAATTCTGGGCGCGAGCGTCGAAACGGTGTCGCTGAGCTACGGCGCACATGGCTGGACGCTCGATCTCGACCGCTTGCTGGCTGCGCTCACGCCGGACACGCGCATGCTGATGATCAACTCGCCCAACAACCCCACCGGCTGGACCATGAGCCGCGACGACCAGCGCGCCGTCCTGGCACATTGCCGGCGCCATGGCATCTGGATCGTCGCGGACGAGGTCTACGAGCGTCTCTATTACGGCGATGACGGCGGCGCCGCGCCTTCCTTCCTCGATCTCGCTGCGCGCGACGAGCGCGTGATCGCGGTGAATTCCTTTTCGAAGGCGTGGCTCATGACCGGCTGGCGCCTGGGCTGGCTCGTCGCGCCCACTCAACTGATGGACGATCTCGGCAAGCTGGTGGAATACAACACGTCGTGCGCGCCGTCGTTCGTGCAGAGAGCGGGCGTGGTCGCCGTCGCGGAGGGCGAGCGCTTCACGCAGTCGCTCGTCGCCGATCTGCGCGCGAGCCGTGATCACCTTGTGAGCGCGTTGCAGGGCATCGAAGGCGTCGACGTGCGCGCGCCCGACGGTGCGATGTACCTGTTCTTCTCGCTCCCGGGCGCGGCGCACAGCCTCGACCTGTGCAAGTCGCTGGTGCGCGACGCCGGACTCGGTCTCGCGCCGGGCAGTGCGTTCGGCGCAGAGGGCGAAGGTTTCGTGCGCTGGTGCTACGCCTGCGATCCGGCGCGCCTCGATGCGGGCGTCGAGCGTCTGCGGCGCTTCCTGGCGGCGCGCGGCGCGGCGTAGGCGCCGTCGAGTGAGTTTCGGCCGCGATGCTGCTTCACCTTTACGCCCCGGTTCTTTTTGCGTAATATGGCGCTCAGTCACGCGCTTTCGTCTTGGAAAGCGCCACCTCGACCGGCTGGACTGGCCCGGCGCTCGCTCACCGAACGCCCAATGCTGCCTCTCCCCGGTGCGTGCTCCCAATCAATATGACCGGTTCCGATCGGGCGAGAAATCGGGCGAGCGCGTCTTGAAATTCCGCGTACAGCTTTATCGTTCGCACCGCTCCGGTGGCGTTCGAATCTGCTCAAGCTCGCTTTGAATCGAATCATTGACCATACAGGGTTGACCCAAGCTGCATGAATACCCAAGAGGCGAAGATCGTCCTCGAGACTGCCCTGATTTGCGCGCAGGAACCGCTGAGGCTGCATGATTTGCGCAAGCTGTTCGCCGACGACATCTCGGCGGACACCGTGCGCACCTTGCTCGAAGCGCTTCAGGCCGACTGGTCGGGCCGTGGCGTGGAACTCGTGGCGCTTGCTTCGGGCTGGCGTTTTCAGAGCAAGCCGGCGATGCGGAGTTATCTCGACCGTCTGCATCCTGAAAAGCCGCCCAAGTATTCCCGCGCGGTTCTCGAAACGCTCGCGATCATTGCCTATCGGCAGCCGGTGACGCGGGGCGATATCGAAGAGATTCGGGGCGTGACGGTGAACACGCAGGTCGTGAAGCAACTGGAAGATCGCAGCTGGATCGAAGTCATTGGTCATCGGGATGTGCCGGGACGTCCGGCGCTGTATGCCACGACCAAGCAGTTTCTCGACGACCTCGGCCTGAGCGCGCTCGACGAACTGCCGGCACTGGATAATCCATCGGCGCAATTCGAAGCGTCGCTGCTCGCGCAGCATTCGATCGAATTCCCCGAAAGCGTGGCCGTGGATGCGCCCGCTGCCGGGGAACATCAACCTGAGGCGCCGGTCAACGCCGATAAGCCGCTCGACGCGGCAAGCGCGTCCGCCGCGCCGGAAGAGGAATCGCAGGGGCCCGGCGCGGTCGTCGATGGACGACAGGGCGAGCAAGACGAAGGACACGCGGCACACGACGAACCCGTCGGGCAGGGTACCGAACCTGCGTCGGCCGCAGCGGAGGACATCGACCCCATTCGGGCGGTCCCCGCCGAGCTTCACCCGCAGCAATTGAATACCGCGCAGGACGCGCACACCGCGCCGGCTCTGACTCCGGCGCCGCGCGACGACGCGCAAGACACGGGTCCAGTGTTCGAAGACGAACTGGACGACGACTCCGAAGAACCGAAGGCGCGCCGCGCCTGACGCAAAGACGCATGGCCCCTGTTCCGGAACCCGGCTCTCCATAAAGAACATTTCGAGACGACCAGCCGGACCGATCAGCGGATTTTTTGTCGCGCCCGCGATGGGCGCGCAATTCGACATTTGAGGTTGTTTTGACACACTCCCACGACAGCGATTCGCCTGAATCCGCACGCCGCGTGCATGACGCGGATGCACCCGAGTCGGCCGATGCCGGCGAACGCACGCGCAGCGACGAGAATGGCGAGGGCGACGATCGTCCGCGCCGCGGTCTGCGCCGCGGGCCGCGCAGCCTGATCGCGCGGCGTCGCGCTGTCGCCAAGACGAAGGGCGGCGAAGCGTCGCCGGACGCGCCGGCCGCCGTGACCGAGACGCCGCCGGACGGCGTCGTGGCAGCCCAGGTGCGTACGCCGCGCAAGGATCCGAACGCCAAGGGCCCGCGCAAGGAAGGCGCAAAGCCGCGCGGTCGCAAGAACCCGCGTGCAGAAGCGGGCGAGGCCAGCGGCGAAGCGCCGGTCGAGGCCGCGAACACCGCCGGCCAGGCCGCCGCGCCGGCCCAGCCCGCCCGCGAAGGCGCGCGCCGCAAGCAGGCCCAGCCGCAGCAGAAGCGCGGCAAGCGCAATGACGGCGGCCCCGCGACGGTGGAAAGCGCCGCGGCCGCAGCGGTCGACGATGTCTTCGCCTACGTGACCTCGCCGGCCTTCGACGCCGACAACACCGGCGGCGTCCGCGCACCGATGCTGCGTCGCGGCCGCGCGGTCCAGCAGCAGAAGCGCGTGCTGGAGCCGGACGACGACGCGCCGAAGCTGCACAAGGTGCTCGCCGACGCGGGCATGGGTTCGCGTCGCGACATGGAAGAGCTGATCATCGCGGGGCGCGTGTCGGTGAACGGCGAGCCGGCGCACATCGGCCAGCGCATCATGCCGACCGATCAGGTGCGCATCAACGGCAAGCCGGTCCGCCGCAAGCTCGCCAGCAAGCCGCCGCGCATCCTGCTGTACCACAAGCCGACCGGCGAGATCGTCAGCCATGCGGACCCGGAAGGCCGTCCGTCCGTCTTCGACAAGCTGCCGTCGATGAAGACGGCCAAGTGGCTCGCTGTCGGCCGTCTCGACTTCAATACCGAGGGCCTGCTGCTGCTCACGACCTCCGGCGATCTGGCGAACCGCTTCATGCATCCGCGCTATAGCGTCGAACGCGAATACGCGGTGCGGGTGGTCGGGCAGCTGTCGGAAGGGATGAAGCAGAGGCTCCTCAAGGGCGTCGAACTCGACGATGGCCCCGCCAACTTCCTGCGCATCCAGGACGGCGGCGGCGAGGGCACGAATCACTGGTACCACGTTGCGCTGGCGGAAGGTCGCAATCGCGAAGTGCGCCGCATGTTCGAGGCCGCAGGCCTGATGGTCAGCCGCCTGATCCGCACGCGTCACGGCCCGATCGCACTGCCGCGCGGTCTCAAGCGCGGCCGCTGGGAAGAGCTCGAGGACAATCAGGTGCGCACCCTGATGGCGTCGGTCGGACTGAAGCTGCCGACGGAGGACAAGGGCGGACGCCAGTCCGCGCCGCGCGTGCAGCCCGACCCGATGCAGACGTCGATGGGCTTCATCACGCGCGAACCGGTGCTGAGCTCGCATTCGCGGATGACGCAGCAGACCACGCCGGGTCGTGGCGGCCGCCGCGGACAGCCGGGCGGCATGGCCAGCAGCTTCGGCCTCGGCGGCATGGGCGGACTCGGCGGCAATACGGGCAACGCGGGCAACATGGGAAATGGCGGCGGCGCGGGCCGTCGTGGCGGCCGGGAGCCGAACGGCAACCGCATCGGCCAGGAGCCGAACGGCAATCGCACCAATGGCGGCGGCCGGCCGGGGCAGCGCGGCGCGCGTCCGCAAGGCAATACGCAGGGTGTGGCCGGCGCCGGCAAGCGTCCGGGCAACAACGCACCGCGCGGCAATCGCTCGGGTGGCGGCGGTCAGCCGGCCGGCGGGCAGGGCAAGCCAGGTGGCGCGAATCGCGGTGCGCGCAATCGCTCGCGCGGGCGTTAAGACGCGGAGCGAGGGGGGAGCGAGCAAGCGCCAGCCCGCCTTCGTTCTCGCGCGCAGCGACGGCAAACGGCCTTGCAGCACCGGGATCAGACGCGTTGAAAGCGGCATCAACAGGGCTTCAACGGGCCTGAAAGCGTGCTGTACGTTTGCGTTCGTCGCGAAAAACGGCTAAAATTACGAAGTCGCTGGGCACGTAGTTTTTCTGCTGCCCGGGTGCGACCTGGTTGAAAAAGATGGGCATTGGCCCATTTTTTTTTGGCTTTTCGGTTCGGCATCTCGGGAGCAGGGGTGCGCGCCCGCATGTAGGCGCTGCCCGCGGGTGTTTCGGCGTGGAGCGCGCGAACACCTTGGAGTTACTGTGCAACTGACGGAATTGATAGAAACCACGGTCTCGGGCCTCGGCTACGAGCTTGTCGATCTCGAGCGGTCGGGAGGCGGGTTGCTGTGTGTGTATATCGACCAGCCGGCCGGTATCGCCATCGAAGACTGTGAGAAGGTCACGCGCCAGCTCCAATATTTGTTCGAAGTCGAGAACATCGACTACGGCCGGCTCGAAGTCTCGTCGCCGGGCCTCGATCGGCCGCTCAAGAAGCTGGCCGATTTCGAGCGCTTCGCGGGAAGCGAAGTCGCCATCACGTTGAAAAAACCGCTGGACGGGCGCAAGTCGTTCCGTGGCATCTTGCACGCCCCCGAAGGCGAAACGATCGGATTGGAATTTGAAGGGAAGGACGGCGCCGCGATGCTGGATTTCACGCTCGCGGACCTCGATCGCGCACGTCTCGTCCCCAAGGTTGACTTTAGGAGCCGCAAACAATGAGTCGCGAAGTATTGATGCTGGCGGATGCGCTGGCACGCGAAAAGAACGTCAACAAGGACGTCGTGTACGCAGCGCTGGAAGCTGCGCTTGCTTCTGCTACGAAAAAGCTCTTCGAAGAAGACGTGGACATCCGCGTCGCGATCGACCGCGAAAGCGGCGAGCACGAAACCTTCCGCCGCTGGCGCGTGGTGCCGGACGAAGCCGGTCTGCAGGAGCCGGATCAGGAAATCCTGCTGTTCGAAGCGAAGGAACAGAAGGCCGACGCGGAAGTCGACGACTTCATCGAAGAGCCGATTCCCTCCATCGAATTCGGCCGCATCGGTGCGCAGGCCGCCAAGCAGGTCATCCTGCAGAAGGTGCGCGACGCCGAACGCGAGCAGATCCTGAACGACTTCCTCGAGCGCGGCGAAAAGATCATGACCGGCTCGGTGAAGCGCCTGGACAAGGGCAACTTCATCGTCGAATCGGGCCGTGTCGAGGCGCTGCTGCGCCGCGACCAGCTCATCCCGAAGGAAAACCTGCGCGTGGGCGACCGCGTGCGCGCCTACATCGCGAAGGTCGACCGCACCGCGCGCGGCCCGCAGATCGAACTCTCGCGCACCGCGCCCGAGTTCCTGATGAAGCTGTTCGAACTCGAAGTGCCGGAAATCGAACAAGGCCTGCTGGAAATCAAGGCGGCTGCGCGCGATCCCGGCGTGCGTGCGAAAATCGGCGTGATCGCCTACGACAAGCGCATCGATCCCATCGGTACCTGCGTCGGCATCCGCGGCTCGCGCGTGCAGGCCGTGCGCAATGAGCTCGGTGGCGAGAACGTCGACATCGTGCTATGGTCGGAAGATCCCGCGCAGTTCGTGATCGGCGCTCTCGCGCCGGCAGCCGTCCAGTCCATCGTCGTCGATGAAGAAAAGCACTCTATGGACGTCGTCGTGGACGAGAACGAGCTCGCCGTCGCCATCGGCCGCGCAGGCCAGAACGTGAGACTCGCAAGCGAACTCACCGGCTGGCAGATCAACATCATGACGCCGGACGAATCGGCGTTGAAGCAGAACGAAGAGCGTGGCAAGTTGCGCGACCTGTTCATGGCGCGTCTGGATGTGGACGAGGAAGTCGCCGACATCCTGATCGACGAAGGCTTCACGAGCCTTGAAGAAATCGCGTACGTGCCGCTCAACGAAATGCTCGAAATCGAAGCCTTCGACGAAGACACCGTGCACGAGCTGCGCAACCGCTCGCGCGATGCGCTGCTGACCATGGCCATCGCCAATGAAGAGAAGGTGGAAGGCGTCGCGCTCGACCTGAAGAGTCTCGAAGGCATGGACAACGAGCTGCTCGCGAAACTCGCCGAGCATCAGGTTCAGAGCCGCGACGACCTCGCGGAACTGGCAGTCGACGAACTGGTTGAAATGACCGGTATGGAAGAGGATGCCGCTAAGGCGTTGATCATGAAAGCACGTGAACACTGGTTCCAGTGAGAAATGACCATGGCGCACTGATATTTGGCGGCCTGTCTGGCCGCGTGACCCCGATCTAACCGCAAGGATCTGTCCTTGCATCAAGAGGAATGAATGGCGAGTAACAACGTAGCCCAATTTGCCGCGGAACTAAAAATGCCTGCAGGCGTACTGCTGGAACAACTGCAGGCGGCTGGCGTACAGAAAGCGAGCGCGAACGACGATCTCTCCGAGACGGACAAGGCGCGCCTGCTCGATCATTTGCGCAAGTCGCACGGTTCCGCCGATGCCGACAAACGCAAGATCACTCTGACCCGCCGGCATACGTCGGAGATCAAGCAATCCGACGCAACGGGTAAGGCTCGCACCATTCAGGTCGAGGTGCGCAAGAAGCGTGTGTTCGTGAAGCGCGACGAGCCCGGCATGGAGCAGGGTGAAGCGGCGTCGAATCACGTCGAGGAACCCGAGGTCGACGAAGCCGAACTGCAGCGGCGCGAGGAAGAAGCGCGCCATGCCGCCGAGCAGCTCGAGCGCGAAGAGCGCGAGCTGAAGGAGCGTCAGGCGAAGCTCGAGCAGGAAGAGTCCGAGCGCCGTGCCCGCGAGGAAGCGGCGGAAGCCGAACGTCGCAAGCAGGAAGAGGAAGCGGAGCGCCGTGCGGCGGCTGCGGCCCAGGCGGCGGAAATCTCCCGTGCAGCGCAGACCGCGCGTCAGGAAGCCCGCGAGGAAGCGCGTGAAGAAGCGCGCGCCCAGGCAACGGCCGAGGCCAAGCAGAACGAAGACGCGCAGCGCGAAGCCGCGGAAAAGGCTGCCGAAGAAAAGGCCGCCAGCGAACGCGCCGCGCAACGCGAAGCCGCCAAGAAGGCGGAAGAAGACGCACGCGCTGCGTCGGAAAAGGCGCGTCTCGAGCAGGAAGCCATCGCGAAGCGTCGTGCGGCGGCCGAAGCCGAAGCGCGCGCCATCCGCGAAATGATGAACACGCCGCGCAAGGCGCAGGTGAAGGCACCGGAACCGGCGCCCGCCGCGAAGCCGGCCGAAGCGGCGAAGGCCGCCGAGGCCAAGGGCACGCTGCACAAGCCGGCCAAGCCGGAAGGTGCGCAAGCGGCCCGTCCGGCAGTGGCGAAGCGCCCGGCGCCCGGCGCCACGGCGGCGCCCGCATCCACGGCGCCCGCAGGCGCCGGCGACAAGAAGAAGGCCGGCGGCAAGGGCGGCTGGCAGGACGACGCATCGAAGCGCCGCGGCATCAAGACGCGCGGCGACAGCAGCGGCGGTGTCGATCGCGGCTGGCGCGGCGGTCCGAAGGGTCGCGGCAAGCATCAGGACCAGAACACGTCGTTCCAGGCGCCGACCGAGCCCATCGTGCGTGAAGTGCACGTGCCGGAAACCATCTCGGTGGCGGATCTCGCGCACAAGATGTCGGTGAAGGCTTCGGAAGTCATCAAGGTGATGATGAAGCTCGGCCAGATGGTCACGATCAACCAGGTGCTGGACCAGGAAACGGCGATGATCGTCGTCGAGGAACTGGGCCATCGCGCGGTCGCGGCGAAGCTGGACGACCCGGAAGCGCTGCTGATCGAAGGCGAAGCCACGGAAGACACGGCCGAGAAGCTGCCGCGTCCGCCGGTCGTCACGGTCATGGGTCACGTCGATCACGGCAAGACCTCGCTGCTGGACTACATTCGTCGCGCGAAAGTGGCGGCGGGCGAAGCGGGCGGCATCACGCAGCATATCGGCGCCTATCACGTCGACACGCCGCGTGGCGTCATCACCTTCCTCGACACGCCGGGTCACGAGGCCTTCACGGCCATGCGTGCGCGCGGTGCGAAGGCAACCGACATCGTCATCCTGGTGGTTGCCGCCGATGACGGCGTGATGCCGCAGACGAAGGAAGCCATCGCTCACGCGAAGGCGGGCGGCGTGCCGATCGTCGTCGCAATCAACAAGATCGACAAGCCGGATGCCAACCCGGACCGCGTGAAGCAGGAACTCGTCGCGGAAGGCGTGGTGCCGGAAGAGTACGGTGGCGATTCGCCGTTCCTCGAAGTGTCGGCGAAGACCGGCAAGGGCATCGACGATCTGCTGGAAAACGTCTCGCTGCAAGCCGAAGTGATGGAACTCACCGCGCCGGTGGAAGCCGCCGCCAAGGGTCTCGTCATCGAAGCGAAGCTGGACAAGGGCAAGGGCGCGGTCGCGACCATCCTCGTGCAGTCGGGCACGCTGAACCGCGGCGACGTGGTGCTGGCCGGCAGTGCATACGGCCGCGTGCGCGCCATGCTGGACGAAACCGGCAAGCCCACGAAGTCGGCGGGTCCGTCGATCCCGGTGGAAATCCAGGGTCTGTCGGAAGTGCCGGCGGCGGGCGAGGAAGTCATCGTGTTGCCGGACGAGCGCAAGGCGCGCGAAATCGCGCTGTTCCGTCAAGGCAAGTTCCGCGACGTCAAGCTGGCCAAGCAGCAGGCCGCCAAGCTCGAGAACATGCTCGAGCAAATGGGCGAAGGCGAAGTGCAGAACCTGCCGCTCATCGTCAAGGCGGACGTGCAGGGCTCGCAGGAAGCGCTGGTGCAGTCGCTGCTCAAGCTCTCGACCAGCGAAGTGCGCGTGCAGATCGTGCACAGCGCCGTCGGCGCGATCAGCGAGTCGGACGTCAACCTGGCCACGGCTTCGAAGGCGGTCATCATCGGCTTCAACACGCGTGCAGATGCTCAGGCGCGCAAGGTGGCCGAGGCGAACGGCATCGACATCCGCTACTACAACATCATCTATGACGCAGTGGATGAGGTGAAGGCGGCAATGTCCGGCATGCTCGCGCCGGAGAAGCGCGAGACGGTGACGGGCATGGTCGAGGTGCGCCAGGTGATCCGCGTGCCGAAGGTCGGCCTGATCGCGGGTTGTATGGTCACGGACGGCGTGGTCAAGCGTTCCTCGTCGGTGCGCGTGATCCGCAACAACGTCGTGATCCATACCGGCGAGCTGGATTCGCTCAAGCGCTTCAAGGACGACGTCAAGGAAGTGCGTCAGGGCTTCGAGTGCGGTATGTCGATCAAGAACTTCAGCGATATCGTCGAAGGCGATCAGTTCGAAGTCTTCGAAGTGACCGAAGTGGCACGTACGCTGTAATGCGCTGAGCCGCTGGATAGAGGGCGGGGTGGGCCTGAAGGCTCGCTCCGCCTTTTTCATTTGCAGCGGCGCGAAAGAGATACGGAAACAACATCATGGCTAAACGAAAGACCTCCGCGAACCGCAATGTGCAGATTGCGGACCAGATTCAACGCGACCTGTCGGAGCTGATGCGCGAAGTGAAGGATCCGCGCATCGGGCTCGTGACGATCCAGAGCGTCGAGCTCACGCCCGACTACGCGCATGCGAAAGTCTATTTCACGACGCTCACCGGCGATCCGCAACAGACCCAGGAAGGGCTGAATCACGCGGCCGGGCATCTGCATAACCTGCTGTTCAAGCGCCTGCACATCCACACGGTGCCGACGCTGCATTTCCATTACGACAAGACGATCGAGAAGGCGGTGGAGATGTCGCGCCTGATCGACGAAGCGAACGCGACGCGCGCGAAAGACTCCGACGACGGTCAGGAAGGCGCGTAAGTCATGAGCGGTTCGGAGAAACAGTCGCGGCCGAAGCTTCCGCGCCGCGCGCTGGATGGCGTGCTGCTGCTGGACAAGCCGCTCGGGCTCTCGAGCAACGACGCGCTGATCAAGGCGAAGCGCATCTACCTCGCGAAGAAGGCCGGCCATACGGGCACGCTTGATCCGCTCGCAACGGGTTTGCTGCCCTTGTGTTTCGGCGAGGCGACGAAGTTTTCGCAGGATCTGCTGGAAGCCGACAAGACCTACGAGGCGACCATGCGTCTGGGCGTGCGCACGACCACCGGCGACGCCGAAGGCGAGGCGGTGCAGACGCGCGACGTGACTTGCGACGCAGCGGCCGTGGTCGACGCGATGCAACGGTTTCTCGGCGACATCGTGCAGATTCCGCCGATGTACTCGGCACTGAAGCGCGACGGCAAGCCACTCTATGAATACGCGCGCGCGGGTCAGACCGTGGAGCGCGAGGGACGTCCGGTGACGATCCACGCGTTGCAGATGCTGGCGTGCGCGTTGCCGCTCGTGACGTTTCGCGTGACGTGCAGCAAGGGAACGTACGTGCGCACGCTTGCCGAGGACATCGGCGAGACGCTGGAGTGCGGCGCGCATCTGACGGCGTTGCGGCGCACGGGCGTCGGCGCGCTGACGCTCGAACATGCGGTCACGCTCGATGCGCTCGCCAGCCTGAGCGAAGCGCAACGCGACGAACGGCTGCAGCCGGTGGACGCGCTGCTGTCCACCTTCCCCGAGATTCGCCTCGACAGCGACGCGGCGAAGCGCTTCCTGCACGGCCAGCGTTTGCGGCTTGCGGACCTTGTCTCGATGCCGTTCGAGGACGGACGCGTGCGGGTCTACACGCAGGAAGACGGCCGGCTATTGGGCGTGGCGCGCGCGGGCGAGGGCGTGCTGGCGCCGGAACGGTTGATCGTCACGGCCCAATAAAGACAAAAGCCTGGATTTTCATCCAGGCTTTTTTCATTGCAGCACCCAAAGCATCCGCAACGCGCTCAATGCGCAGCCGATGCCGCCGCCGCCGAATCCCCGCCGCCCGAGCGTTCGGGCCGCGTGATCCAGATCAGCACGATCAGCGCGATGAAGATCCCCGCCGAGATGTAGAACATGTCGTTCACCCCGAGCTGCGCGGCCTGCTGGGTCGCCATGCTGTTGAACAGGCCGTAGGTCTGTTCCTGCGAGAGCCCCATGCCGTGCAGCTGCTGCATGGAATTCGCGAAGTTCGGATTGTAGGCGTTGGCCTGTTCCGTCAGTTGCACGTGATGGACGATGGTCCGGTGCTCCCACGCCGTCGAGAAAATCGACGTGCCGATGCCGCCGCACATGATTCGCACGAAGTTCGACAGACCCGACGCCGCCGGAATGCGATGCCCCGGCAGCCCCGACAATGTGATGGACACGAGCGGAATGAAGAAGCCCGCCATCGCGATGCCCTGGATCAGCGTGGGCAAGGTCAGCGACCAGGTATCGACGCCCGTGGTGTAGCGCGAACGCATCCAGAAACACAGCGCGAACACGATGAACGCGGCCGTCGCGATGCGCCGCGGATCTGTGCGCGGAAGGAACTTGCCGGTGATCGGCGAGAGCAGCACCGCGAACACTCCGACCGGCGCCATCACGAGCCCCGCGTCGGTCGCGGTGTAGCCGATGACCGTCTGCAACCAGAGCGGCAAGAGCACCAGATTGCCGAAGTACAGCCCGTAGCCCACCGACAGCGCGATTGTCCCGCCCGAGAAGTTGCGCAGCGCGAACAGCGACAGGTCGACCACCGGATGCTCGGCCGTCAGCTCCCACACGATGAAGAACGCAAACGCGATCACCGCGACCAGCGCGAGCACGACGATCGTCGTGGAGTTGAACCAGTCGAGGTCCTTGCCCTTGTCGAGCATGACCTGCAGCGAGCCCACCCAGATCACGAGCAGCGCCAGGCCGACCGAATCGATCGGCGCCTTGCGGATCGCCGAGTCGCGGTCGCGGAAGATCGCGAAGGTCGCGCCCGCCGCGATGATCCCCACCGGGATGTTCACGTAGAAGATCCACGGCCAGGAGATGTTGTCGGAGATCCAGCCGCCGAGAATCGGCCCGGCGACCGGCGCGATGAGCGTGGTCATCGACCACATCGACAGCGCGACCGGCGCTTTCTCGCGTGGATAGCTCGCGAGCAGGAGCGTCTGCGACAGCGGGATCATCGGTCCGGCCACGGCGCCCTGCAGCACGCGTGCGGCGAGCAGGAAGGGCAGCGTCGGCGCGAGGCCGCACAGCCAGGACGCGATCACGAACAGGATGATCGAGCCGAGGAACAGCCGCACCTGGCCGATGCGCTGCGTGAGCCAGCCGGTGAGCGGCACCGAGATCGCGTTGGCGACGGCGAACGACGTGATGACCCACGTGCCCTGGTCCGACGACACGCCGAGGTCGCCCGAGATCGACGGAATCGAGACGTTCGCGATCGACGTGTCGAGCACGTTCATGAAGACCGCGAGCGACACGGCGATCGTGCCGATGACGAGCTTCGCGCCCGACAGCGGCGGATGGACGACGTTTTGCGTAGACATGACGCGCGCCCGCTTACATCAGCTTGGTGGCCGAGGCGGACTGGGTCGCCTTGCCGCGCGGCTTGCTCGACGAGGTCGACGCTGCCGCCCCTTGCGAACCCGTGCCGGTGCCCGCGTTCTGCTGGATGATGCGCGCGATTTCCTGGTCCGCTTCCGCGCCGTACTTGTCGAACACGTTGGTCTGATAGACCGTGTTCTGCGCATTGCCGAGCTGGCCGCCCTGGTCGTTCTTGATGGTCACGTCAACGTCCATCGACAGGCCGATGCGCAGCGGATGCTGCTCCAGTTCCTTCGGATCGAGTTCGATCCGCACCGGCAGGCGCTGCACGACCTTGATCCAGTTACCCGTCGCGTTCTGCGCGGGCAGCAGCGAGAACGCCGAACCCGTGCCCGCTGAGAAGCCGACCACCTTGCCATGGAACACGACGCCCGAGCCGTACAGGTCGGCCGTGAGCTCGACCGGCTGGCCGATGCGCATGTGCTTCAACTGCACTTCCTTGAAGTTCGCATCGACCCACACGGCGTTCAGCGGCACGATGGCCATCAGCGGATTGCCCGGCGAGACGCGCTGGCCGACCTGCACCGAACGCTTCGCCACATAGCCCGTCACCGGCGCCGGCAGCGTGTTGCGCGCGAAGTTGATGTACGCGTCGCGCACCTTGGCGGCGGACGCCAGCACGTTCGGATGATCGGCGATGGTCGTGTTCGCGGTCAGCGAGCGGTTCGACGCCAGTTCCTGCTGGGCCGCATCGAGCGATGCCTGCGCGCCGCGCACGGCGTCGCGCGCATGGGAGATCTCTTCCTGCGACACGGCGCCGGTCTGCGCGACCATCATGCGGCGCTTCAGGTCGTCCTGTGCGCGCTGGAGGTCCGAGCGGCGCAGCGCGATCTGCGCTTCGTACTGGTTGTTGTTGACGAAGAAGGTGCGGACCTGGCGCACGGTCTGCGCGAGGTTCGCTTCGGCCTGATCGAGCGCGACCTTCGAATCCGCCGGATCGAGCGTGACCAGCGGATCGCCGACCTTCACGGTCTGCGTGTCGTCGGCGTTCACGGAGATGACCGTGCCCACGACCTGCGGCGTGATCTGCACGACGTTGCCGTTCACGTAGGCGTCGTCGGTGCTCTCGTGGAAGCGCGCGACGAGGAAGTAGTACAGCCCGTACGCGACGGCCGCGAGGATGATGACGAGCACGATCAGCGTCATCAGCCGGCGGCGTTTGCCGTTGCCCGCTTTCTGCGCGGGCGCGGCCGCGGCGTTTTGTTGAGGGTCGCTCATGAAATGACTCCGAGTATTCCTGTTATGTCCTGATGCGTATTCTGTTTGTGCGCGTTATTGCGCCGGCGCCGTGGCCTGATTCGCTGCCTGCTGCTGCCCGCTGCCGTCGATCGCGAGATTGCTGCTGGTGGCGTCGAAGCCGCCGCCGAGCGCCTTGATCAGCGCGATCTGCAAGTCGGTGCGCTTCAGGCGCAGGTTGGTCAACGTCTGCTCGTTGGCGAGCCGGTTCGAATCAGCGTTCAGCACCTGCAACTGCGGCGAGAGTCCCGCCTTGTAGCGGATCACGGCGAGCTGATAGGCGCTCTCCGCGGCTGCGAGCGCGCGCTGGGCATCGGCGGTCTGCTTGTTGAGCGAGCGGATGGCCGAGATGTTGGTGGCGACATCGTTCATCGCGTTGATCAGCGTCTGGTTGTAGTTCGCGACATCGCCCTCGAAGTCGGCGTACCGGCCCTTCAATTGGGCGCGCAGGGCGCCGGCGTCGAAGATCGGCAGATGCACCGCCGGCCCCGCCTGGATCTGGCGGCTGCTCGATTGCAGGAAGCGGCCCCAGCCGAACGCATCGAAGCCGAAGCCGGCCGCAAGATTGATGTCCGGGAAGAACTCGGCTTTCGCTTCCTTGATGTTGTGCGTCGCGGCTTCCACCTGCCAGCGCGCGGCGACGATATCCGGGCGGCGCGCGACGAGATCGGCGGGCACGTTGTCGGGCAGGGTCACGTCCACTTTCTGATCGAGCGCGGGTTTCGCGATCTGCAGGCCGCGGTCCGGACCCTTGCCGAGCAGCGCGGCGATCTGATAGCGCACCGTCTCGATCTGGCCGTCCAGTTCCGAGAGATTCGTCTGGCTGGTCGCGACATTGCCTTCCGCGGTGCGCCGTTCGACGTTCGTATCGATGCCGGCCGCAACGCGTCCGTCGGTAATGCGGCCGACATCCTGGCGGTTGGCGATCTCGCGCGCGGCGACATCGCGCAGCGCGTAGAGCAGCGCGAGCTGGTTATAGGTCCGCGCCACCGATGCCGCGAGCGTCACGCGCGCCTGCTGCATGTCGGCTTCGGCGGCCTTCTGCTGCGAGACCGCCTGATTCAGCCGTGCGCGGTTCTTGCCCCACAGGTCGAGGTCCCACGACGCGCTCGCCAGCACGTTGTTTTCGCTGAACCAGGTGCCGCCGTAGGGCGGCGGGAAGAGTGCATTGCCCGAATAGAGTTCGCGGGTCCACGAATAGGAGCCGTTGACCTTCGGATACAGCGCCGAGCGCGAGGTTTCGATGTACGAAGACGCTTTGGCAATACGCGACTGCGCCTGCGCGATGGTCGGGCTGTCGGCGAGCGCTTCGTCGATCAGCTGCGGCAGTTGCGGATCGCCGAACTGTCGGGCCCAGTCGAGCGTCGGCCACTGGCCGCCCTGGCCGGGCACGCTTTCGGTGGCCGCGAAATGGTCGGGCGTGGCGATGGTCTTGTCGCTGGAAATGCCGGCGTAGTTCGCGCAACCCGCCACCATGAAGGCGGCCGCCGCAGCCACGGCGGCGCTTCTGGCGCGGCTGAGCGGCCGGGCTCCGGAGCGAAGCGCGGACAAGGAGAGGTGTTTCATTTCCCGTCTCTCGAGATGAACATCAATAATGGACATTGCAATCATTTTGCAAGCTGGCGATCGGCAATTTGCTTGTCATCGCAAGGAACTGGCAGCGCGGTCGGTGGCGCAGGCCAGGCCGGCCACCGACGGGTCGCACGAGTTCGCGAGGATGCGCCGGAGCATGCTTTTCAGGAAGCCCGCTTCCTCGGGTGTGAAGCCGGTAAGCAGGTGATCGAGCACGCGTGTAAAGATGGCCGGCACCCGCTCGGCGGTGGCGTGGCCTTCGTCGGTCAGCGCGAGCCGCACGACGCGCCGGTCCTCCTCGCTGCGTACCCGCGACAGCAGTCCGCGCTTCTCCAGCCGGTCGATCAGACGCGTGACCGCGCTGGCGTCGATGCCGTACTCGCGGGCGATATCGGCGGCCGTCACGCACTTGCCGACCGCCAGCATGAAGAGAATGCTGGCCTGCGTGCCGGTGATGTTGAGTTCGGAAGTGGTGTGCTGCGTGACCATGTTCCACATGGTCGAGCGCACGCGGCCGATCAGATACCCGACGCTCTCGTTGAGCACGTATTCGCTGATCGCGGTGGATTTCGGGGCGTCGCTCATGAGAAAACTTGGTGCGCTTGCAATAGTTGACTAGGCAGGATTATAAGTAAGCGTCTCCCGGGCTGCAAGAATGTTTTCGGAAAAGGCTTAACAGTCGTGGGGACTTCAGGTGGCGGGGCAGCCATGCGGGCGCGGCAGGCAAACGGGCCCGGGTTGCGTCCCGGGTTGCGTCCCAGGTTGCGTCCTATTGCGAGGAAACGACATTTGTGCGTGCTATAATTTACGGTTCTCACCGCGCCGAGCCCGCGAAGTCATGCTTGCATGACGGTTCTTGAGGGGCTGCCGGGCACAGAAGTCTCGCCTATCCCTTGAACGGGATTCGGGATTCGCTCGACGGCGCACAACCAAGATACCTCTATATGACTCGCGCCCTCCGCAATATTGCCATCATTGCCCACGTCGACCACGGCAAGACCACGCTCGTCGACCAGTTGCTCCGCCAGTCGGGCACGTTCCGGGAAAACCAGCAGGTCGCCGAGCGGGTCATGGACTCGAACGACATCGAAAAGGAACGCGGCATCACGATTCTGGCCAAGAATTGCGCCGTCGAATACGAAGGCACGCACATCAATATCGTCGACACGCCGGGACACGCGGACTTCGGCGGTGAAGTGGAGCGCGTGCTGTCGATGGTCGATTCCGTGCTGCTGCTGGTCGACGCCGTCGAAGGCCCGATGCCCCAGACGCGTTTCGTCACGAAGAAGGCGCTCGCGCTCGGCCTGAAGCCGATCGTCGTGATCAACAAGGTGGACCGTCCGGGCGCGCGTATCGACTGGGTGATCAACCAGACCTTCGACCTGTTCGACAAGCTCGGCGCCACCGAAGAACAGCTCGACTTCCCGGTCGTCTACGCGTCGGGCCTGAACGGCTACGCCGGCCTGGATCCGGAAGTGCGCGAAGGCACGATGCGCCCGCTGTTCGAAGCCATTCTTCAGCACGTTCCCGTCCGTCCGGCCGATCCGGACGGCCCGCTGCAACTCCAGATCACCTCGCTCGACTACAACTCGTATGTGGGCCGTATCGGCGTGGGCCGCGTGGCGCGCGGCCGCATCCGCCCCGGCATGCAGGTAGCAGTGCGTTCGGGTCCGGACGGCGCGATCCTCAACCGCAAGATCAACCAGGTGCTGTCGTTCCACGGCCTCGAGCGCGTGCAGGTCGAGGAAGCGCAGGCCGGCGACATCGTGCTGATCAACGGCATCGAGGAAATCGGCATTGGCGTGACCATCTGCTCGCCGGAACAGCCCGACGCGCTGCCGATGATCACCGTCGACGAACCCACGCTGACGATGAACTTCCTCGTGAACTCGTCGCCGCTCGCGGGCAAGGAAGGCAAGTTCGTGACGAGCCGCCAGATTCGCGACCGTCTGACGAAGGAACTGAATCACAACGTCGCGCTGCGCGTGAAGGACACCGGCGACGAAACCACGTTCGAAGTGTCGGGCCGCGGCGAACTGCACCTGACCATTCTGGTCGAGAACATGCGCCGTGAAGGCTATGAGCTCGCGGTGTCGCGTCCGCGCGTGGTGCTGCAGGAGATCGACGGCGTGAAGTGCGAGCCGTATGAAAACCTGACGGTGGATATCGAAGACCAGCATCAGGGCGGCGTGATGGAAGAGCTGGGCCGTCGCAAGGGCGAAATGCTCGACATGACGTCGGACGGCCGCGGCCGCACGCGTCTCGAGTACAAGATCTCGGCGCGCGGCCTGATCGGCTTCCAGAGCGAGTTCCTGACGCTCACGCGCGGCACGGGCCTGATGAGCCACACGTTCGATTCGTATGCGCCCGTAAAGGAAGGCTCGGTGGGCGAGCGCCGCAACGGCGTGCTGATCTCGCAGGACGACGGCGCGGCTGTCGCCTATGCACTGTGGAAGCTGCAGGATCGCGGCCGCATGTTCGTGTCGCCGGGCGATGCGCTGTATGAAGGCATGATCATCGGCATCCACAGCCGCGACAACGACCTCGTCGTGAACCCGATCAAGGGCAAGCAGCTGACCAACGTGCGCGCCTCGGGCACCGACGAAGCCGTGCGCCTCGTGCCGCCCATCTCGATGTCGCTGGAGTACGCGGTCGAATTCATCGACGATGACGAGCTGGTCGAAGTCACGCCGCAGAACATCCGTCTGCGCAAGCGTCACTTGAAGGAACACGAGCGTCGCCGCGCCAGCCGCGAAGCCAACGCTGAGTAACAGGACGCGCGTCGCGGTTTGCGGCGTGTGGCGAGTCATGAAAAACCCGGCGGTGCGTCGTGCACCGCCGGGTTTTTTTGTCTCAGGCGCGAAGCCTGGGCAATCGCTTCTCGCCTGAGCTATCGCACGGCGGGTTATTTCACCAGATCAGCAAGACCGGCAAGGGGCTGAAGAACAGTTTGCAGGACGTGTTGTCCGAAGTTCGCCACATCATGGAGCGCTGCCGTCAACGGTCCCTGGGTTTGCTGCTCGGCGGGAGCCTGAGCCTGCGTGTCCTGCGGCTGGACGATCTGCGGTTGAACGATCTGCGGCTGCACGATCTGCGGTGCGACCTGCTGCGCGCCCTGTGCCGCGAGAATCTGCCCCGCCCGGTCCACCGCTGCGTCCCGCATCTGGGCCACCACATTCGGGTCGTTCATCATCGACGAGAACTCGTCCGTGTTTGAGTCCGAGCCGTAGAAAGCGGTCGGCGTCAATGGATAAGGAGTCGGCGGCGCGCTGACCGACGAGGAGGACGAGGTCGAGTAGTTGCTGCCGGTGTCGGAAGACGACTGCGTGGTACTCGATCGGGTAGTGACGACCCGCGGCGCGAGAGGCGCGCCCGACATGCCCTGATAAGACTGGGACGAAGCGTTTGAAAAATTGAAGCTGGATAGCATATTCACTCCTGAAGCACATTGCGTGCGTTGGGTTGCGATCCGAAAGCGCCACGGTTCGGAATGTCCGATCCTTGCCGCGTTCCGACCCGTCGCGACGTAGTTCGCTCGGGTAATGCAGTGTGCAAAGCGTGAGGTCGGTCGCGGTGTCAATCGGATACCGCGCCGCGCGCTTCAGCGCGCGTCGAAACCCGCGGCGCGCGACGGCAAAGTGCCGCTTGCAATCCCGGTCGTCGGCATGGGACAAGCGTTTGCGGGCTTCCTGAACTTCAGAGCAATGGTGTTCTGTGCTATGCTTCTCAGATTAGCTAGTGCTATTAGGTCCTTCCAAGCAGACTTGATTCGCGCAATCCGCTAAACGGTCAGGCCGTGGCGCGGAAGGTTTTGTAACCCGCACTTCCTCGAGAAACTCGAAGAAAGGTGAGCGTAAAATGATGAAGCAATTCCAGTCGAACTCTTATCTGTTCGGCGGTAATGCTCCGTACGTCGAAGAGTTGTACGAGCAATATCTCGATAATCCTGCGTCAGTGCCCGAGACCTGGCGCGCCTATTTCGACGCGTTGCAGAACGTGCCCGCCTCCGACGGCACGGCGCACAACGACGTGGCTCACGGCCCCATCGTCGAATCCTTCGCCCAGCGCGCGAAGGCCAATGCCTTCCTGCCGCGCGAAAGCGCCAGCACCGGCGACCTCACCACTGCGCGCAAGCAGGTCTACGTCCAGTCGCTGATCGGCGCCTATCGCTTCCTCGGTTCGCAGTGGGCCAATCTCGACCCGCTCAAGCGCCGCGAGCGTCCCGCCATTCCCGAACTCGAACCCGGTTTCTACGACTTCACCGAAGCCGACATGGACCAGGTGTTCAACGCGACCAACCTGTACTTCGGTTTCGAGCAGGCTTCGCTGCGCGACATCGTCAAGGCGTTGCGCGACACGTACTGCGGCACGATCGGCGCCGAGTACATGTACATCAGCGACCCGGAACAAAAGCGCTGGTGGAAGGAAAAGCTGGAGTCCATCCGCTCCACGCCCAACTTCTCGAACGACAAGAAGAAGCACATCCTGAACCGCCTGACGGCCGCCGAAGGCCTCGAGCGCTTCCTGCACACCAAGTACGTTGGCCAGAAGCGCTTCTCGCTGGAAGGCGGCGAGAGCTTCATCGCGTCGATGGACGAAGTCGTGCGTCACGGCGGCAAGAGCGGCGTGCAGGAAATCGTCATCGCCATGGCTCACCGCGGCCGTCTGAACGTGCTGGTCAACACGCTCGGCAAGATGCCGGCGGACCTGTTCGCCGAATTCGAAGGCAAGCACGTCGATGACCTGCCGGCCGGCGACGTGAAGTACCATAAGGGCTTCTCGTCGGACGTCTCCACCGAAGGCGGCCCGGTCCACCTGTCGCTCGCATTCAACCCGTCGCACCTGGAAATCGTGAACCCGGTGGTCGAAGGTTCGGCGAAGGCCCGTATGGACCGCCGCGGCGACGACGAAGGCCTGCAGGTGCTGCCGGTGCAAGTGCACGGCGACGCCGCATTCGCCGGCCAGGGCGTCGTGATGGAAACGCTGAACCTCGCGCAGACGCGCGGCTATGGCACGCACGGCACGCTGCATATCGTCATCAACAACCAGATCGGCTTCACGACGTCGGACCCGCGCGATGCGCGCTCCACGCTGTATTGCTCGGACGTGGTCAAGATGATCGAAGCGCCGGTGCTGCACGTGAACGGCGACGACCCGGAAGCGGTCGTGCTGGCTACGCAGCTGGCCATCGACTTCCGCATGAAGTTCCACAAGGACGTGGTCGTCGACATCATCTGCTTCCGCAAGCTGGGTCACAACGAGCAGGACACGCCGGCGGTCACGCAGCCGCTGATGTACAAGACCATCGCGAAGCATCCGGGCACGCGCGCGGTCTACGCCGAGAAGCTGGTGCAGCAAGGCGTCATCACGGCAGCGGACGCGGACAACTTCGTCAAGGAATACCGCCAGGCGATGGACGAAGGCCATCACACGGTGGATCCGGTGCTCTCGAACTACAAGAGCAAGTACGCGGTGGACTGGGTGCCGTTCCTGAACCGCAAATGGACCGACGCGGCCGACACCGCCGTGCCGCTCGCTGAACTCAAGCGTCTGGCCGAGCGCATCACGACGATTCCGGAAAACTTCAAGGTTCACCCGCTGGTCGAGCGTGTCATCAACGACCGCCGCGCCATGGGGCTCGGCGAAGCCAAGCTCGACTGGGGCATGGGCGAGCATCTCGCGTTCGCATCGCTGGTGGCATCGGGTTACGCCGTGCGTCTGACGGGCCAGGACTCGGGCCGCGGCACCTTCACGCACCGTCACGCGGTGCTGCACGACCAGAACCGCGAGCGCTGGAACGACGGCACGTACATTCCGCTGCAGAACATCGCGGAAGGCCAGGCCAAGTTCACGGTGATCGACTCCGTGCTGTCCGAAGAAGCCGTGCTCGGCTTCGAGTATGGCTATTCGACCGCCGAGCCGAACACGTTCGTCGCGTGGGAAGCGCAGTTCGGCGACTTCGTGAACGGCGCGCAGGTCGTGATCGACCAGTTCATCTCGTCGGGCGAAGTGAAGTGGGGCCGTGTCTCGGGCCTCACGATGCTGCTGCCGCACGGCTATGAAGGCCAGGGTCCGGAGCATTCGTCGGCGCGTATCGAGCGCTTCCTGCAACTGTGCGCGGACCACAACATGCAAGTGGTCCAGCCCACGACGCCGGCACAGATCTTCCACTTGCTGCGCCGTCAGATGATCCGCCTGTTCCGCAAGCCGCTGATCATCGCCACGCCGAAGTCGCTGCTGCGTCACAAGGAAGCGGTGTCGGACCTGTCGGAACTGGCGAAGGGTTCGTTCCAGCCGGTCATCGGCGAAGTGGACGAGAGCATCGAGCCGAAGAAGGTCAAGCGCGTGGTCTGCTGCTCGGGCCGCGTGTATTACGACATCGTCGCGCATCGCCGTGAAGCGAAGGCGAACGACGTCGCGATCGTCCGGATCGAACAGCTGTATCCGTTCGCGCACAAGCAGTTCGACGCGGAACTCAAGAAGTACGAGAACGCGACGGAAGTCGTGTGGGTGCAGGACGAGCCGCAGAACCAGGGCGCCTGGTTCTACATCGAGCACCATCTGCGCGAAGGCATGCGCGAAGGCATGAAGCTCGCCTACAGCGGCCGTCCGGCTTCGGCCTCGCCCGCGGTCGGCTACTACGCGAAGCACTACGAGCAGCAGAAAGCGCTCGTGGAAGGCGCGTTCGGCCGCCTGAAGGGCGCGCAGGTCATCGCGAAGTAAGCATCGCTTGAAGGAACCGGCTGAGCGCACGCTCGCCGGTTCTTCGCTCGAACACACACGAACACGCATCAGGACAATACAGAAATGGCTATCGTAGAAGTCAAGGTTCCCCAGCTTTCCGAGTCGGTCTCGGAAGCCACCATGCTGCAGTGGAAGAAGAAGCCGGGCGAGGCTGTCGCCCAGGACGAAATCCTCATCGAAATCGAGACCGACAAGGTCGTGCTCGAAGTGCCCGCGCCGTCGGCCGGCGTGCTCGCGCAAGTGATCAAGCATGACGGCGACATCGTCACCGCCGACGAAATCATCGCGAAGATCGACACCGAAGCGAAGGCCGGCGAAGCACCCGCCGCCGCCGCTGCCGGCGACGCCGAAGTGAAGCCCGCGCCGCAAGCCGAACCGGCTGCCGCCACGGCATCGGCTCCGGCTGCTGCCGCCGGCGCATCGACGGGCGGCGCCGCATCGCCGGCTGCGACCAAGATCCTGGCCGAGAAGGGCGTGTCGGCGGATCAGGTGTCGGGCTCGGGCCGCGACGGCCGCATCACGAAGGGCGACGCACTCGCCGCACAAGCGGGCGCACCCGCAGCGAAGGCTGCCGCTCCGGCTCCCGCTGCGGCGCCTGCAAAGGCCGCGAAGCCGGCTCTGCCGCAAGTCAGCGCACCCGGTTCGGCCGACCAGTGGCTCAAGGACCGTCCGGAACAACGCGTGCCGATGTCGCGTCTGCGCGCGCGTATCGCCGAGCGTCTGCTCGAGTCGCAGCAGACCAACGCCATCCTGACGACGTTCAACGAAGTCAACATGGCGCCGGTCATGGAGCTGCGCAACAAATACAAGGACCGCTTCGAAAAGGAACACGGCGTGAAGCTCGGCTTCATGTCGTTCTTCGTGAAGGCTGCCGTGCACGCGCTGAAGAAGTTCCCGCTCGTGAACGCGTCGATCGACGGTAACGACATCGTCTATCACGGCTACTTCGACATCGGTATCGCGGTCGGTTCGCCGCGCGGCCTGGTGGTGCCGATCCTGCGCAATGCAGACCAGATGAGCCTCGCCGACATCGAGAAGAAGATCGCCGAATTCGGCCAGAAGGCCAAGGACGGCAAGCTGTCCATCGAGGAAATGACGGGCGGCACGTTCTCCATCTCGAACGGCGGCGTGTTCGGCTCCATGCTCTCGACACCGATCATCAACCCGCCGCAGTCGGCCATTCTCGGCGTGCACGCGACGAAGGAACGCGCGGTCGTGGAGAACGGCCAGATCGTCATCCGTCCGATGAACTATCTCGCCATGTCGTACGACCACCGCATCATCGACGGCCGCGAAGCCGTGCTGTCGCTGGTCGCGATGAAGGACGCGCTGGAAGATCCGGCCCGTCTGCTGCTGGACCTGTAAGAACCCAGTGCCTTCGGGCGCGCGCGATAGGCTCGCGCGCGCCTTCGGAAAGGCGTCTCCGCAAGAGCGGAGTCACGATCAAGGAAAGTCATGTCCAAGGAATTTGATGTCGTCGTGATCGGCGCGGGCCCGGGCGGCTATATCGCGGCGATTCGCGCAGCGCAACTCGGCAAGACGGTTGCGTGTATCGAGAAGTGGAAGAACCCGGCGGGCGCATTGAAGCTCGGTGGCACCTGCCTCAACGTGGGCTGCATTCCGTCGAAGGCGCTGCTGGCGTCGTCGGAGGAGTTCGAAAACACGTCGAAGCATCTGGCCGATCACGGCATCACCGTGTCGGACGTGAAGCTCGATGTTTCGAAGATGCTCGCCCGCAAGGACGGCATCGTCGACAAGATGACCAAGGGCATCGAATTCCTGTTCCGCAAGAACAAGATCACCTGGCTCAAGGGCCATGGCAAGTTCACCGGCAAGAACGACGCCGGCGTGCAGATCGAAGTGTCGGGCGAAGGCGAGACGGAAGTCGTCACGGCAAAGAACGTGATCATCGCGACGGGTTCGAAGGCGCGTCATCTGCCGAACATTCCGGTCGACAACAAGATCGTCGCCGACAACGAAGGCGCGCTGTCGTTCGACGCCGTGCCGAAGAAGCTCGCCGTGATCGGCGCGGGCGTGATCGGTCTGGAACTCGGTTCGGTGTGGCGCCGCCTGGGCGCGGACGTGACGGTGCTCGAAGCACTGCCGCAATTCCTTGGCGCAGCAGACGAAGCGCTGGCGAAGGAAGCCGCCAAGCAGTTCAAGAAGCAGGGTCTCGACATTCACCTCGGCGTGAAGATCGGCGAAGTGAAGACGTCGGACGCGGGCGTGTCGATCGCCTACACGGACAACGCGGGCAATGCGAAAGAGCTGGAAGCGGATCGCCTGATCGTGTCGATCGGCCGCGTGCCGAATACCGACAACCTCGGTCTGGAAGCCATCGGCCTGAAGGCCAACGAGCGCGGCTTCATCGACGTGGACGATCACTGCGCGACCAGCGTGCCGGGCGTCTACGCGATCGGCGACGTGGTGCGCGGCCCGATGCTCGCGCACAAGGCGGAAGACGAAGGCGTGGCGGTGGCGGAGATCATCGACGGTCAGAAGCCGCATATCGACTACAACTGCGTGCCGTGGGTCATCTACACGGAACCGGAAATTGCGTGGGTCGGCAAGACGGAACAGCAGCTCAAGGCCGAAGGCCGCGAGATCAAGACCGGCCAGTTCCCGATGATGGCCAACGGCCGCGCGCTGGGTATTGGCCGTGCGGAAGGCTTCGTCAAGATGATCGCGGACGCGAAGACCGACGAGATCCTCGGCGTGCACGTGATTGCGGCGGACGCGTCGGACCTGATCGCGGAAGCGGTCGTGGCGATGGAGTTCAAGGCAGCCTCGGAAGACATCGGCCGGATCTGCCATCCGCATCCGTCGCTGTCGGAAGTGATGCGTGAAGCGGCGCTCGCCGTCGACAAGCGCGCGCTGAACATGTAAGCAGCTCGGCTTCGGGCAATACGCAAGGCATCGCAACGAAGGCGAGCGGATCAAACCGCTCGCCTTCGTCATTTTCAACGTCATCGACGCACAGACGCGGCATCATGAACGTCACCGAATACTACGAAAACGAACTGCGCACGCGGGGTTATCAATCGGACGAGGCCCAGCTCGCGGCGGTCGCGCGCCTGCAACGCTGCTATGACGAATGGGTCGCCTACAAGGCGCGCCGCTCGAACGCGCTGAAGAAGTTCCTGGTGCGCCCGGAGTTGCCGCGCGGCGCGTATCTGTGGGGTGGCGTCGGGCGCGGCAAGAGCTTCCTGATGGACAGCTTCTATGCGGTCGTGCCGGTGCAGCGCAAGACGCGCCTGCATTTTCACGAGTTCATGCGCGAGGTGCATCGCCAGCTGGAAGAGCTGAAAGGCCAGGCCGATCCGCTCGACGAAGTCGCGAAACGCATTGCGAAGCGCTATCGGCTGATCTGCTTCGACGAGTTCCACGTGTCCGACATCGCCGACGCGATGATCCTTTATCGCCTGCTGGACCGCCTCTTCAAGGCGGGCGTGCAGTTCGTGATGACGTCCAACTACGAGCCGGACACGCTGTACCCGGAAGGGCTGCATCGCGACCGCCTGCTGCCGGCCATCGAGTTGCTCAAGGAGCATCTCGACGTGCTCAACGTCGATGCCGGCACCGACTACCGCAAGCGCACGCTGTCGCAGGTGAAGGCGTATCACACGCCGCTCGGCGCGGCGGCGAGCGAGGCGCTGCGCGCCGACTTCGCGAAGCTCGCGGCGGTGCCCGACGAAAGTCCGATCCTGCACATCGAGAAGCGCGAGATCAAGGCGCTGCGTCGCGCGGATGGTGTCGTCTGGTTCGACTTCGCGACGCTGTGCGGCGGTCCGCGCTCGCAGAACGACTACCTCGAACTGGCGAACCGGTTCCACGCGGTGATCCTGTCCGACGTTCCGCAAATGAGTCCGCGCATGGCCTCGGAAGCGCGCCGCTTCACCTGGCTCATCGACGTGTTCTATGACCACAAGGTCAAGCTGCTGATGTCCGCCGCGGTGCCTGCGGAGGAGCTTTACGTCGAAGGGCCGATGGCGAACGAATTCACGCGCACTGTTTCGCGGATCGTCGAAATGCAGTCGAAGGAATACCTCGAAGCGCCACGCCGGGTCGCGGATATTACATTCAATTAATAAGAGAACAGGCGAAGGACGACCGTCCAAACGGCGTAAGGCTAGAGGGCATTTTCAAGATTCGGATCACTCTGATGTGCGGGCTGGCAGGGACTCGGTATTGTCGATCCCGGTTATCAGTCAGCGATTGGAGAGATGAACGTGAAGCCCTACCGCGATATGTCCGACGATGAATGGCAGATGGTGGCGCCGCTGCTCCCCGAACTACGGCCGCGCTCGGAGTTGCGTGGCCGGCCGCTCGCCAATACGCGCGCGGTGCTCAATGGCGTGTTGTGGGTGATGTACAGCGGCGCGTCGTGGTCCACGTTGCCGCGCAAGTACCCGTCGTATCAGACGTGTCATCGGCGTTTCAAGGCCTGGTATGAATCAGGTGTGCTGTTGCGCGTGATGACGCAGTTGTTCGGGCCATCGGGTGAGTCGCTGTACACGCTGATGATGTCGCGCATGCGCGTGCCCGCGGAATTCGAACACACGGCTTCGTGTGTGCTCGAAGAGGTGCAGGCCGAAGTGGCGGAACGGCAGGCGGCTTGAGCCCGCCGCCCGTCGGCTTTACTGCTGCCGCAGCCAGGTCTGTGAACGACCCAGCAGCGACACGCCGATGAACCCGCGCACCACCAGTTTCTGGCCGTTGTCGTCGAGCTTCATCTTGCACTTGTACAGCTTGCCGTTCTCGGGATCGAGGATATGGCCGCCGTCCCACGTGTCGCCGTCCTGACGCATGCCCGTGATGATCGTCATGCCCTTGATCAGTTGATCGCGGCGCTCGTCGGTGCAGGCGGTGCAGCGCTTGTCCGGTTGATCGAATTCGCCGATGCCGCGCACTACCTTGCCGGACAGCTGGCCGTTGCCTTCGTCGACAATCTGGATGATCGCCTTCGGCTTGCCGCTTTGATCGTCGATGGTTTGCCAGGTGCCGACCGGCGTGGCGTTCTGCGCAAACGCGCTGGCGGCCAGCATCGCGCACAGCATGCCGAGCAGGGGACGCACGCCGCGCGGACTGATGAAACGGCTCATGTTGCCTCCTTGTTCTGATTTTGATTGTGGCCGGCCGGGCACGCGCATGCCGCCGCCGGACCGGCTCAGCATACGGGAAAGCGACTCGTGGATTCGAGAGGGAAGCTTCTAGTCGCCCTCGCGCGGGTGCGCCTTAGCCCTTGCACGCCAGTCCCGCCTGAAGCGTGGCGAAGGTGCGCTCGTCAGTGCGATCGAAGTGCAGCGGCGTCACCGCGACACGCCCGGAACCCACTACCGCGGTCTCGCTGTCGGGCGAATTCGGACGCGGGCCGCGCTGGAAGCGCAGCCAGTGATAGTCGATGCCACGCGGATCCACCTCGGCGACCACGTCGATGCCCTCGACCAGACCCACGCCCTGGCGCGTGACCGTGAGCGGTCCGGCGGCGGAGGCATCGCAGTCGGGGAAGTTGACGTTCAGGCAGGTGGGCGCGTCGTGCGAGATCGCCAGCAACTGCCGGATCACGCCGGGCGCGAGCATGCGCGCCGTGTCCCAGCGGACGTTGTCGCGATCGCGAAAGGTCTGGCTGAGCGCAATGGAAGGCAAGCCGAGCAGCAAGCCCGTCATCGCGGCGCCCACGGTGCCCGAGAACATCGTCTCCACACCGAGGTTCGCGCCGCGATTGATGCCGGACAGCACGAGCGTGGGCGGCGCGTCCTTCATGAGGTGGCGCGCGGCCATTACGACACAGTCGCCGGGCGTGCCCTGCACGCCGAAGCGCCGCTCGCTCCGGCGCGACACGCGCAGCGGCGAATGCAGGCTGATGGAATGCGAGGTGCCGCTCTGGTCGTGCTCCGGCGCGACCACCCAGACCTCGTGCCCGAGTTCGGACGCCACGGCCTCGAGGACGGCCAGTCCGGGGGCGTCGATGCCGTCGTCGTTGGTGATGAGCACGCGTTGCAAGATGGGCGAAGAGGCGGACATCGCGAATCACTCCTGGTCGATGGTGAAAGAGATCGACCGATTATTGCAGAGTTCGCATGACGGGGCCTTCGCGTCCCTGATACAACGGGCTTACTTGACGCCCAGGCCGCGCAGGACAGCGTTGCCGTTTTCGGTCAGGCGCACCTTGGGACCGCTCGCGTCCGGCGACACGATCTCGACATAGCCGTATTCCTGCAGCGAGGCGACATCGGGCGTGGCCGCCATGACATCGATGGGCGCGTGCAGCAGCAGGAGCAGCGTGGCGATTTCGTGATGGCTGAGGAGCCGCTTGATGGCTCGCACGGGAGCCGAAGCCGGACGGACGAAGTTCATTGTATTTCCTCAAGTGTGCATGACGATGTGCGGCGCCTTGGCCCTGGCGATACCGGGGTGTAGCGCGTGCTTTGATGTCGATGGAATGCGCGCAGGTTATCGGCCGACACTTAGGCGAGACTTAAAAATCGCGCTCCATGACCGCCGCAGTTGTTACAGTGAATGTCACGTCTCGCGCGAACATTGCGCCGCCTCGCAAGCGTCGCGCTCAGAAGCGATAGTCGGGGTTTTTCGGGTCGAACGTGAGGTCGTCGAACGTCATGGGCTCGACGCGCTCGAACACCACGCTTTCAAAAATTTCGCCGTCGTTGTCGAAGGATTCGAGCGAGCGGAAGAACGGGCGCTCGAGATCGAGGCCGAGCACTTCCTTTTTCGCATAGAACGCCGGCTGACCGGTCGGCGTTTCGTAGGTGAGCGCCACCACGCGCACGCCGCGCACGGTCTTCACTTCGATATCCGCCGGCTGCGTGATGCCCGCTTCCGCAAAGCGCTGCCCCTCGTCGATGAAACGCCGGGTGATCGCCTCGACGCCCAGTTCGCGGATCGAATGGTTCGACTGCGAACGCGCGAGCGCGCCGTTCACCGAAGTCCAGATCGGCAGCACGCCCAGGAAGCCGCCCAGATGGCCGTAGAGCTGGTCGGGACGTTTCGAGTCGTCATAGATGATTTCCTGGCCCGCGTGCGCGCCGTCGGGCAGCCAGCGCGCGTAGATGCGCAACGGTTCGCGCGTCACCCGCACGAGCATGTGATCGGCGCGCTTCGGCCACACGCCCTTGATGCGCTCGCGCCGCACCATCGTGAACTCGTAGGACGCGAAGGCGCTCAAGTCTTGCTCCAGATAGCGCGGCAGCGCGCCCGGATCGAGCGCGCGGAACAACGCGACGAGCTGGGCATCGTTGAGCCTCGCGAGTGCGCCGGTCGATGCCGCCTGCGCGAGCCACTGTGCTTGCGCGGCTGCGTCGAGATTCGCGGGCAGCGCGGCGGACGCAACTGGCGGCGCCTCAGGCAGTTGGGCATAGGCAAGCGAGGGCACGGTTGCGCCCGCGAAAATCGCACACGCCTGAAGCGCGGCGCAGGCGTTTCGCAAGGTCGAAGCGCCACGGCGTCGCGTGTGCGGCATCAGCTTCTCTCCGATGATCAGTCCGGCGGGTTCGTCGGTGCGTTGCTTTCGCGCAATTCGCGCCGCAACACCTTGCCGATGGTCGTCTGCGGCAGCGCGTCGCGGAACTCGACGAAGGCGGGCACCTTGTAGCCGGTCAGGTGTAAACGGGCGAACTTCACCAGTTCTTCCATCGTCAGCGATGCATCGCGCTTCACGACGAACACCTTCACGCGTTCGCCGGTCACCGGGTCCGGCACGCCGACCGCCGCCACCGCGCGCACCTTCGGATGCGCGGCGAGCACGTCCTCGATCTCGTTCGGATACACGTTGAAGCCCGACACGATCATCATGTCCTTCTTGCGGTCGATGAGACGGATGAAGCCGCGCGCATCCATCACGCCGATATCGCCGGTGGCGAGCCAGCCGTCGGCGTCGACGACTTTCGCGGTGTCTTCCGGCCGGTTCCAGTAGCCTTTCATCACCTGCGGGCCATGCACGCAGAGCTCGCCCGGTTCGTCGACTGCGGCCCACGCGCCATCCTCGCGGCGCAGACGCACGAGCGTGGAGGCCACCGGCAGCCCGATGGTGCCGTCGAATGCATGACTGCCGTGCGCATCGAGCGGCGTGGCGCAGACGAGCGGCGCGCATTCGGTCAGGCCATAGCCTTCGATGAGCGTCTGTCCCGTCAGTTCCTTGAAGCGCGTGGCTACGGTGCGCTGCGTTGCCATGCCGCCGGCCATCGCGAGCTTGAGCGAGGAGAAGTCACGGCGGCGAAACTCGTCGTTGTCGAGCAGCGCGCTGTAGAGCGTATTGAGCGCGGTAATGGCCGTGAAGTCTTCGTGCCGCAGCGCGCGCATCAGCGCATGCAGGTCGCGCGGATTGACAATCAGCACGTTGCGCGCGCCGATTGCGAGGAAGGTCAGCGCGTTCACCGTCAGCGAATAGATGTGATAGAGCGGCAAGGGCGTGACGACGATCTCGCTCCCGTCGACGAGCCGGCTGCGCGCCCAGCCAAGTGCCTGCAGCAGGTTGGCGATCACGTTGCGATGCGTGAGCATCGCGCCCTTCGCGGTGCCGGTGGTGCCGCCCGTGTACTGGATGAACGCGATGTCGCCGAGACCCACGCGCACGGGTTCGAAGCGGCGCCGCGTGCCGCGCGCGAGCGCCTGCGGCAGGCGCACGGCATCGGGCAGGACGTAGGCGGGCACCTGTTTCCTGACATGCCGGAGGATGAGATCGAGCACGCGGCCCTTGAGATTGAGGCCGCCGCCGAGCAGATCGCCGATGCCGGTCACGACGACATTGCGCACGCGCGTCCCCGGCTGCGCGTCCTGCACGGTCTTCGCGAAGTTCTCGAACACGACGACCGTTTGCGCGCCGCTGTCCTTCAGTTGATGACCGAGCTCGCGCACGGTATAGAGCGGATTGACGTTGACGACGATTGCGCCCGCGAGCAGCGTGCCGAAGAGCGTGACGGGATAGGCGAGGGTATTGGGCATCATCAGCGCGACGCGATCGCCGGGCTTCACGCCGATGCCTTGCAGATACGACGCGAACGCATGCGCGTGCGCGCCGAGGGTCGCGAAGCTCATCTCGGAGCCGAGGCTCACGAAGGCGATGTGATCGCGAAAGCGCGCGACGCAGTCGTCGAAGAAATGCGCGAGCGAGCGATAGCGTTCGGAATCGATCTCGCGCGCCACGTCCGGCGGATACGACGCGTACCAGATGCCGTCCGTCGCGTGCGGCTCGAACGCCGCGCGCGGCCCTGCGTGTCCCGGGCTC
Source organism: Caballeronia sp. LZ043 (assembly GCF_031451075.1). Lineage (NCBI taxonomy): Bacteria > Pseudomonadati > Pseudomonadota > Betaproteobacteria > Burkholderiales > Burkholderiaceae > Caballeronia > Caballeronia sp. LZ043. Next base: position 1,798,389 of record NZ_JARUXT010000001.1, on the reverse strand, counting down.
ATGCGTGTCTCCGTTGGCGCGCCTGACCCGCCGCGCCTTTTATTTTTGCTGCTGCTGGTGCTTCTGCTGCGTGCCGCTCAACGCTCCAGTATCGCCACGATGCCCTGGCCGCCCGCGGCGCAAATCGAGATCAGGCCGCGCAGCGGCTGGCCATCGGCACGCGGCGGCGCGTGGGCCAGCATCTTCGCGAGCGTGCCCACGATGCGTCCGCCCGTCGCCGCGAACGGATGGCCGGTCGCAAGCGAGCCGCCGTTTACGTTGAGACGCTCGCGCGGAAGCGCGCCCAGCGGGCCGTCCAGGCCCAGCGCGGTGCGGCAGTATTCGTCGTCTTCCCATGCGGCGAGCGTAGACAGCACTTGCGCGGCGAAGGCTTCGTGAATCTCGTAGAAGTCGAAGTCCTGCAGCGTGAGGCCGGCGCGCGCCAGCATCGTCGGCACTGCGTAGGCGGGCGCCATCAGCAGGCCTTCGCGCTGGTCGAAGAAATCGACGGCCGCCGTCGCCGAAAAGCTCAGGAACGCCTGCACCGGCAGCCCGCGCTCCGCGGCCCATTGCTCGGACGCGAGCAGCACCGCCGAGGCGCCGTCGGTGAGCGGCGTCGAATTGCCCGCGGTGAGCGTGCCGGCGTCGCGGTCGAAGACAGGCTTCAGTTGCGCGAGCCGGTCGGCCGACAGGTCGGGCCGCAGCGTGTTGTCCTGCGTGAGTCCCTTGTAGGGCGTCATCAGGTCGTTGAAGAATCCGCGCGCATAGGCAGCGGCCAGCTTCATGTGGCTTTCCAGTGCGAGCGCGTCCTGGGCCTCGCGCGAAATCTTCCAGCGCTTGGCCATCAGCTCGCAGTGCTCGCCCATCGAGAGTCCGGTGCGCGGCTCCGCGTTGCGCGGCAATTGCGGCTTGAAGAACATGCCGGGCCGAAGCTTCGCGAGTGCGCCGACGCGCTGTGCCGCCGAACGCCCGCGATGCGCTTCGAGCAGGATCCGCCGCATCCGTTCGTTCACGGCGATGGGCGCGTCGGAGGCCGTATCGACACCGCCCGCGATGCCCATCTCGATCTGCCCGAGGGCGATCTTGTTGGCGACCAGGATCGCCGTTTCGAGGCCGGTGCCGCAGGCCTGCTGCACGTCGTAGGCGGGCGTTTCCCGCGCGAGCGTGGTCGAGAGCGCTGCCTCGCGCGTCAGGTTGAAGTCGCGCGAATGCTTGACGACGGCACCCGCGGCGACTTCGCCGGCGCGCATGCCGTGCAGGTCGAAGCGATCGACGAGCCCTTGCAGCGCGAAGCTCAGCATGTCCTGATTCGACGCGTTCGCATACGCCGTGTTCGCGCGCGCAAACGGAATCCGGTTGCTGCCGATGATCGCGACACGGCGCACGGCATTCATGGCAGCTCCCATTCGAAGTGGCCGCGCAGGTGCGGAACGTCGCCTGCGATATCGCGCACTTCGAAATCGCGTGCGACGGACGAGGGCGCCGCGCTCCACAGCGTCGCTTCGCCGGGCAGGTACAGCGGCGTCTTGAAATCGCCGTGCGCGTGGCCGGCCGCCAGCGCCTTGACCGGATGCAACGCCGCGAGCGTGCGCGCCAGCGTCCACATGCCGTGCGCGATCGCGCGCGGAAAGCCGAACGCCTTCGCCGTCAGCATGTGCAGATGGATCGGATTGAAGTCGCCGGATGCTTTCGCGTAGTCGCGGCCCAGTTGCGGCGGCAGTTGCCAGCGCGCCTCGCGTGCAAGCAGCGGGCGGGCGACTGCCGCGACCGCATCCGGCGCATCAGGGGCGCTCGCGCTACGCGCGCCGCGCTTCAGGTAGACGCTGTCGCCATCCCAGACGGCTTCGCCGCGCCGGAAAATGCGTGTGTGCAGCGTGAAGGCCTGACCTTTCTGATGCGGCATCAGCGGCCCGCATTCGACTTCGATGCGCAGCGCCTGTCCCGCCATCAGCGGACGGCGCAGGTGCACGCGATTCGAGAGATGCACGACGCCGAGCGCGGACCACGGAAACGACGGATCGGTCAGCATCATCAGATGCAGCGGAAACGCCAGCACGTGCGGAAAGGTGAGCGGCACGCCCTGCTCGGGAATGAAGCCGCAGACGCGCGCATAACGGCCGATGGCCTCGGGGTCGAGCTTGACGTCGGGCCGCACCAGCCGGATGGCGGGCAGTTGCGGCGCGTGGCCGCGCCGGAACAACCCCGGCAGCGCGCGGCCGTAGAGCCGGGCGGGCGGCGGCAAAGTCTCGACGACGACGGTGCGGGCGCGCGGCAGGGTCGGTGCGTGCATGGCGGGCGGGCTCCTCACGCGCCGATCAGGCTCTGGCCGCACACGCGCACCACGTTGCCCGTGATGCCCGCGCTGCCCGGGCTCGCGAGCCAGGCGACGGTCTCGGCGACATCGACGGGCAGGCCGCCTTGGCCCATCGAGTTGAGCCGCCGGCCCGCCTCGCGCACGCCGAACGGCATGCGCGCGGTCATGTGCGTTTCGATGAAGCCCGGCGCCACGGCGTTGATCGTGATGCCGCGCGCGCGAAGGTGCGGCGCCAGCGCATGCACGCGGCCGATCACGCCGGCTTTCGAGGTCGCGTAGTTGGTCTGGCCGCGATTGCCCGCGATGCCGCTGATCGACGACACCGCGACGATGCGTCCGCCGTGCTGCAGGACGTTCCCGGCGAGCAGCGCCTCGTCGATGCGCGCCTGCGCCAGCAGGTTGATGTCGATCACGCTGTCCCACAGTTCCGCGCTCATGCGCGCAATGGTCTTGTCGCGCGTGATGCCCGCGTTGTGCACGACGATATCGATGCCGCCCGCTGCCCGCAGCGCGGCGGCGATGGCCTCGGGCGCTTCGGGCGCGGCGATGTCCTCGATGAGCGCCGCATGGGCGCCGCCCGAGGGCGATGCGTCCTCGATCGACAGCATGGTCTGGTCGAGCGCGTCGCGGGCGGCTTCGACATCGAGCCCGGTGACGATCGCGCCATGTCCGGCCAGCACCGCCGCGATCGCCGCGCCGATGCCGCGCGCCGCGCCCGTCACCAGCGCGCGCCGGCCCGCAAGCGGTTGGCTCCAGTCGACAGGTGCGACGGAAGGGTTGGACGATGTCTCGAGCGTGACCACCTGTCCCGACACATAAGCAGAGCGCGGCGAGAGAAAGAAGCGCAGCGCGGCTTCGAGGTCCGCACCTTCGGCCACGCGCAGCAGGTTCGACGTGATGCCGTTGCGCGCCTCCTTGCCGAGCGAGCGCACCAGGCCTTCCAGCGCATGTTGCGCGGTGGCGGCGGCGACGCTCGCGCAGGTCCCGGGCGGCCGCCCCAGCACGACGATACGTCCGCTTCTCGCAAGCGAGCGCAGCGCGTCGTGGAAGAAGGCATACGGCGCGTGAAGCTGACCGCTGTCCTCGATGCCGGTCGCGTCGAAGATCAGGGCCTGCACGCGGTCATTGTCGTGCGCGCCGCTTGGGCGCGGCTCGAAGCGTCCGCTCATCGCGCCGTGGCGTGCGGCGACCGGCAGCCAGCCGGCCGCGCTAGCGTGCGCGACGCCCGTCATGCCGAGCGCGGCGAGCACGTTCATCAGGGCGTCGAAGAGAGCGGGCGACGGCCCCGCGCCAATTGCAGCGAGGCCGTGGAATTCGGGCTCACCGGGGCGGAGGCGGCGCAGCATGGAGGGACGCGGCAGCCCGAGCGAGCGGGCAATGCTCGTGCCGAAAGGCGAATTGACGAAGTCGAGGTAGCGGTCTTTCATCGATTGGCGTTCGGTCGTCGGGCGGCGCGGAGGAGGTCTCCAGGATCGACGGGCACGGGCCGCAGTTCAGGCGATCGTCTCGGGCGCCTGCTGTTCGAGCGCCTCGCGACGTTTCTGCAATGCTTCGAGGATACCGAAGTCTGCGGAAAAATCATCGACTTTCACGGCTTCGCGCGCATGGACGGCCCATTCGGCCAGCAGACGCCGCTCGCCCGCATCGATGAGGCCGCGCGCCTCGGTGTTCCGCGCCCACTCCTCGACGGCGTCCGGGCTCTGCGGCAGCGAGGCAATCTGGCCGGCTTTCACGGCATCTCGCAGACGGGTTTCGAGGGCGGCGACAGCGGGCGTCAGCGCCAGCAGTTTCTCGCCGCGCGCGATCGGATCGTGCTCATTCGGCGAAACGTGCGCACCCGCGACCAGCCGCTCGCGCGCCTCGCCCGGCGTTTGCAGCAGGCGCGCGACTTCGTTGCCGAGGGCATCGGCGCAGGGTCCGTGCGGCAGGCCGAACGGGAACGCCAGCGTACGCAGCAACACGGCAGCCGGGCGGTTGGGCGTGTTGGCGAGCAGGCCGTCGAACGCCATGCACGCCTGATGCAGCGCGTCCTCGACGCCCCAGCGCACCAGCGGCAGGTCGCTTTCCTGACGGCCCTCGTCCTCGAAACGCTTGAGCGTCGCGGAGACGAGATAGAGTTGCGACAGGATGTCGCCCAGCCGCGCGGACAGACGCTCGCGCCGCTTCAGTTCGCCGCCCAGCACGAGCATGGAGACATCGGCGCACAACGCGAAGGCGGTCGACAGCCGGGTCGCCGCGCGATAGTACGGCGCGAGACGCGCATCGGCACGCGCCGGCCGGCGGATCAGCGCGCCGCCGCCGCACGCGTACACCAGACTGCGCAGCGCGTTGGACGCGAGGAAGCTCGCGTGGCCGATGAAGGCGTCGTCGAACGCGTGCAGCGCACGTGCGTGATCGGCCTCGCGCGCCGCGGCCATTTCCTTGAGCACGTAGGGATGGCAGCGGATCGCCCCCTGGCCGAAGATGATCAGGCAGCGCGTCAGGATGTTCGCGCCTTCGACGGTGATCGAGATCGGCATCTGCTGGTAGGCGCGCGCCAGGAAGTTCGACGGCCCCATGCAGATGCCCTTGCCCGCGACGACGTCCATGCCGTCGTTGATGACCTTGCGGGCGCGCTCGGTGATGTGGAATTTCGCGATCGCGGAGATGACCGACGGTTTTTCGCCGAGATCCACCGCCTGCGCCGACAGGCGGCGCGCGGCGTCCATGACGTAGAGATTGCCGCCCATGCGGCCGAGCGCTTCCTGGATGCCCTCGAAGCGTCCAACCGGCGTGCGGAACTGGCGCCGCGCCGCTGCGTACGCGCCGGTGCCGCGCACCGCGAGCTTGGCCATGCCGACATTCGACGACGGCAGCGAGATCGCCCGGCCCGCGGCCAGGCACTCCATCAACATGCGCCAGCCGCGGCCCACTTGCGCGCGGCCGCCGATGACCCAGTCGAGGGGGATGAAGACGTCGGTGCCCCAGTTCGGGCCGTTCTGGAAGACCGCGTTCAACGGCCAGTGGCGCCGGCCGATATGCACGCCCGGATGACGCGTCGGGATCAGCGCGCAGGTGATGCCGGGCGCGTCGTCGGGACCGAGCAGATGCTCCGGGTCGAGCGCGCGGAACGCGAGGCCGAGCACGGTGGCGATCGGGCCTAACGTGATGTAGCGCTTGTTCCAGGTGACGCGGAAACCGAGCGTCTCGCGTCCTTCGTGCAGCCCGCGGCACACGATGCCGACATCGGGAATCGCGGCTGCATCGGAGCCGGCGTAGGGGCTCGTCAGCGCGAAGCAAGGAATCTCTTCGCCGCGCGCGAGCCGCGGCAGATAGTGGTTCTTCTGTTCCTCGGTGCCGTAGTGCAGCAGCAGTTCGGCGGGACCGAGCGAGTTCGGGACCATCACGGAGACGGCGGCCGCCGATGAGTGCGTCGACAGCTTCATGATGACCTGCGAATGCGCATACGCCGAGAAGGCCTTTCCGCCGTAGCGCTTCGGAATGATCATGCCGAGGAAGCCTTGCTCCTTCACGTAGCGCCATGCCTGCGGCGACAGGTCCTGCCAGACCGCTGTGGTGTCCCAGTCGTTGGCGAGCTCGCACAGCCGCGCGCATTCGTTGTCGATGAAGCTGCGTTCCTCCGGCGTGAGCGTCGGCGCGCCGTGCGCGAGCAACGCATCCCAGTGCGGGCGTCCGGAGAACAGCTCGGCGTCCCACCAGACCGTGCCGGCTTCGATGGCGTCGCGCTCGGTCGAGGACATCTCCGGCAGGATGCGGCGGAACAGGGCGAACACGCGCCGGCTGAGCAACGCGCGGCGCAGCGGGCGGATCGCCAGCAGCACTGCGGGCAGCACGAAGACGATGGCCAGCAATGCCGCTGCCGCCATTCCCGTCACGCCGGTCAAGGGGCCCGCGCCGACCCAGAGTGCGAGTGCCGCGAGCCACGCAAGCGCGGGTGCCCGGCAGAACGCCAGCGCGCCGGCAAGCAGCAGGAAGATGACGACGTACAGAGCCAGCATCACGGCCTCCCAGACCCGAAGCCTCGAGCGCGAGGCTGTCCATGTCATTGACGCAGCACGTCATGTGCCGTACGTCTTGATGCGTGCCTCTAAACAGATGAACGGCCTGGAGGCCAGCGGTCAGGCAGAGGCTTGATCGGGAGCTATGCCGCTCCAGCTGCGATAACTCTGAAAAACTCAAAATGGGGAAATTTCGCGTTTCGAGTTGGGACCGGGCGAGCAAGAATGGGCGGGTGGGTTCGGTCCTGCGCATGGTCTGGAAGGCCGGTGTGCCACCGGTCGATATCGATCCCCGCGCGGAGCGGGGATCAAAAGGGCGCTGTGGGTTCATCTTGCCGGAGTTCACCACAGCCAGTCACAACTCGGAGTGCTTCTAGTTGCGACCACCTGCACGTGCACGTGGTTGGAGGAGCATAGTTGAACTCGAATAATCTGGATCACTTGGAGAGGCTAAACATAGGCGCTGTTCCGGTTGAAGCCACGTTTCCGGACTGGGCCTGCATGCAGGGCTATGTGCTCTATATTTTCTTCGGGATGAACGGTGCATGCCGCTACCTGCGCGTGCCGCTGGACGAATCGCTGATCGCGACAATCCAGGCCGCCGGCTGCGACAGCGGCTTCTCGTTGTATCGGGATCCTGGCGGACGCCTGACGTCCGTCGGGAGGTTCATCGGTCTGGTCTGTCTGGAGCAGGCCATCCCGCCGGCTGCGATCTGCCACGAACTCGGCGTGCCCGAGCGCATCCTGAATCGCCTGCGACGCGAGCGGGAGGCATGCGCCGGCCATCCGCCGGACGCCAGCGCGTTCGAGAGCCTGCGGATGCTCGCGCTCAAGGGCGAGATCAAGGCATAGCAGTGGTGGGAGGGCGGGCGCGGTGCGCGGATGCGGTCCGCGCGCCTTTACGGTCGCGCGTTGCGCACAGCGTCTAGCTGCCGGCGCCCGCGCTCTCCGCTGATCGCGTCATGTCGATACCCCTGCGTTCACGGCTGAAGAAGATGAGCCCCGCGATCACCACCGCGACCACGCCCGCGACAATCGCCATGGCCATGCCGTAGTTGTTGCCGTGCGATGTCGCGATCTCAGCCTGCATCGTCGCATTGACGGCGGCCAGCAGGTTGCCGAGCTGGTAGACGAGTCCGGGGAAGGTTGCGCGAATCTCGTCGGGGGAGATTTCGTTCAAATGCACGGGAATCACGCCCCACGCGCCCTGCACGGAGATCTGCATGAGGAACGCGCCGATCGCCAGCATGACCGGTGTCGTCGAGAACGCCCAGAGGTACAGCACCGGCAACGCGATCAGCGCGGCGATGAAGATCGCCAGACGCCGCCCGATCTTCTCGGACAGCGACCCGAAGAACAACCCGCCGACAATCGCGCCGATGTTGAGCACGATGGTGATGACCGACACGGTGTGCGGATCGAAATGATGTTGTTCGCGCAGGAAGGTCGGATAGAGATCCTGCGTGCCGTGCGAGAAGAAGTTGAACGCGGTCATCAGCACGATTGCATAGAGCGACAATGTCCAGTTCCGCTTGAGCGTGGCAATGAGGCTCGGGCGCGGGCGCTTCTCCATCGCGCGCCACGCGGGGGACTCGGGAACATGCGCGCGGATGTAAAGCACGAGCAGGGCGGGAATCACGCCGACGAAGAACATGCCGCGCCAGCCGACAAACTGATACAGCACCCCGAAAACAATCGAGGCCAGCAGGTAGCCGCTGGGATAGCCCGCCTGCAGCAGGCCGGACACGAAGCCGCGCGCGGAAGGCGGCACGGTTTCCATCGTCAGCGCGGAACCGACGCCCCATTCGCCGCCCATCGCGATGCCGAACAGCGCGCGCAGGATCAGCAGCGTCATCAGGTTGGGGGAGAGGCCGGAGAGAAGCTCCAGCATCGAATAGATTGCGATATTGATCATCAGCGTTGGACGGCGGCCGAACTTGTCGGCGAGGCGTCCGAATATCAGCGCGCCGAGCGGGCGCATGGCCAGCGTCAACGTAATGGCGAATGCGACGTCGGGGATTTTCGTATTGAATTCGGCGGCGATGTCTTTCAATACGAAAACCATCAGGAAGAAATCGAATGCGTCGAGTGTCCAGCCCAGATAAGCGGCGATCGTTACGTTTCTCTGTTCGCGCGTCCAGTTCATTGCCACGTGCTCCGTTGGAATTGTTTGATTCGAATTGGCAGATCAACAGGGAGCGACGCAGCAATAAATGCGCCGCCCGCAGGCGCGACGGCTCAGCGGCCCCGCGCAACCGCGAGTCTACGGCGGCCGGCCAACTCATGCTTGATCAAACTGCTCTCGTTCGGAAAAGGCTGGCAGTGAATCCGAATCAATTAATACACGAGTCATTCAAATCTGTTAATCACGGTGAACAGGTGAATCATTAATGAAAGAAGACATCTCGAGAGATTGCAAGGTTCTGGAGAGTCTCCAAATGTGACGCCGGTTTGCATACCGGCAGAATTCATTATTGATACAGAGACTGAGCGAATGCCGGGCTGGCCCAGCCGACGCTCCAGTTCCGTGCAGCGGGAGGCATTGCCTGGCCGCCGTAGATCACCGATCCGTCCGGGTTCTGGTACGTCATCCACGGAACGGCCCCGGTCTGATCGACGCCGGGCTGAGAGAAATCGCAGACTCCGGCAGGGAATATCGCCTGCATCTGGGCCCACTGCTGATCGCTGAATGGAATCGGACCGTAATTGTCCGACCGGTTCAGCGGTTTGCGCTCGCACTTGTTGACATCCATCGCAACGGACTGCCCCGCCACGATGCGCGGCGTCTGATAGACCGGTATGACGCTGTTGCTGCACAGCCCGGGCTGAAGGTTGCCGCTTGAATCGAAGCAACTGTCTACAGCGTTCGCGGGCTTGTCCGCCGACACTTTCTGCGCGAGCGATAGCGCACTGGCGTCGGCCTCGATGTTGTTCAGCCAGGTTTCCAGCGTCTTGAACGCTTTCAGGAAGCAGGTCGTGTCGCCCGACATATAGGCGGGGCCGCCGAAGATCACATGATTGACGTGATTGCCGAACGCGTGATCCAGGCGCGCTCGAAGCGCGAACGTGCGCGAGGTGTCGTGCCCAGCCGGGTTGGGGCCGAGGCAATCCACGATCGGCGTGGCGTCGAGGTGATTGGCTTCGTTGATCATGCCGGCCCGATAGACATTCTGGAGCGCAGGCTCGTCCGCCATCACGCGCGTCGCAGTGGGAACGCCATTGATGTCCAGGGCGCCGACGTTCTGGTTGAGATCGAGAAACTGCGCCAGCGATATCGCCCCGTTCTGAAGCGCGTTCAATCCGTATTGCACCCCGACGTTGTCGTACGGACGGCCCGCGAAACCGTGACCCAGCGCTTGTTCGGTTGCCGACCAGACGCCTTGCGCACGCAGGCCGAAGATGTTGACGGCCCAATCGGTGATGCCGCATCGAACGCCGCTGGGGTTGGTGTCCGCGTTGAAGATGATGGCAGGGTTTTTGATCCCCGGGCATGAACCGACGGCGGTTGGCGAAGCAGAGGCGCCATTTGGATAGACGGCAGAGAAAAACGCAAGATCCGTCAAGTAGATATTCTGATCGACGTTCGCAGGAATCAGGTTGCTTCCGATCAAGCCGAGCAGCGTAGAAGGGAGCGCTGTCGGCACACCGCTCAGTGCGGAGGCTGCCGCTGCGATGCCCTGCGCGCCCCACGGGCTGCCGATATCCCCGTAGACGGCCTGCTGGGCCTGCGGGCTCCAGGCAATCCCGCCGGCGCTGACGCCGTACTGGCCGAAGTAGCTCAGCAACAGGTGGTTATCCGCCATTTGCGCGGCGGATCCCCAGGCATCAGGGAAGGCGGCGGACGCCAGCAACGCCTGATACACGCCGGGATAGGCATTTTGAACCCATTGCTCGGCCAGCGAGCCGCCAGACACGCCCATCCCGATGGTGTAGCGCAAGCGGCCATAGTTCTTGATGAAATATTCCTTGGCCATGATGAGAGATTCAGCCTGAATGGCGACATTGCAATCGACGGCGCTATTGGCCAGTGCGGTGCTCAGCACGGCGAATCCTTTCCCCAGCGCGTAAAGCACAGTGTCATTGGCGGCGGAAGAGCCGTCAGTGACGACCGACGGATTGGCAGACTCACCGAAGAAGATCCCGCATAGACTGCCGTGCGTGATATACAGCGTGCGATTGAATTGCGGCTGGGGGCTGATCGCGGTCCACGCCAGCGCCGGTTGGTAAAGCGTCGCGATCTGATACTGGCTGCGGTCCTGATAGCCCGTTTCCACCCGGACGATGAACGGCACCGTCACGCCCTGCTCGGTCGTGACGGTGGCGACATCGTGGGGTGGCCGGCCCGGGTCATAGGGCTGAAGCCCTTGCAGTGACGGATTGGTCGACAGATATAGCCAGCTATAGATGGGCGCCTGGTTGCACTGGGCGTCGGTCGCTCCCGGCTGGCAGGGCCAAGGCTGAATCTGGGGCCCGGAGAATATCGGCCCCCCCAGGGGGTGATCGATGAGGGTCTGTTGCGCCGTCGTCAAACCCGGTCCGGATACCGATAAGGTGTTTGACCCCGGCGACAGGCCGGTCACGAGCCCGATGTAGCTACCGGAAGCGTCATAGGCGAACGCCTTGCGCTCGTCGATGCCGTTCAGCGATACATAGATGTTCTGCGCGTTCGCGCCTTGCGGCAGATCCAGTTCAATCAGGGCGTTGCCGCCGCTCACCAGATCCGCGCGCCCGGACAGCACCTTGATGACGGGCGGAGGCGCACTGGGCGCGACTGCGGCGGGATTGTTTCCAGGGGTCCCGGTATCGGTCGAGGGGCTCGAAGACGAGCCGGTCGAGCCGGTCGAACCCGAACCGCCGCCGCACCCGGCCAGCAGCAATGACACCAATGCCAGCAGCCCGGTCTGGCGAAGGGATTGAATTCGGCTTGCCATCGCGATTTCCCGATTGTTCAGAATTTGTAGGACACGGCGAGAAACGTGATCAGGGGATCCGCTTTCAGGTCGGACTTGGACACCGCGAGTGTCGTGCCGTCGGCGGCCTTGATCGTCACCGAAGAGGTGGTTTTCAACGGGATATAGGACAGCGATGCAAGCAATCCCCAGTGCTCCGTGATGTTGAACAGGAAGCCCGCGTTGAATACCGGCTGCCATGACGACGACGCATCGCCCGACACCTGCGTCGGACCGGGTTTTCCTGCGCCCGCCGCCAGAACCTGACCCAGCGTGTTACGCGTCTGCGCGATGAAGTTGTTGCCAAGCTGGACGTCGCTGAACCAGTTGTACGAGACGCCGACGCCGAGGAAGGGCCGGAATCGGGAAGTTGGCTGTCCGATGTAATACTGCAGGATGACAGCCGGGCTCCACAGCCGCGCGGACTTCACGACGGGATTGACCGCCCCGAGGCCGATGTTCTGGGTGCCCAGCGTGCCTGCCGGGCCGGGTGGGGTAATCGTGCCGCTTCCGTACACCTGGAACTTCGGCGGCACGCCGGCCAATGCGGTGACGGCAAACTGATCCGTCAGAAAGTGGGAGAAGGTGATGCCGAGCGTGTCGGCCTGCCCGACGCTCAGCCCGGTTCCCGGGGAATTGAACGACGGCGGCAGGCCCAGCGCGCCGTTCATGGGCGTGGGTGCGACATACGTGGTCAGCGAGCTGCTGCTGTCTTGCGGAAACGCATGCAGCCATCCCAGCGACACGACGTTGCTGCCCGCGCTTTGTGCCGACGCGATGCAGGGCAGCAGGAACGCCGCACACGCCACGGCATGAAAGATTCGTTTCATCGAAGGCTCCGGGTTCCCTTCACTGCACGAACGCGCCGATCAGGAAATAGGGCGACGCGGGGGTGGACATGTCGAGGAAGCCAAACACGCCTCCTGTGAAAAGAAACGTGCCGGTGGGCGTTGCGCTGGCCGCATCCGCGTGCGTGGTACTGATCGCGCCCGGCAGCGTCTGCGTGTAGTCGAGCGTCAGGACGGTCGCCAACGAGGCCTGGGACGCGTTGAACGGATCGAACAGCGTGGCCCGGGTGTCGGCGAGCGCGGTCGCGCGGTAGTCGAACCGGCTGTCGGCGCCGATGTACTCGCCGTTCTGGGATCCCGACGCAAGCTTCGTCTGCGGCGCCAGGATGGCAATGCCCGATTCGTCGTCGGCGGTCAGGGGCGGGACGCCGTTCGCGTCAGGCTGCGTGCCCGGGTTCGCCGCACCGGTGCGGATCATGATCGGCACCCGCTGGCCTCGCAATGTGCCGACGATCAGGTAGCCCTTCGCCTGCGCCACCGGCGCCAGCGTCGGCTGGATCTGCCCCTGGTAGTGATCCGTCTCGAACGCGCCGCTGCCGTTCGAGGAGGCCGTCAGGTTCGTGCCCGGCTGTCTGCATGTGCCGGCATAGAGGCCTGTCGTGTCGCAGCGCGACCAGCTGCCGTCCGGATTGATCGTCACGCTGGCGTTGATGGTCGTCGGCGCAAAGTTCTGCGAGGGCACCTGGGCGTAGCCGATCTGGTTGTACGTTCCGGTGATGTCGGCCAGATCCGTATCGAGCGTCGCAAACCCGATGAACGGGAAGTAGGGAAAGGTCGTGTCAGGGATGGCGCCCTGGCCGCCGTTGCCCGCGTACGCCAGCTCCTTGCCCGGAATGGTGCCGCCGATCACGCCGTCGCCGACGAACACGCGCGCCGGCCGTGCAGGGTCGAGGCTCGCGCCATTCAGCCGGTACGCGCAGCGGTTGAGGCTTTGCGTCGCGAGCTGCGTTTCCGGGGTGAGCGTGCCGCTATCGAGCGTGCCTGCGCGCGTCGGCACCACGGTGCCCGGCGTTTGCGGGATCGGCGACGCCACATAGGTGACCTGCCAGGTGAGCCGGGTGGTGTCGAGCTGGATCCTGACCAGTTCGCCGTCGCCGGCCCCGCCCGTGAAGACCGTCCCGTAGTCGAGCGACGACGGACACAGCGGCGCCTGGACCAGCGGCGCCGTGTTGTCGGTCGCCCCTCCGCACGCCGAGAGCAAAAGCGCGGCGCCCGCCATCGTCGTTCTGATGGTGTTCTTCATGGATCTCCTCCGCAGCGCTTCCGTTTGGAAGCGCCTGTCTTCTTATGGATTGCCAGGCTGGGCGGCCGCGCCGGAAAGCGCGCCTACGCTGAAGTAGGGCGAGGCCGCAGCCGGTGTGATGGCGGCGCCCATCCCGATTCCGGACGAGGTCGACGCGAGGCCGCCGTTCGCCGAGCCTTGAATCAAGGCCGCGTACAGGCCGCCAGCCGCAATCAAGTCGCCCTGGTACGGCGCATTGCCGCTCTCTGCGAGGTGAATGACGCCGGGCGTCGACTGCCCATAGTCGAGCGTGAATGCGGTTTCAGGCTGCTGGGATGTCGGGTCGATGAACGATCCGGTGGCGCCGTTGATGACCGTTCCCGCGTACTTGAAGTTGGAGTCGGCCCCAGCATAAGTGCCGTCGATCGCGCCGCTCTTCAGTGCGGTTGCGTGGCTCAGGACGGCGATGCCGGATTCGTCGTCGACCTGTGCGTTGGTGAAGTAAGGCGCGGTGCCGGGAATCATGAGGCCGGTTCGCACGATCACCGGAATGGTTGCGCCGTTCAACTGGCCCAGAACCATATGCGCCGATGCAATGAGGCCGGCCTTCGGCAGCGTCATCGCGGAGAGCAGGGGGATCGTGCCGCTGAGGGCCTGGGCCGTCTGCTGCAGGACAGGCACGATGGCCGGGTCCACGAGTCCCACAGTGCCGAGGAGGCCTTGATTGCTCAAGGCGCCGGCTATGCCGTTGATCGTCGCAACGACGGACTGGATCTGGGACGGGCTGAAAAGCGCACTGAATTGCGTGCCGATCTGAGGTGCCGCTGCGCTGTCGAAGTACCCCGCCGGGTTGATAGCCCAGTCGCCGCCGGTGGTCAGACAGCCGGTGGCACTGGACGTGTAATTCGATTGGCGGCATTCGTGCTCGTGCAATGTCCGTCTTTGTCAAATGATTCGTGGGTGATTGTGCCGCTGGTTGCATAGCCACCCGACGGCACGACATGGTATAGCAGCCCGTTATACGTTCCCTGAACGTCTGCCGGATTCATCGAGACACTGGAGAAACCGACGAACGGATAAAAATCGACGTGCCGGTTCGGAACCGCACCAACCATGGAAGGAACTTTCAAGATGCTCAATAGCGGATTCAGACTTTGGGGATTCGTATTCAGGGTACTTTTAACCTCGGCCAAGGTTTGCTGTAAAGCCGGTGTTTGCAGCGCGATCAGGACCTGCTGCACCATGTTCAGTTGATCCGGAGTAATGCCAACCGCACCAAAGCCTCCTCGGATAAACGCCCAGCCGATTCCCGCGAAACTGAAGGGCGGCGCGATCACATTATTCAGAAACGCGCTGGCGGTTTGCAAATCATTCGCATTCGCCAAAATACTCAAAAACTGCTGTAAGCCGGGATTCTGCGCGACTGTCGCCATGGCCGAATATCCGTCGAATTCCATCGTCGCGCCGGGAATGCCGCCCCCCGCGATGCCGAAGCCCAGGAGAATCGTCGGTGGATTGGCTTGATTGAAGTCATTCGACGTGGAATAGCCGGAGTCACTGCTGCCAGGCATCAGCACGAATGCGCAGCGGGTTTGTTGAGCGGTCGGAAGCGTGCCCGCGGGCGGATGGGTCAGATTGCCGGAAATCGTCACGCCCTTCCGAGTGGGCGTCAGCGTACCCGCAGCCAGCGGCACCGACGACTCCAGCCACTTCAGCGTGTAGGTCATCGCTGTCGCGTCGAGATGGAGACTCACCACCTCGCCGCTTCCAGTCCCGCCCAAATAGGTGCTGCCGGATATGGCCTGATCCGCCGGGCAAAGCTGTGCGCTGCTCGTTGGTGCGGAAACGGGCTGTCCCTGCGCTCCGCACGCCGATCCCGAACACTGCGGCACGTTGATGGCGGCGGGTTGGCTGACATTCCCGTCGCTGCACGACGCCAAAGTGGCGAGAGCGGCAACGCAGGCGAACCGGTTCTTAAAATGGCGGAGCGCCATTCTACGTCTCCTGATTTTCATTTTTAATTGAGCGCGCCGTCGATTATCGGCTGACGCAGCTTTTATGTTTCAATATCGTTCGCCGAATGCGAACGTCGAATTCATTATTTCGAGCGTCATGCAATAACACTCATGATCGAAATTCGTTCCATGCATCCGCAGAGTGGCGATTGACGGAAGATTTTTCGTAATGACTTATAACGGTCAGCATTCTGAAGCTGGATTCTGTTAAAAGCGGTTTTCGGTGTCAATCGATGAAATCTTCTAAATCAGATGCTGTGGATAATCGGGTGAACTGAATTAAAAAACGGAACCGTTGCACCATTATTGTCACGAAGAAAATCGTGAATTAAATTCCGACTGAAACAGGGAAGAAGGGTAGCGCGCCACGGCTCGAATTCCAGCCAGCGCTGCGCATAGGGGTGGAGCATGCCTCGACGTGAGCGATCAACGCGAAGGAAGTCGCGCAGGTGGCGGAATGATTTGATGTGACGTGCTCAGATCCGAGCCGCGAAAAAAAACACGGCCGGAAACGAAAAACCCCACGTCAGTGCGTGGGGTTCTTGCGTGCGATGCGCTTCGATCAGCGTCTCGCGAAAGAGGACCTTGGTGCCCAGGAGAGGACTCGAACCTCCACGGTGTTGCCACCGCTAGGACCTGAACCTAGTGCGTCTACCAATTCCGCCACCTGGGCCAAGGGGTACAGCGAGCCCGCTATTGTAGCGGGAACCGAAACCGTGTCAACTGAAAAGTCTGACGACTGGAGATGTTCAAAAACCCACCTGAAGCACCCACCTAAAGCACCACCTGAAGCCGTCCGGAAACACGATCCCTGCATAAAAAGAAAAAGCCACCCGAAGGTGGCTTTTTCAAACATCTGGTGCCCAAGAGAGGACTCGAACCTCCACGGTGTTGCCACCGCTAGGACCTGAACCTAGTGCGTCTACCAATTCCGCCACCTGGGCAAGGGTGTGCTCTGCTTCAATTTCTTCAATTCGTTGGTGCAGACCGTTTTTGGCGGGTTGCTCAACAGCAGAGAACGCAATTATATCGACCGTATCGAGTCTGTCAAGCGTTTCCACCGGAGACGTCCGCAGCCTTGCCGGGCGCCGTGGAGCGGGCGGTGAGGTCCGTGGCGTCTGAATGGCGGGTGTTAGAATCAATCCGAATCAAGCGCACGATGCCAGCGAACGAGGCAAACGCGGAAGCAGGTGCGAACGGCAACACACGACGGCCGACTTTCCAGCCCAACGAGAACAACACGATCAAGCCCTTGAGCAAATATCCGTATCCGATTCCCAGCCGCGAAGAGATTCTCGGCGTGCTGCGCACGAGCGAGACTCCGCATGCCGCGAACGACATCGCCGAGGCGCTGTCGATCAAACGCCAGGAGCGTGAAGGATTTTTCAAGCGCCTGGCGGCCATGGAACGAGACGGGCAAATCCGGCTCGACAAACGTGGCCACTATCAACTCACTCATCCATCGAACTTCGTTGCGGGCCGCGTGCAGGGCCATCGCGATGGCTTCGGCTTCCTGATTCGCGACGACGGCCAGGACGACCTCTTCCTGCCCAACGGCGAAATGCAGAAGGTCATGCACAACGACCGCGTGCTGGCGCGCATCGTCGGCTATGACCGTCGCGGGCGGCCGGAAGGGCATATCGTCGAGGTCACGGATCGGGCCAACAAGCGCATCATCGGGCGGCTCATCAACGAGAACGGCGCGCTGATTCTCGTGCCCGAAGACAAGCGTATCGGCCACGACATCCTCATCACGCAGAACCCGAAGAAGGCGAAGGTCGGGCAGGTCGTGTCCGTCGACCTGACGGATTTCCCGAGCCGGCATTCGCAGCCGCTGGGACGGGTGGTCGAGGTGATCGGCGATATCGACGATCCCGGCATGGAGATCGAGATTGCCGTGCGCAAGTATGGCGTGCCGCACGAGTTCAGCGACGCCGCGCTCGCGCTGGCGGCCAAGCTGCCGGACGAAGTGCGGCCGGTGGACATCCGCCATCGTGTGGATCTGCGCGACGTGCCGCTCGTCACGATCGACGGCGAAGACGCGCGCGACTTCGACGACGCCGTGTATTGCGAGCCGGTCACGGTCGGACGCGGGCAGGGTTTCCGCCTGCTGGTGGCCATCGCCGATGTCTCGCATTACGTGCGCCCGAACGAGGCGCTGGACGTCGATGCGCTCGACCGCAGCACGTCGGTGTATTTCCCGCGCCGCGTGATTCCGATGCTGCCGGAGAAGCTGTCGAACGGATTGTGTTCGCTGAATCCGCAGGTCGACCGCTGCGTGCTCGTGTGCGACATGGTCATCACCGCGCGCGGCGAGATCAAGGCCTATCAGTTCTATCCGGGCGTGATGCATTCGGCGGCGCGGCTCACCTATACCGAAGTCGCGGCGGTGCTCACCAACACCAAGGGACCGGAAGCCGCGAAGCGCGCCGACATCCTGCCGCAGCTGCAGAACCTGCATGGCGTCTACAAGTCGCTGCACGCGGCGCGGCAGAAGCGCGGCGCAATCGACTTCGATACGACGGAGACGTATATCGTCGTGAACTCGCAGGGCAAGATCGAGCAGATCGTGCCGCGTCATCGCAATGACGCGCACCGGCTGATCGAGGAATGCATGCTGGCGGCGAACGTCTGCGCGGCGGATTTTCTGAAGCGCAACAAGCATCCGGGCCTGTATCGCGTGCACGCAGGGCCGACCGAAGAGAAGCTGGAGAACCTGCGCACCTTCCTGCGCGGCGTCGGACTGACGCTGACCGGCGGCGCCAAGCCGCACGCGAGCGACTACGCCGCGCTGATCGCGCAGATCCGCGACCGGCCCGACGCGCAGATGCTCCAGTCGATGGTGCTGCGTTCGATGCAGCAAGCCGTGTACAGCCCGGACAACATCGGTCACTTCGGTCTGGCGTACGAGGCGTATGCGCACTTCACGAGCCCGATTCGCCGTTATCCCGACCTGCTCACGCATCGCGCCATCTACGCCATCCTGCAGGGCAAGAAGTATCTGCCGGAGATCGGCCACGAGGTGTTCCTGAGCACGGGTCTCACGAAGGCCGCGCGGGAGATGCAGAAGGCCGACGACACGGCGCGCGGTCGTGCGCGCAACAGCGTCGCGATCTGGGAAGAGCTGGGGCTGCATTGCTCGTCGAATGAGCGCCGCGCCGACGAAGCCTCGCGCGACGTCGAAGCCTGGCTCAAGTGCTACTTCATGCGCGACAAGCTCGGCGAGGAATATGGCGGCATGGTGAACGGCGTGACGTCGTTCGGCATCTTCGTGCAGCTGGATTCGCTGTTCATCGAAGGGCTCGTGCATGTGACCGAGCTCGGCTCGGATTACTTCCAGTACGACGAAATCAAGAACGAGCTGCGCGGCGAGCGCACGGGCATTCGCTATCGGATGTCGGATCGTGTGCGCGTGCAGGTGAGCCGTGTCGATCTCGATGCACGCAAGATCGACTTCCGTCTCGTGCGCGACGTGCCGGTCAAGCCGCCGGCGCGTGTTGCAGCGGCGGTAAGCGACGCGGCGGGCGGTGGTGGCTCAAGTGCGCGCGTGCGGCCGTTGTCCGACTCGCTGGTCGACGACGACGCCGTGCCCGGCACGCGTACCCGTGGCGGCACGAACAAGGGTGCGACGCTGGCGGCCGGTGCGCGCGGCGGTGCGGCGAAGAAGCGTGGCGCGGCGTCGAAGTCGGCGTCGCAGGGGCGGCCGGCGCGCAAGAAGCGCTGAAGCGTTTATCGAGCGGCGTGCAGTCCGCGCCGCGAGCCGTTACGCGCGGTCCGATGCTTCGTGCTTCGGGCCGCGTCGTGTTTTTATAGTTTTCAGCGAAGGTTCGAATCAGTCATGTCACGTCTCAAGGTTCTCTACGGATTTCACGCAGTCACCGCACGTTTGCGGGCGGATGCATCGTCGATCGAGGAGGTGCTGTACGACCCGTCGCGCAAGGATCGGCGCATGCAGGACTTTCTGCGGACCGCGAAGGAAGCTGGCGTGCGGCTGATCGCGGCGGACGAGTCGCGTCTCTGGGGGCTGGCGGGCAACATCCAGCATCAGGGCGTGGTGGCGCGCGCGAATGACCTGCCGCTCGCGCAGAATCTGGCCGAACTGCTCGACGGCATTTCGGGCACGCCGCTGCTGCTGGTGCTGGACGGCGTGACCGATCCGCACAATCTCGGCGCGTGCCTGCGCGTCGCGGATGCGGCGGGCGCGCATGCGGTGATCGCGCCGCGCGACCGGTCGGCGGGCTTGAACGCGACGGCGGCGAAGGTGGCGAGCGGCGCGGCCGAGAGCGTGCCGTAC
Source organism: Caballeronia sp. LZ043 (assembly GCF_031451075.1). Lineage (NCBI taxonomy): Bacteria > Pseudomonadati > Pseudomonadota > Betaproteobacteria > Burkholderiales > Burkholderiaceae > Caballeronia > Caballeronia sp. LZ043. Next base: position 1,778,770 of record NZ_JARUXT010000001.1, on the reverse strand, counting down.
ATCACGGTGACGAATCTTGCGCGGGCGCTGCGCGAACTGAAGGACGCGGGCGTGTGGGTGATCGGCACGGCGGGGGAGGCGACGGCGTCGCTGTACGAAACAAAGCTGGACGGCCCGGTGGCGATCGTGGTGGGCGCGGAAGGCGAGGGGATGCGCCGGCTCACGCGCGAAACCTGCGACGAGATCATGAATATCCCGATGGCGGGGACGGTTGAAAGTCTGAATGTGTCGGTGGCGAGCGGGGTGTGTTTGTTTGAGGCGGTGAGGCAGAGACAGGGGAAGAAGTAGGCTAGCTTCGCAAAAAACAATTAGAGAGGAATTGCGAGTCTCCATGGCATCGTTGAATTCAATACTCGAACGGTTATCGCCAAGTCATCGCGCCGCCTTGCAATGGTTCAAAGATTTCGAAGGTCAAGAAGTCTCTTGGCCGAAGCCATTGCCGGACGGAACGTTCATCGTGAACAAGGCAAAAGGCATTCATAAGCCGAAGGGGATGGACTACGCCGTTAGTGTTCGGCAGTCGCTTCAAAGTCCCTATGCTGATCATGAACTAGACACGCGCCCAGATGGCTCGTGGTCGTATCGATACTTTCAAGAGCAACTCGATCCCGAAAAGCGCGACAGTCAATTCACGAATCGCGCTTTGCTGGCCTGCAAAGCGGATGGCATCCCCGTTGGCGTGCTGCGGCAGGTAAAGGCCAAGCCGCAGCCTCGCTACAAAATTTTAGGGCTGGCGTCCGTTCACGATTGGAAGGATGGTTATTTCGAGTTGCGGAGCTTCGCTTCGGGCGAACCCAGCAATGATGCACCGGGCATAGAGCAGGTGGAACTCGCTATGCACACGGTCGCAGCTTTCGATCCGTCGAACCTCCAAGACGCTCGAAGATGGATCGATGCCTCCATCGTCGTACGGCAGGGCCAAGCTACATTCCGCAGGCAGTTGCTTGATGCGTACGAACGCCGTTGCGCCCTTACAAATTGTTCGGTCGAAGAAGTCCTTGAAGCGGCGCATATCTGCGGGTACTTGGGCAAAGAGACCAATGACGTACGGAATGGGCTTCTGTTACGCGCGGACTTGCATACGCTCTACGACCGCAAGCTGATCGCGATCGATCCAGCAACTCACAAAGTGTTGATCGCGCCGGAATTGGAAGGAACAGAATATGCCTCCCTCGCTGGTCATCGACTTCGTCTGCCGAAAGACGCGCAAGATCAACCGAGTTCTGAGGCACTCCATAGTCATTGGTTGAACGTGTGTTCGATTCGGGAAGTTCTGTCGTGATGACTCTGGGAAAAGCGATCGCGCTGGCTGCCTTGTTTTCGATCAGCCTCCTCACCGCCTGTACCCCCACCCACCTCGACCGGGGCACCTACATCGCCGACCTGACCCACCCCGCAAAGAACGCCGACTCCCGCATCCGTTTCCTCGTGATGCACTACACCGAGATCGACGAAGCCGGCTCGCTCGCGGTGCTCACGGGCGATCAGGTGAGCGTCCATTACGTCGTGCCGGATGCGCCGCGCATCGAGCATGGTGAGCCGGTCGTCTACCAGCTGGTTCCGGAGGACAAGCGCGCCTGGCATGCGGGCGTCAGTTCATGGCAAGGCGCGACCGAACTGAACGCGTCCTCGATCGGCATCGAGAACGTGAACCTTGGTCCTATCGGTCCGACCGGTCCGCTCAGCGAAGGCAAGTGGCAACCCTATCCGCCCGCGCAGGTCGACGCTCTCATCCAACTCTCCCGCGACATCGTTGCGCGTTATCACATCCCGCCGACCCGTGTCGTCGGCCATAGCGACATCGCGCCGCAGCGCAAGATCGATCCGGGGCCGCTTTTTCCCTGGCGCACGCTGTACGATGCCGGCGTGGGCGCATGGCCCGATGCCGACGCCGTCGCCGCGCATCTCGCGGGCCGCGATCCGAAAGCGCCTTCCGACGTGCAGCCGCTGCAGGAGAAGCTGAAGCGCTACGGCTACGACGTCGCCACCGACGGCGTGCTCGACGACAGGACGCGCCGCGTCTTCAGCGCGTTCCAGATGCATTTCCGGCCGTCCGACTATGCGGGCAACGCGGATGCCGAAAGCGACGCCATCGCCCAGGCGCTGCTCGACAAGTACTTCAACCATTAACCCACTAACCCACTAACCGCCATGGGCGACACCTTCCTCACGCTGCGCACGCTCCACATGACCTGCGCAGGCCTCGCCATCGCCGGCTTCGTGCTGCGCTGGATCTGGATGCTCACCGGCTCACGCCTGCTCCACACGCGCCCGGCCAAAGTCCTGCCGCACATCATCGACACGCTGCTGCTGCTGAGCGCAATCGGCCTGGTCGCGATCATCGGCTTCTTCGCGAACGCCGCCTGGCTCGGCGCGAAGATCGCGGGACTCGCCGTCTACGTCGTGCTCGGCACGCTGGCCCTGAAACGCGGCCGCACCAAAGGCGCGCGCGCCGTCTACGGGGTGCTGGCCATCGTGGTGTTCGCATACATCGCATCGGTGGCGCACAGCCACGATCCGCTCGGCTTCCTGCGCGCCTGGGTATGATCGGCGTGCGTCCCGCACGCACTCCGATAAAATTCCAGTTTCTCCTCTCGCGCAGCACCCTCCCATGACTCAAGACGAACTCAAGCAACGGGTCGGCCAGGCCGCCGCCGACTACGTGAACGCGAACGTGCCGGAAGGCGCGATCATCGGTGTCGGCACCGGCTCCACGGCCAACTGCTTCATCGACGCGCTCGCCCGCTCGAAGGCGCGCTATCGCGGCGCCGTGTCGAGCTCGCTCGCCACCACCGCGCGGCTCGAAGGCCACGGCTTCAAGGTGTTCGACCTGAACGAGATCGAGTCGCTGCCGGTCTACGTGGACGGCGCCGATGAAATCGACGCCAGCGGCGCCATGATCAAGGGCGGCGGCGGGGCGCTCACGCGCGAGAAGATCGTCGCGTCGGTCGCGGACGTGTTCGTGTGCATCGCCGACGCGAGCAAGCGCGTGGCCGTCCTGGGCACGTTCCCGCTGCCGGTCGAAGTCGTGCCGATGGCGCGCACCGCGATCGGCCGCCGGCTCGCGGCGCTCGGCGGCGTGCCCGTGCTGCGCGTGGCAAAGGACGGCGCGCCGTTCATTACCGACAACGGCAACGAGATCATCGACGTGAAAGGCCTCTCCATCGACGATCCCCGCGCCCTCGAAGCCAGCATCAACGCATGGCCGGGCGTCGTGACGGTCGGGCTGTTCGCGGCGCGCGGCGCGGATCTCTGCCTGCTCGGCGCCGAGTCGGGCGTCGAGCGCATCGACTACGCGTAACCTCCGCCACGCAGCAACGCAGCACAAAAACAAAGGCCCGGCGCTTCGCAGCGCCGGGCCTTCTTTCTTCTGGAGAGACCGGATCAGTAAGCGTTGCGTCCGATGAAGCCCTTGAACATCGTCATTGCGACGATCTTCACGTCGAACCAGAACGACCAGTTGTGGATGTAGAACAGGTCGAACTTCACCCGGCTCTGCATCTTCTCGACCTTCTCGGTCGCGCCGCGATAGCCGTTCACCTGCGCCCAGCCCGTAATGCCCGGCTTGATGCGATAGCGGAACATGTAGCCGTACACGAGATCCTTGTACAGGTCGTCATGTTCGAGCGCATGCGGACGCGGACCCACGACGGACATATGGCCGAACAGCACGTTGAGGAACTGCGGCAGCTCGTCGAGACTCGTGCGCCGCAGGAACGCGCCGACCTTGGTCACGCGCGGATCGTTGCGCGTCGCCTGCGTGACGTGTCCGGTGGTTTCCTTGTGCACCGCCATCGAGCGGAACTTGTAGATCGGGAAGGGCCGTCCGTCCGCGCCTTTACGCTTCTGCGTGAAGAACACCGGTCCCTTCGAGGTCGACTTCACCGCAATCGCGATCCCGATCAGCAGAGGCGAGAGCGCGAGCAGGGCGGTCGCCGCGAACAGCCTGTCGAACAGGAGCTTCGGCCACATGCGCAGCGTGCTGACCGGCGAGGTCGTCAGGTTGATGGTCGCCAGGCCCGCGACATCCGTCATCGAATGGTTGAACAGCGAGATGCTGCGCGTATCGGGAATCAGCCGCAGGTTCACGAAGTCATGCCGCAACGCGTGCACGAAGCGATAGATCGTATGTTCCTGCGAGAGCGGCAACGCGAGCCACACTTCGTTGATTTCCTCGGCGCGCACCTTGGCGACGAGTTCGTCGAAGTCGTTCAGCACCGGCAGGCGCGAACCGCCTGTGCCGATCGCACTCGTCGGCGCATGCCTGACGCCGGTGGCGTGCAGTTCCTCGTCGCCGGTGGTGTCGAGCAGGCAGACCGGCGTGAAGCCCTGTTCCGGCGTGCTGCTCAGATGCGCGAGCAACGTGCGGGCGAAACCCTGCGCGCCGACAATGGCGACGCTGCGCTGATTCAGGCCGCGTCCGCGCATCGCACGCAGGCTGCTGTACACCGCGCACTTGATGCCGATGATCAATGCGCCGGTAATGACCGTCGAATAGGCGAACCAAAGCCGCGATACCGAATCCATCCGGTGCAGCGTGAAGGCCAGCAGCAGGCCCGCGGCCACCACGGCCATCCAGGCGAGCGTCACGCGCGCCAGCATGACCGGCAGGGGCTTGCCGCGCCAGGTGTCGTACACGCCGAACGCGGGGAACAGCAGCAGCGCGAGAACGCAGTTGAAAGCAGTCAGCAGCCGTTCGATGTCGCTGATGTCGAGGGTGGCGAAGCGCATCGAATGCGCGATCAGGCCGCCGGCCACGATCAGCGATACGTCCAGGCAGCGTGCCGACCACGCAAACATGTTTTGATTTTTAGCTTGCATCATTGAACCATTAAACGCTGGAGGCCGATGCTGCCTCGGTGGCACGGAGACGCGGCAGCAGCCGGTCGAATTCACGCTTCACGAGGCCGTAGCACTCGCAGGCGCGGGCTTCGAGGCCTTCGCGATCGACGACCTTGATGCAGCCGCGGCTGTGATGGATCAGGCCCGCGTCATGCAGTTTGCCGGCCGCTTCGGTCACGCCTTCGCGACGTACGCCGAGCATGTCGGCGATCAGTTGCTGCGTCACCTGGAGTTCGTTCGACGCGGTGCGGTCGATCTCGATCAGCAGCCAGCGGCACAGCTGCTTGTTGAGCGAGTGGTGACGGTTGCATGCAGCAGTCTGCGCGACCTGGGTCAGCAGCGCCTGCATGTAGAGCAGCATCAGGCGGCGCAGGAAGTCGGAACGGCCGAACTGCTCGCGCAGCGCTTGCGCGCTCATGCGATACGCGAAACCGGGGCACTGCACTTGAACGCGCGTCGGCATGGTTTCACCGCCCGTCAGCACCGGCACGCCCGTCATGCCCTCGCGGCCCACCGCGGCGATCTCGACCGAGCCACCGTCTTCCATCGTATGGAGCAGCGAGATGATCGCCGTGGTCGGGAAATAGACGTGGTGGATGCGTTGGCCAGAATCGCACAGCAGTTGTTCGGTGCGCAGCTGGACGAGTTCGAGATGCGGAGTCAGTGCCTGCCATTCGTGGGCCGGAAGTGCGCCAAGCAGGTGATTGCCGTGCAGGTCGGACTGGAGGGTCAGCATGATTGGTTCTCTCGTAACTTCGCGCGTTGCGCTTCACATTTTTATTTACTGGTGTGACCGTTCTCTGAATCGATCGCTCGTGCGGCCTTGATCGAAAACGCTTCATCCCAGCCCCGTAGCAATCCGTCGACGGTGTTCTGTTTTTGTTCTGGCCGCCTTTCGGACCGCGAGAGCTTTATAGCGAGGACTGTGCCAGTGTGGGCAATCGCAATGCTGGCGGGGCCTCGTTGCACGGGACAATTTCTTGATGCACCGCAGCGCACCGTTTTTGTTTCAGTATTGAACATGGGTGGTCTTAGGAATCCGTGTGCGCCCCGATTCGTTTCATCAGTCCAATCCCTTCCGAAGGAGGGAATGACAGGCCAGAGGACCACGCAACAAGCATCGTCACTCGACAGAGCCTGAACATCACTCCTTCTTTCGTAGGGTCAAAGAAAAATGATTCATCCGTGTTCCATGGCTTGAGTGGGGCAGCGATCACGTTGTACGAAAGGCGCCTGTTGATTCCTGTGGAGTCGTTGATGGGTAAGGCTTTGCGCTCGCACCAGGAAAGCAGCCATGAAAATGCGCATCGCGCGGAAACGTTGCGTGCGTTGCACGTGATGAAAAGTGTCGGGAAGCAGAACTCGACCAGGGCATGCATTCGACGGTTCCGCAGTTGAATGACGGCCCACACGCCGCTTGCATGAAGGCACGAACGCAACACGGATTGCCTTGGCGATCGTAAAACGTTTGCTCTGCGATCGTCGGATCAAAGCCATGCGGCGAGCATGAACGCACATCGCTCCGCTGCATCGAAATGTTTCATCGAGGACAATGCTGGCGCTGTGTCATTCGACAAGCGCAAAAGATGCCTGGCCGACATCACGGCGTCATGTTTTCACGCTTGAGCCGTATCAGGTAAGCGATTGAAAAAGCCCTTGAAACATAGGCTCAAACGTGTTTTAAAGCGAATGCTGCAAAACACGACTCATCTCGAGTCCGATTGCCTTGTCGAATGCGTTTTGAATGATCAACAGACGATATCGGCAAGTGGAGGAACGACTCGTGCGTAGGACTCTTCGATGAGGTCGAACGAAGCATCGCAGAGGTCCTCTCGGCCACGCGACAACGCACGTGCAAGACGGCATTGCAACACCATCGTCTCGCTGGCGATCTTGCGTGCGCCCGCATGCGCGGACAACGGAATGTCGAAGCCCTGCTCGCGCATCCATTGCAGGTAGTGCGCCAGCAATTCGAAGTTCGCGCCAAGCTGCTGCATCACGTTGAACGCATAGTGACGCGCATACGCTTCGCCGCGTTCGAGCATGGTTTCGACATGTGCGGGAAACGCCTGGCGCCAGCGCGAGATCGGGTTATGCAGCGGGCGGCGCAGCAGATGCATGCACAGCAGGTCGGCCGAGGTCTCCGCGAGTGGTGTGCCCGTCAGTGCATCTCTCACATGTTTGACGAATTCGACATGGGGAAACAGCGCCGCGGATGTCGCGGCGGGGCGCAGAATGCCGTCATAGTCGGCGCCGTCGAGCAGGTGATAACCGGTGTGATGAAAGTAGCCGAGGCGGCGCGCACCGGGATCGATCACATCGATGCCGATGGTCGTGCGCGCATGTTCGCGATGATAGGCATCGGCACGGGTATCGGGCAGAAAGAAGGCATCCGTCTCGAGCAGGACGATGTTGGCGCGGCGTGTCTGCACGAGCGCGCGTTCTTCGAGCGAGTCGAATACCGCGAGTTCCTGCACCTGCAGGCCATAGAGCTTTTCGATATCGTCGGGAGGAAGTTTGCCGAGTGTGAACTGGTCGTCTTCGAAGTCCTGAGTGACGCTGAATGCGAGCGCCGCGCGCGGTTCGAAGCCGTTGCCGTGCAGCAGTTCGATCCACAGGTCCACGGGCGCCATGCCTTCACGCCAGATGCGCTCACCGCGATGCAGCGCATGCGCATGATGACGCCGTGCACGCAGGCGCAGAGGGTCGAGTGACACGACGCGGGAACGTCCCGCGTTCGAACCCGTCACACCGCTCGTATGGAACGCGCTCATGCCGTTACCTCGGACCGGGAAAACCGGCGTCCGATACCGCGGGCGCGCAAAGCGGGCGGGCTTGTGGTTGTGCGTCTTTGTCGCGTTCGATGGCGGTATGCATTTTGATTTTCCCATGAAGGTGCCGGATGACGCGAGTGCTATCGACGCATGCGCGCGCACGCGGCTGACCGATGAAGGACAGTCGCGTGAGGCCATGTTGGTCGAGCTGGCGTCTTTGTTTCCCCGGACGCCTCTTTTGCGTGTGGTCGGCCCTATTTGAAGCGGCGCGGCGTTTCGGGTCGGTGCGATGGCGCACTGTGCCACGAGGGGCCGGGACGTAAGGTTGAATCGTCGCAACGCCGGTTAATCCCGGTCTCGCCTGGAGATAATCAATGAACTGGAAAACGCTGGATTTCGAACAACTCACTGCGCGTGAGCTTTATTTGATTTTGCGCGCGCGCAGTGCGGTGTTCGTCGTCGAACAGTCGCATGTGCATCTTGATCCCGATGGACGCGATGAAACCGGCCTGCATGTGTTCGCGGCGGAAGACATGAGCCGCTCGATGCCGGTGCTCGCCTATGCGCGCATTCACGGAGGCGATGCGGAAGAACCTGAAGTCGTGGTCGACAAGATCCTGACGAGCCCGCTGCGCCGCGGCGACGGCACCGCGCATGCGCTGATCGAGCGCGTGCTGGCCGTGGCCGCCGAACGCTGGCCGGGCCGCGGCGTGCGCCTGACGGCGCCGGTGAGTCTGCGCGGCTTCTATGAAGCCTTCGGCTTTCGCAAGACCGAAGGACCGTTCCTCGAACACGGCATGCCGTTCATCGGTCTCACGCGCAAGAGCCGGCAGTCGCGCGAAACGGCGAGCCCGTCCCGCGTGCAGTTCGCGGGGCCCGTCGACTACACGAGCACGTTCGAATTGCTGTAGCAGTCCGCAAGGAAAGGTTCAGCAACATAGGTAAGTAAGGGCAGCGGCCGCCGGGCAAGCGCACGGCATGGCCGAAACACCGGCGGCATCACGGGCGAGAGCCTGTCGGGCATCGAGGCAAGAACAACCACACAGGGCGGCAAGCGCCGCTCCGAAACACGCCTCGACCACAATAAGAACAACGCCGCCGGCGCAAGCCGGCGCGCGTGCAAACGACACTTTCATGCGAATAGTCCATCTCGCCAACCATGCGCAGACGATAGGCAACGGCACCGTCAACATGATGGTCGACCTTGCCTGCGTGCAGGCGCGCATGGGCCAGGAGGTCGTGGTGGCATCGTCGGGAGGCGGATTCGAGCCGCTGTTGCGGCGCCACGGCATCACGCACATTCCCTTGCAGCAGTCGCGCCAGCCCTGGCGCGTGCCGTCGATGATCGCGGGCTTCAATCGCCTCATCGACCGCTTCGATCCGGACATCGTGCACGCGCACATGATGACCGGCGCGCTCATCTCGCGCTTCGGCAGCATGCGGCGGCGCTTCGCGCTCGTCACCACGGTGCATCACGAGTTGCAGAAGAGCGCAGCGCTGGTCCGTGCCGGCGATCGCATGGTCGCCGTCAGCCAGGCCGTGGCGGACGATCTCGAGGCGCGCGGCATCGGCGCCGGACGCCTGTCGATCGTCCTCAACGGCGCGGTCGGCGCGCCGCGCCTCGTCCTGCGGCCCGCCGCCCGGCCGGTGAGGTTGCGGCACCCGAACATCGTGTGCGTGGCCGGGATGTATCGGCGCAAGGGCATCGCGGATCTGCTGCAGGCATTCGCGCACGTGCGTGAGCAGGCCGCCGGCCAGACCGAATTCCTGCCGGAGCCGCATCTCTACCTCGTCGGCGACGGTCCCGATCGCGGCTCCATGGAAGCGCTCGCGGCCGAGCTCGGCATCGCGGAAGCGGTGCATTTCACGGGCTTCGTCGCCGATGCGCGGCCGTATCTCGCCAGCGCCGACGTGTTCGCGCTGCTGTCGCATCAGGATCCGTCGCCGCTGGTGATCGCCGAGGCGCGCGAGGCCGGCTGCGCGATCGTCGCGACCCGCGTGGGCGGCATTCCGGAAATGCTGGACGGCGGCACCGCGGGCGTGCTGGTGCCGCCGGGCGAGCCCGCACAGGCGGCGGCGAAGCTGCACTGGCTGCTGATCGACGGCCAGGCGCGCGGCCAGTACGCGGCGCGCGCGCGGCAAAACCTGCAGCAGCTTTCGGTGGAACGGGTGAGCGGCGAATACATGGCGATCTATCAGCACACGCTCGCTGAGCGCGAATCGCTGCGCCGCCGCCAGGGCGCGATGGACGCGCGCCGCGCTCGCGCACCCGATGGCGCCGTATGAGCGGAAACCCGGCGAATCGGCAAAAGCGGCACAAAACACCGGCTGAACATCCGCCTGGCGCAAGCGGCGGATCATACAAAAGACACATGCCAACAGAGGAGCGTTCGCGTTCGCACAGAAAGCCTACGAGATGCTTGCTCAAATGAGTGCATGAACGGTCCGACCGTCGTCCGGGCCGCCAGATCGACCGCTTGCGCCGCGCTGCGACGCCGCCATTCTTCAGTTTCCCTGACGAATGCCGGCGCGCGCGCGGCGCAAGCGCAGGACGGACACGTGCCACGGCGGCGTGAAGCGGTAAGAACGACACACCAGCGTCGACGTCGAAGCCAAAGGGATTACCCTGTCAGGAATTTCCTAACTGGCATTCGAAGCAACGAAGACGCAACGTATCAAGCATGACGAATTGACTGAGGGTCGTTCGTCGTGCCTTTCGCAGTCCGGGGAAAGCGAAAGTGATGCGCCCACACACACGGCTACGGATCAGGCGAGAAGGGGAGAAGCGAGATGGATGAAAACAAAGAGCGATCGCTGGTGGCAAAGGTGATGGACGGACTCGTCTCCGGGATCGTCGAGCAGAAATACGGCGCGATATTGCCGCCGCAAGACATCCTCTCGAAAGAGTTCGACGTCAGCCGCACCGTCATGCGAGAGGCGCTCTCGATGCTGCTGGCGCGGCATATGCTGGATGTGCGGCCCAAGACGGGCACGCGCATCCGTCCAATGAGCGACTGGCGCCTGATCGATGAGGACGTGGTCAGCTGGCGCTTTCGCGCGAAGCCGGATCAAACCTTTCTGCGCGATGTAATCGAATTCCGGATGCTGATCGAGCCGCGCGCAGCGGCGCTGGCGGCGGCGCGCGCGACGCCCGACGAGATCGCGGGCATCCGCGATGCCTTCGATGCGCTGTCGGGCATGCAGGTCGGCGCGCCTGAGTACCAGGCGGCCGACGAGGTGCTGCACACGCGCATCGTGGCCGCGAGCGGCAACCAGTTCTTCCGCCAGATGACGGCCATCGTGCGCGGCGCGCTCGTGACGGTGAACCCGATCGTCGACGGTATCGAGTCCGTGCGCGAAGCGACGCTCGCCGCGCAGCGCAGCGTGGTCGAGGCGATCGAGGCGAAGGATCCGGGCGCCGCCGAGGCCGCGACGCGAGCGCTGGTGGACCTGGCGGCCGAGGAAGTGGGCCGTGCGTTCTCGCTGGAGCGCGTCAACAGCCAGCCCGCGCCCGCCACGCCGAACGTGAATGCGTCGGCCGGGGCGGCGTGAAGGGTCGATAGACAGCGCCTGAGCAAAGCGCTCGCCGAGCAGAGAGCCGGGACACGTCCCGGCTTTTTGTCGTCTGCGCCTTTCGTGAAATCGCCATGCCATGCAATCAGGCACACTGCGTCGCACGACGAACATCGCACAAGGAGGGAGTTTTGCCGGAGATCACTATCGACAGCGGCACGCGCGAGGTGCGCTGGGGCATCGTCGGCGCAGGACGCATTGCGCAGCGCTTCGCCGACAGTCTCGCGCACGTGCCGGGCGCGCGTCTCGCGGGCGTCTGGTCGCGCCGCGAGGAGCCGGCGCGTGCGCTCGCCGGCCGCTGCGGCGCACAGGCCCGCGAAAGCTTCGACGCGCTGCTCGACAACATCGACGCGCTCTACATCGCGACGCTGCAGGACAGCCATCCGCACTATGCGTTGCGCGCCTTCGCGGCGGGCAAGCCGGTGCTGTGCGAGAAGCCCGCTGCCGTGAATGCGCGCGCGCTGCAGCAGATGATCGACGCGGCCCGCGCCGCGAAGCTGCTCTTCATGGAAGCGATGAAGCCGCCGTTCTATCCGCTCTATCAGCGCCTGCGCGCGCACTTGCAGGCGGACGGCATCGGCGAGATCGGGCTGGTGCGCGCGGGCTGCTCGATCGCCAACGTGCCGTCCGATCATCCGTCGTTCTCGCTCGAGGCAGGCGGCGGCGCGCTGCTGGATATCGGCGTCTACGAGGCATTTCTCGCGGTCGACTGGCTCGGCGAGGCACTCGACGTGCAGACCATCGGCCGGCTGGGGGAGACGGGCGTCGATGTCTTCGCGAGCCTGAACGTGCGCCACGAGCGCGGCATCGCGCAGCTGTTCTGCGGTCTGGATCTGCAAGGCCGCGGCGATGCGCTGATCGGCGGCACGCGCGGCACCGTGACCATCCATGAAAACTGGTGGAATCCGGTGCGCGCGACCATCGCCTACACGGATGGCCGCAAGGTCGAGCTGGACGAGCCCTTCAGCGGTGGCGGCCTCAACTACGAAACCGCCCATTTCTGCGAGCTGCTGCGCGCAGGCGCAACGGAAAGCCCGATCATGTCCCACGCGACCTCGATGCGCATGATCGCCATCATCGATGCCGCGCGGCGCGACCTGAACCTGCGCTTTCCCTTCGAAACCGACTGAAACCGGCGGCGTGCGCGTTCAATGACGCCCGGGCAGCGCGAGACGCCGCTCGAAGCGCCGCTGCACGAATTCCAGCACGCTGCACAGCACCCAGTAGACGAAGGCGGCCGCGAGATAGAGCGGCAGCGGCTGGTAGGTCGCCGCGATCACTTCCTGGGCGCTGCGCAGGAGTTCGGTCACGGTGATGACCGACACCAGCGACGTGTCCTTGATGAGGCTGATCAGGCTGTTCGACAGGCTCGGCACCGCGATGCGCAGCGCCTGCGGCCCGATCACGAAGCGCAGCGTCTGCGTGCGCGACAAGCCGAGGCTATAAGCGGCCAGCCACTGGCCGCTGTTGATGCCAAGGATCGCGCCGCGCATGCTTTCCGACAGATACGCGGCCACGTTCGCCGACAGCGCGATCACGCCGGCGGGCGTCGGCTCGAGCGAGATGCCGAGGCTCGGCAGGCCGTAATAGATCACGAAGATCTGCACGAGCAGCGGCGTGCCGCGCATGACGCTCACATAGCATCGCCCGAGCGCGACCAGCGTGCGGTTGGTGCTGATGCCCATCAACGCCAGCACGACGGCCGCGATGAGGCCGAAGAACATCGAGTAGAGCGCGAACTTGATCGTCAGTACCGCGCCTTGCGCCAGGACGGGCGCCGATTGGACGAGCAGGGAAGTCGTGGACATGAACGGGAATGCAGTGAGGAAAGGGTGCAACTGGAATCGCATTCGAGCGCAACCGGCCTTGGCGGCGCGCACGAAGGGCCCATCTTAAACCGTCGCGGCAAAAGGCAAGGGCGGCACCGTCGCCGATGCCGCCCTCAAGCGCCCCTGCAAAATGCGGCTTACTTGGCCGGTTTCGTCACGTCGATGCCGAACCACTTGTCCGAGATCTTCGTGAAGGTGCCGTCGGCTTCGAGCTGGGTCATCGCGTCGTCGATCGCCTTGGCGAACTTCGGATTGCCCTTCTTGAACGGAATGCCCGACGGATTGCCCGGGCCCACATTCGCGCCGGTGCGCAGCGGCAACTGCGAGTTCTTCAGCAGGTAGGCAAGCATCAGGCGGTCGTTCAGCGCGGCGTCGAGGCGGCCGGCGGCGAGGTCGCGCAGATACTCGGGCGCGCCCGGATAGGTCTTCACGTCGATGCCCGGCACCGACTTCGCCATGTCCATGTAGTTCGTGCCGAGACCGACGCCGAGCTTCTTGCCCTTCAGTTCATCGAGCGACTTGAACTCGCGCTTGTCGTCGTTGCGCTGGATCAGCTGCGCGTTCGAATACGTGTAGGCCGGCGAGAAATCGAGCGTCTGCTTGCGCGCATCGGTGATGCCAACCTGGTTCACGATCACGTCGAACTTGCCCGCCTGCAGGCCGGCGATGATGCCGCTCCATTCGGTCGTGACGAATTCCGGCTTGACGCCGAGCTTGGCGGCGACGGCCTTGGCGATGTCGACGTCGTAACCGACCAGTTCGCCGTTGGTCGCCTTCGAGTTGAACGGCGGGAAGGTGCCTTCCAGGCCGATGCGCAGCGTGCCGTGCTGCTTGACCTGATCGAGCAGGTCTTCCGCGTGCGCGGCGCTGGTGACGGCGGTGAAGGCCGCGCCGATCAGGCTGGCGGCAACGAGTTTCCTGAGCGTGGACAGTTTCATTGTGTTGTTCTCCTCTGGTGGCCAGGGCGAGGGCGTCGAGCCCCTCCCTTCATGCAACGACAAGTGCGGCGATCATAGTGAAAATGCAATCGCCGTGTCAGATCGTTTGTTCATTTCTATATTCCTCACGCGAGGGCTTCGACGCATTCCTTGACGAGCGCCGGGCCGCGATAGATGAGCCCGGTATAGACCTGCACGAGCGACGCGCCCGCGGCGAGTTTGGCGCGTGCATCCGCGCCCGAGAAAATCCCGCCTACGCCGATGATCGGCACCTCCGTGCCGACTTCCGCACGCAGCTTGCGGATCACTTCGTTGGATGCGTCGAAAACCGGCCGTCCGGACAGGCCGCCGGCTTCTTCGCCGTTGGGCATGCCGGTGACGGCGGTGCGCGACAGCGTGGTGTTGGTGGCGATCACGCCGTCGATCCTGTGAGCCAGCAACGTGCCCGCGATCGACTGGATCTGTTCGTCGTCGAGATCGGGCGCGATCTTCAGCGCGAGCGGCACCAGCTTGCCGTGCAGGTCGGACAGGCGCTGCTGCTTGTCCTTGAGCGCGCCGAGCAGGGCATCGAGTTCGCCCGCGCCTTGCAGCTGACGCAGGTTCTTTGTGTTCGGCGAGGAAATGTTGATGGTCACGTAGCTCGCGAACGGATACACGCGTTCGAGGCAGTAGAGATAGTCGTCGGCGGCGCGCTCGATGGGCGTATCGGCGTTCTTGCCGATGTTGAGACCCAGCACGCCGCGATAGCGCGCGGCCTGCACGTTGGCGACGAACTGGTCGACGCCGCCGTTGTTGAAGCCCATCCGGTTGATGAGCGCACCGGCTTCCGGCAGGCGGAAGATGCGCGGACGCGGATTGCCGGGCTGCGCGCGCGGCGTCACGGTGCCCACTTCGATGAAGCCGAAGCCGAGCGCGGCGAGCCCGTCGATGCAGGCGCCGTCCTTGTCGAGGCCGGCCGCGAGCCCGACCGGATTGCGGAACGTGATGCCCATGACGGTGCGGGGCGAATCGGCGCCACGGGTGGCGAGTACGCTGGCGAGGCCGGTGCGGCCGGCCGCGCCCAGCATGCGCAGGGTCAGGTGATGTGCGTCTTCCGCGTCCATCTTGAACAGATGCGAACGCGCGAGCGGATAAAGGGAACTGAACACGAAAGGAACGCCGGCGAGGGCGAATTATTGTTTGAGGCCGCTATTTTAGCGGCTTCTTCCGGTGGTTTTTTTTCAACGCCTAGCGGGGCTGTCCCGGAGCGTGGATGCGTCCGGGCATCGGCAAGGTGCCGGCGGACTGCGTGTTGAGCGGATCGAGCAGGCTCCAGGCGCCGTCGATCAGGCCTTCGAGCGGGCGGAAATTGGCCTTGTAGGCCATCTTCTCGCTTTCGCGGATCCAGTAGCCGAGATAGACGTGCGGCAGGTCGAGGCTGCGCGCCTGCTCGATCTGCCACAGGATGTTGAAGGTGCCGTAGCTGGTCTTCGGCTGGTCCGGCTCGAAGAAGGTGTACACGGACGAGAGCCCGTCGCCGAGGATGTCGATCATGCTGATCATGCGCAGCTCGCCGGGTTCGTCGGGATGGCCCGGATGCGCCGGCTCGCGGAATTCGACTAGGCGCGAATTGATCCGGCTTTGCAGCAGGAACTGCTCGTACTGGTCACGGCTGTCGCGGTCCATGCCGCCGCCGGCATGCCGAGCCGATTGATAGCGCATGTAGAGCGCGTAATGTTCCTCGTCGTAGTGCAGTGGCGCGACGCTCGCAATCAGGTTGCCGTGCAGCTTCCATACGCGTTTCTGCGCCCGGTTCGGCACGAAGCGCGCGACCGGCACGCGCACCGGCACGCAGGCGCGGCAGCCGTCGCAATAAGGACGATAGGTGAACACGCCGGAGCGCCGGAAGCCGGCCTTGACGAGTTCGGTGTAGACGTCGGAGTTGATGAGATGGCTCGGCGTGGCGACCTGCGAGCGTGCGACGCGCCCGTCCAGATAACTGCACGGGTAAGGCGCTGTTGCATAGAATTGCAGCGCGGAAAGCGGTGACAGCGGCAGCTCGTTCGGATGTGTCACGTTAGCGGCTCTCGCAGGCGTCGTCTCGTCTTGGCCAGCCGTTACGCGCGCTGCGGCGCGCGTGCGGTGACGGCGTTTCGGTGATTGCGGTTCGGTGATTGCTCAAGGAAAAACCCAGGCATGACCGGGTCATCACGCTGGAGGCATTCAGCGTGCCAGCACTTCGAGCAAGACGGATTTGTCGAAGCGCCAGCCGATGGCCGGTTCCGCCGCCGCGCGCCTCAGATGCGTGACGAACGCACGGCGGGCAATCTCACGGCCCCCGAGCGACGCCAGATGCGACGTGTTCTGCTGGCAGTCTATCATCACAATCTGGTGACGACGCAAGTGTCCGACGAGTGCCGCAAGCGCGATTTTCGAGGCATCGGTACGGTGCGCGAACATTGATTCGCCGAAGAACATGCGCCCGAACGACACCCCGTAAAGCCCGCCCACGCGCACGCCGTCGTGCCAGGTTTCGATGCTGTGCGCGTTGCCCGCGCGGTGCAGCGTCGTGTAGGCGTCCACGATATCGCTGGTGATCCAGGTGCCGCGCTGGCCGTCGCGGGGCGTGTCGGCGCAGGCGCGCATCACCGCGGCGAAATCGTGGTCCACGCGCACTTCCCAGAGCGGATCGCGGAGCACGCGCTTGAGCGTCTTGCGCAGCGAATCCGACACCTTGAACTCCGCCGGATACAGCACCATGCGCGGATCGGGGCTCCACCACAGCACCGGCTGGCCATCCGAATACCACGGGAAGATACCGCGTCCATAGGCATCGATCAGCCGCGACGGCAGCAGGTCCGCGCTTGCGGCAAGCAAGCCGGGCGCGCCGCTCGACGCGCCGAGCGCACGTTCGACAGGCGGAAAGGGATCGTCGTCAACGAGCCAGGGAACCATGTTCTCGAAAGGAGGCGGCGGGCGGGAGCGAGGTCGCTATGAAGTGAAGATCAGCCGTCGCGCAGCGTGCGGAAGATGTCGCCGGTATGCAGCGTGAAATTGCCGGCGGCGCGGTCGGTGAAGAAGAAACGCAGCGTCTGGCCGACAGTCGGAAAAGCGATCTCGTCCCAGGGAATCTCGCTCTCCGCGAACAGTTTCACTTCCAGGCTTTCTTCGCCGGGGTCGAGGTCCAGGTCGAGCAGGCGCGCGAGATAGAACAGATGCACCTGATGCACGTGCGGCACGTTGAGCAGCGAGAACAGGCTCTGGATCTCGACGCGCGCGCCGGCTTCCTCCAGCGTTTCGCGCGACGCGCCTTCGCTCGTCGTTTCTTCCATCTCCATGAAGCCGGCCGGCAGCGTCCAGTAACCGTAGCGCGGTTCGATCGCGCGGCGGCACAGCAGCACCTTGTCGTCCCACACCGGCACCGTGCCCACGACGTTGCGCGGGTTCTGATAGTGAATCGTGCCGCAGTGCTCGCAGACGTAACGCTCGCGGTTGTCGCCGGGCGGAATGGCGAGGCCGACTTCGTGGCCGCAGACGGAGCAGAATTTCATGGAAATGGCGGTGGAAAGTGTGGTGCGAGTGTATCACCGCACCGGGGCGTTCAAGGCACGGGTCGCGGCGGCGCGCGAGTGCGGCATCGGCCCGGCAGGCTTGATGCGGAAGCGCTTGCGCCTGCCGGGTGGCCGGGCTTGTCGTTACAATAGTTGACCAGAATCAGTGCTTCCACTCATCCATTCATCCATGCGGGCGCCGGCCGCCCGACCTTCACGCGGGCGTCGCGCGCCCGGAGCGATCTCCATGTCATCCACGCCTGCCGCTTCATCCCGTCCTCCGATGCTCGCCACCGCCGCCGCACTCGGCCGCCTGCTCGATGCCGCGCGCCGCGTGGACGGCCATGAACGGATCGATACGCTCGACGCCGCCCATCGCGTGCTCGCGGCCGATGTGATCTCGCCGCTCGACGTCCCGCCGATGCACACCAGTTCGATGGACGGCTACGCGGTCCGCGCCGCCGACCTCGCCCGCGCGGCCGACGGCGCGCCCGTGACGCTCGAGGTCTCGCAGCGCCTTCCGGCGGGACAGGCCGCCGAGCCGCTCGCGGCGGGCACCGCGGCGCGCATTTTCACGGGCGCGACGGTGCCGCCCGGCGCGGACGCCATCGTGATGCAGGAGATGGTGCAGGCGACGCAGACCGGAACCGGCAGCCGCGCCACTTTCACGCAGACGCCGAAGGCGGGCGAATGGATCACGCGGCAGGGCGCCGATATCGAGCGCGGCTCGGTCATCCTGCGGGCGGGCACGCGCCTGACGCCGCAGGCGCTCGGTCTGGCTGCGTCGGTGGGCTGCGCGCAACTGGACGTGGTGCGGCCGGTGCGTGTCGCGATCTTCTTCACCGGCGACGAACTGCGCATGCCCGGCGAACCGCTCGAACCCGGCGCGATCTACAACTCGAATCGCTTCACGCTGCGCGCGCTGCTCGGCCGGCTGGGCTGCGAAGTGACCGATTTCGGCATCGTCGCGGACCAGCTCGACACCACGCGCGAGACGCTGCGGCGCGCGGCCGCCGGTCACGATCTCATCCTGACGTGCGGCGGCGTGTCGGTCGGCGAGGAGGATCACGTGAAACCCGCGGTCGAGGCTGAAGGCCATATCTCGATGTGGCAGATCGCCATGAAGCCGGGCAAGCCGCTCGCCTTCGGCGCGGTGCGGCGCGAAGGCGCCGCGGCGGAGCGCGGCGGCGAAGCGTTTTTTATCGGTTTGCCGGGCAATCCGGTGTCGAGTTTCTGCACCTTCCTGCTGTTCGTGCGTCCGTTCCTGCTGCGGCTCGCGGGGGTGACCGACGTCGCGCCGCGGGTCTATTCGATGCGCGCCGACTTCAGCCAGAAGAAGGGCGATCGCCGTAACGAATTTTTGCGCGCGCGCGTGAACGAAGCGGGCGGCCTCGATCTCTTTCCCAATCAGAGCTCGGCCGTGCTGACCTCGACCGTCTGGGGCGACGGCCTCATCGACAACCCGCCGGACCACGCCATCCGCGCCGGCGAGAGCGTGCGCTTCATCCCGTTTTCAGAACTCATGCGGTAAGGATCAGGCTGGACATGAAAGTCGAACTGAGATTTTTTGCGAGTGTGCGCGAGGCGCTGGGCGTCGCCAACGAAACGGTGACGGTGCCGGAATCCGTGGTCAATGTCGGCGACGTGCGCACCTGGCTGCGTTTGCGCGGCGGCGCGTGGGCGGACACGCTGGCCGAGGGCCGCGCGTTGCGCATGGCATGCAATCACGTGATGACGGATCCGTCGCAGCGCATCACCGAAGGCTGCGAGGTGGCGTTCTTTCCCCCGGTCACGGGCGGCTGACATGACGAGCACCTCTCGAATCCGCATACAGGAAGGCGATTTCGACATCAGCGCCGAAGTGGCCGCCCTGCGTGCCGACAATCCCAAGGTGGGCGCGGTCGCCTGCTTCGTCGGCACGGTGCGCGACCTGAACGAAGGCAGCGTCGTCGAAACCATGGAGCTCGAACACTATCCCGGCATGACGGAGAAGTCGCTGGAAGCCATCGCGGCCCAGGCGCGCGAGCGCTGGCAGGGTTCGGACGTGCTGATCGTGCACCGCGTGGGAAAGCTGAAGCCGCTCGATCAGATCGTGCTCGTCGCGACCACCGCGATGCATCGGGCGGACGCGTTCGAATCGTGCGCGTTCGTGATGGACTATCTGAAGACGCAAGCGCCGTTCTGGAAGAAGGAAAAGACTGAAGCCGGCGAGCGCTGGGTGGATGCACGCGAGTCCGACGATCGCGCGCTCACCCGCTGGCAGACCTGAGCGGACCGAGGGGCGTCAGGAGCGGTCCACGGGCTTGCCGACGAAGCGCGCCGGAAACGCCTCGGCGCCGGGACGCTCGGGGAAACGCGGCTCCGGTTGGTCGCCGCTGCGTCGCCGTTTGAGCGCCGCGAGCAAATCCTGCTGCTCGGCAGGAACCTGATAGTCCCAGCCGAACTTGCTCAATTGCAGGCTCTGCGCGATGCGCAGCGCCGGTTCCATGAACTGCACGGCGGCGCCGGGTTCGTAGCGCGCCTCGACCGTGTTCAGGAAGAGCGACAGCCAGCGCGCGAAATGACGCGGCTCGATGCCGTCGAGCGGCCGGTGCGCCTCCTGCACGTTGCCGCGATAGTCCTTCGTGCCGAGCACGAGGCTCGACCAGAAACTCGTCATCTTGCTGAGATGTTCGTCCCAGCGGCCTTCGAGCGCGTTCGAGAAGATCGGGCCGAGCAGCGGATCGTCGTCGACGCGGCGATAAAACGCCTCCACGAGGGCGCGCACATTGTCTGCACTGGGCTCGCGTTCGCGCGGGACGGTTTGTGCGGGAGTCGGGAAATCGGTCATTGGTGATGTGGGCAGCGGTTCCATCGTGGGATGGGTCGATTGGTTCGGTAAAGAGAATTTTCTGACGAACTATTTCAAGATGAAGCAGAATGACGCTTTCGTCTTGACGGTTTCGTGCATCCGAAAGTGTCCGAATTGCATGCCTGGTGTTTGTTTGGCGTGCTTTTGCGTCACTCTTGCCAGGCTCGGCCCATCTGGGCGCCGCGTGCCGATATTAAGGCCCAAAACCTTGCTGCAAGGCATCGCCCTTGTCCTCATGCGGACTTCCGGCCAAGCGTGGCCTCGAACAACCGACGCGCCCTTGGGCGCCACCCACTTCGCGCGAACATGCGACTGACCGATTACACCGATTATGCATTGCGAGTCCTGCTGTATCTGTCCGTCCGTCCCGCCGGTCTCTCGACGATCCAGGAAATCTCCGACGCCTACGGCATCTCTAAAAACCATCTGATGAAGATCGTCCAGCAACTGGGCGAACTGGGCTGGGTGGAAACGGTACGAGGCCGCAACGGCGGGCTGCGGCTGGCGGAACACTCGGGCGCGCTGACGGTGGGCGAGATCGTGCGCAAGACGGAGAATGACTTTGCGATCGTCGGCTGCTTCGGACCGGCGGACGAAGGCCAGACGGGTCATAAGGGCTGCGTGATCCAGTCGCACTGTCGTTTGCAGGGTGTATTCGCGGCCGCTCGCGACGCTTTCCTCGCCGAACTGGACAAGCACACGATCGGCGAACTGGCCCATCCGTCCAACGAACTCGCGCGGCTGCTGAACATTCCGAATCTGGCGCCCTTGCCGGCGGGTGAATTCATTCCGATTCGCGATTCTTCGCTGAACGAAACCTGAACGCCGCAGTCTTCTCTCATTGCAAGCGGGCCCGCCGTCGATCGTAAAAAACACAAAAAAACGCCGTCAACGAGCGAATTCGTGCTTGAAACCGGCCCGAAGCGCCTCATTTTGGAAGTATTCAGAATCGGAGCTTCAATCCAATGAGAATCGACAAACTCACCACCAAATTCCAGGAAGCGCTCTCGGACGCGCAAAGCCTGGCGGTCGGACACGACAACCAGTACATCGAGCCGGTTCATCTGCTGTCGGCATTGCTCGCGCAGCAGGACGGTTCCGCGCGTTCGTTGCTGTCGCACGCGGGCGTGCAGGTGCAAGCGCTGCAGACCGCCCTCAATGACGCCATTACGCGCCTTCCGCAGGTGCAGGGCACCGACGGCAACGTGCAAGTGAGCCGCGACCTGGCCGGCCTGCTCAACACCGCCGACAAGGAAGCGCAGAAGCTCAACGACACGTATATCGCGAGCGAGATGTTCCTGATCGCCGTCGCGGACGACCGTGGCGAAGCGGGCCGCCTCGCGAAACAGCACGGCCTCACGCGCCGGGCGCTCGAAGCGGCGATCAACGCGGTGCGCGGCGGCGCGCAGGTCGACAGCCAGGACGCCGAAAGCCAGCGCGAGGCGCTCAAGAAATACACCGTCGACCTGACGGAACGCGCCCGTGCGGGCAAGCTGGATCCGGTCATCGGCCGCGACGACGAAATCCGCCGCTCCATCCAGATTCTCCAGCGCCGCACCAAGAACAACCCGGTGCTGATCGGCGAGCCGGGCGTCGGCAAGACGGCCATCGTGGAAGGGCTGGCGCAGCGCATCGTCAATGGCGAAGTGCCGGAGACGCTCAAGGGCAAGCGCGTGCTGTCGCTCGACATGGCGGCGCTGCTCGCCGGCGCGAAGTATCGCGGCGAGTTCGAGGAACGCCTCAAGTCCGTGCTCAACGACATCGCGAAAGACGAAGGCCAGACCATCGTCTTCATCGATGAAATCCACACCATGGTCGGCGCCGGCAAGGCCGAAGGCGCCATGGATGCGGGCAACATGCTGAAGCCGGCCTTGTCGCGCGGCGAACTGCATTGCATCGGCGCCACGACGCTCGACGAATACCGCAAGTACATCGAGAAGGACGCGGCGCTGGAGCGTCGTTTCCAGAAGGTGCTCGTCGACGAACCGTCGGTGGAGGCGACCATCGCCATCCTGCGCGGGCTGCAGGAGAAGTACGAACTGCATCACGGCGTGGAAATCACCGACCCGGCCATCGTCGCGGCGGCGGAGCTGTCGCATCGCTATATCACTGACCGCTTCCTGCCGGACAAGGCCATCGACCTGATCGACGAGGCTGCGTCCCGCATCAAGATGGAAATCGATTCGAAGCCCGAAGAGATGGACAAGCTGGACCGTCGTCTCATCCAGTTGAAGATCGAACGTGAAGCGGTGAAGAAGGAGAAGGACGAAGCGTCACAGAAGCGCCTGCAACTGATCGAGGAAGAAATCGAGCGGCTCAACCGCGAGTATTCGGACCTCGAGGAAATCTGGACGGCGGAAAAGGCCGCGGTGCAGGGCAGCGCGCAACTGAAGGAAGAGATCGAGAAGGTGCGCGCCGACATCACCCGTCTGCAGCGCGAAGGCAAGCTGGAGAAAGTCGCCGAGCTGCAATACGGCAAGCTGCCGGAACTCGAGGCGCGGCTCAAGCAGGTGACGCAAGCCGAGTCGCAGGAGCAGAACAATCCGACCCGGCCGCGCCTGCTGCGCACGCAGGTCGGCGCGGAGGAAATCGCGGAAGTCGTGTCGCGTTCCACCGGCATTCCGGTGGCGCGCATGATGCAGGGCGAACGCGAGAAGCTCTTGCAGATCGAGTCCAAGCTGCATGAACGCGTGATCGGCCAGGACGAGGCCATCGGCGCGGTGGCGGACGCCATTCGCCGCTCGCGCGCGGGGCTCTCGGATCCGAACCGGCCGTATGGGTCGTTCCTGTTCCTCGGGCCGACGGGCGTCGGCAAGACTGAACTGTGCAAGGCGCTCGCGTCGTTCCTGTTCGATTCGGAAGACCATCTGATCCGCATCGACATGAGCGAGTTCATGGAGAAGCACAGCGTCGCGCGGCTGATCGGCGCGCCGCCGGGATACGTCGGTTACGAAGAAGGCGGTTACCTGACCGAAGCCGTGCGTCGCAAGCCGTACAGCGTGATCCTGCTCGATGAAATCGAGAAGGCGCACCCGGACGTCTTCAACGTGCTGCTCCAGGTGCTCGACGATGGCCGCATGACCGACGGCCAGGGCCGCACCGTCGACTTCAAGAACACGGTGATCGTGATGACCTCGAACCTCGGTTCACAAGTCATCCAGGGCATGGTCGGCGAGCCGCAGGAGAAGGTGAAGGACGCCGTCTGGGAAGAAGTGAAGCTGCACTTCCGGCCGGAATTCCTGAACCGGATCGACGACGTCGTCGTGTTCCATGCGCTCGATCGCAGCAACATCGAATCGATTGCGAAGATTCAGTTGCAGCGCTTGCAGGAGCGTCTTGCGAAGCTGGACATGCAGCTGGAAGTGTCCGATGTGGCGCTCGAGCAGATCGGCAAGGTGGGCTACGACCCGCTGTTCGGCGCACGGCCGTTGAAGCGCGCCATCCAGCAGGAGATCGAGAATCCGGTCGCCAAGCTTATCCTCGCCGGACGTTTCGGTCCGAAGGACGTCATTCCGGTGGATGTGCGCGAGGGCAAGTTCGTGTTCGACCGCGTGATTCACTGAAGACAGGCGGGACCGTCTTGCGGGACGGTCCCTGCGAAACGAAGAAAAGGCAACGATCAGTTCGTTGCCTTTTTTTATTTCGGCTGAAATCCATGTGATCGAAAGGATTTTAGCGATAGGGCATGCGAAAATCATGAAATCTCGTCGATTGACTGGATTTTCGAGAAGACCAGGCGTTTGCCAGTATAATCTCGTCGATCGAAAGGATTTTTATGAAGATCGAGATCCGAAATCCACATGACATCGGCGTGGCGGTGCGGTCGGCCCGCAAGGCCCAGCGGCTGCGTCAGGATGACGCTGCCGGCAGCATCGGCGTGAGCGAGAGCTTTCTCGGCAAGATCGAGAGCGGCGCCGAAAGCGTGCAATGGGGCAAGCTGTTCCAGGTGCTGGAAGGCTTGGGCGTGCGCCTGACGGTCGATATCCCCGACGAAGCCGGCGCGCTGTTTGCCGGCGAAGCGATCAAACGCCATGGACGTGAACAACGGCGGCGCGCGCGCGAGGACAACGATGAGTCCTGAAGCCGAAGCGCCGGATAACGCGCCGTCCGAAACCCGCCGCAGCCTGATCGCGAGCATCAATGACATGGAAGTCGGCCTGCTCAATGCCGACGACGACATCTGGTCGTTCACCTATCTGCCTTCATGGCGCGACCATGCGGAGAGTTATCCGTTGAGTCCGGCGCTGCCGTTGCAGGCCAAGACGCTGCGCGACGGCAGCACGCGCCGCGCGGTGCAGTGGTACTTTGACAATCTGCTGCCGGAGGAAGGTCAGCGTACGCTGCTGGCACGCGACGCCTCGATCCGCAACGAAGCCGACGCGTTCGCACTGCTTGCGCACTATGGCGCGGAATCGGCGGGGTCGGTCACGCTCATGCCTCCGGGCGCGCGCGAGACGAGCGAGGCAACGGCGCGCCCGCTGCCCGACGCAGCCCTTCAGGCCCGCATCGACGCCTTGCCGCGCGTGCCGCTCACGCATGGCGCCATCAAGCGCATGTCGCTCGCGGGTGCGCAGCACAAGCTGGCCGTCATGCTGCGCGACGGCGCGCTGCATGAACCCGCCGGAAGCACGCCGTCGACACACATCCTGAAGCCGAATCATCAGGATGCCGATGATTATCCCCATTCGGTCATCAACGAATGGTTCGTGATGACGCTCGCCGACATGCTTCGGCTCGGCGTACCGAAGGTCCACCGGCGCTATGTGCCGTCGCCCGTGTATCTGATCGACCGCTTCGACCGCGAGTCACGCGCGGGCGCGTGGCGCCGGCTGCATAGCATCGACGCGTGCCAGTTGCTCGATCTCGCGCGCACCTTCAAGTACGAGCAGGGCAGCGTCGAGCAGCTCGCGACGCTCGCCGCGCGTTGCCGCAACCAGGCGGCGGCGCGGACCCGCTTGTTTTCATGGCTGGTGTTCAACGTGCTGGTCGGCAATTCGGACGCGCATTTGAAGAACCTGAGCTTCCTCGTGTCGAGCGAGGGCATCCAGCTTGCGCCGTTCTACGACTTGCTGAGCGTCGCGGCGTATGCCACGCCGTCCTATCAGAAGACCGACTGGCCGAAGCGCGCCACGTTTGCCTGGGACATACTCGGCGCGCGTCACTACGAGGATTTCGATCGCGCGCTGCTGTTGCGGGCGGGCGAGGTGTTGGGCATCGCGGGCAAGACCGCCCAGCGCTTGCTGGACGCGCTGACGAACGCCATAACCAGCGCCGCCGCTGGGCTGTACGCGCGCGTCGAGCAGGAAAACGCGGGGCTGCTGGCCGAACGGCCAGCGCTGGCCGCGACGCTCGGCGGAGAATTGACCTGTCTGCGCGTGATCCGCCATACGATCATCGCGGACATGACGCGCAGGCTGTCCGCGCGCTGAAGCCATGCGCGGACGGCGCGAAGCAGGCCCGCTTCAGCCTTGCTTCGGTTCTTCGCTCTTGCCGAACAGGCCTGCCAGCCCGCCGAGCGAGCCGAGCACGCCGGTCAGGTCCAGCTTGCCTTCGGGAGGCACTTCGCCGTTCGGCGTCGCGCGATCGACGACATGCGGCAGCACGGCCGCCAGCATGCCCGAGAGCTGATCGCCGGACACGCCGGCCTTCTGCGCCAGCGCGCCGACATTGTCGTGGCCCAGCACGTTGTTGAGCGTGTCGGGGCTGATCGGCTGATTTTCGCCGGTGCCGATCCACGACTGGACGATATCGCCCGCACCGTGCTCGTGGAAGCGCTGAATCAGCCCCATGATGCCGCCCGGCTGGCTGTTGACGAATTCGAGGGCCGCCGCGATCAGCGCGGCTTGTCCCGTCTGGCCGGGTTGGCCAGGTTGGCCGGGTTGACCGTTCGGTTGCGCTGAATTGCCGAGGGAGGAGGCGAGGATATCGAACAGGCTCATGACGGTCTCACTGAAGGGGTTGAGGGAGGGATTCGACCGTGCCGCCGTGTCCCGAAAGAAACGGGTCCGCGGCGGCGCGGGCGGCGGCCCCTGTCCTTCCGGGCCGCGCGACGACGATCACCCGGGCTACATGGACAGAGGCAGACTGCCTTCGCCAAGGTTCCCGGCACGACCTTACTCTTACTGACTGGCAGCCGCGGCGCTGGCGGCCTTGTCCTTCTTGCTGCGTTTCGCTTTGGCGGGTTTCGCTTCGCTGGCCGCCATGGCCGGACCCGATGCCGCCGCTGCCGCCGCTGCGCTGTCCTTCTTCGACTTCTTCGATGCCTTCGTGCCCGATGCCGGCGCGGCGGCCGGCGTCTGCGCGGTGGTCGCGGCGGGCGACGTTGCGGCGGTGGCGGCCGTCGAGGACTTCACCGTCGAGTTCGGCGCGGCGCTGCCGCCCTGGGTCGTGGTCGGCCTGGCAGTCTTGCCGGACGGCGGAAGCGAGGATCCGCCGATCGTCAGGCCATTCTGCTCGAGATTGGCCACCGACTTGGTGCCGAGCCCCTTGACGCGCGTCGCGAGATCGTCGGCGTCCTTGAAGGGACCGTTCTTCGTGCGTTCATCGACGATCGCCTTCGACTTCACCGGCCCGAGTCCTTTCACCGATTCCAGCGCGGCCTGATCGGCGGTATTGACGTCGACTGCGGCGAAGGCCGCTCCGATCGACAGCATGAACGCAAAGCACAACATCAGCAGCTTTTTCAGCATGACGGCACTCCAGGCTTGAGAGAAACAGATGACGAATCGATAGGTCCGGGCCGGAGAAGACGATGCCGTTAAGAATAGGGCAAATCCGTCCCGAACGATGACGGCTCGCACGGCCCACGTCCTGCCGCACGTTCCCGCATGTGCCTTAACGCGGCGCGCTGCCCGACGGATGACGCGGCGGTTCCTGCGCCCGCGCGAACGCGCCGCGCACTTCGAAGGCGACCGTGTCGACCGGCTGTCCATGCCCATCCACGAGTTCCAGCACGTGCCGTCCGGGCCACGGCAGCCACGCCGCGCGCGCGCCCTGGCCATACGGCTTGCCGTCGAGACGCCACGCGAGCCGTGCGCTGCTCGCGCTCCGTTCGAACCAGACGCGCTGGCGCGCGGGCGGAATGTCCGGATCGAGCGCAAAAATGGTGCCGTTGGTCGGCGCGCCGATGCGTGCGGCCTGCGCATCCACGCCGCTACCCGTGCCTTGCCCGCTTTGCAGCGCACTAGCCGAGAGCGCGATGCTGCTCATCTGCGTGCCGCGCACGAACCATTCGCCACGCGTCGGTTCGACATCGTCCTGATAGCTGACCGTAGTCCGCACCACGCCCGCCGGAGCCTGTGGCGCACGGCTCGCGGAACGCCGGTTCAGATAATTGACGATCCCGTTCCAGATCGGCGCCGCGCCGGTCACGCCCGACACGTCCCACATCGGCTGGCCGTCGGCATTGCCGACCCACACGCCCACGGTGTAGCGCGATGTGAAGCCCACCGTCCAGTTGTCGCGCATGTCCTTGCTCGTGCCGGTCTTCACCGCGCTGAAGCTTCGTGTCGCGAGCACGCTGTCGAAGCCGAAGGTGCGGGTGCGCGCGTTGTTGTCGGCGAGGATGTCGGTGACGATGTAGCTCGCATCCGCGCTGAACACGCGCGTGCCGGCAGGCGCGGGCGCGTGGTCGGCGACATCGAAGAAAGGCCGCGCGACGCCGCCGTTCGCCAGCGTGCGATACGCGTTGACGAGCGAAGCCAGCGTCACGTCCGCGCTGCCGAGCGCGAGACTGAAGCCGTAGTAGTCGCCGGCCTGCGTGAGCGGCAGGCCGAGTGCGACCAGCGTCTTCGCGAACCGGTGCGGCGTCACCATCACGAGCGTGCGGACCGCCGGCACGTTCAGCGACGAACCGAGCGCCGTGCGCACGCTCACCCATCCCTTGAAGTCGTGATCGTAGTTCTGCGGGATATACAGGCCGCC
This sequence comes from Caballeronia sp. LZ043, assembly GCF_031451075.1. Classification (NCBI taxonomy): domain Bacteria; kingdom Pseudomonadati; phylum Pseudomonadota; class Betaproteobacteria; order Burkholderiales; family Burkholderiaceae; genus Caballeronia; species Caballeronia sp. LZ043. Next base: position 1,750,510 of record NZ_JARUXT010000001.1, on the reverse strand, counting down.
CCCGGTGGCGAGATCGAGCGGGGCATCGTCGAGCAGCGTCGCGGCGGTGACCCGCTTCTCGTCGATCGCCTGCGCATAGAGAAACGGCTTCAGCGTGGAGCCGGCCTGACGCGCGGCCAGCGCCGCATCGACTTCGGGTGCGTTCGACAGCGCGCCCGCCGATCCGACCCACGCCAGCACGTCGCCCGACTGGTTGTCGATCACGACCGCCGCCGCGTCATGCACGTTGCGCGGACGCGCGCGCGCATTCAGCTCGGCGAGCGTGCGCTGAAGCGTGGCGCGGGTAAAGCGCTGCAGGCGCGCATCGAGCGTCGAGCGCACGCGCGCCCCTGCCGCCGGATGCGTTTCGCTCGCGATGCGCCGCGCGAGATGCGGCGCGAGGGCATCGTCGCCCTGTGCGAATGCGGGCGCGGAGGCCGTGCGGCTCAGCGCCAGCTGCACGTAGGCCGGGAGATTGATGCACGGATCGGCGGAAGCGGTTTTGCCTGCGCCGTGCAGCGCCTGCATGTCGCGCAGGATCACGCAAGTGCGCGCCGCGACCTTCACGTAGGACGCATTGGGCGCGCGGATCAGCGCGGCGGTGAGGGCGGACTCGCGCTCGTCGAGCCCCGAGGGCGCCTTGCCGAACAGCGTCTGCGACAGCGCCGCCAGGCCGACGATCTCGCCACGAAACGGCACGAGGTTGAGATAGGCCTCGAGAATCTGGTCCTTGCGCCAGCTGCGTTCGAGCCACAGCGCGCCGATGGTCTGCTCGGCCTTCTCGCCGATGGAGCGCCGTCCGGCCGGCTTGCCGTTGTCGTCGATGAGGCCGGTGAGCTGCATCGTCACCGTCGATGCGCCGCGCGTGCGCGTGTTCCAGAGATTGCCCCACGCCGCTGCCGCCGCGCCGCGCCAGTCGACGCCGGTGTGTTCGTAGAAGCGCTTGTCCTCCGATACCACGATCGCCTCGCGCAGGGCCGGCGACACATCCGCGAGCGCGACCCAGTCGCCGCGCCGCGCGCGCGAGTCGATGCGCGTGCGCTGCAGCGGCGTGCCGTCGCGGGCGAGCAGGACCCAGTCGGAACTGCGCCATGCCGCGCGCACTTCGTCGAAGCGCGGCGCCGAATGCGCCGCTGCGCTCAGCAGCGTGAAGAGGGCAAGGAGCGCGGCGCGTCTCATGCGTCTACTTCGCGGCGAGCGGCTCGACCACCATCGGCGCATTCGGCAGCGCGCCGAACGCCGAGGGCGCGTAGAGCGCTTCGACGCGCGTCGGCGGCATGCCGAAGGTGCCGGGATTGTTCAGCCGCATCGTGTATTCAACCTGGATCTTCCCCTTAGGCAGATAGTCGTAATACACGCGATAGCCCTCGAAGCCGCGCTCGACGAACGTCGGCCACGCGCCGCCCGCCGTTTTCTCGCCCGAGGTCGCGGCAGCCGAATCGCGGCCGAGCCCGGAGCCGAGAATCGTCGCGCCGGCGGGCACCGGATCGTTGACGACGACCCAGGTCATGTCGCTTTGCGCGTCGATGTCGAGATGCACACGCACAATGTCCCCGCGCGAGAGCTTGCCTTCCACTGCGGGATCAACGGGCGTCAGCGTCTTCGAGATGCGGTAGCCCGCTGCGAACGGCGCTTTCAACGCGACCGCCGCCAGGCTTTCGACGGTTGCCCAGGGTTTGCCGGTCCCGTCCTGCGTCAGCGCGAGCGAGCTGGTGGTCCACGGCAGCAGCACGCTGCGCGCCTTCTCGGGCTTGACCGGGCCGTTCCACCCGATGTCCTGCGCGGCCGTGCCCAGCTTGATCGACGTGTGTCCGGTGACGGGCGTGCTCTCGAACAACTGCGAGAACCGGCTCACGGCCAGCGTGCCCCACAGGTTCGAAGTGGTGGTCTGCCACGCGCCGTTCTTCTGCAGCGCGAGCAGCCCCGCGACGATGCGCGGCATCTCCTCCTTCCAGCCCGGCGCGTCGGCGAAGAGCAGCGCCGTACGCGCGGCATTGGTTTCGGTGCCGGTCATGAGCCACCAGAGATCGTCGTCGCGCTCGGTCGAAAAGCCGACGCGCGTGCCCTGATACGTGAGCCGTGCGCGGATGATCTGCTCGGCTTGCGCGCGTTTCGCGTCGCGCTCGGGGATGCCGTCGACGCGCGACAGGATCGCGTAGTAGTCGAGCACGGCGGAGGTCGGCCATTGATCCGGCGCGACCGTGATGGAGCCGAGCATGCGCGGCTGCGCCAGTCCGTAGCGCGAAAGCGCTTCGATGGCCGCGAGTTTCTCGTAGTCGAGATCGTTGCGCGGCGCCCAGAACGTGCGCGTGATCCTGCCTTCGACGAAATTCGCCAGGCCCGCGGCCATCTGTCCGCGCAGGTCGGCGGGCAGGGCGAAGCGGCTGTCCAGCCGCGCCGCCTCGTCCGACACGGCCAGCAGGTACGCGGTGAGCGCGGGACTGCCGGTGGGACGCTCGTCATCGGCGGGCGGGAAGTAGTTCGCGAGGCCGTCGCGGTCCAGATAGGTCGGCATCTTCGCGAGCACCGCCTGCCACTGCGCCGCGTCCATCAGACCGAGCGCGCGCGAGGTCTGCTGCTCCAGGCAGTTGTACGGATAGCGCTCGAACCAGCGGCGCACGCCCGGCAGGCCGTCGGCGAGCTTCGGCTGCAAGGACACCGCGATGCCGCCGCGTACCGCACCGTCGCCCGAGAGGATGGCATCGGCGGGCGGCGCGACCGGCAGCGTGAGCGAGCCTTCCACTTGCGCGAGGGTCGCCTGCTGCACGGTGACAGGAACGGCCGGGACGACACGCTGCGTGATCTTCACGGCGTCGCTTGCCTTGGGGCCGGCCTGTTCCGCCGCGCTGACCTCCCACGCGAGACTCGCGGATGGCGCGACGCCCGGCACGTCGGGCATCGTGACGTCCCACGCCACGTCCTGCGACGCGTTCGCGGCGAGTTCCACGGTGCGCGCGTCGAGCGCCAGCGCTCCGGCGTGCGGCGTGACGACAACCCGCATCGCGCGCGGCGTGGTGTTGCGCAGCGTGAACTGCGCGCGGAACGCATCGCCGACGCGAATCAGCGGCGGCAATCCCGAGATGAGCCGCAGATCCTGCGTGCTCTGGATCGACGCGCTGCCGGTGCCGAAGCGCCCCGCGCCCACCGCCGCGACCGCGACGATGCGAAAGCGCGTCAGCGCATCGTTGAGCGGCACGTCGACCGTGGCTTCGCCTTGCGCATCGAGCGTGACGCGCGGGTTCCACAGCAGCAGCGTGTCGAACAGCTCGCGCGTGGCGGCATGACCGCCGCCGCCGCCCGCCGGCACCGCCTTGCGTCCGAAGTGACGCCGCCCGATGATTTCCATCTGCGCCGTCGCCGTTTCGACGCCGTATGCGCGTTGCTGGAGCATCGCGTCGAGCACGTCCCAGCTGTGATTCGGCATCAGTTCCAGCAGCGCTTCGTCCACGGCTGCGACGGCGATCTGCGTGCCCGCGGGCGCGGGCTTGCCGTCGGGCAGCGCCACCTTGACCTGCACGTGCGCCTTGCCGCGCACCGTGTAGGACTTCGCGTCGGGCGTCACGCTGACCGCGAGCCGGTGCGACGCCGTGCCGACCTTGATCGACGCGAGTCCGTAGCGGAACGCGGGCTTCGACAGATCGACGAGCGGCGTCGGCGCCTGATACTGGCGGCCTTCGTACCAGAACGCGCGGGCCCAGTCGAGCGGCGCTTTCCAGCCCCACGTGAAGAACGAGTACCACGGCACGTCGCGGATGCGTCCGCGAATCGCGAGCACCGACACGTACACGTTCGGCCCCCACGATTCCCCGACCTTCAGTTCGACCGTCGGGTCGCGGCCGTTCAGTTCGACCACCCGTGTCTCGACGATGCCCTCGCGTTCCACCGCGACGAGCGCCGTGGCCGAGCGGAACGGCATGCGCACCTGGAAGCGCGCCGTCTCGCCGGGCTCGTAGCTGGTTTTCTCGGGCAGGACGTCGATGCGGTCCGTGTTCTCGCCGCCAAACCACAGTTCGTCCGCGCGCGTGACCCACACGGAGGTGCTGGCGTTGGCCGCGCGGCCGTCGCTGTCTTTCGCGATGGCGATCAGATCGACATTGCCGGGCTCCTTGATGGCGACGTTGCACGAGACGATGCCGTGATCGTCGCTCTTGCCGTTGCACAGCGCGCCGAGATCCTTGATTTCGGTGTGGTTGTCATACGCATAGAAGCCGCCGACCATGCGCTTGCGCGAACTCGACATGATGCGCGCCACGGCCTTGATTTCCACGGCGACGGCCGCGCGCGGCTTGCCTTGCAGATCGAGCGCCAGCGCCTGCACCGGCAGCTTGCCGCCGACCGACACCCAATGGCCCGCCTTCACGCCGACCGCCACGGCGGCGGGCCACAGCGTCGTGCCGCCGCTGATGGTCTGGATCTCGCCGTTCGGATCGGCGAAGCTCGCTTCGAGCGCGAGGCGTTTCGGCGCTTCCACCGCGGGCAGCGGCTTGATGGTGAGCTTGCCGGCGCCGTCGCGATCGAGCGTCACGCGCAGCTTGTCGGCGATGAGCTTCGTTGTGGCGTCGGCTTGCTGCTCGCTGTCTTCGTCCTCGGCGGGGGCGCTCGCGCCGTCGCCGGACGGCTTGCGCCACGGCGCGAAGCTGTACGCGTCGTACTGCGCGGCGAACGGCGGCGCGACGTCGCGCACCAGCGCCGACACCTGCACCGGCAGATTCGATGCCGGTCCGCCCTGCACGTATGCCATCCGCACCGCGACCGGTGCGTCCTGCGTGGCGACCAGTCCGGGCGATGCGCCGTCGCCGGCGGTGATCGAGCCTTTGAAGACCGGCAGGCGGAATTCCTCCACCCGGAAACTGCCCGATTCATACGACTGCGTGACGCCGCTGTCGTCGGCGTCGTTGTCGTCTCCGTTCTTTTGTCCGGGCGCGGCGATGGCGCCGTTGTCCAGCGTCACCGTGTATTCGCCGAGCTTGGCCGCGACCGGCACGGTGAAGGTGGAATCGGCGCTGTGGTCCGCCGCCCATGTGAGCGGCATGTGCCAGGTCTGGCCGCTGCCGGTGTGCCGGATCGTCACGCGGCCCGGATTGTCGGGCGCAAACGCAAAGCCGTTGAGCGTCTCGACGCGCAGCAGATGCTTCATCGACACCGTCTCGCCGGCGCGCAGCAGCGTGCGGTCGAACACGGTATGCGCGCGCACGCTGCGCGTGGTGCTCATGTCGGTCGGCACGTTGAAGCGCCATGACTCGATGCCGCGATTCCAGTCGGACAGCACGAACGCCATGTCCGGTCCCGTGACCGGGTCGTTCACGCGCGCCGAGACGAAAAAGCCGCTCCACGCGAGACTGTTCTCGTTGCATTCACGCGCGGCGGCCAGCGTCTTATCGATCTTAGCGATGCCTTGCGCGTCCGTCTTCGCGGTGGCGATTTCATCGCCGTTGCAGTCGGTCACGCGCACATCGGCATTGGCGACGGGCTTGCCGTGATCCAGCGACGTCACCCACACCAGGCTGTTCTCGCGGCCCTGCTTGAAGTGCACGCCGAGATTGGTGACGAGCACCGAGGTGCGCACGTACATCGGCTGCGGCTTGCCGAGCAGCGACGCGCCCAATGCCGGCGAATGCAGTTCGACGACATAGAAGCCCGGTTTGGTGAGCGGAATGCCGACTACCTCGAAGGGCCGCAGCGCCTTGGGATCGGCGGCGGGCAGCGTCAAGGTCTCGACGCCCGCGCGGCCGGCAAGCATCGACAGCGAACGCACGTCGATCTGCGGATCCTTCGACACCGTGCCGTCGCTGTTCGGAATCACGACCGGACGGATGCCGTTGCGAAGCATCTCCGGCATGCGTTCCTCGATCATCGAACGCGGCATGGAGATGCCGTCGAACTGATCGACGGCGCGCATCCATTGGCGGATGTCGCGGTCGGCATCGAGCTTGAGCTTCGTGATCTGCGCGGTGCCGGAATTCAGGCCCTGCACATGCAGATCTGCTTCGACGTGCCGCAGCGTGACGGGCAGCATCGCGGGCATGCCGGGCTCGGCAAAGCGCTCGATGATGCCGAACGCGCCCGACGAAAACTTGGCGAGCGGCGGCATCGGCGCGGTCGCGGTCTTGAGCGGGAACAGGTCGGCGTTGGCGAGCGCGCGGCCGCTGACGTCCTTGAGATTCGCGGGGGCGTCGATGGTGAGATCGGCGTGCTCGGGCAAAGGCGCCGTGAACTCGACGGCGCTCACTTCCGCGTCCTTGTCGGTGTCGTCGAAATGAGGCGCAGCCGTTTCCTTCGGCCCGCGCAGCACGAACTTCTGCGCGTCCGCACGCGATATCGGCGCGCTGAAGTTCAGACGCAGCGGCCGCAGCGGCGTGCAGGGCGCCTGCGCGTTTTCGCGCTCGCACGAAAAGCTCGCGGTGAAGGGCTCGCGCACGGTGAAGTCGAAGCGCTTCTCGACTTCGTTGGCCATGCCGCTCGGACCGGTCACGCCCGCGCCGTAGACCAGTTGCATCTTGGCTGCCGAGGGCAGGGTTTGCTGGCAGGCGAGCGTCAGCACGTTGCCGGCTTCCTTCTCCAGCCGGAAATGCTTGAGCAGGGCGGTGCGGGTGGCATCGTCGAGCAGGCGCACTGGAATGCGGTTGCCGAGCGCACTGGATTCGCACCACACGTGTTCGCGTACCGAAGCCGGCGTGGCCGGGCCGTTCAGGCGCAGCACGAAAGCCTGGTTCTCTTCGATGTCGCCATATCCCGGCAAGACCCGCGTGACGAACGGACCACCGGTCTGGAAGGCGAAGTGGCGCGGGCCGGACAGCGCATTGCCCGCGACGGACTTGAGGGTGTCGGCGAGATCGAGCGTGCAGCGCACGCCCGGCGGCAGGTCGTTCTCGAAGTCGAAGGCCCAGGTGCGGGCGTCGATCCAGCGGCCCGAGCCGGCCGTGGCCGCGCCGCTGCATACCAGCTTGCCCGGTGCGGCGGCGGCTGCATTGCCGAAGGCGATCATCGGTTCATCGAACTTCGCGACGACCTGGCGCACCTGCGCGACCTTGCCCTGCGGCGACACGCTCGCGATGCGCGCGGCATCGGCCCGATGCATCGACGCGCCGAAACCGAGCGCGGCGATCAACCCGGTTGCAGCCAGAATCCACTTTTTTTGTGACGTTGTTATGCGGCTCATCCACTCGCTCCGAGATGCTCTCGACGCGAAATTCTACTGGACGCTTACGTCATTCTTTCTACCAATCGATCCCGGTTGTGTTTTATGACGCTCCGGCTGCGTCAGTCCGCATCGACTCGCGCGACGCGCCGCAGGCTGACGCGCCGCCAGTAGAGAAACAGGCCGATGCCCGCGACGCCCAGGCTCGCCGAGTTGGCGATCCAGAAGCCGCGCGCGCCCTGCAGCCACTCCGGCACGCCGCCGCCGATGTCGAAGCCGAGCAGGTAGCCGCCGCCCAGCCCGATGCCCCACAGCGCGACCGCATAGATCAGCGTCGGCACGAGCGTCACCTTGTAGGCACGCAGGACGAACGCGGTCGTGACCTGGAGCGCGTCGCACAGGTGATAGAAGAAGATGATCAGCACGAGCGGCATGGCGGCCGCGATGACGTGCGCATCCGGCGTGTAGGCGGCGATGATCAGCGGGCGCGCCGCGACCAGAATCACGCCATAGACCAGCGCCAGCACGCACGCCACGCCGATGCCGTGGCGCGAGATCGAGCGCGCGTCGTCATAGCGGCCGGCGCCGAGCGCCTGCGATACGAGCGTCGACGACGCAATGCCGATCGACAGCGGCGTCATGTACAGCACCGCGCCGAGATTGCCCGCGATCTGATGGCCGGCGAGCGTGGTCGTGCCGAAGCGTGAGATGAACAGCGCCATGAAGGTGTACGAGGTCACCTCGATGAGATAGGAGAGACCCATCGGAATGCCGAGGCGCAGCAGCGCGAGCTGACGCCGCCAGACCGGCCAGCAGAACTGCGAGAAGATGCCGAACGGGCGGAAGAACTCGAAGCGCACGAGCACCGTCATGCCGACGATCGCCAGCGCCCAGTTGATGAACGTGCTCGCGAGCGCGCAGCCGGGACCGCCGAGCGCCGGCACGCCCGCACCGCCGAAGATGAACCAGCTGTTGAGCGGAAACTTGAGCAGCAGCCCGCCAACTTGCAGGAACATCACGAGGCGCGGCTTGCCGACGGCATTGGTGAGCGAGCTGTAGACGCGAAACGCCAGGCTCGCGGGCAGGCCGAACGACAGGATGCGCAGATAGTCGACCGTGCGGTCGTGCAGCGCGGGCGGCGCTTTCGCGAGCGAGAGCAGCGGTTCGGGGTGATAGAGCAGCACGAAGCCGATCACGGCGAGCGCGGCGGCAAGCCACAGCGCCTGACGCGTCTCCTCGCCGATCTCACTCTCGCGGCCCGCGCCGAAGAGCTGGCCGGCGATCGGCTGCAAGGCCACCAGGATGCCCGTCAGGCCGATATACACGGAGATATAGATCGAGCCGCCGAGGCCGAGCGCGGCGAGATCGGTGGCGGAGAAGCGGCCGACCATCGCGGTGTCGATCACGCCGAACGCGATGATGGCCAGCTGGCCGATCAGCACCGGCCACGCCAGCGCGGCGATCCTGCGCACGTCGCTCAGCATGCCGGTCGTGCTGGCCGGGGGCGTCAGCAGGGGCATCGCGTCACTGCTTCCGGCGCAGGCTTCTCGGACGCAGCGGCTTTGGCGGCGGCGGCGTCGGACGCTCGATGCGCACGTACAGGCGGAAGCGCTCGTCCCGGTCGGCGACGCGCCGGCCTTCCCACACCAGCTTCCACTCGAATGCCGACAGCGACGACGGTTCGCCGTAATCCGCGCGGTCCTGGCGCAGGATCACGTCGCAATCCTCGTCGAACGCGAAATGCATGCCGCCGAAATAGGCGAAGGTCGCGATCTGCGCGTCGCCGAGACGCACCGGCGAGATACACGTGTAATCCGGCGGCAGATGATCCGCGATCTGCTCCGCGACATCGCGATACGTCCGACTGTAGTTGACCACGGGCAACCACAAAGTCATGAGCAATACCCACATCAGCGTGGTGCCTGCACTGGACAGCACGACACTGCGCCACAACACCTTCGGATGCCGCGCGAGACGCCAGCGGGCGAGCAGGAACCAGCAGACCGTCACGGCCACGGCGCAGACGAAGGAAAGGAGCTTGAACTCGGGATGGAAGCCGGGCACGAGACGCGCGAGATTGCGGGCCATCGACGCCGGGAAGCCGAAAATGCCGGCCGTCCACACGAGCCAGACCAGCGTGCCGATGACGGTGAAGCTCAACATCGCGAACCAGTCGATGGCATTGATCGCGCCGCGCTTAAGCGTAGGCAGCGCGAAGGTCGCGAGCACCGAGAGCGGCGGCAGCAGCAGCATGAAAAGGCGGTTGGTTTCATGCGCCTGCAGCACGACCAGCACGAGCAACGGTCCGATGATCGAAAGCGGTACGCCCACGTGCGGCGAGCGCCGCATGCCGCCCCAGCTGACGAAGGCCCACAGCGCGAGCGGCCAGGCCGGCCAGGTGAAGAGCGGCAGGTTCTTGATCGCGTAGCCGAAGATGGAACCGGGCGTGCCGGAGAAGAAGGAGAAGCTGTTGCGCCACCACTGGCGCAGCCACCATTCGCCGTCGTCGGGGTAGAAGTGCAGGGCGGGGAGCACCCAGGCAGCGATCAGCAGCACCGCGACCGGCAGGCCGTAGACGATCAGCGGCCGGGCGCGCACCTGCTTGACGATGATCGTCATCGCGAGGGTGCAGAGCAGCAGCGCGAACACCAGTACCGGCGAACTCGACAGCGCCACCACGCCCAGCGCCGCGCCCCATACGAGGCCGCCTTGAACAGGCTTGTCGAGGCTGCGCACGAGGCCGTAGAGCAGCATCGCGGTGCCGGCGAACTGCGCGAGCTGTGCGGTGGTTTCGTGGCCGCGCTCGGCGAGACCGAAGCAGGCGAGCAGGATCAGGAGGGCGCCGTCGGCGAGCGTGCGGCCGTAGTCGCGCGGCTCGGGTTCGCCGCCGAACGCGTATTTGAACGGCTGGGCTTCGTCGCGGCGGCCGAGCAGATAGGCCGAGTACCACACGAAGGCGCAGGCGAGACAGAAGAGCAGGCCGGTGACCACGCGCGAGGCGTTGCTCGCATCGACCCACGGGCTCAGCAGGCGGATGGCGGACGCGCCGAGCCAGTACATCAGCGGGCCATCGGCGGTGGGCGCCTTGCCGACGAGATTCGGCAGCAGCCAGTCGCGGGCATCGCCGTTGGCCATGGTCCACATCACGCCGAAGCCGGCCGCGTCCTCGTTCTTCCACGGATCGCGCCCGAACAGCCCGAACGATGCATAGACGATGCAGATGGCAAGCAAGAGCCAGCGCGGCAGGGCGCTGGTGGCGGAGGCAGTCAGACGAACGACGGATCGCATGCGATAGGCTGTATGGAAAACGGTCCCGGTGGCGGCGCTGGCTTCGGCCGCAGGTGCAGCGGGGCTCGAGCAACCGGCATTGTAGTCGCGCGGCGGCATTACCGGCGCGTCGATGGAATTTGCCGTAACGGGGTGATGCAATCGTGCTGTCCGAGCAAGGACGATGCCGCGCGCAGTGCCGATGCAGGCCGGAACACAAAGCGTCCGGCGACAAAAAAGGGCAGCGAGAGCTGCCCTTTTTGCTGAGTCCGTGAAGCCCGACTTACTTCTTGGTGGAGAAGCGTGCGAACTTGTTGTTGAACTTTTCGACGCGGCCGGCCGTGTCCATGATCTTCTGCTGGCCGGTGTAGAACGGATGCGATTCCGACGACACTTCGATCTTCGCGAGCGGGTAGGTCTTGCCTTCGAATTCGGCGGTTTCGCGCGTCTGGATGGTCGAACGGGTCACAAACTTGAAGTCGTTCGACATGTCGATGAACAGGACTTCGCGGTAATTCGGGTGAATGCCTTCTTTCATGGTCTTTCCTGGTATCTGGCGGTAGCCAACCCGCTGCGCTTGTCTGAAAACGCCCTGAAGCGTCCGGCGCGAGTCACTTGCCTAGGGTCGAAAAACGGCGATTATGCCAGAAAATCAGTTGGTTGACACTTCTTCGCGAGGTTTTTCGTCATGCGCGGGCGGAGTCAAGCGCGCCCGTGCCCGCCGGGTCCTGCCGGTAATAGCGCGCCAGCAGCCGGTAGAGCTCGGGATACTCCGCCTCGAAGGCCCGCGGCGTGACGAACAGCGCCTCGCTGCATACCGCGAAAAATTCGGACGGATGGTCCGCCGCGTAAGGGTCGATCAGCGATTCGCGCTCGAAGCGGCTCCAGCGCCGCTCCGGCACCGCGTCCACGCGCGCGCAGAACTGGTCGTAGGCGTTGTCGAAGATATCGGCGAAGGCGGCGGTGTCGAGCGGCGCATGCCAGCGGCGGAACAGCGGCGGATGGCCGTCGGCTTCGCCCGTCACCATGTCGAGCTTGTGCGCGAACTCGTGGATCACCACGTTGTAGGCGTCCGAGCCATCGACCATCTGCGCGTCTTCCCATGACAGCACGACCGGACCGCCTTCCCAGGCCTCGCCGCTCGCATCGTGCTCGATCTCATGGACCACGCCGTCCTGATCCTCCACCGTCTTGCGGATGACGAACTCGCCCGGATACACGATCACGCCCACCCAGCCGCGATACAGGTCGAGATCGAGATTCAGCACCGGCAGGCAGGCCTGCGCGGCGATGGAGACGATCATCGCGTCGGTCAGTTCGAGATCGTGCGCGGTGGAGAATTCCTTCTGCGCGATGAACAGGCTCGCGGTTTCACGCAGGCGGCCGAGATCCGCGTCGTCCAGATGGCCGAAGCACGGATAGGTGTCGAGCGTGCGTTGCCACAGGGTGTCGTCGATCGCGTACTTGCGCAGCGCGCGCTCGCGGCGTTGCGCGCCGAACCAGCGGGAAAGGAGGTTGGCCATCGGATGAGCGGTTGGCTTCGACAGACCGGATTGTACGGAGTGTACGGAGGCCGGCCGGCGTCGGGCGTAAAAAAACCGCCTGGCGGGCAGGCGGTTTTCTCTGAAGTGCGCAGCGCGGTGGATCAACTGCCGCCGCGGCGCATCATGTCGAAGAACTCGGCGTTGTTCTTCGTCTGGCGAATCTTGTCGAGCAGGAATTCCATGGCTTCGACTTCGTCCATGTCGTGGATGAACTTGCGCAGCACCCAGACCTTCTGCAGCAGGTCCGGCTTGATGAGCAGTTCTTCGCGACGCGTGCCCGACTTGTTCAGGTTGATCGACGGATAGACGCGCTTTTCCGCGAGACGGCGCTCGAGGTGCACTTCCATGTTGCCGGTGCCCTTGAACTCTTCGTAGATGACGTCGTCCATGCGGCTGCCGGTCTCGATCAGCGCCGTGCCGATGATGGTCAGCGAACCGCCTTCCTCGATATTGCGCGCCGCACCGAAAAAGCGCTTCGGCCGTTGCAGCGCGTTGGCGTCGACACCGCCCGTCAGCACCTTGCCCGAAGCCGGCACGACGGTGTTGTAGGCGCGCGCGAGACGCGTGATGGAGTCGAGCAGGATCACGACGTCGTGCTTCATCTCGACCAGGCGCTTGGCTTTCTCGATGACCATTTCGGCGACCTGCACGTGACGCGCGGCGGGTTCGTCGAAGGTGGAGGCGATCACTTCGCCCTTCACCGAGCGCTGCATTTCCGTGACTTCTTCAGGACGTTCGTCGATGAGCAGCACGAACAGCACGATGTCCGGATGGTTCTGCTTGATGGCGTGCGCGATGTGCTGGAGCATCACGGTCTTGCCCGACTTCGGCGATGCGACCAGCAGGCCGCGCTGGCCCTTGCCGATCGGCGAGATCATGTCGATGATCCGGCCCGTGACGTTTTCCTCGCCGCGCATTTCGCGTTCGAGCGGCAGCGGCTTGTTCGGGTGCAGCGGCGTGAGGTTCTCGAACATGATCTTATGCTTCGAGGCCTCGGGCGGCTGCCCGTTGACTTTGTCGACCTTCACCAGCGCGAAATACCGCTCGCCGTCCTTCGGCGTGCGCACTTCCCCTTCGATCGTGTCGCCGGTGTGCAGATTGAAACGGCGGATTTGCGACGGGCTGATATAAATATCGTCCGTGCTCGCAAGATAAGAAGTCTCGGGCGAACGCAGGAAGCCGAAGCCGTCGGGCAGCACTTCGAGCGTGCCGTCGCCGAAAATCGTGTCGCCGCCCTTGGCGCGCTTTTTAAGAATTGCGAACATCAATTCCTGCTTGCGCAGGCGGTTCGCATTTTCGATCTCGAGGCCATTGGCCATCTCGATCAGTGCCGATACGTGCTGAGACTTGAGCTCGGATAAATGCATACGGATTTCCCGCCAGGGAGAAGAGGTGCGACGAAAGATTTGGGAGAAGAGGTGAGCGGAACCGCTCGAGACTTAATACTTCTTGAACTCTTGTGATTCTAGCATAGCACACGCCGCTTGAGCCTCGGGTGGGCGTTGGGCGGGGCTTTTCGGCCGATGTTGTCGTGCGACAACATCGGCTTTGCCACGAGCGCGCGCTGGTAAAGGCGCGGGTGGCACGGCGGGCGCTGTGTCAGACCGGGCCCGCCGATGACGCTGTTACAGGTTGCTGTCGAGGAACGCGGTAAGTTGCGACTTCGACAATGCGCCGACCTTTTGCGCGGCGACTGCGCCGTTCTTGAACAGGATCAGCGTGGGGATGCCACGCACGCCGAACTTGACCGGCGTCGACTGATGTTCGTCCACATTGATCTTCGCGATCTGCAGGCGATCGCCGTAATCCTTCGCGACTTCGTCGAGGATCGGGGCAATCATCTTGCACGGACCGCACCACTCGGCCCAGAAATCGAGCAGGACAGGTTTATCGGACTTGACGACATCCTGTTCGAAAGAAGCGTCGCTGATGTGCTTGATTGATTCGCTCATTGTCTGAATACCTCTATTGATTCGAGGCCCGCGTTTGAATGCTCGCCACGATAGATCAAAACTTAAGGAGACCACGTCGCCGCTGAGCGCGACTAAACCGGCTCGCCGTGCGCCGAAACCAAGGGCGAACGGCGGCAAATGTTCCATCAGAGGGCCGCGATGCACCAATGCGTGCCGCCTGTGGATGATTCACTCATCATCTTAGCCTACTTTGCTATCCGTTGCCGGGTGCCGATAGCGATGATCTGAGGGTGAAATCCCCGAGTACAAGAGGCGTTCTGAACATTGCGTCGGATGCATGCGTTTCGCGTCAAGCCTTCCGGGCGCTCGACGTTGCATGATACAATTCGACGTGACGGGCCTCCTCGCATGGTGGCGTGGTCAACCTGGTCAGGTCGGGAACGAAGCAGCCACAGCCGCTTTCCACCAGTGCCGAGGGTCAGGCTCGTCACCTTCCGCTTTATCTCCCCTCGTTTTCTCATCCCCTCGCGTTTTCAGGCTCTTGCTCGTGCGGCAACGAATGCGGCATTGTCGCGTCTGCGAGCGGCATGCTTGCGCCCGCGCGGGCCCTGTCGGAACGGGCGTTGCGCCAGGTCGTTGCTGATACAATTTCGCGCATGACCTATCAAGTTCTCGCACGCAAATGGCGGCCGAAATCGTTCGAGTCGCTCGTCGGCCAGGAGCACGTCGTCCGTGCGCTCACGCACGCGCTCGACGGCGGCCGCCTGCATCACGCCTATCTCTTCACGGGCACGCGCGGCGTCGGCAAGACGACGCTCTCGCGGATCTTCGCGAAGGCGCTCAACTGCGAAACCGGCGTGACCTCGAAGCCGTGCGGCGTGTGCCGCGCGTGCCGGGAAATCGACGAAGGGCGCTTCGTCGATTATGTGGAAATGGATGCGGCGAGCAATCGCGGCGTCGATGAGATGGCGGCGCTGCTCGAACGCGCCGTGTACGCTCCCGTCGATGCCCGCTTCAAGGTCTACATGATCGACGAAGTGCACATGCTCACGAACCACGCCTTCAACGCCATGTTGAAGACGCTGGAAGAACCGCCTCCGCACGTCAAGTTCATCCTCGCCACCACCGATCCGCAGAAGATTCCGGTCACAGTGCTGTCGCGCTGTCTTCAGTTCAACCTGAAGCAGATGCCAGCCGGGCATATCGTCGGGCATCTGGAGAACATCCTCAAGGAAGAGGGCATCGCGTTCGAGCAGCAGGCGCTGCGGCTGTTGTCGCGCGCGGCGGACGGCAGCATGCGCGATGCACTCTCGCTGACCGATCAGGCCATCGCCTATTCGGCCAACCAGGTGACGGAAGAAGCCGTGCGCGGCATGCTCGGCGCACTGGATCAGAGCTATCTGATCCGTCTGCTCGACGCGCTCGCCGCCGGCGACGGCGCGCTCGTGCTCGACATCGCCGACGAAATGGCGCTGCGCAGCCTGTCGTTCTCCACCGCGCTGCAGGATCTGGCGAGCCTGCTGCATCGCGTGGCGTGGGCGCAGTTCGCGCCGTCGTCGGTGCTGGACGAATGGCCGGAAGCCGCCGACATCCGCCGCTTCGCCGAGATGCTGTCCGCCGAACAGGTGCAGCTCTTCTATCAGATCGCAACGGTAGGCCGCGGCGAACTCGGTCTCGCGCCGGACGAATACGCCGGCTTCACGATGACGCTGCTGCGCATGCTCGCGTTCGAGCCCGCCGGCGGTCCAGGCGGCGGCGGTGTCGCGGTGAGCGCGCCCGCGCCTGCCAGGCCGGTTCGCGGCGCGGCGCTGGCCGGCGCGATGGCCGAGCGCGCGGTCAGCCCGGCGCCGGTTCCGAAGCCTGCGGTGTCTGTCGAGACAAAGGCGGCGGCGCCGGTTGCCGAAGCCGAGGCGCCTGTTGTGGAGTCCCGGCAACCGGCGGTTGAACCGAAGGTAGCCGCGCCGGCCAAGGCGCCGACAGTACAGCCGGAAGCCGCTGAAGCACGCGAAGTGGTGCCGGTTGCGACTGAACCTGAACCCGAAGCGGTGCCCGTCGCCAACAAGCCCGTGCCCGAAGCGGCGCGGCAAGCCATTGAGGAAGCGGCGCCTGCTGCCGCTCGCGCCTCGCGCGCCGAACCCGCCGCGCCGCGTGCGGCGGGCGGTGCGAGCGCGGCGCTCGAAGTGCTGCGCAGCGCGGGCATGCGCCTTTCATCGGATCGCGGTACGCGTGGGGCCGCTGCGGCGGAAAACACGCCGAAGCCTGCGCCGAAGGCCGCACCCAAGCCCGCCGTGCCCGTGCCGGCTCCCGCCGCGCGCCGCGATGCTGTCGCAGCAACCGGGCAGCCCGCGCAGCCCGAAGCCAAGCCAGAAGCCGCCCCCGCCGGCAAGTCGAAAGTCGTCCCGCCGTGGGAAGACATGCCGTCCGACGACTACCCGCCGCCGGGCTCGGAAGACGAATACTTCATGGCGCCCGACGACGGCTTCGTGCCCGCGTTCGACAGCGGTCCCGACGACCTGCACTTCGGCGGCGAGCCGTCCGTGCGGTCGGCGCCGCAACCGAAGATCGACACGACGCCGCTGCCGCCCGCCGTCCCGCTCGATGCGCTCGGCCTGACGCTCGAGTGGGCCGCGCTCGCCGTCGATCTGCCGCTGAAGGGCGTGGCGTACCAGCTCGCGTTCAACAGCGAACTCACCGCCTGCGACGCCTCATCGCTCACGCTCGCGGTGCCGGTGCAGATGTACACCGACGCCGCGCACGTCGCGAAGCTCAAGGCCGCGCTCGCCGAGAAACTCGGCCGTGCGTTCGAAGTCAACGTCAACGTCGGGCCCGCACGCCGCACCGCCGCCGCGCTCGATGCCGCCGCGCGCGCCCGGCGCCAGCAGGAAGCCGAGCAGGAAATCACGCAGGATCCGTTCGTGCAGTCGCTGATCCGCGATTTTGGCGCGAGCATCGTGCAGGGATCGATCAAGCCGATCGCCGCGACGGGCGCGAATCCGTCTTGACGGAGCATGCCGTGCAGCCGCATTGAATACCGGGCGCCGTGATCGCGCGCGCACCCGTCCGCCACACGTTTTCCAGGAAGGAGCCGAACCATGATGAAGAATCAACTCGCCGGGCTGATGAAACAGGCCCAGCAGATGCAGGAAAACATGAAGAAGATGCAGGACCAGCTCGCGCTGATCGAGGTCGAGGGCCAGTCGGGCGCCGGTCTCGTCAAGGTGACGATGACCTGCAAGAACGACGTCAAGCGCGTCTCGATCGACCCGAGCCTGCTCGCCGACGACAAGGACATGCTCGAAGACCTGGTCGCCGCCGCGTTCAACGACGCCGTGCGCAAGGCCGAGGCCACCACGCAGGAAAAGATGAGCGGCATGACGGCCGGCATGCCCATGCCGCCCGGCTTCAAGCTGCCGTTCTGAACCCGCGCGCCGGACGTCTGGCCGGCGCGTCACGAGGACACATGAAACAACCTTCCGCCCTGGCGGCGCTGGTCGAGGCGCTGCGCGCGCTGCCCGGCGTCGGCCCGAAATCGGCGCAGCGCATGGCGTATCACCTGATGCAGCATGACCGCGCCGGCGCCGAGAAACTCGGCGCGTCGTTGCTGTTCGCGACCGAGCATCTCAAGCACTGCGCGAAGTGCAACACCTTCACCGAAGCCGAGATCTGCGAAGTCTGCAGCGACGAAGAGCGCGACTCCACGTTCCTGTGCGTGGTCGAAACGCCCGCCGACCAGATCATGCTCGAGCAGACCCTCACTTATAAGGGCCTGTATTTCGTGCTGATGGGACGGCTGAGTCCGCTCGACGGCATCGGACCGAAGGAAATCCACTTTGAACGTCTGATCGGCCGCGCGCTCGACGGCATCGTGCAGGAAGTCGTGCTCGCGACCAACTTCACGAACGAAGGCGAGGCCACCGCGCACTATCTCGCGCAGACGCTCAAGGCGCGCGGCCTGAAAGTGACGCGCCTCGCCCGCGGCGTGCCGGTGGGCGGCGAACTCGAATATGTCGATGCGGGCACCATCGCGCGTGCGATGCTCGATCGGCGCTCCGTATGAAGGACCTGATCCGATGACTGAAACCGAAGCCCTCGCGCTCGCCACCCATCGGCATTACAAGGGCGGGCTGTATCGCGTGATCGGCGTCGCGCGGCACTCGGAAACCGAGGAAGCGATGATCGTCTACGAGCATCTGTGGCCGCATGAACGCGGCCTGTGGGTGCGCCCCGCGGCGATGTTCAACGAAACCCTCGCCGACGGCACCCCGCGCTTCAAGCCGCTCGACATGCCGCTCTGAGCCCGCACAAGAACAATCGAAGGAGACACGTCATGAGCACCACGTCCGGACCGCTTGCCGGCGTCAAAGTGCTGGAACTCGGCACGCTGATCGCCGGCCCGTTCGCCGCGCGCTTCATGGGCGAGTTCGGCGCCGAGGTCATCAAGATCGAAGACCCGAACGGCGGCGATCCCTTGCGCAAATGGCGCAAGCTCTATCCGGAAGTCGGCGGCACGTCGCTGTGGTGGGCGGTGCAGGCGCGCAACAAGAAATCCGTCACGGTGAATCTCAAGGCCGAAGAGGGCAAGGAGATCGTGCGGCGGCTCGCGAAGGAAGCCGACGTCGTCATCGAGAACTTCCGTCCCGGCCTGCTGGAAAAGCTCGGGCTCGGCTACGAGACGCTCTCGGCCGAGAACCCCGGGCTCGTGATGGTGCGGCTTTCGGGCTACGGCCAGACCGGCCCGTATCGCGACCGGCCGGGCTTCGGCGCGATCGCCGAATCCATGGGCGGTCTGCGCCACATCACCGGCTATCCGGATCTGCCGCCGCCGCGCATCGGCATTTCGATCGGCGATTCGATCGCGGCGCTGCACGGCGTGATCGGCGCGCTGATGGCGCTGCATCACAAGCAGGTGAACGGCGGCAAGGGACAGGTCGTCGATGTCGCGCTGTACGAGGCCGTCTTCAACATGATGGAAAGCGTGGTGCCGGAATACGGCGTGTACGGCATGGTGCGCGAGCGCACCGGCGCGTCGCTGCCGGGCATCGTGCCGTCGAATACGTATCCGTGCCGCGACGGCAGCATCGTGATCGGCGGCAACAGCGACCCGATCTTCAAGCGCCTGATGAACGCCATCGAGCGCGCCGATCTCGCCGACGACCCGACGCTCGCCTCGAACGACGGCCGCGTGCCGCGCACGCAGGAAATCGACGCGGCGATTGCCGCATGGCTCTCGACGCGCAGCATCGACGAGGCGCTCGCCGTGCTCAACGCGGCCGAGGTGCCGGCGGGCCGCATCTACAGCGTCGCCGACATGTTCACCGATCCGCAGTACATTGCGCGCCAGATGCTGCAACGCTTTCCGTGGCAGGACGGCCGCGAGATCACGCTGCCGAACGTCACGCCGAAGCTCTCCGAGACGCCGGGCGAAACCCGCTGGCTCGGACCGCAGCTCGGCGAACATACGGATGAAGTCCTGCATACGCTCGGGTATCATGCCGACGATATTGCGCGGCTGCGCGCGGCCAAGGTGATCTGAACCCGGCCTCAACGCGTTCTCGCACGCGAGAGACAACAACAAAGTCCAGGAGACTAGAACGATGAAACGCAGAACCTTCCTCGCGAGCGGCGCGATGCTCGCGGGTGGCGCACTCTCGAACATGCCGCTCGCCTTCGCCCAGGCCAAACCCGAACAGAGCAAGGTGTCGATCGCCGTCGGCGGCAAGAACCTGTTCTACTACCTGCCGCTCACCATCGCCGAGCGTCGCAACTACTTCAAGGACGAAGGGCTCGAAGTCGAAATCTCCGACTTCGCCGGCGGCGCGAAGGCATTGCAGGCGGCGGTCGGCGGCAGCGCGGACGTCGTGTCCGGCGCGTTCGAACACACGCTGTTGCTGCAGGCCAAGAACCAGTATTTCCGCGAATTCGTGCTGCAAGGACGCGCGCCGCAGATCGTGCTCGCCGTCTCGAAGAAGACGATGCCGAACTACAAATCGGTCGCGGACCTGAAGGGCAAGAAGATCGGCGTGACGGCGCCGGGTTCGTCCACCTCGATCATGGCGAGCTTCGTGCTCGCGCAGGCCGGCCTCAAGGCCAGCGACGTCGCGTTCATCGGCGTCGGCGCGGGCGCGGGCGCGATCGCCGCGCTGGAGTCGGGGCAGATCGACGCCATCGCCAACCTCGATCCGGTCATGACCAAGCTCGAACGCGCGGGCGAGATCCGCATCGTCTCGGACACGCGCACGCTCGCGGACACGGTCAAGGTGTTCGGCGGCAACATGCCGGCCGGCTGCCTGTATGCGTCGCAGAGCTTCATCACGAAGAATCCGAACACCACGCAGGCCCTGACCAACGCGATGGTGCGCGCGCTCAAGTGGCTGCAGAGCGCATCGGGCAAGGACCTGATCGCGACGGTGCCGGAAAGCTATCTGCTCGGCGATCGTGCGCTCTATCTCGATTCGTGGCAGCACGTGAAGGAAGCGCTTTCGCCGGACGGGCTGATGCCCGCCGACGGCCCCGCGACCTCGCTCAAGACCCTGCAGGCCTTCGACGAAACCGTGAAGGGCAAGCCGATCGATCTCTCGAAGACCTGGACCAACGACTTCGTCAAGAAGGCGCTTGCCAACGTCAAGGCCTGACCGATGTCCTCGTCTTCCACACCCGCGCTCGAACTGGCCGACGTCACCTGCACGTTCGTGTCGCGCGCGAACCGCAAGGACCGCTATACCGCGGTCCGCGATACCAGCCTCGCGATCGCGCCGGGCGAATTCGTTTCCGTCGTCGGGCCGACCGGCTGCGGCAAGTCGACCTTGCTGAACGTGTCGGCGGGACTGCTCGCGCCTTCGACGGGCGCCGTGAAGGTGTTCGGCGAGCCGCTCGACGGCATCAACCGGCGCGCGGGCTACATGTTCCAGGCCGACGGCCTGATGCCGTGGCGCTCCGCGCTCGACAACGTGACGGCGGGCCTCGTGTTCCGCGGCATGTCGAAGCGCGACGCCGACGCGCGCGGCGAGGAATGGCTCAAGCGCGTCGGCTTGGGCGGTTTCGGCGACCGTTATCCGCATCAGCTGTCGGGCGGCATGCGCAAGCGCGTCGCGATGGCGCAGACGCTGATCCTCGATCCCGACATCATCCTGATGGACGAACCGTTCTCCGCGCTGGACATCCAGACGCGCCAGCTGATGGAGAACGAGTTGCTCGACCTGTGGGCCGCCAAGCGCAAGGCCGTGCTGTTCATCACGCACGATCTCGACGAAGCGATCTCGATGTCGGACCGCGTCGTCGTGCTGGCGGCGGGGCCGGGGACGCATCCGATCGGCGAGTTCAGGATCGACCTGCCGCGTCCGCGCGATGTCGCCGAGATCCGCTCGCATCCGCGCTTCGTCGAACTGCACGCGCAGATCTGGGGCGTGCTGCGCGAGGAAGTGTTGAAGGGCTACCAGCAGCAGCTGAAGCCCGCCGCCGCCGAATAAGACCAAACGACCATGTGGAACAAGCTGCGCCCGAATCGCGGGAATCTCATCGTGTGGCAGTGGCTGTTGCTGCTTGCCTGCTTCGTGCTCTGGTACGTGCTGACGAGCCCGACGCTCCTGCCGCCTTTCTATTTCGACGACGCCTCCAAGGCCGCGTTCTTCTTCGGCGAGCCGCAGAAGGTGCTGGTGCGCATCTGGGAGTGGTTCACCAGCGGCGAAATCTACGTGCACCTGTGGGTGACGCTGATCGAGACCGTGCTGGCGTTCGTGATCGGCACGGTGTCCGGTCTCGGCGTCGGCTTGTGGCTCGCGCTCGCGCCGCTGACCAGCGCGCTCCTCGATCCCTACATCAAGGCCGCCAACTCGATGCCGCGCGTGATTCTCGCGCCCATCTTCGCGGTGTGGTTCGGCCTGGGCATCTGGTCGAAAGTGGCGCTCGGCGTCACGCTGGTGTTCTTCATCGTCTTCTTCAACGTCTATCAGGGCGTGAAGGAAGTGAGCCCGGTCGTGCTCGCCAACGCCCGCATGCTCGGCGCGAACCGCAAGCAGCTGTTGCGGCACGTCTATCTGCCGAGCGCGACGAGCTGGGTGTTCTCCAGCCTGCATACCTCGGTGGGGCTGGCGTTCGTCGGCTCGGTGGTCGGCGAGTATCTCGGCTCGGCGCGCGGCGTCGGCTATCTGATCCTGCAGGCTGAAGGCACCTTCGACATCAACACGGTGTTCGCCGGCATCCTCGTGCTGACGGCGTTCGCGCTCGTGCTTGACGGCCTCGTCGCGCTGGCCGAGCGGCGCCTCATGAAGTGGCAGCCCAAGAGCGGCGACACGGAAAAACTCTAGGCCGTGATGCCGCGTGTCACATTGGGATGGTCAGATAGCGGCCGCGATGTTGCCGCGGTCGCCCTATCTGCCGACGGGCGCGACAAAACATGTCAGTTTGCCTGGCGCAATTCGGTTATGGTCGTTGAGGGAGACTGAATCGGCGGCGAGGCTGCATACGTCCGGCGCATCGCTGCAAGGTTCGGCTCACTTACCGCGCCATGAAGCGACCCACGCCTGCCGCATTCCTGAGCGCAGCGTGTCATCCGCTGGCGCGGCGTTCACTCACGTGTTTGCGCCCGTCCAGCATGAGATTGCCAGCCGACATCACGGTTGCCGTGGCCTTGCCACAGCCGATCGGAGACAGCCTGATCGGGCTCGTTCTCGTCAATAATCTCGTCCGCAATGGCTATCGTCCGGTGGTGTTCGGCTGGGTCGCAGAGCAACTCGCGGACTGGCTGCCTCATGTAAAGGTCGGACGGGCAGGGACGCAGGCCGAGGCCTGTCCCGCTGTGCATCTCGGCGCATTCGATACGGTCATCGAGCTGCGGCCTACCAGCTACGGTTCCGCGTTGAGCCGCACCGGACGCACACTGTGCCTGTCCGAGCTGCCCGAGTACGGCGGCTCGAAGCACATGGTGGACCGCGTCGTCGATATCGGCGTCAACGTGCTGCAGCTGCGCGACGTCACGCGCTCCAACGGGCTCGTCGTGCCGCCCGGCGTCGTGCGCGGACGGGTCGCGCATCGCGTGGTCATCCATCCCACCGGCAGTCATCCAGAAAAGATGTGGACGCGTCACAAATTCCTGGCGTTGTCACGCGCGCTCTCTCGCCGTCAGTTGCTGCCGAGCTTCTTGGTCGCGCCCGCCGAGCTTGCCGGCTGGGACGACCTTCCGCGCGAAGGCCACGAACTCAACGCGCTCACGCGCCTGGGCGATGTCGCCACGTGGATCGCCGAATCGGGCTGGTTCATCGGCAACGATTCCGGACTCGGGCATCTTGCGTCGGCCATCGGCGTGCCGACGCTCACGTTGTTCATGCGGCGCGGCCTCGCGCGCTCCTGGCGGCCCGGCTGGGGACCGGGCGCGGTGGTGCTGCCGCCCTCGGTGGTACCGTTCGCGGCCCTGAAGGAACGCTTGTGGAAACAGTTGCTGACGGTGCATCGCGTGATGTCGGCCTTCAGCGATCTGCAGGGCGCTCATCTGCGTCCCGCCGATTACCCGCTTTACATGCGGCGTGACGTCGACCGCGCCCACGCGCGCATCCTCCCGGACGCTTAGCGTCTTCGTTCCACCACGCTCACATCTCGATCACGATCTTCCCCGTCACGCGACGGTTCATCATGTCGTCGAGCGCCTGCGGCGTCTGGTCGAGCGTGTAGCGCTTCGTGATGACCGGACGCAGCTTGCCGGTCTTGATCCACTCGATCAATGCGGCGAACTCTTGTTCGGCGAGTGCGTGCTCATGCTTCATGTGATGGCCCCAGAACACGCCGACCACGCTCGCGCCCTTCAGCAATGCAAGGTTGAGCGGCAGCTTCGGAATCTCGCCGTTGGCGAAGCCCACGACGAGATAACGCCCGCGCCAGCCGATGCTGCGAAACGCCGGTTCGGCATACGCGCCGCCGACGGGGTCGAAGATCACATCCGGACCGTTGCCGCCGGTGAGTGTCTTGATGCGTTCACGCAAGTCTTCGTGCGCATAGTCGATGACCTCGTCGGCGCCGTGCTCTCGGCAGAACGCGAGTTTCTCGACGCTCGACGCCGCCGCGATCACCCGCGCGCCGACCAGCTTGCCGATCTGGATCGCCGCGAGCCCGACGCCGCCCGCCGCGCCGAGGACGAGCAGCGTGTCGCCGGGCTGCAATGCGCCGCGATCGACCAGCGCGTGATATGACGTGCCGTAGGCAAGCATGAACGCGGCGGCGGCGGAAAAATCGAGATTGTCGGGAAGCGCGATCACGTCCGCCGCGTTGACGCGCGCCTGTTCGGCGAACGCGCCATGCGCCGTGTAGGCGGCCACCCGCATGCCCGGCGCGAAGCCGGCGACACCGGCGCCCACTGCACGCACGACGCCCGCAAACTCGGCGCCCGGCGTAAAGGGCAGCGGCGGCTTGAACTGGTACTTGTTCTGGATGATGAGCACGTCGGGGAAGTTCACGCTGGCGGCTTTCACGTCGATGACGAGTTCGCCTGCTTCCGGATGCAGGTCAGGCAGCGTCTCGATGGCGAGCGTGGCGGGCAATCCGTGTTCGTTGCAGCGTACGGCGCGCATGGCATCTCCTCGTTGAAGAGGCTTCAGTGTAGGGCAGGGACGGCGCCCGGAGCGAGTCCGGAGGGCGTCGTCGCGCCAAGGTTCCTCGGTTACAATCGCCGGATGCGAATCCTACTCAGCAACGACGACGGTTATCTGGCGCGCGGCATCAACGTTCTGCACGACGTGTTGCAGCCGCTCGGCGAAGTCACCGTGATGGCGCCGGAGCAGAACTGCAGCGGCTCGTCCAACTCGCTGACGCTGTCGCGGCCCCTGAGCATCCATCAGGCGCCCAACGGTTTCAATTTCGTCAACGGCACGCCCACTGATTCGGTGCATATCGCGCTGACCGGCATGCTCGAGCAGCAGCCGGACCTGGTGGTGTCGGGCATCAACAACGGGCAGAACGTCGGCGAGGACACGCTGTATTCCGGCACGGTCGCGGCCGCCACCGAAGGCTTCATGTTCGGCATTCCGGCCATTGCGTTCTCGCTGGTCGGCCGCGACTGGCTGCATCTCGAAGACGCGGCGCGCGTGGCGGCGGAGATTGTCGCGCATTTTCTCGAGCATCCGATGCCTGGCCATCCACTGCTCAACGTGAACATCCCGAGCCTGCCGTACGATCAGCTCGGCGAATGGAAGGTCACTCGGCTCGGCAAGCGCCATCCGTCGCAGCCGGTCATCCGCCAGGAAGATCCGCGCGGCAATCCGATCTACTGGATCGGTCCGTCGGGCGACGCGCTCGACGCCAGTGAAGGCACCGATTTCCACGCGGTGGCGAATGGCTTCGTGTCCATCACGCCGCTGCAACTCGATCTCACGCATACGAAACTCCTGGCCGAGACGCGCGAATGGGCGCGTGCCGGGAGCGGCCGCACATGAGCGACGAGCGCGCCAAGCGCTTTCCGCTGGCGCTCGCGGATCTGGTTCGCGAGCCGCGCAAGCCCGCGAGCCGCGCCGCCGATGCGCGTGCGAAACCCGCCGCCACGCCCAAGCCGGCCACGCTCAAGCCCGCCGCACAGCCGAAGCCGGCGCCCGCGCGCACCGCGAACGCGACGATGAAAAACCCCGCGACGGCAGCAGCGTCCGCGAAGCCGGCCACGTCGGTGTTTCCCGCGCGTGGCGGTGCGCCGTCTGCAACGGGCGCGGGGCGGAGCGCGGCGAAGACGCATCCGGCGGCACACACGCACCACGCGGCCCACGCGGCACATGGAGCACACGCGCCGCGCGCATCCGGCCGCGACCTGAACGCCGCGTCGCCGGGCACGAAGAAAGGCGCGCCCAACGTCGCGCTGGCCAGCACGCAGACGCTCACGTCGGAACGGGTGCGGGCGCGCATGGTCGAACGGCTGCGCGCGAACGGCGTGACCGACCCGCGCGTGCTCAACGCGATGGCCGTGGTGCCGCGCCACATGTTCGTCGATCCCGGCCTTGCCGCGCAGGCGTATGAAGACGCCGCGCTGCCCATCGGTCATCACCAGACTATTTCGAAGCCGTCGGTCGTCGCGCGCATGATCGAACTCGTCGCGACCGGACGCAGCCTGAGCAAGGTGCTGGAAATCGGCACGGGCTGCGGCTATCAGGCGGCGGTGCTGTCGCAGGTGGCGGCGGAGGTGTATTCGATCGAGCGCGTGCGTCCGCTGTCCGAGCGTGCCAAGCTCAATCTGCGGCCGCTGCGCGTGCCGAACATCCGGCTGCATTACGGCGACGGCCGGCTGGGACTCGCCGCCGCCGCGCCGTTCGACGCCATCGTGATCGCCTGCGCGGGCCTCGATGTGCCCCAGGCCTTGCTCGATCAACTGGCGGTGGGCGGCAGGCTCGTCGCGCCGGTCGGATCGCAGGCCGCGCAGTCGCAGGTGCTGACGCTCGTCACCCGCGTCTCGGCCACACAATGGCGAGAAGAGCAGCTCGATCGCGTTTTCTTTGTACCCTTAAAATCCGGAGTGATTTGACACCGATGAGTATCTTGCGTGCTTTGCGAGAAGGAACGGCAGACCAACGCGTGAGCGCGGCGCAGCGCGGCGTATGCGTGCTGGCGTTGTCCGTGCTGGCGGCGTGTTCGACACGCATGGACATGGCGCCGGTCGTCGACAAAACGGGCGCGCCCCTCAGCACGACGGCGGCGCAGACGCCGGACAACGGTCCGCCGCCGCCGGGCTTCTACCGTGTGAAGCCGGGCGACACCCTATATCGGATCGCACTCGAAAACGGTCAGAATTATCACGACATCGCGACGTGGAACAACCTGACCAACCCGAACCAGATCGAAGTCGGCCAGCTGGTACGCGTGGCGCCGCCGGGCGCGAATCTCGCCGCCGCGACGCCGGGTGTAGCGACCGCGCCGATCACCGGCGGCGGCGTGCAGGCCCAGCCGCTCAACGGCGCCAACAGCTATGCCACGACGCCCCAGCCGGGTGCCACGGCGCAGCCGCCGTACTACGGTCCGAATTCGGGCATGGGCGCGGCGCCGGGAGCGGCAGCGGGAACGGCAGCAGGTACGGCCGCAGGTGCGCTGGCAGGCTCGACGCCGGGCGTTCCGGGCGCCGATGCGGGCGCGACGGCGCCGGCGGGTCAGCCGGCCTTCATCTGGCCGGCGCGGGGCCCGATCCTCAACACGTTCAGCGAGGCGAGCAACAAGGGCTTGAACATCGGCGGCGCGGCGGGCGATCCGGTCAATGCGTCGGCGGATGGCCGGGTGGTGTATTCCGGAAATGGGCTGCGCGGCTACGGCAACCTCATTATCATCAAGCACGATGCAACTTTTCTCACCGCGTATGCACATAACCGCGCTTTGATGGTAAAAGAGGGAGACGCGGTCACTAAAGGGCAGAAAATCGCTGAGATGGGGAACAGCGATTCGGATCGCGTGATGTTGCATTTCGAAGTTCGCCGGCAGGGTAAACCTGTTGACCCACTGAAGTATTTGCCGCCGCAATAGAGCGAAATCATCATGCCAAAAACGAAGCGCCGCCTGCCGCAAGCCGAGACTGAGACGATCAGCCGACCTTTGCAAGTGTCGGTGGAAGACGGTGCTTCGAATACTGACGACGACGCCGACAATGTCGACGTCGAAGTCGACTCAGAATCCGATTCCGAGGAAGAAGGCTCGAGCCGCGGCAAGCGCGGCGAAGAAGCGGCCGAGGGCGCAAACGATTCCGCGCCCGACCCCGACGACTTCCGCTCGCTGATGCAGGCCGAACTCACGGCCGACACCATTCAGCATTATCTGAATCGCATCAGCGTGAAGCCGCTGCTCACCGTGGAAGAAGAGCAGCGCTATTCGCGTCTCGCCAAGGCCGGTGAATTCGACGCGCGGCAAGTCATGATCGAGCGCAACTTGCGGCTCGTCGTGAGTATTGCAAAGGGTTATCTGAATCGCGGCGTGCCGCTGCTCGATCTGATCGAGGAAGGCAATCTGGGTTTGATGCACGCCATCGAGAAATTCGACCCGACACGCGGTTTTCGCTTTTCGACCTATGCCACCTGGTGGATCCGCCAGAGTATCGAACGCGCGATCATGAATCAGGCGCGCACGGTGCGTCTGCCGGTGCACGTGATCCGCGAACTGAACCAGGTGCTGCGCGCGAAACGTCATCTGGAGAGGAATTCGGCCAATTCGAACGATGCGGTCGCGCCGGAACGCCGCGACGCGAGCATCGACGACATCGCCTACCTCACCGGCAAGACGCCCGAGGAAGTCACCGATATCCTCGCGCTCAACGAACACACCGCGTCGCTCGACGCACCGCTCGACCTCGATCCGGGCAGCAGCCTGCTGGACTTGCTGTCGGACGACCAGAGCCAGTCGCCGGATGCCGAAGTGCAGCACCGCGAACTCGAATCGCTGACGCGGCTATGGCTGTCGCGGCTGTCCGACAAGCATCGTCATGTGATAGAAAGGCGCTTCGGGCTCAACCATATCGAGCCCGCGACGCTCGAAGAGCTCGCCGACGAAATGGGCCTGACGCGCGAACGCGTGCGCCAGATCCAGCAAGAGGCGCTCGTGCGGCTCAAGCGCTTTTTCGCTTCCAACGGCGTTCGCAAGGACGCCGTGCTTTAACGCTCAAGGCGGCGTCCAAGGGGCGCCGCGTTCCAGGATTCAATGACACCGATTCTCGTATTCGACATCGAGACGATCCCCGATGTCGACGGCATTCGCCGCCTCGAAGACCTGCCCGACGACCTGTCCGACCGCGAAGTCGCCGAACATGCGTTCGAAGCGCGTCGCGAGCGCGTCGGCAACGACTTCCTGCCGCATCATCTGCAGCGCGTGGCCGCCATCTCCTGCGTGTTTCGCGACGACCACGGCTTTCGCGTGCGCTCGCTCGGCACGACCGACGACGGCGAGGCCGCGCTGATCCAGTCGTTCTATCGCGTGATCGAGAAGTACACGCCGCAGCTCGTGTCGTGGAACGGCGGCGGTTTCGACCTGCCGGTGCTCCATTACCGGGCGCTGGTGCATGGCATCGCGGCGCCGCGTTACTGGGACCTGGGCCAGGACGACCGGGAATTCAAGTTCAACAACTACATCAGCCGCTATCACGCACGGCACACCGACCTGATGGACGTGCTCGCGATGTATCAGGCGCGCGCCAACGCGCCGCTCGACGCGCTCGCGAAGCTGTGTGGTTTCCCCGGCAAGCTTGGCATGGACGGCGGCAAGGTGTGGGATGCGTACTGTGACGGGCAGATCGAGGACATCCGCAACTACTGCGAGACCGACGTCGTCAATACCTACCTGATGTACTGCCGCTTCCAGCTGATGCGCGGCGGCCTGACGGCGGACGAGTATGCGGACGAAATCGGCCTCGTGAAAGCCGCGCTCGCGAAGGAGACGTCGCCGCACTGGCAGGAATATCTGGCGGCGTTTGCGAAGTGAGCGCGCGGCGTTCGTCTACAATCCCGCCTTTGCTCACTCGTTCAGTCAGGAAGTACGCAGGTGTCTGAAACCGCTCGAAAAACTTCGCATCGCCGCCGCGCCGCGCCGGCGAAATCCGTCACCCCCGATCCGAACTTCGTCGCGCCCGAGATCGAGATCGTTTCGCTCGACGCGGAAGCGCGCGGCGTCGGCCGCACCGTGACCGAGGACGGCGAGCCGGGCAAGGTGATCTTTGTCGAAGGCGCGCTGCCGGGCGAACGGGTGAGCTATTCGAGCTACCGCAAGAAGCCCAGCTTCGAGCAGGCGCAGGTGATCAAGGTGTTGCGCGAAAGCGTGATCCGCACGCGGCCGAAATGCACGTTCTTCGGCATCTGCGGCGGCTGCTCGATGCAGCATCTCGATGTGCGCGCGCAGATCGCCGTCAAGCAGCGCGTCCTCGAGGACAATCTCGAACACCTGTCGAAACTGCGCGCGGAAACCATGTTCCGGCCGATCCACGGACCGTCGTGGGGTTATCGCTATCGCGCGCGCCTGACCGTGCGGCACGTCGAGAAGAAGGGCGGCGTGCTGGTCGGTTTCCATGAACGCAAGAGCAGCTATGTCGCCGACATGACGAGCTGCGAAGTGCTGCCGCCGCACGTCTCCGCGATGCTCGTGCCGCTGCGTCACCTGGTGGCGTCGCTGTCGATCCGCGATCGCATGCCGCAGATCGAGCTGGCGGTGGGCACGGATGTCACGGCGCTGGTGCTGCGCATTCTCGAGCCGCTGACCGAGGCCGACGAAGTGCTGCTGCGCACCTTCGCCGACGAGCACGGCGTCCAGTGGTGGCTCCAGCCCAAAGGCCCGGACACGGTGGTGCCGTTCTATCCGCTCGATCAGGAACTGGCGTACACGCTGCCGGAGTTCGCGATCCGCATGCCGTTCAAGCCGACCGACTTCACGCAGGTGAATCACCAGATCAATCGCGTGCTGGTGGCGCGGGCGCTGTCGCTGCTGGCGCCGGAGCGCTCGGACCGGGTGCTCGACCTGTTCTGCGGCATCGGCAATTTCACGCTGCCGCTGGCGCGGGTGTCGCGGGAAGTGGTGGGCATCGAAGGCAGCGAGGCGCTGACCACGCGCGCGCTCGAGAACGCGAAGGCGAATGGCGTCGACGGCCATACTTCGTTCGCGTGCCGCAACCTGTTCGAAGTCACCGCCGAGGACCTGCGCGCGCTCGGCCACTTCGACAAATTCCTGATCGATCCGCCGCGTGAAGGTGCCCTGGCGGTGTCGAAGGCGCTCGCGGACATCGCGCAGAGCGGCGACGGGCCGTTGCCCAAGCGCATTGTTTATGTGTCGTGCAATCCGGCGACACTCGCGCGCGATGCCGGCCTGCTCGTGCACGAAGGCGGCTACCGGATGAAGGGCGCCGGGGTGGTGAACATGTTCCCGCATACGTCGCACGTCGAATCGATCGCGTTGTTCGAGCGGGACTGATTGAGCGATTCGCTCAGACGTAAAAAAACGGCCTGCGAATTTGAATCGCAGGCCGTTTTTCCTTGTATCGCCGCTAGCCGATCAGTTGCGGTTGCCGCCGAAGATGCCGAGCAGCGCCAGCAGGTTCGTGAACACGTTGTACAGATCGAGATAGATCGCGAGCGTGGCGCTGATGTAGTTGGTCTCGCCGCCGTTCACCACGCGCTGCACGTCGAACAGCATGTACGCCGAGAAGATCACGATGGCGAGCACCGAGATGGTCATCATCAGCGCGGGCAATTGCAGGAACACGTTCGCGAAGGCCGCCAGCAGGATGACGATCACGCCCATGAACAGGAATTTGCCGAGGCCCGAGAAGTCGCGCTTGCTGACCGTGGCGATGGTCGCCATGGCGGCGAAGATCACGCCGGTGCCGCCGAAGGCCATCATGATCAGCTGGGGGCCGTTCGAGAAACCGAGGATGAAGCTCAGCAGGCGCGAGAGCATCAGACCCATGAAGAACGTGAACCCGAGCAGCACCGCGACGCCCACGCCGCTGTTCTTCGTCTTCTCGATGGCGAACATGAAACCGAAAGCGATGGCCAGGAACGCGATGAAGCTCATGGCCGGGCTGGACGCCGCGAACAGCGAGAAGCCCGTTGCGACGCCGACCCAGGCGCCCAGCACGGTCGGCACCATGGAGAGCGCGAGCAGCCAGTACGTGTTGCGCAGCACCCGGTTGCGCGTCTCAACCGAAGTGATGCTGCCGTTGCGGCCGAAGCCGTAGGGGGATTCGTTCATGGTTTCTCCTTGCTCCAATTGTCTGTGATTCGGTTTCCCGCCACATCCGTCACACACCAATGATAAGGTGCGCGGACTTAAACCTGCATTAGGACGCGGCGCTGCGGGCGTGGGGCAGAGGTTGCCATGCCCCT
The DNA here is from genome assembly GCF_031451075.1 of Caballeronia sp. LZ043. Taxonomy (NCBI): domain Bacteria; kingdom Pseudomonadati; phylum Pseudomonadota; class Betaproteobacteria; order Burkholderiales; family Burkholderiaceae; genus Caballeronia; species Caballeronia sp. LZ043. The sequence goes on along the minus strand of NZ_JARUXT010000001.1, from coordinate 1,718,865 downwards.
GTTGCAATGCGGCGCTTCGCTCCAATATGGCCCCGCAGCGCAACGATTTCAATAGCCCGGATGGCCAAGGCGGGGCAATGCCGCCGTTCAGGCCGTCCGGGGTTTGATGCTTACGGCGCCGTAAGGTTTCAATCGCAATCATACCTTGCTTCGTGCTACAATTGTCGATTCGTTTTAATTCGTAAACCGTTCATTTTTTGGAGTTTTTCATGGCGATCGAGCGCACCCTGTCGATTATCAAGCCGGACGCAGTGGCAAAGAACGTTATCGGCCAGATCTACAGCCGTTTCGAAAACGCGGGCCTCAAGATCATTGCGTCGCGCATGGTTCATCTGTCGCGCGCCGACGCGGAAAAGTTCTACGCCGTGCACGCTGCACGTCCGTTCTTCAAGGATCTGGTCGAGTTCATGGTTTCGGGCCCGGTCATGATCCAGGCGCTCGAAGGCGAAAACGCCATCGCCAAGAACCGCGACCTGATGGGCGCAACGGACCCGAAGAAGGCCGACAAGGGCACGATCCGCGCTGACTTCGCCGACAGCATCGACGCGAACGCCGTGCACGGTTCGGACGCCGCTGAAACCGCGCGTCAGGAAATCGCCTTCTTCTTCCCGGAAGTGAACGTCTACTCGCGTTAATCGCTGCGTACGTCGCCGCGCCGGTCAAGGGGCGCGGCATCGCGCCGCGACGCACTGAAGTCGTAATACCGCAGGAACTGGCGCGAACGGTCCCGGGCCAAACTTCGAAGAAGCCGCCCGGGCTTCGCAATCTGAAATGGCATATCTCGACATGACGAGCAACACCGTCAACCTTCTCGATCTCGACGCCGCCGGACTCGTCGCCTACTGCGACAGCCTGGGCGAGAAGCCGTTTCGCGCCAAGCAATTGCAGCGCTGGATCCATCAATACGGTGCCGACGACTTCGACGGCATGACGGACCTGGCCAAATCGCTGCGCGAAAAACTCAAGGGCCGCGCCAACATGGCGATGCCCGACATCATTCAAGACCACGTTTCCGCCGACGGCACCCGCAAGTGGCTGATCGACGTCGGCAATGGCAACGCGGTCGAAACCGTGTTCATTCCCGAAGAAACGCGCGGCACGCTGTGCGTGTCGTCGCAGGCGGGCTGCGCGGTCAACTGCCGTTTCTGTTCCACCGGCAAGCAGGGCTTTTCCCGCAATCTCACCACCGGCGAAATCATCGGCCAGCTGCGCATGGCGGAATTCGCGCTGCGCAAGTCGCTCGGCCGTGACGTGGGCGGCCCGGGCAAGGGCGAGCGCGTCGTCACGAACGTCGTGATGATGGGTATGGGCGAGCCGATGCTGAACTACGACGCCGTCGTGCCGGCCATGCGCCTGATGCTCGACGACAACGCCTACGGCCTGTCGCGCCGTCGCGTGACGCTGTCCACCTCGGGCGTCGTGCCGATGATGGACCGGCTCGCGGCCGACCTGCCGGTGGCGCTCGCGGTGTCGCTGCATGCGCCGAACGATCCGCTGCGCGACATGCTGGTCCCGCTGAACAAGAAGTACCCGCTGCGCGAATTGATGGCCGCGTGCCAGCGTTATCTGAAGGTGGCGCCGCGCGATTTCATCACGTTCGAATACTGCATGCTCGACGGCGTCAACGACACCGAAGCGCATGCCCGTGAACTGCTCGCCGTCACGCGCGACGTGCCGTGCAAGTTCAACCTGATCCCCTTCAATCCATTCCCGGAGTCGGGTCTGACGCGTTCGAAGAACGAGCAGATCAAGCGCTTCGCGCAGGTCCTGATGGATGCCGGCGTGGTGACGACGGTGCGCAAGACGCGCGGCGACGACATCGACGCGGCATGCGGCCAGCTCGCGGGCGCGGTGCAGGACCGGACGCGGCTGGCGGAGCGCACGGGCCGGGCGCAGGGCAAGGTCATCGAGGTACGGGCTGTCTGATGTGTCCGATGCGGCGCGAAGCCGGCGCGCCGAAACCGGACGCCGGACCACGCGAAGCCGAACATTTTGTTATAAAGCGGTCTGCCATGACGCCCGGGTTGTATCGTTCACGTATTTCGAAACGCACATCACCGCGGCGCTATATAAAAGAATCGATGCGAGGAATTTGGCATGAGTGAGCCGCAACATCCGACGCCTTTCAGCAGCCATTCCGGCAGTTCGTCCGACGTGCAGCGCAATGATCCGCGCGACGGACAACCCGGAGCGGAAGGCGCGGCATCGAATGCGGGCCAGGCGGGGGCGCTGGACTCCATTCCGGCAGTCGGCGCGCGTCTCGCGCAGCTCAGGCAGGCGAAGGGCTGGTCGATCGACGACGTGTCCGCGCGCCTCAAGGTCTCGACACCGAAACTGCTCGCGCTCGAAGCCGGCGACATCAGCCACTTGCCCGACCGCACCTTCGCGGCGGGCATCGTGCGCAGCTACGCGAAAATCCTCGGCGCCGATCCCGCGCCGTTCACACAGGCTTTCCGGCGCGACGCCGGCGTGGTCGGGCAAAATCTGAAAGTGCCGGTCTCGGCGGGCGCGGACATGCCGCGCGGCCGCGTTTCGGTGCCGCTCGGCAATTCGACAGGCCGCAAGCGCTCCTGGATGTGGGGCATCCTGGCCGTCCTCGTCGTGCTCGCCGCGCTGGTCACCTGGCATACCGGCGGCGAGTCGAGCAACTGGCTCGCGCGCCTCAAGTCGGCCACGGGCGTCGGCGCCTCGGCGGGCGCGGATTCGGCGGACCATGCGGCATCGTCGTCGGCAGCCACGCCGGACGAAGCCGCCGCCGCCAACACGGGCGAAGCCTCGCTGCCGGAAGTCGCCGCCGCGCCCGGCGAGCAGCCGATGCCGCGTCCGCTCGGCACGAACGCGTTGCCGGCGTCGTCGTCGGCGCTGTCGGCGGTGCAGGGCCAGGCCAATCAGGCTGCGTCGGCGCCGAAGACGGCAGCTCCCGTGGCGGCCGTGGCCAGTTCCGCACCGGCGGTGGCCGGCAGCGGCTCGGGCGCGGTCGAACTGAAGGTCAAGGAAGACAGCTGGTTCAGCGTGCGCGGCAAGGACGGGAAGGAGCTGTACTCCGGACTCGTGCGCGCCGGCAACACGCAGCGGGTGCAGGGCGAGCCGCCGTTCAAGGTGACCGTCGGCAACGTGAAGGGCGTGGAGTCGCTGTCGGTGGACGACGAGCCCGTCGACGCCAAGCGCTACAGCGCCGCACGCGGCAACGTCGCGCGTCTTTCATTGCCCTGAGCACGCACACGCAACAAAAGCAGGCAACAAGCGCAAGCAACAAATGAAACAGAGGGGTGTCGCGACGCAAGCCGCGCCGCCCGTTCAAGGTTCCACAGACGTAACCGGATGCCGCAACGGGCGGCAAGGTTTCCAAAGGGTCATGCGATGCAATCCGAAGCTCAATCCCTGATCAGCAGCAAGATCTGTTCGGCCGAACCCGTGTTCGGCGGTCCGTTGCGGCGCCGCGCGTCGCACGCGGTCGACGTGCGCTGGGGCGGCCAACTGGTCACCATCGGCGGCGATTCGCCGGTGCGCGTGCAGTCGATGACCAATACCGACACCGCCGACGCCATCGGCACCGCGATCCAGATCAAGGAACTCGCGCAGGCGGGTTCGGAGCTGGTCCGCATCACGGTCAATACGCCCGAAGCCGCCGCGGCCGTGCCCCACGTGCGCGACCAGCTGGACCGGATGGGCGTCAGCGTGCCGCTCGTCGGCGACTTTCATTACAACGGCCATCTGCTGCTGCGCGATCATCCCGCGTGCGCGGAAGCGTTGTCGAAATACCGGATCAATCCGGGCAACGTCGGCCAGGGCGCCAAGCGCGACACGCAGTTCGCACAGATGATCGAAGCCGCGATCCAGTACGACAAGCCGGTGCGCATCGGCGTGAACTGGGGCAGCCTCGACCAGGACCTGCTCGCGCGCATGATGGACGAGAACGCCGCGCGCACCACGCCCTGGGAACTCCAGAGCGTGATGTACGAAGCGCTGATCCAGTCGGCCATCGGCTCGGCGGAACGCGCCGTCGAACTGGGCCTCGGCCGCGACAAGATCATCCTGTCGTGCAAGGTGAGCGGCGTGCAGGACCTGATCGCCGTGTATCGTGAACTCGCGCAGCGCTGCAGCTTCGCGCTGCACCTCGGGCTGACCGAGGCGGGCATGGGCTCGAAGGGCATCGTCGCGTCGACGGCGGCGCTGTCGGTGCTGCTGCAGGAAGGCATCGGCGACACCATCCGCATTTCGCTGACGCCCGAGCCGGGCGGCGCGCGCACGGGCGAAGTCGTCGTCGGCCAGGAAATCCTCCAGACCATGGGCCTGCGTTCCTTCACGCCGATGGTCATCGCCTGCCCCGGCTGCGGACGCACCACCAGCACGCTGTTCCAGGAACTCGCGTCGCAGATCCAGAACTACCTGCGCCGCTCGATGCCCGACTGGCGCGAGAAATACGCCGGCGTCGAGAAGATGCACGTCGCGGTGATGGGCTGCATCGTCAACGGGCCGGGCGAATCGAAGCACGCGAACATCGGCATCAGCCTGCCGGGCTCGGGCGAGAATCCGGCGGCGCCCGTCTTCGTCGACGGCGTGAAGGTGAAGACGCTGCGCGGCGAGCGCATCGCCGAGGAATTCCAGCAAATCGTCAGCGACTACGTCGAGCGCACGTATGGCCAGAAGGCCGGCGCGCGCGAAGAGACGTCCACGGCATCACTCTAAAGACAGATGACTGAACAGAAGAAGCGGCTCGAGAAACTGACGGGCGTGAAGGGCATGAACGACATCCTCCCGCAGGATGCCGCGCTGTGGGATTTCTTCGAAACCACCGTCAAGTCGATGCTGCGCGCATACGGCTATCAGAACATCCGCACGCCGATCATCGAGCATACGCAGTTGTTCACGCGCGGTATCGGCGAGGTGACGGACATCGTCGAGAAGGAGATGTACAGCTTCACCGACGCCCTCAACGGCGAGCATCTGACGATGCGCCCGGAAAACACCGCCGCGGTCGTGCGCGCGTCCATCGAGCACAACCTGCTGTACGACGGCCCGAAGCGCCTGTGGTACATCGGCCCGATGTTCCGTCACGAGCGTCCGCAGCGCGGGCGTTATCGGCAGTTCCATCAGGTCGGCGTGGAAGCGCTCGGCTTCGCGGGTCCGGACACGGACGCCGAAATCATCATGATGTGCCAGCGCCTGTGGGACGACCTCGGGCTGACCGGCATCCGCCTCGAGCTCAACTCGCTCGGCCAGGCGGACGAGCGCGCGGCGCATCGCAAGGAACTGATCGCCTATCTCGAACAGCACGTCGACGTCCTCGACGAGGAAGCGAAGCGCCGTCTCTACACGAACCCGCTGCGCGTGCTCGACACGAAGAATCCGGCGTTGCAGGAGATTGCGCAGAACGCGCCGAAGCTCGTCGATTTCCTCGGCGAGGAATCGCGCAAGCATTTCGACGGCGTGCAGCGTCTGCTCAAGGCGAACAACATTCCGTTCACGGTCAATCCGCGTCTCGTGCGCGGTCTCGATTACTACAACCTGACCGTGTTCGAATGGGTCACCGACAAGCTTGGCGCACAGGGCACCGTCGCGGGCGGCGGCCGCTATGACCCGCTGATCGAGCAGCTCGGCGGCAAGCCGACGGCCGCGTGCGGCTGGGCAATGGGCGTCGAGCGCATCCTCGAATTGCTGAAGGAAGAGCAGCTCGTGCCGGAAGACGACGGCACGGACGTGTACGTCGTGCATCAGGGCGAACAGGCGGCGGAGCAGGCGTTCATCGTCGCCGAACGTCTGCGCGACACGGGCCTCGACGTGATCCTTCACTGCAGCCCGGACGGCGCGTCCGCGAGCTTCAAGTCGCAGATGAAGAAGGCCGATGCGAGCGGCGCGGCGTTTGCCGTGGTGCTCGGCGAGGACGAACTGGCGCAGGGTCTGATCGGCGTGAAGCCGCTGCGCCGCTCGGGCGCGGAGAGCGCCGACGGTCAAAAGAACGCGCAGGTCAACGTGCCGGCCGAAGACTTGACCGAATACCTAATCAATGCGATGGTTGCAACCGCCGATGACGACGCTGCCTAAATTTTAGGCAAAGTTTGGAGTCAGTCAGCCGTACGCATCCGCCGGGGCGCGCCGCGCCGGCATCGCGCGCGGCACTCGTTGCGGGTCATGAAACGCAGTAAGGATCAGCTGGACGATGAGCTATCACGACGAACAAGAATCGATTGAAAGCGTAAAAGCCTGGTGGGCCAAATGGGGTAACGCCACGACCTGGATCGTGCTTGCGGTGCTCATCGTGGCCGCCGGCTACAACGGCTGGAATTTCTGGCAGCGCCGCCAGGCAGCCGAGGCCTCCGTGCTGTACGACCATCTGCAGCAGGCCGTGAACGGCCCCGACCAGGCGCTGGTCGCACGGATGGCGTCGGACATGGAAGACAAGTTCGGCGGCACGGCCTACGCGCAAATGGGCGCGCTCGCGGCGGCGAAGTCGCTGTACGCGGCGGGCAATGCGGCCGGCGCGAAGACCCAGCTGCAATGGGTCATCGACCACGCGAAGGACGACGAGTACAAGCAGATCGCGAAGCTGCGCCTGGCGCTCGTGCTGCTCGACGAGAAGAACTACGACGCCGGCCTGAAGCTGCTCGCGGACGCTCCGCTCGACGCGTTCAAGGGCGTCATCGCGGATCGCCGCGGCGACCTGCTGGCGGCCCAGGGCAAGCGCGACGATGCGCGCGCGTCCTACAAGGTCGCGCTCGACGCGCTGCCCGCGAACGACACGTCCGCGCGTCAGCTGGTCCAGTTCAAGCTCGATGCGCTGGGCGGCTAAGGTTCGCGCCGGTTCGTTCCTCAAGCATCGGCCGCGTGTGCAGGCCGCCGCGTCCGAACGCCGCACGCGCGGCGCGGCGCGCACACCGACCAACCCGTTCAACTTTCCACATTGCGTCCACTGATGACTCTTTTGAAACGCTACGCCGTACCGCTCGCCTGCGCGATGACTGTCTTGTTGACCGCTTGTTCGTCGACCAAGGATGAACGCCGCGAACCGGTGCCGCTCGCGGACTTCAAGCCGGTGCTGACCGTCAACCAGGCGTGGAAGGCGAGCGTCGGCAAGGCGGGCCGCTATCTGTTCTCGCCGGTCGCGGTGGGCGACTACGTGTACGCGGCGGGCGCCAACGGTTCGGTCGCGAAGATCGATGCGAAGACCGGTCAGGACGTCTGGCGCATCAAGCTCAAGGACGACTTGTCGGCGGGTGTGGGCAGCGACGGCAACCTGACGGCGGTCGGCGGCCTGAAAGGCCAGGTCGACGTGCTCGGTCCCGACGGCAAGCAGCTGTGGACCGCCACGGCGCCGGGCGAAATCGTGTCGCCGCCGCTGGTCGGCAATGATCTCGTGATCGTGCGCACGATCGACGGCAAGGTGATCGCCTTCAACGCGCAAACCGGCGAGCAGAAGTGGGTCTTCCAGCTGCGCGCCGTGCCGCTCAACCTGCGCGTCGCGGCCGGCATGACCTTCGCGGGCAACCAGGCGGTGCTGGCGGGCTTTCCGGGCGGCACCTTCGCGGCCATCAACCTGCAGACGGGCGACGCCTACTGGCAGGCGCCCGTGTCCTACCCGAAGGGCGTGACCGAAGTCGAGCGCATCAACGACGTGACCGGCGCGCCGGGACTGGTCGGTGCGCAAACCTGCGCGGTGACCTTCCAGGGCCGTATCGGCTGTTTCGATGCCAACTCGGGCCAGCCGGTGTGGGAGAAGAACTTCTCGAGCGACAGCGGCCTCGCGCAGAGCGAGCAGGTGGTCGCGGCGGGCGACGACTGGTCGGTGGTCAACGCCTTCCGCGCGTCGGACGGCTCGCAACTGTGGAAGTCCGACGTCCTTAGGAACCGCAGCGTCAGCGTGCCGTACATCCTGGGCCGCGCGGTCGTGGTGGGGGACTACAAGGGCTTCGTGCACTTCCTGAACACGGACGATGGCACGATGATCGGCCGCGCGTCGACCGACGGCAGCGCGATCACCGCGGCGCCCGTGCTGGCCGGCGAAACGCTCGTGGTGCAGACGCACGACGGCGACATCTACGGTTTCCGTCCGAGCAACTAAGCGCGAGACTTCGTTCCGGCCAACACGCTGTACGCGCGCCGCTCACGCGGCGCGGCAGGCCCGCCACGACGGGCCGCACGAGAAACAAGCGGTGCGCCATGCGCGCACCGCGATACAACCCGCACGCAAGAGCGGGACGACTGCAACGAGGCGCGCGCACCCGCCGCGCGTCCAGCAGCGACGGAGAAAGCCTCCCGGGAGGCGACCGGCATTTATGAACGCCGGAGTTCGGAACGGCCGGCGCGACGTGCGTGCGGCAAGCCGAAACCATGCTAATTTTCGACAGGCGCAGCCACTGCGCGGCGTAGCAACGCAGGGGCACAGAAGCACGCACGACATCTTTTTGCCGCGCGTACCGTGTCCGCCTAGCGTTCAACCTTGAACAACATCAGATGAAACCCGTGATTGCCCTCGTCGGGCGCCCCAATGTGGGGAAATCGACTCTCTTCAACCGGCTCACGCGCTCGCGCGACGCACTCGTCGCCGACCTGCCGGGCCTGACGCGCGACCGCCACTACGGCGAGGGCCGCGTGGGCGGCGAGCGCCCGTACCTCGTGGTCGATACCGGCGGCTTCGAGCCCGTCGCGAAGGACGGCATCCTGCACGAGATGGCGCGCCAGACGCGCCAGGCGGTCGAGGAAGCGGACATCGTGGTGTTCATCGTCGACGGGCGCAACGGGCTCGCGCCGCAGGACAAGGCCATCGCCGATTATCTGCGCAAGACCGGCCGGCCGCTCTTCCTGGTCGTGAACAAGGCCGAGGGCATGAAGTACTCGGCGGTCGCGGCTGATTTCTACGAACTGGGCCTCGGCGACCCGCGCGCGATTTCGGCGGCGCACGGCGACGGCGTGACCGAGATGATCAACGACGCGCTCGACATCGCCTATGCCGACCAGCCGGAAGAAACCGAAGCGGAGAAGGCGCAGCACGGCGTCAAGATTGCGATCGTCGGGCGTCCGAACGTCGGCAAGTCGACGCTCGTGAATACGCTGATCGGCGAGGAGCGCGTCATTGCCTTCGACATGCCCGGCACGACGCGCGATTCGATCTACGTCGATTTCGAGCGCCAGGGCCGCAAGTACACGCTGATCGACACGGCAGGCCTGCGCCGGCGCGGCAAGGTGTTCGAGGCCATCGAGAAGTTCTCGGTCGTGAAGACCTTGCAATCCATCTCGGATGCGAACGTCGTGATCCTGCTGCTCGATGCGCAGCAGGATATCTCCGAGCAGGACGCGCACATCGCGGGCTTCGTGGTGGAGCAGGGCCGCGCGCTGGTGGTGGGCGTGAACAAGTGGGACGGGCTGGATTCACATGTGCGCGAGCGCACCAAGGCCGACCTGACGCGCAAGCTCAAGTTTCTGGACTTTGCTAAATTCCATTACGTTTCGGCGCTGGAGAAAACCGGCATCGGCGGGCTGCTGAAATCGGTCGACGAAGCCTATGCCGCGGCAATGGCGAAGCTGCCGACACCGAAGCTCACGCGCGCCCTTATCGACGCAGTGGAATTCCAGCAACCGCGCCGGCGCGGCCCGGTCCGTCCTAAGCTGCGCTATGCGCATCAGGGCGGACAGAATCCGCCGATCATCGTCGTGCACGGCAACGCGCTCGACGCGATCACGGATACCTATAAACGTTATCTGGAAGGGCGCTTCCGGGAAACTTTCGGGCTGGTGGGCACTCCACTTCGCATAGAGTTTCGATCAAGTCGAAACCCTTACGCGGACAAGGAGTGAGAACCGCGTGAAAGTCCGGCGTTCCGGCGTCGGCGAAGGGGCTTCCAGGCTGCTGTTGGGGCCGCCGCGAACCCCGTTGAAAGGCCCGCTGCGCGGTGCGCTGCTGGCCTTTTGGCCGACTGGCGCCGAAACGTCAATCAGTGAAAATCAGCTATAGTGTAGCGATTGTCGGCGGATCTCTTTTTCTTCGTCCACAATACTTCCAACCTGCAAAAAAATATACGGAGTTTGCTATGAGCAACAAAGGGCAATTGTTACAAGACCCGTTTTTGAACGCACTGCGTAAAGAGCATGTGCCGGTTTCCATCTATCTGGTGAACGGCATCAAGCTCCAAGGCAACATCGAATCCTTCGACCAGTATGTCGTGTTGCTCCGAAATACGGTCACCCAGATGGTCTACAAGCACGCCATTTCCACGGTCGTGCCGGCCCGCCCGGTGAATTTCCACCCGGACGCCGAAACGTCCTAAACCATGTTGCGACCGGCGCTTAATGCCATTTGAATAGCAATATTAAGCAACTCGCCGGTCGCTTCAAAAATTAAACATATCAATTTGATCAACGCAGCGCTTGTCGGCATCGACTTCGGCAAAATCGATTTCGAAGCCAGTCTTGAAGAACTCAGCCTGCTCGCACAAAGTGCGGGCGCTCATCCCGCCGTCACGCTCACCGGCCGCCGTTCGAGTCCCGATGCCAAGATGTTCATCGGCAGCGGCAAGGTCGAGGAACTGCGTCTGCAGTGCGAAGCGAACGACGTCGAACTCGTCATTCTCAATCACGCCCTCGCGCCCGCGCAGCAACGCAATCTCGAAGTCGCGCTGAACCGCCGCGTGGTGGACCGTACCAGCCTCATTCTCGATATCTTCGCGCAACGCGCCCGCAGCCATGAAGGCAAGCTGCAGGTCGAACTCGCGCAACTCCAGTATTTGTCCACGCGCCTGATTCGCGCCTGGACTCACCTCGAGCGCCAGAAAGGCGGTATCGGCCTGCGCGGCCCCGGCGAAACCCAGCTCGAAACCGACCGCCGCCTGATCGGCGAGCGCATCAAGGCGCTCAAGGCGCGGCTCGAGAAACTGCGTCGCCAGCACGGCACGCAGCGTCGCCAGCGCGTGCGCAACCGGACCATGTCGGTGTCGCTCGTCGGCTATACCAACGCGGGCAAGTCCACGCTCTTCAACGCGCTCACGAAGGCCCAGGCCTACGCCGCCGACCAGCTCTTCGCCACGCTCGACACCACGTCGCGCCGCGTGTATCTCGGCGAGGAAGCGGGGCACGTGGTCGTGTCGGACACGGTCGGCTTCATCCGCGAGTTGCCTCACCAACTGGTCGCGGCGTTCCGCGCGACGCTCGAGGAAACCATTCACGCAGACTTGCTGCTGCATGTCGTCGATGCCTCGAGCGCGGTGCGGCTCGATCAGATCGACCAGGTCAACGAAGTGCTGCGCGGCATCGGCGCGGACGAAATCCGCCAGATTCTCGTCTTCAACAAGATCGACGCCGTGCCGGAGCTTGCGGCCCGCGGCGAGGCGGTCGAAAGGGACGAGTATGGTAATATTTCGCGCGTTTTCTTGAGTGCGCGCACGGGTCAGGGACTCGATGCACTGCGCGCCGCAATCGCGGAAATTGCCGCCGCGGAGACCGGGGAAACGGAAGCGGGCCTTCCCAGTGTGCTCGCGGAATTCCCGGACGCGCAGGAAGAATCCGAAGCGGAATCCGGTGCGAACTTCAAGGCGGCGTCTGAAGCCAGGTCCGCAGCAAAGTCCGAAGCAACGCAATCCACGCAGTCCGGGTCAAACGCCACACACGACACGAACGCGCAGCCCGGCGACCAGCGGCCTGCCGATCAACGTGACGACCACACGGTTCCCGAACACGGACAGTGATCCGCATCGGAATGGAACCGGCCCGGAATCGACCCGGCTGTCTAATGGTGAATCACTGAGTGAACGACTACAACGAGCGGACTAACCGGCAAGCCAACCCTGCCGTCTTTTCGATCAACGATCCGCGCTGGGGGCGGGGCGACGGCAATGGCGTGAAGAACGACACGAAGCGTCCGCAGGACGGCAAGCGTCCGAACGGCAAGGACGACGGTCCGCCCGACCTCGACGAAATGTGGCGCGACTTCAACCGGCGCCTGGCCGGCCTGTTCGGCCGCAAGCCCGGCAACGGCGGCGCGCCGCGCGATAACGGCCGCGGCAGCAAGATCGGGCTGGGTATCGTCATCGGCGTGCTGATCGCCATCTATCTCGGCAGCGGCGTGTTCGTCGTGCAGGACGGTCATGTCGGCGTCGTGTCGCAGTTCGGCCAGTATCGCCAGACGGTTCAGCAGGGCATTCACTGGCGCCTGCCGTATCCGTTCCAGTCGAACGAAATCGTCGATACCTCGCAGATCCGCTCGGTGGAAGTGGGCCGCGGCACCGCGCTGTCGCAGGGCAACGTGCGCGATGCCTCGCTGCTGACCCGCGACGCGGACATCGTCGACGTGCGCTTTGCCGTGCAGTACCAGATCCGCTCGGCCACCGACTTCCTCTACCGCAATCTCGATCCCGACCAGAGCGTCGTGCAGGCCGCACAGGCGGCGATCCGCGAGATTGCCGGCGGCCTCAGCACCGACGACATGCTCTACAAGGATCGCGAGGCCTTGCGCACGCGGCTGATGGACGCCATCCAGCGTTCGCTCGACGCCTACCGCACCGGCCTGCAGGTCACCGGCGTCGCGGTGCAGAGCGTGCAGGTGCCGCAGCAGGTGCAGTCGGCGTTCGAGGAAGCGTCGCGCGTGCGCCAGGACAACGAACGCGCGCGCGACACCGCGCAAGCCTACGCCGATCAACTCCTGCCGCGCGCGAAGGCCGACGCGGCGAAGATGGTCGACGAAGCCACCGCCTACAGCAATCGCGAAGTCACGCAGGCCCAGGGCGACGCCGAGCGCTTCAAGGAGGTCTACGCCGAATATTCGAAGGCGCCCGCGGTCATCCGCCAACGCATGTACCTGGACACGATGCAGCAGATCTATTCGCGCACCACGAAGGTTTTCGTAGACAGCAAGGCAGGCAACAACGTGGTGTATCTGCCGCTCGACAAGCTCGTTGAAGCGAATCGCCAGCAGGCGAAGGACGCGGCCGACGGCGCCAGCGCCCCGGCTGCGGCCAACGCTGCCGCCGATGGACAGCAGGCGCGCGCGCAGAGCCCATCGCCCGCATCGGCGCCGGCCGCTGCCGCGCCCGGGAGCGTGGCCAGTGCGGCCAGCGGCGCAAGCGCAAGCGCGAGCGACCCGCTGCGCTCGCGCGATGCGTTCCGCTCGCGCAGCCGTTCCGAAGACCTGCAGTAAGGAGCGCGAACATGAACCGAATCATTGCGCTCGTGGTCGCGGTCGTCATCGTGCTGTTCATCGGCTCGTCGATGATCTTTACCGTCGACGAACGGCATGCCGGCGTCGTGGCCGCGCATGGCGAAGGCAATCCGCGCGTCGCGGGCCCGGGCCTGCACTTCAAGCTGCCGCCGCCGTTCCAGACGCTCACGCTGATCGACACGCGCACGCTCACCATCGACGAATCCGGCGCCGACCGCTTCACCACCGCCGACAAGAACGAAGTGATGGTCAACACGGTGATCAAGTACCGTGTCGCCGATCCGCTCAAGCTGTTCGAAAGCAACGAGAAGAACACGCAGACGGCGCAGGAGCGCATCACGGCGCTGGCGCGCACGGCGCTCGCGAGCGGCTTCGCGAAGCGCTCGCTCACCGACGCGCTGGGCAACCAGCAAACCCTGGCCAGCGATGCCCAGAAGAGCGTGGAAGCCGCGGCTGCGGCGTTCGGCGTGCAGCTCGTGGATCTGCAGATGACGCGCATCGACTTTCCGTCGGCGGTGGCGGATTCGGTCTACAAGCGCATGATCGCGGCGCGCCAGCAGGCGGCGGCGAACGAGCGTGCGAAGGGCACGGCGGATGCTGACAAGATCAAGGCGGACGCGGAGCGCGAACAGCAGCAGATTCTCGCCGATGCCTATAGCCAGGCGCAGTCGATCAAGGGCGAAGGAGACAGCAAGGCGGCGGGCATAGCGGCCGACGCCTACGGGCGCGATCCGCAGTTCTACCAGTTCTATCAGAGCCTCGAAGCGTATAAGAAGACGTTCAAGCCGGGCGACGTGATGATCGTCGATCCGAACAGCGACTTCTTCCGCTTCATGAAGAGCCCGACCGGCGGCCTTCCGGACACGTCCGCGCCCGCCACGGCGAAGCGCTGATCCTGCCCGCGCGGCGCGACCGGTTATCCGCGGTCGCGCTGCATCTTCGATTTCCTGGACATGGCCGAGACGTTACTGCTCGCTGTTGCGCTGATGCTCATCATCGAAGGCATGTTTCCCTTCGTGTTTCCGACCGCCTGGCGCGACACGTTTCGCCGCATCGCGGAGCGGCCGGTGAACCACATCCGCATCGGCGGGCTGATCGCGATGGTGCTCGGGCTCATCCTGCTGCTGATCGCCACGTGAAGCACGCGGCGCCACGCCGGCTTTTGACCTGTCTTGTCCTTGATCTTCCGTCCCTGACCGTTGTTGTCCGCAAGCCCGCGCACTGAGCGCAATACCTTGCGTCCCGTAGGAAACGTATCGATGTCCACCTGGTTGCTTCCCGAGAATATTGCCGACGTCCTGCCGTCGGAAGCCCGCAAGATCGAAGAGCTGCGCCGCCGCCTGCTCGACCGGTTCCGCTCGTACGGTTACGAGCTCGTCATGCCGCCGATGCTCGAATACCTCGAATCGCTGCTGACGAGCGGCGGCAGCGACCTGAATCTGCGCACCTTCAAGCTCGTCGATCAATTGTCCGGGCGCACGCTCGGCCTGCGCGCCGACATCACGCCGCAGGTGTCGCGCATCGACGCGCATCTGCTGAACCGGCAGGGCGTCACGCGTCTCTGCTATGCGGGCGTCGTGCTGCACACGCGTCCGCGCGGCCTGCACGCGACCCGCGAGCAGATCCAGATCGGCGCGGAGATCTACGGCCACGCCGGACTGGAAGCGGATCTCGAAATCCAGCAACTGATGCTCGATTCGCTGCATCTGGCCGGACTGCGCAAGGTGCGGCTGGACCTGTGCCACGCGGGCGTGCTGGCGGCGCTGCTCGAACTGGAGCCGGCAGCGGTATCGCTCGGCGAGGCGCTCTATGACGCGCTGGCCGCCAAGGACGTGCCGCGCCTGAACGAGCTCACCGCGCATCTCGGCCCGGTGCCGCGCGACGCTTTGCGGGCGCTGCCTTCGCTGTACGGCGATGCGTCGGTGCTGCAGATTGCGCGGGGCCGCCTGCCGAACCTGCCGGTGATCTCCCGCGCCCTCGACGACCTCGCGTTCCTCGCGAGCCAGGTGGAAGGCGCGGAACTGATGATCGATCTCGCCGACCTGCGCGGCTACGCGTACCACAGCGGCGTGATGTTCTCGGCGTACGTGGATGGCGTGCCGAACGCGGTCGCGCGCGGCGGCCGGTACGACGACGTGGGTCTCGCGTATGGCCGTGCGCGGCCCGCGACGGGTTTCTCGCTCGACCTGCGGGAAGTGGCGCGCATTTCTCCCGTCGATGCCCGCGGCAGTGCGATCCTGGCGCCGTGGAAGCACGACGAACCGCTGCGCGTAGCCATTGCCGCGCTGCGCGACGCGGGCGAGGTGGTGATCCAGGCGCTGCCCGGCCATGAACACGATCTGGACGAATTCGCCTTCGATCGCGTGCTGGTCGAGCGCGACGGCGCGTGGACGGTGGAAGCGCGGTCCTGAACGTTTGTCCGGAACCGGCGACGAATACAATCGCTTGATCGGCAAGGGTTTTTGGTAGCACATTCCAATGGCGCGTGCGTGAAGGAATCGCGAATCGCATCCCGAAAAACTCGGAACCTTTCGCGAACATAGGTAAAATGCGTTTTTAACCAGCTAACGAATCAACATGTCTGCCAGTGCAGTGAATGTGAACCCGGGGCGCAACGTCGTCGTGGTGGGCACCCAGTGGGGTGATGAGGGCAAGGGCAAGATCGTCGACTGGCTGACGGACCACGCCCAGGGCGTCGTCCGTTTCCAGGGCGGTCATAACGCCGGCCACACGCTCATCATCGGCGGCAAGAAAACCATCTTGCGCCTCATTCCTTCGGGCATCATGCGCGCGGGCACGGCCTGCTACATCGGCAATGGCGTCGTGTTGTCGCCGGAAGCGCTGTTCAAGGAAATCGACGAACTGGAAGTCGCCGGCATCGACGTGTCGAAGCGTCTGTTCATTTCCGAAGCCGCCACGCTCGTCCTCCCGTATCACGTCGCCATCGACCAGGCGCGCGAAGCCAAGCGCGGCGCCGGCAAGATCGGCACGACCGGTCGCGGCATCGGCCCGGCCTACGAAGACAAGGTCGCGCGCCGCGGCCTGCGCGTGCAGGACCTGTTCGACCGCACCGTGTTCGAAGAGCGCCTGCGTGAAGCACTCGACTTCCACAACTTCGTGCTGACGCAGTATCTCGGCGCGAAGGCCGTCGACTTCCAGGAAACCCTCGAGACCATGCTCGGCTACGCCGACCGTCTCGCGCCGATGGTCACCGACGTCTCCCGCCGTCTCTACGACGAGAACCACGCCGGCCGCAACCTGTTGTTCGAAGGCGCGCAAGGCACGCTGCTCGACATCGACCACGGCACTTATCCGTATGTCACGTCGAGCAACTGCGTTGCGGGCGCGGCCACGGCGGGCGCGGGCATCGGGCCGCAGCGCCTGAACTACATCCTGGGCATCACGAAGGCGTATTGCACGCGCGTCGGTTCGGGCCCGTTCCCGAGCGAACTGTACGATGCCGACAACGCCGCGCGCCAGGAACAGGTCGGTCTGACGCTCGCCACCGTCGGCAAGGAATTCGGCTCCGTCACGGGCCGTCCGCGCCGCACCGGCTGGCTGGACGCGGCCGCGTTGCGCCGCTCCATCCAGATCAACGGCATTTCGGGCCTGTGCATCACCAAGCTCGACGTGCTGGACGGACTCGACGAAGTGAAGCTCTGCACGGGCTATACGCTCGACGGCAAGCAGGTCGACATCCTGCCGCGCGGCGCGTCGGAAGTGGCGCGTTGCGAGCCGGTGTACGAAACCTTCGGCGGCTGGGAGGAAAGCACGATCGGCATCACGCAATGGGACAGCCTGCCGGAAAACGCGCGCAAGTACCTGACGCGCGTGCAGGAAGTGGCGGGTGTGCCGATCGACATGGTCTCGACCGGTCCGGACCGCGACGAAACCATCCTGCTGCGTCACCCGTTCAAGGTCTGAGCTCCACGCGAGCTTAGGCTTCCCTGAACGGACGCTGTAAAGAATGTGGCCGCCTCTGCGGCCACATTTTGCATATAACACTTGAATTTGAAGAGCCTCACCATGATCGCGATGACGGATCCGCGCAACGACGACAAGAACCTCTGGGTCGGCTGGGACGAATACCACCGGCTGATCGAACTGCTCGCGCTGAAGGTGCACGAGTCGGGCTGGAAGTTCGACAAGATCCTGTGCCTCGCGCGCGGCGGCTTGCGCGTCGGCGACCAGCTCTCGCGCATCTATGACCTGCCGCTCGCCATTCTCGCGACGAGTTCGTATCGCGAAGCCGCCGGCACGGAGCAGGGCGCGCTCGACATCGCGCAATACATCACGATGACGCGCGGCGACCTCTCCGGCAATGTGCTGCTGGTCGACGACCTGGTCGATTCGGGCGTCACGCTGGCGCGCGTGCAGGAGCATCTTAAGGAGCGCTATCCGGACATCACGGCGGTGCGCTCGGCGGTGCTGTGGTACAAGGCGTGCTCGAAGGTGAAGCCCGACTATCACGTGCAGTTTCTCGAAACGAACCCGTGGATTCATCAGCCGTTCGAGGAGTGGGACACGGTGCGTCCGCACAATCTGGGTGCGTGGATCAAGCGCGGCCTGCAGAACGGGCGCGAATGACGCTCCGCGCTGCATTCAGTGCCTGATTGCCGCGCATGCATGAAACAACGCCGTTCGTCCGGGCTCGATGCCGGGATGCAACGGCGTTTTGGCATGCGCGCTGGGCCGCAGGCGTCACGAAAGGTCACGCGCGCCCGCGCCAACGCGCACGGGGCACGATGCTAAACTCTCACTCGCGTCTGCGCCGGCGCGCCCAGCGCGGTCAGCCAAGATGTTCCGGCATGCCGCGTTCGATAGAATGGCGTTCGTTTTTTCCGCCCTGGACGGATATCCCGCTTTTATGACCACAACGACTCACGCGCACGAGCATAAACAGTCATTGCCCTCGCTTACGGTCGCGGCCATTGGCATCGTCTTCGGCGACATCGGCACCAGCCCGCTGTATTCACTGAAAGAGGCGTTCAGCCCGTCGCATGGCATCGGCTTGTCCGAGGCCTCCATTCTCGGCGTCATCTCCCTGCTGTTCTGGGCCATCATCATGGTGGTGGCCGTCAAATACGTGCTGTTCGTCATGCGCGCCGACAACAACGGCGAAGGCGGCGTGTTCGCCATGACCACGCTCGCGCTGCGCAGCGTGAAGGAATCCGGCAAGATCTCGGGCGTGCTGATGATGCTCGGCATCTTCGGCGCGTGCATGTTCTATGGCGACGCCGTCATCACGCCGGCCATGTCGGTGATCTCCGCGGTCGAAGGCCTCGAGATCGCCGCGCCCAAGCTGTCGCCCTATGTGCTGCCCATCACCATCGCCATCCTGATCGCGCTGTTCTGGATCCAGCGGCACGGCACGGCGGTGGTCGGCAGGCTGTTCGGCCCGATCATGCTTGTGTGGTTCGTCACGCTCGCCGTGCTCGGCGCGGCGCATATCGTAAAGGAACCGCGCATCATCGCCGCGCTGAATCCCTATTACGCGTTCTCCTTCATGGCGCAGCACGTGCTGCAGGCCTATATCGTCCTCGGCTCGGTCGTGCTCGTGCTGACCGGCGCGGAAGCGCTGTATGCCGACATGGGCCACTTCGGCGCCAAGCCGATCCGCTGCGGCTGGTACATGCTGGTGATGCCGTCGCTGCTGCTCAACTACTTCGGCCAGGGCGCGTTGCTGATGCACGACCCGAAGGCCATCGAAAGCCCGTTCTTCCTGCTCGCACCCGACTGGGCGCTGCTGCCGCTCGTGATCCTCTCCACTGTTGCCACCGTGATCGCTTCGCAGGCGGTCATCTCGGGCGCGTATTCGCTGACGAGCCAGGCCATCCAGCTGGGCTACGTGCCGCGCATGAAGATCCTGCATACGTCCGAACTGGCGATCGGGCAGATCTATATCCCGCTCGTGAACTGGATGCTGCTGTTCATCATCCTGTGCATCGTGGTCGGCTTCAAGAGCTCGGAGAACCTGGCGGCGGCCTACGGCCTCGCCGTCACCGCGACCATGCTGACCACCACCATCCTCGTGTCGGTCGTGATGGTGAACCTGTGGGGCTGGAGCCGCTGGCTCGTCGGTGCGATGATCGCGGTGTTCCTCGCCATCGACATCGGATTCTTCGGCGCGAGCCTGCTGAAGATCGAGCAGGGCGGCTGGCTGCCGCTGTGCATCGGCGGCGCGCTGTTCTTCCTGCTGATGACCTGGTACAAGGGCCGCATGATCGTCAAGGACCGCACGGCCGCCGACGGTATCCCGCTGATGCCTTTCCTCCAGGGGCTGCTTGCGCATCCGCCGCATCGCGTGTCGGGCACGGCCATCTATCTCACCGGCAGCGACTCGCTGGTGCCTGTGAGCCTGCTGCACAATCTGAAGCACAACAAGGTGCTGCACGAGCGCACGCTCTTCATGAACTTCCAGACGCGCGACATTCCCTATGTGGACGACGCGCACCGGCTCGAAGTGAAGGACATCGGCGGCGGACTGTTTCTCG
Organism: Caballeronia sp. LZ043; assembly: GCF_031451075.1. NCBI lineage: Bacteria > Pseudomonadati > Pseudomonadota > Betaproteobacteria > Burkholderiales > Burkholderiaceae > Caballeronia > Caballeronia sp. LZ043. The sequence continues at coordinate 1,699,227 of NZ_JARUXT010000001.1, read as the reverse complement.
TGAAGGCGGCCTATGGCTTCAACGAAACGCCCGATGTGAAGGCGGTGCTCGAACAGATCACGCGCACGCATGCGATGATTTTCGAGCTGATGGACACGTCGTTTTTCATGGCGCGCGAAACCGTGGTGCCGACGGAACTGCCGGGCATGTCGGTGTGGCGCGAGCGGGTGTTCGCGTGGATGCATCAGAACGCCGCGAAGCCTACGGATTTCTTCAGCATTCCGGCGAACCGGGTGGTGGAGTTGGGTACCAAAATCGAAATTTGACGCGGATTCTTTTCGCGTAAGAAAGCAAAAACCCCACGTGCGAACGTGGGGTTTTCGTTTGGCGCCGAAGCCCTCAGCGCTTCAGCTTCGCGAACGCCGCGGCCATCGCGCCTGCCGCCTCCGGCTCGCGACGCTGCTGCGGACGCTGGCCCGAGCGTCGGTCCTGACGATCCTGTCCGCCGCGCGACTGCGCACCCGAACCGCTGCCGGCGGACGCAGACGGGAAATCATCATCGAGACGCATCGTCAGTGAAATGCGCTGGCGTTTCACATCCGTCTCCAGCACCTTCACCTTGACGACCTGACCGGCCTTCACGACCTCGTGCGGATCCTTGATGAACTTCGTGGACATCGACGACACGTGCACGAGGCCATCCTGATGCACGCCGATATCGACGAACGCGCCAAACGCGGCCACGTTCGTCACGACGCCTTCGAGGATCATGCCCGGCACGAGATCGGAGATTTTCTCGATGCCGTCCTTGAAGGTCGCCGTCTTGAACTCGGGGCGCGGATCGCGGCCGGGCTTCTCGAGTTCCGCGAGGATGTCGCGCACGGTGGGCAGGCCGAAGCGCTCATCGACGAACTCGGCCGGCGACAGCCCGGTCAGCGCCTCGCGCTTGCCGAGCACGTCGCCGAGCTGCTTCTTGATCCTGGCGAGCATGCGTTCGACGACCGGATACGCTTCCGGGTGCACCGACGACCGGTCCAGCGGGTTGTCGCCATTGTTGATGCGCAGGAAGCCCGCGGCCTGTTCGAAGGTCTTGTCGCCGAGGCGCGGCACCTTCTTCAGATGCTCGCGCGAAGGGAACGGCCCGTTGGCGTCGCGAAACTCGACGATATTGCGCGCGAGCGTTGCATTGAGTCCCGACACGCGGGCGAGCAGCGCGATGGACGCCGTGTTGGCATCGACGCCGACGGCATTCACGCAGTCCTCGACGACGGCATCGAGCGAGCGCGCCAGTTCACGCTGATTGACGTCGTGCTGATACTGGCCGACGCCGATCGCCTTCGGCTCGATCTTGACGAGTTCCGCGAGCGGATCCTGCAGACGGCGCGCGATGGACACGGCGCCGCGCAGCGAGACATCGAGTTCCGGGAATTCCTTTGCCGCGAGTTCCGACGCCGAATACACCGACGCCCCCGCTTCCGACACCACGATCTTCTGCAACTTGAATTCCGGATGCTTCGCGATCAGTTCGCTCGCGAGCTTGTCGGTTTCGCGCGAGGCCGTGCCGTTGCCGATCGACACCAGTTCGGCCTGCGTCGCTTGCGCGATGCGGGCGAGTTTCGCGAGCGAGCCATCCCAGTCGCGGCGCGGCTCGTGCGGATAAATGGTGTCTGTTGCGAGCAGCTTGCCGGTGCGATCGACGACCGCGACCTTCACGCCCGTGCGCAGGCCCGGATCGAGTCCGATCACGGCCTTCGGGCCCGCCGGCGCGGCCAGCAGCAGATCCTTCAGGTTGCGCGCAAACACGCGGATGGCTTCGTGCTCGGCCTGCTCGCGCAGTTGCGTGAGCAGCTCGGTTTCGATGTGCGGCTGCACCTTCACGCGCCAGCACCAGCGGCAGACGTCCGACAGCCATTTGTCGGCGGAGCGGCCGCGGTTGGCGATGCCCACCTGCTGCGCGATCATCGCCTCGCAAGGATGCGGAACCTGCGCGTCGAGCTCCTCGCCGAGGCCGAGCTTGACGCTCAGCACGCCCGCATTGCGGCCGCGAAACAGCGCGAGCGCGCGGTGCGAGGGCACGGTGCGGACCGTCTCGCTGTAGTCGTAGTAATCGCGGAACTTCTCGCCTTCCTCGTTCTGCTTGCCGTCGACCACGCTCGACATCACGAGCCCCTGATTGAACAGATGGTCGCGCAGCTTGCCGAGGATGCCGGCCGTCTCGCCGAACTGTTCCGAGAGAATGTCGCGTGCGCCGTCGAGGGCGGCCTTGGTGTCGGCGACGCCTTTTTCGGCATCGACGAATTTTGCGGCTTCGGCTTGCGGGTCGAGTGTCGGATCAGCGAGCAGCGCCTGTGCGAGCGGTTCGAGACCGGCTTCGCGGGCGATCTGCGCGCGCGTGCGGCGCTTCGGCTTGTAGGGCAGGTAGAGATCTTCGAGCACCTGCTTGCTGTCCGCGCCTTCGATGGCGCCGCGCAATTCGTCGCTGAGCTTGCCTTGCTCGTCGATGCTCGACAGGATCGTGGCGCGGCGCTCTTCGAGTTCGCGCAGGTAGATCAGGCGCTCTTCGAGCGTGCGCAGTTGCGTATCGTCGAGATTGCCGGTGACTTCCTTGCGATACCGGGCGATGAACGGGACAGTCGAGCCTTCGTCGAGAAGCTGCACGGCGGCGGCGACCTGGCGCGGCTGCACGGTGAGTTCGGTGGCGATGCGCTGTACGATCTTGAGTGCTACGGTTTCCGTCATGTGTCTGCGCTGTTCTCGGGCTCGCCGGCAGGCATCGCGCCGCACGCACGAGCCTGCTGTGAGCGAGGCGCGGCGGGCACGTGACCGCGTGACGAGCCGGTTCGGACCGGGTTGCTGGAGCGGGGCATTTTGCCATAAATGGCAGAGCCCTCCGGCGCGCGGTGATAGAATTTGGGCATCGCCCAAGCCGCTTCGCATCTGATTCCTGATCACGTTGCCGTTCATTCCTTTGCCCACATTACGCTTTTTTCGCGCCGCCCATTCCGGCTCGGCTGCAGGCCACGCCGGCGCAGCTGAAGGCGCACGCGCCGCGTCGACTGCCTCGACCATGACGGTGGTCAGGTTCGCCACGGCAGTCATGCTGTTTGCCGCCTTCGTGCCGGATCATGCGCGTGCGCAGACGCCGAAGCCCATTTCTCCCGATACCGCCGTCAGCACCCGTCCACTCGACGACTCATCCTCCAGCAATTCCAGCGACACGCAAGACCCCGACGCCGTGCTCAAGGCCCAATTCACGCAACGGCAGCAAGCGTTGAACAAGCGCACCGAGGAAAACGACTATCGCTTTGGCGTGAAGCGGCACGACTGCTACAGCAATTTCTTCGTCAACCATTGCCTCGACAATGCGCGCAACGAGATGCGCGAGACGCGCCAGGAGATCCGTCAGGACCAGCTCGCGCTAGACGACGAACAGCGCACCGAGCGCGCCCGCCAGCGCGACCAGCAGACCGCGATCAAGCAGGCGCAGTACGACGCTCAAGCGCCGCAGCGCGCGGCCAACGAACGTGCGAGCCAGCAATCGTTCGATGAGAAGCAGCGCCAGAACGCGCTGGCAGCCGCCCAGCGCCAGGCCGAGGCGCCGCAGCGCGCGGCCAATCAGGCGGCGTACGATCGCAAGCAGGCGGACTACCAGAAGCAACTCGACGATGCGCGCGCACGCGGCGTGCAGGACGCGCAGGACCGGGATCTGAAGGCGCAGCGTTACGAACAGAAGCAGCAGGAAGCCGCGCAGCATCGCGCCGAAGTCGAGGCGCGTCAGAAGGAAGCAGCAAGGAAGCAGCAGGAAAAGGCGCAGCAGGCCGCTGAAGACCAGCAGCGCCAGCAACAACAGCAGCAACAACAGCAGCAGCAGGGCAAGTAGCGCATGCGTGTCCGCGTTGCGGGCACGCGCGAAGCAGATCAAGAAGCGGATGCAAGAGCGGATGAAAGGAGGCGAGCATGCAGCAGCGCTTGAACGCACCCCGACAACCCACCATGGATGCCGCATTGCTGCGCGATCGCATCGCGCAGTTGCAGGAAGAGCATCACAGCCTGGACATCCTGATCGACAAGATGTCGGGCATCGAAGACCTCGAGTTGAGACGCTTGAAGAAGCGCAAGCTCAAGGTGAAGGACACCATTCTCCTGCTGCAATTGCAGCTGGACCCGGACGCGCACTGACGCCGCGCGCCGCCGGCGGCGCATGCCCATGCATGCCGGCGGCGGCGCCCCCCGCACCCGCCGCCGGAACCCCGCAGGATTGAGCACGCCTTGAACGCACCCACACCCTCTCGCGACGACGTCCCCGCGCCGCACGCGCTCACGGACAAGCGCGCCGTCGAACTCGACGCCATCTTCGCGGCGCAGGGACTGCTTGCGCGCGCCATCGACGGTTATCGGCCGCGTGCCTCGCAGATCGAAATGGCGCGCTCGGTCGCCGCCGCCATGGAGGCCTCCGGCCGCGCGATGCCCGAGCCCGCGATGTTCGAGGCGCAGCGCCGCCCCGCGCGCAAGCTCGGACCGTCGGACAAGCCGCATGACCCCGACGCGCCCCCGGCGGAAGACCTGGGCATCGCAACGGCGAAGACGGCCATCGACGGCGGCGAGAACACGCTGATCGTCGAAGCCGGGACGGGCACGGGCAAGACCTATGCGTATCTCGTGCCGGCCATGCTGTGGGGCGGCAAGGTGATCGTCTCGACCGGCACGAAACATCTGCAGGACCAGCTGTTCCAGCGCGATATCCCCACCGTGCGCGACGCGCTGGCGGTGCCGGTGTCGGTGGCAATGCTGAAGGGCCGCGCAAACTACCTGTGTCACTACTATCTCGAGCGCACGGCCGACAACGGCCGTCTGCCAACGCGTCAGGACACGTCGCATTTGCAGGAGATCGTGCGGTTCGCGAAGATCACGCGCACCGGCGACAAGGCCGAACTCGCGAGCGTGCCGGAGAATTCGCCGGTCTGGCCGATGGTCACCTCCACGCGCGACAACTGTCTCGGCCAGGATTGTCCGCACTACAAGGAATGCTTCGTCATGCAGGCGCGCAAGGAAGCGCAGCAGGCGGACATCGTCGTGGTGAATCATCATCTGTTCTTCGCGGACGTGATGCTGCGCGACACCGGCATGGCCGAACTCCTGCCGATGGCCAACACCATCATCTTCGACGAGGCGCATCAGTTGCCGGAAACGGCCACGCTGTTCTTCGGCGACACGCTGTCCACCACGCAGCTGCTCGAACTCGCCCGCGATACGGTCGCCGAAGGTCTCTCGCACGCCCGCGACGCCGCCGACTGGACCAAGCTCGGCGCCGCGCTCGAACGCGCAGCGCGCGACTTGCGGCTGGTGTTCAAGGAAGATTCGGTGCGCCTGTCGCTCGGCCAGTTGCCCGACGGTCATCCGCTGTTCGAGGCGCTCGACACGCTCGAAACGCATCTTGCGGCGTTGGCGGCGGCATTGTCGTCGCATGCGGAGCGCGCCGAATCGCTGCAGGCGCTGGTGCGCCGCGCGCGCGAACTGCAGGACCTGCTGGCCGGCTGGACCACGCCGCCGACCTCGCTCGAACGCGCGGTCGTCGCGGACGAACAGACCGCCGTCGCAGCCGCGAAGGAAGAGCCGAACGAGATGGTGCGCTGGATCGAAGTGTTCTCGCACACGGTGCAGCTGCACGAGACGCCGTTGTCGGTCGCGCCGATTTTCGCCAAGCAGCGCGCGGGCGTGCCGCGCGCGTGGATCTTCACGTCGGCGACGCTCTCGGTGCGCGGCGACTTCACGCATTACGCGGCGCAGATGGGCCTCAACTCGCGCCGCTCGATGACCCTGCCGAGCCCGTTCGACTATCCGTCGCAAGGCTTGTTGTACGTGCCGCGCAATCTGCCGCAGCCGTCGTCGCCGCAGTTCACCGATGCCGTGTTCGAAGCCGCGCTGCCGGTGATCGAGGCGGCGGGCGGCGGCGCGTTCGTGCTGTGTACGACGCTGCGCGCGGTCGACCGCATTGCCACGCGGCTGCGCGAGGTGATCGAGCGCCGTGGCTGGGACAATCCGCTGCTCGTACAGGGCGATGCCAGCCGGACCGAGTTGCTCGACCGCTTCCGCGCCTACGGCAATGCGATCCTGGTCGGCAGCCAGAGCTTCTGGGAAGGCGTGGACGTGCGCGGCGATGCGCTGTCGCTGGTGGTCATCGACAAGCTGCCGTTCGCGCCGCCCGACGATCCCGTGCTCGCGGCCCGGCTGGACGCGCTCTCGAAGAAGGGTTTGAGTCCGTTCGCGGTGCATCAGCTGCCGCAGGCGGTCATCACGCTCAAGCAGGGCGCGGGGCGGCTGATTCGCGCGGAGACCGATCGCGGCGTGCTGATGATCTGCGATACGCGTCTCGTCGAGAAACCGTATGGCCGGCGCATCTGGCAAAGCCTGCCGCCGTTCAAGCGCACGCGTGAACTGGACGTGGTGCGTGAATTTTTCAGCGATGCGGCAAAGTGGAAGACGGAGCTGGCCGAGTAGTGTTTTGAACGGCAGCTATCCCGTCATTGCACTCACGCCGGAGAATGCTGCCTCTGAAGATCTCCATTTCTTGCTGCGTTTGTTTTGCGGAACACGCATTTCCGATCCTTCGATTCGCCGTTTAGACGACCGATTTTCTGTTCCTGCCAGACCTCGTTGGCCAAGGCATTGTCTGCGGGATCAGATTCCCGGGAGAGTCGGTCAATGCCATTTGCTTCGGAAAGCGAACTGAGATTGCGCCGTCCTCGCGGCAATCAGGCTCATCCTTCTGCAACGAATTCCTCGACCCATGGCCCGGTAGATCCGGCCTGGGAGAGAGCGTTGCACGACGCGACTTTCGACACCGAAGAGACCGAGGAAAGCGAAACGGAAGAAGCATGTCCGGAAGAATTGGAAGAAGCGCTTCAACGGAACGATCACTTCGATTTTTCAGCGGTCACGCGTGAAGTCGTTCCCAGAATGGCAACGCGAATCGCCGAGAGTCTTTTCAACCGCTATCACCATGCCGCTGCCGCTTTCCAGGACGTCGAAGCGGTCTATCAGGTCGACTGGGATGCGAACTACGGCAGTTACCGGCTCGCGAATCCGACCGCGGGCAATCTGGTGTCGTACGGTGCGCCCGTGCAATGGGTCGATTCCCGCTGGTCACTGGTGTTCGCTTCGGGCGGACGGCACGGCACCGGCTTCAGAAACCTGTGGAGGCGCTATCGGGGAGCGTCGATTCCGCTTGACCGCGTCCACGGGATGCCGATTGCAAGGGCTCGCGAACTGCGAGTGCTGCTGTTCGACGGCGCGGACTGCGCCGAAGCGAGTCTCGCGGTGGCCCGGAGAATGGTGAAGAGCACCACAGCGAGCGATCTGGCGAGGGTCGACAAGGTGCTGCAGATCTTCTGGGGCCGCACGCGGACCGCGGACAGGCAGAACTTCCTCAAGCTGGTCGAGCGCACGCAACAGTACCCGGCACGATTGAACTATTCCCACCTCGACTTCAGGAGCGTACTGACCAAGGCGGACGGCGCGACCAGTCCCTCGACGGTCATGACGACGCATACGCGTGCGCGCGCGGCCGGGGGGATCGCACAGGTGGATGATGCGCCGGAGGACGTCCAGCTCACCGTTTATGACGAGGGCATCAAGACGCTGGCCGAATCTGTTCCGCCGTCGAGCCTGAAGTCACGGATGTCGCAGGTCTTCACGCACGAGTGGCGTCATGCGATGGCGCATACGTCGACGGACCAGAAGTACGCAGCGATGGTCCCTGGACCAATCGGCATGGACGTCGCCGACCTCGCGCGTCTGCCGCCCGTGGACAAGATAGCCAACGCAGATAACTTCTCGTATGCCGTCTGGCTGCTGCGGTTGTCCGAAACCTGTCCCGCCAGTTACAAGGACTTCGTCTCCCGCTATGACGTCTGGCTGCGTTCGCGCAGTGGCCGCCTCATGTGGAACTTCGTAAGTTAGCCAGCGGCCGGCGCATAAACAAAACGGCGCGCGATCATCGATCGCGCGCCGTTTCCGGGAAGCGTGCAGGACCGATGTCCTGCTTTCATGCGCCGCTTACCAGATCTGGTACCACGGCTTGTCGTCCGTGCCCTGACGACGCTTGCCGGTCACGTACGGGCTGTCCGGGAACGTAGCGGCGAGCACGCGCTTGGTGTCGTCGGCGAGTTGCGGCTGATCGAGCTTGCCGTAGGACAGCATCATGATGTGCAGCGCGTCTTCGGTGGCCGGTGCGTTCTTGTACTCGCGAATGGCGAGCTGCGCGCGGTTGATGGCCGCGACGTACGCGCCGCGCCGATAGTAATAGTCCGCCGCATGCACCTCGTGCGACGCCAGCGCGTTGACGATATAGCGCATGCGCTGCGCGGCGTCCGGCGCGTACTTGCTTTGCGGGTACTTGTCGACGACCACCTTGAACGCGTCATAGGACTCGCGCAGCGACTTCGGATCGCGCTCGCTCATGTCCTGACCCGAGAAGCGGCCGAACAGGCCCAGGTCGTCGTTGAAGTGGATCATGCCCTTCAGGTAGTAGGCGTACGAGATATCGGGATGATCCGGATGCAGCTTGATGAAGCGGTCGATGGCTTGGTCGGCGTTGGCGGTTTCGCCGTCCTTCCAGTTGCAGTACGCGACGTTGATCTGCGCCTGCTGCGCGAAGTGGCCGAACGGGTCACGGCCTTCGAGCGCCTCGAAGTACTTCGCGCACTTGCCCCAGTCGCTGCCGGAAAGCGCGTCCTGGGCCTCCGTATATAATTTGTTGTTGTTCCACAGCGCGGTTTCGTCGGTCTTCTCCGGCAGGCCGTGACAGGCTGCGACGATCGCGACGCTGGCGGCCAGCGCAAGATACTTGATCGTTTGACGCATCGATTGATGAATGGTGTTGAAGGCTCGCATCAGTGCTTGGTGTTCCTGGCTGATTCTCGCTGTGTCCAGCTGTGTGTCCGGCGCCGCCGCTCGCGCAATGTCTCGCGGTTTTCGCGTGCGGCGTTTGCGTGGATCCTTACGCGCGTTTCCATGCGCGGTTTTCTACGGCAAGTCCTGCCGAATCTTGTTCAAATGACCCGCTCAAGTACCCGTCGTACCAAAGACCGACTCAAAGATTATAGCCCAAGCGCCACCGGCGACGACGCAGCGCGGCCCGATGCAAACCCTGACGCACCCCGCGCAACGGGCACGACAGGCACGACGGGCGCGGACGCAGAACCGCCGCGCGTCGCGCACGTGCCCGACGAACTCGCCGGCGACCGCCTCGACAAGGTGCTCGCGAAACTCTTTCCGGAATTCTCGCGCGGCCGGCTGCAGGGGTGGATCGAAGAAGGGCGCGTGCAGGTCGACGGCGCCGGTGCGAAAGTGCGCCAGCCCGTGCCGCTCGGCGCGACCATCACGCTCGTGCCGGACCTCCTGCCCGAACAACTCGCGTTCACGCCCGAACCGGTGCCGCTCGATGTCGTCTACGAAGACGAGTCGCTCGTGGTCATCAACAAGCCCGCCGGCATGGTCGTGCACCCGGCTGCGGGCAACTGGAGCGGCACGCTGCTGAACGGTCTGCTGCATCGCTATGGCGCGGCGGCGGCCGGCTTGCCGCGCGCGGGCATCGTGCATCGGCTGGACAAGGAAACCTCGGGACTGATGGTGGTCGCGCGCACGCTCGAAGCGCAGACCGACCTCGTGCGTCAGTTGCAGGCGCGCACGGTGAAGCGCCGATACGTGGCCTTCGTGTGGGGCAACATGCGCGACGAAGGCACGATCGACGCGCCGATCGGCCGCGACCCGCGCGAACGCAAGCGCATGGCGGTCGTGCAGAGCGCCGCGGGCAAGCCGGCGCGCACGCACTTCAAGACCATCCAGCGAACCCTGTGGCACAACCAGCCGGTGAGCGCGATCCATTGCGATCTCGAAACCGGCCGCACGCATCAGATCCGCGTGCATTGCGCGGCTGCGGGTCATCCGCTGCTGGGCGATCCGCTGTACGGGCACGTGCGCGGCAAGCGTTCCGTCACGCCGCTGCCGGACGGCTTCGCCCGTCAGGCGCTGCATGCGTGGCGCCTCGGCCTGATTCATCCGGCGACCGGCAAGCCGGTGCACTGGCGCGCCGAGGTGCCCGAGGACATGGAGACGCTCTCCGCCGCGCTCGGCTTCGGGGAGGACGAGGAGATCGACTCCGACGAGGATCCGGAGTTCGCGCAAGTCTATGTCATCGGCGAAGACGACGAAGACTGGGACGACGACGATTACGAGGACGACGAAGCATGAAGCATCACGTTGCCGCACTGGATCACGGCGCTTGTCTGTGGCCGCAATGGAAGGTGTCGCCGCGCGTGCGCGCGTTCGTCACGACGCGCGCGGGCGGTGTGAGCGCCGCGCCGTTCGACGACGGCTCCGGCGCGGGCGGCCTCAACCTGGGCTTCTCGACGGGCGACGCGCCCGAGGCCGTCGCGGAGAACCGGCGCCGCGCGCTGGCGCTGACGCCTTCGCGGCACGCCGCATGGCTCGAGCAGATCCACGGCGCGCAGGTCGAGGACGCGCATGCGGTGGTCGACCGCCTCGTGTTCGGCGAACGCTCGCGCGCGGATGCGAGCGTGACGGATCGCGCGGGCGTCGTGTGCGTCGTGATGACGGCGGACTGCCTGCCGGTGCTGTTCTGCGACGACGCGGGCTGCGCGGTCGGCGCGGCGCATGCGGGCTGGCGTGGTCTGGCGGGCGGCGTCATCGAACGGACGGCTGAACGCGTGGCGACGCTCGCGGGCGTGTCGCCTGCCGGGCTGCATGCGTATCTCGGGCCGGCGATCGGACCGTCGGCGTTCGAGGTGGGCGAGGACGTGCTCGAGGCGTTCGCCAGCGCGGCGCCGGCCGCCCGGCGCGACGCCACCACGGCCGCCTTCCGGCCCACGGGCGGTGCGCCGGCCAAGTACTTCGCGGACATCTATGCACTGGCGCGGCTGCGGCTCGCGGAACTGGGCGTCGATGACGCGCGCATCGACGGCGGCACGCATTGCACGGTGACGGAGCAGAGGCGCTTTTATTCGTATCGGCGGGATCGGGTGACGGGACGCATGGCGGCGATGATCTGGCTGAACGACTGAGGCCTGTTACTCCCGCCAGACCTGTCTCCCAGCCTGCCACGCGAACGTTTCCCGGGCGTGACGAAACCCCTTGTGAATACAATATTTCGGATGGGGGAAAACGATAATTAAAAATTTATCGCACTGCGGCAAAATCGGGACGAAGCATTGACATGCCCGATAGCCTGGAGCAAGAATGTTCCCGGAATTCAATCAATCGGGCACGGCGTAGCAAGGCGGTTTCTTGCGGCGCGCATAGGGCGCATCAACACTTGCGCGCTGGTCGAGGAAAGCCCGGCGATGCCTGCATCAGCAATCCAGTCTTGCGAGACTCACAGGTCAATGGCGGGTATGGCTTCCAAAACATCTTCCTCATCTTCCCGCTCCCGTACCGCCGACAGCACTTCGGCTCAAGCATCGGCCGAATCGACTGGCGTACAGCAGGCGTTCGATCAATGGCTGAACGCCTGGCGCACCGTTGCCGATCCCGCGCAGTGGGCGAAGCTGACTCAGCAGACGAATGCCGCACCTGATGCGGCCGGGGCGGGAGCCGCTGCGGAGGCCTTGCCGTTCGCGGCGTTCGGCGCCTTCGCCAATGCATTCCCGAATGCATTTCCCAATGCGTTCCCCGGTGGCTTCCCACAAGGTTTTCCGGCCGCGTTCCAGGGCGCATTTCCGGCGCCGGGCGCGATGCCGCAGATGCCCGACTTTACGAAGATGAACGGCATGGCCGAGTTCGCCAAGCTGGCGAGCAGCATGCCGGGCTTCGGCGCCGCGATGCAGGGCTTGCCGACACTGCCGAAGATCCCCACCGCGGCGATTCCACCCGAGCGTCTCCAGCAGCTGCAAAGCAACTATTCGCGCGATGCGTCCGAACTGCTCCGGCAGGCAGGCGAACAGCACATCGACCCGGGCGCGCTGAAGGACCGCCGCTTCACGGATACCTCGTGGCAGACCACGCCCGCGTATGCGTTCACCGCCGCGTGGTACCTGCTGAACGCGCGCTATCTGCAGGAACTCGCGGATGCCGTGCAGAGCGACCCGAAGACCCGCGAGCGAATTCGTTTCACCGTGCAGCAATGGGCCGCGGCAGCATCGCCGAGCAACTATTTCGCGCTGAATCCCGATGCGCAGAAGACGCTCATCGAGAGCAAGGGCGAGAGCCTGCGCCAGGGCATGCTGAACCTGCTCGCCGACATGCAGCGCGGCAAGATCTCGCAATCGGACGAATCGGGTTTCGCGGTCGGCAAGAACATTGCGTCGACCGAAGGCTCGGTCGTGTACGAGAACGAACTCGTACAGCTGATCCAGTACAAGCCGCGCGCCCCGAAGGTCTATGCGCGGCCGCTGCTGATCGTGCCGCCGTGCATCAACAAGTTCTACATCCTCGATCTCTCGCCCGAAAGCTCGCTCGTGCGCTATGCGCTCGATGAAGGCCATCAGGTGTTCATCCTGTCGTGGCGCAACGCGGACCAGTCGATCGCGCACAAGACCTGGGACGACTATGTCGAACAGGGCGTGCTCGAGACCATCGGCGTCGTGCAGGCGATCACCGGCGAGGAACAGATCAATACGCTCGGCTTCTGCATCGGCGGGACCATTCTCGCCACCGCGCTCGCGGTGGCCTCGGCCCGTGGCGAGGAGCCTGCAGCCTCGATGACGCTGCTCACCTCGATGCTCGACTTCTCCGACACGGGCGTGCTGGATGTGTTCGTCGACGAGTCGCACGTGCGTTTGCGCGAGCAGGCGATCGGCGGCAAGAACGGCGCGCCGGCGGGGCTGATGCGCGGCGTCGAGTTCGCCAACACGTTCTCGTATCTGCGCCCGAACGATCTGGTGTGGAACTACGTCGTCGATAACTATCTCAAAGGACGCACGCCCCAGGCGTTCGACCTGCTGTTCTGGAACAGCGACTCGACCAACCTGCCCGGGCCGATGTGCGTCTGGTACCTGCGCAACACGTATCTCGAAAACGCGCTGAAGGAACCGAATGCGTTGACGGTATGCGGCGAGAAGATCGATCTCTCGCGGCTCGCGTTGCCCACGTTCATCTACGGCTCGCGCGAGGATCACATCGTGCCGTGGAAGTCGGCGTATGCTTCGACGCCCATTCTCAGCGGTCCGCGGACCTTCGTGCTGGGCGCGTCGGGACATATTGCGGGCGTGATCAATCCGCCGTCGAAGAACAAGCGCAGCTTCTGGATGGTCGACGGCGACACCGGTGCGCTGCCCGAATCCGCGGACGCCTGGTTCGACGCCGCGGCGGAGCATCCCGGCAGCTGGTGGCCCACGTGGTCCGCCTGGCTCGCGGCGAACGCGGGCGAGCAGGTCAAGCCGGCGGCGGCGCAGGGTTCGAAGGCGTACCCGGTGATCGAGGCCGCCCCGGGCCGCTACGTGCTGGAGCGCGATGCCTGAGTGTGAGTTCTGAGTGGCGCGCCGTGGCGCTCATGGGCGCGCGGATCATGCCCGGGCCAATGCATTAACAATCGATGCCAAAGGAAACTGAAATGACTGACGTAGTGATCGTATCGGCCGCGCGTACGGCGGTGGGCAAATTCGGCGGCTCGCTCGCGAAGATCGCGGCGCCGGAACTCGGCGCAACGGTCATCAAGGCCGTGCTCGAACGCGCAGGCGTGAAGCCGGATCAGGTGAGCGAAGTCATTCTCGGCCAGGTGCTGGCCGCGGGCTCGGGA
>NZ_JARUXT010000001.1:1472372-1684636 GCF_031451075.1 Caballeronia sp. LZ043 | reverse complement strand
TGCTGCACGAAATGCAGAAGCGCGATGCGAAGAAGGGTCTGGCGTCGCTGTGCATCGGCGGCGGCATGGGCGTGGCGCTGGCGGTGGAACGGCCGTAAGCAGGACGCGCGGCACAAGTACGCAGGGCAGGACTGGGAAGGATTGGCGGGCGGCCTGGAGATCGCCGTCCGCATAACGAAAATGGAGTGAGGTATGACGAAGCGCATAGCGTATGTAACCGGCGGCATGGGCGGCATCGGCACCAGCATCTGCCAGCGCCTGCACAAGGATGGCTTCACGGTGGTCGCGGGCTGCGGCCCCAACTCGCCGCGCCGGGTGAAATGGCTGGAAGACCAGAAGGCGCTCGGCTTCGACTTCATTGCCTCGGAAGGCAACGTCGGCGACTGGGAATCGACCAAGAACGCGTTCGACAAGGTCAAATCCGAAGTCGGCGAAGTCGACGTGCTGGTGAACAATGCAGGCATCACGCGCGACGTCGTGTTCCGCAAGATGACGCACGAGGACTGGACGGCCGTCATCGACACCAACCTGACGAGCCTGTTCAACGTGACCAAGCAGGTCATCGACGGCATGGTGGAGCGGGGTTTCGGCCGCATCATCAACATTTCGTCGGTGAACGGGCAGAAGGGACAGTTCGGCCAGACCAACTATTCGACCGCCAAGGCCGGCATTCACGGCTTCACGATGGCGCTCGCGCAGGAAGTGGCGACCAAGGGCGTGACGGTCAACACGGTGTCGCCGGGTTACATCGGCACGGACATGGTGAAGGCCATCCGGCCGGAAGTGCTGGAGAAGATCGTCGCGACCATTCCGGTGCGGCGTCTGGGCACGCCCGACGAGATCGGCTCGATCTGCGCGTGGCTGGCCTCCGATGAATCGGGCTTCTCGACCGGCGCGGACTTCTCGCTGAACGGCGGCTTGCATATGGGCTGACGGGCGGAGGCTCGTCCGGGTGCGGCGTGCATTGCGTGCGTTGCATGCATTACGTGCATCCGGGCGGGCCGCCACTCGCCGGATTTTTTCAACGATGCGGCGAACATGCAGCAGCGCTTTTTTGCGACGACGCAAGACCTGCTTGCTGCCATCGCAGTAAAGTTTTGCGTTTAAAGGCGTTCAATGACCACTACTACTACAAAGAAATCCGCCGAGCGACTGATCAAGAAGTATCCGAACCGTCGGCTGTATGACACGGAGACGAGCACCTACATCACGTTGTCGGATGTGAAGCAACTCGTGCTCGATCAGGAAGAGTTCAAGGTGCTCGACGCGAAGTCCAACGACGACCTCACGCGCAGCATCCTGCTGCAGATCATTCTTGAGGAAGAGAGCGGCGGCCTGCCGATGTTCTCCTCGGTGATGCTGTCGCAGATCATCCGCTTCTACGGCCACGCGATGCAGGGCATGATGGGCACGTACCTGGAGAAGAACATCCAGGCGTTCATCGACATCCAGCAGAAGCTGTCCGAGCAGAGCAAGGGCATCTACGACGGCAACGCGCTGAATCCCGAGGTCTGGTCGCAGTTCATGAACATGCAGGCGCCGATGATGCAGGGCATGATGACGAGCTATATCGAGCAGTCGAAGAACATGTTCGTGCAGATGCAGGAGCAGATGCAATCGCAGGCGAAGACGATGTTCAATACGTTTCCGTTTCAGGCGCCTACGGGGCCGACTACGGAAAAGAAGTAGGGGGCTCGTATCCGGGCAGGCTTCGCGGGTGGCGCGCATCGCCAGCCGGGGGATCAGGGTCAGCGGCGGAACGTTGAGGAAGTAATTTCACAGAAATGCGTTCGCGATTTCGTTGACGCTCGGTATGGCGCGCCCCTAAGCTATACCTACGTTTCAGGCGATGCCTGAAACGCTCGTCGAACGGGGAAACCTGGCGGCAAATACGGCCGCAGGCCGCCAAACAGCCGCTTCAAGCGGCTGTTTTCATATCCGCGGACGCAAGACTGTGACGTACATTTGCTATATCGATCTGCTATATCGATGAGGCAGGAAACGGCGCATCGTTGCTTTCCAGCGAGACCTGCAACCAGCCGCTGCTCGGCATTGCAAGCGGGTTGTGCTTCAGGATTCAACGTCTCGCGACGTCTCGCGCCGAGTTCGCCGGAAAATCGTTCAAGTGCCGCAGGTGCAGTATCAAGATAGGCACTTCGTATATTGATTTTGGCCGTCTTCCCTAACCCCCCCGTTTTTCCAACCAAGCCGCTGATAAAAGCCGTTCGCTCGGACTGCTGGATTCCGATCAGTCCGCAGCCAGATCTCGCCGCATCCTCGGCTGAACAACCATTGTTCCGCTGCGTTCATGAGCAGTCGGCCCACGCCGATTCCTTCATATTCGGGTCGAACAAACAGCGCGTAGATCGTTGCGTCTGCCGCGTTTGCCATGCCGAATGCCACAACCTTTGCAGCATCTTCCGCAACCCAACCGCGGCCTTCGCCGGTCAGCATGGCGGCAATGGTCACCGGCGTGATATTCACGGATGCCAGTTCTTCGATGGACATGCGGTTCTCACGGACGCTAGTGCGAACATCGAAAAGCCGGGGCACGTCTTCGACGGTTGCAGCGCGGATCTGTATTGCTGTCCTTCTCATGGCATTTCGCGTCGTATTTCAAGTTTCGAGCCTCGCGGATGTAAGCCAGTCTGAACGACAAACGCAGACTGTGTTGTGAAAAGGGGTTCGTTTTCAGCAAACAGTGTCACAGCGAATGCCTGGGTGATCCTCCGCTTGAACCAATCCGCACCACCCACCGCCCTCCAAACCGCCTCCCCACCGCTCCGATGTAAAATAGTGGATTCGCCCGACGCCTTCGGCCGAGCCCCACAACATCGTCTCTCCCCGTGAAAAACTCTTTGGAATCAACCGCCCAGGCCCCAGCCCCCAAAATCGGCATGGTGTCCCTCGGCTGCCCGAAAGCCCTCGTCGACTCCGAGCAGATCATCACCCAGCTGCGCGCCGAGGGTTATCAGATCTCCGGCACCTATGACGGCGCGGACCTCGTCGTGGTCAACACCTGCGGCTTCATCGACGAAGCTGTGCAGGAAAGCCTCGACGCCATCGGCGAGGCGCTCTCCGAAAACGGCAAGGTCATCGTCACCGGCTGCCTCGGCGCGAAAAAGAGCGCGAGCGGCGGCGGCCTGATCGAGGAAGTGCATCCGAAGGTGCTCGCGGTCACCGGCCCCCACGCCACCAACGAAGTGATGAACGCGGTGCACACGTATCTGCCCAAGCCGCACGATCCGTTCACCGACCTCGTCCCGCCCGCCGGCATCAAGCTCACGCCGCGCCACTACGCCTATCTGAAAATCTCCGAAGGCTGCAATCATCGCTGCACCTTCTGCATCATTCCGTCGATGCGCGGCGATCTCGTCTCGCGTCCCGTCGCCGAAGTCATGCTCGAAGCCGAGAATCTCTTCAAGTCCGGCGTGAAGGAACTGCTCGTGATCTCGCAGGACACGAGCGCGTACGGCGTCGACGTCAAGTACCGCACCGGCTTCTGGAACGGCAAGCCGCTCAAGACGCGCATGACCGACCTGGTCGGCGCGCTCGGCGAACTCGCCGCCCAATACGGCGCCTGGGTGCGCCTGCATTACGTCTATCCGTACCCGAGCGTCGACGAAGTCATCCCGATGATGGCCGAAGGCCCGCTCAAGGGCCACGTGCTGCCGTATCTCGACGTGCCGTTCCAGCACGCGCATCCCGAGGTGCTCAAGCGCATGAAGCGCCCGGCCAACGCCGAGAAAGTGCTCGAGCGCGTCCGGACGTGGCGCGAAATCTGTCCCGACCTGACCATTCGCAGCACCTTCATCGCGGGCTTTCCGGGCGAAACGGAAGAGCAGTTCCAGACCCTGCTCGACTTCATCGCGGAAGCGGACCTGGACCGCGTCGGCTGCTTTGCGTATTCGCCGGTCGAAGGCGCGAGCGCCAACGAACTCGACGGCGCCTTGCCCGATGAAGTCCGCGAAGAGCGCCGCGCGCGCTTCATGGAACTCGCCGAGGAACTGTCGGCGAAGCGCATGAAAAAGAAAGTGGGCAAGACGCTCAAGGTGCTCGTCGACGAGATCGGCACGGACGGCGGCATCGGCCGCACGGCGGCGGATGCGCCGGAAATCGACGGCGTCGTGTACATCGCGCCGGCCACCAAGGCATCGAAGCGCTACAAGGCCGGCGATTTCGTCTCCGTGAAAATCACCGGCGCCGACGGCCACGATCTCTGGGGCGAGGTCTGACACCATGCCGCACGCTCCGCAGGTCCTCGCCCTCGGCGAGGCGATGATCGAGTTCAATCAGTCGCAGCGCGGCCAGCCCGGCTATCTGCAAGGTTTCGGCGGCGATGTGTCGAACTTCCTGATCGCGGCGTCGCGGCAGGGCGCCTCGACCGGCTTCGTTTCCGCCGTCGGCAACGATCACTTCGGCCAGTTGCTGCTCGACCTGTGGCGCGCGGAGAACGTCGACACCTCCACGGTGCGCATCGATCAGGACGCGCCCACGGGCGTGTATTTCGTGTCGCACGGCGAGCAGGGGCATCGCTTCGACTACTTGCGCGCGGGCTCGGCGGCGAGCCGCTATGCGCCGTCGCACCTGCCGCTCGACGCCATCGCGGCCGCCCGCGTCGTGCATCTGTCGGGAATCAGCCTGGCGATCGGCGTGGCCGCGTGCGATGCCGCGCTCGCCGCCATCGACCATGCGCGCTCGCACCGCGTCACCGTCAGTTTCGACACCAACCTGCGCCTCAAGCTGTGGCCGCTCGCGCGCGCTCGCGCCGTGATGCTCGAAGCCATCCGCTCGGCCGACATCTGCCTGCCGAGCTGGGACGACGTCACGCTGCTCACGGGCCACGAAGACAAGGACGCGATCGTCGACGCCTTGTTGGCGCTCGGTCCGAAGATCGTCGCGCTGAAACTGGGCCGCGAGGGCGCGTACATCGCCACGCCCGCCGAGCGGCGCGTGGTGCCCGGCCGCGTCGTGCAGGCGGTCGATGCCACCGGCGCGGGCGACTGCTTTGGCGGCGCGTTCATTGCGCGCATCGTCGCCGGCGATGATCCTTTCGCGGCCGCGCGCTATGCGAACGCGGCGGCCGCCTTGTCGACGCAAGGCTTTGGCGCGGTCGCGCCGATTCCTGATCAGGCCGCGGTGGAGCGCGCGCTGAAAGCCTGAGCGTCAATCCAGCAACAGCAACCCGACAGCGGAGACGACATGCAACGTGAAGTGGTGGTGGTGAGCGGCGTGCGCACGGCAATCGGCGATTTCGGCGGCGCGCTGAAGGATTTCACGCCGACCGATCTCGGCGCGCGCGTCGTGCGCGAGGCCTTGTCGCGTGCGAACGTGCAGGGCGATGAAGTCGGCCACGTAGTGTTCGGCAACGTGATCCAGACCGAGCCGCGCGACATGTATCTCGCCCGCGTCGCCGCGCTCGACGGCGGCGTCACGCAGCACGCGCCCGCGCTCACGGTGAACCGCCTGTGCGGTTCGGGCCTGCAGGCGATCGTATCGGCGTCGCAGAGCATCCTGCTCGGCGATGCGGATGTCGCCATCGGCGGCGGCGCGGAAAGCATGAGCCGCGCGCCCTACATCATGCCGGCCGCGCGCTTCGGCCAGCGCATGGGCGACGCGCGCATCGTCGACATGATGGTCGGCGCGCTGAACGATCCGTTCGACAAGATTCACATGGGCGTGACCGCTGAGAACGTCGCGCGCCAGTTCGGCATCACGCGGGAGATGCAGGACGCGCTCGCGCTCGAATCGCACAAGCGCGCGGCGCACGCCATCGAGGCCGGTTTCTTCAAGGAGCAGATCCTGCCGATCACGCTCGCGTCGAAGAAAGGCGACACGGTGTTCGAGCGCGACGAACACGTGCGCATGAACGCCACTGCCGAGGACTTCGCGAAGCTCAAGCCCGTGTTCGCGAAAGAAAACGGCACGGTGACGGCGGGCAATGCATCGGGCATCAACGACGCCGCGGCGGCCGTCGTGCTGATGGAGCGCAGCGTCGCCGAGAAGCGCGGCGCGCAGCCGCTGGCCAGGCTGGTCGCCTACGCGCACGCGGGCGTCGATCCGAAGCTCATGGGCATCGGCCCGGTGCCCGCGACGCAGAAGGTCCTGGAACGCGCGGGTTTGTCCGTCGCGGATCTCGACGTGATCGAGGCCAACGAGGCGTTCGCCGCGCAGGCCTGCGCCGTGTCGCAGGAACTGAAGCTGGATCCCGCGAAGGTCAATCCGAACGGTTCGGGCATTTCGCTCGGCCATCCGATCGGCGCCACGGGCGCGCTGATCACCGTGAAGGCGCTGTACGAGCTGCAGCGCATCGGCGGGCGCTATGCGCTCGTGACGATGTGCATCGGCGGCGGGCAGGGCATCGCGGCGATCTTCGAGCGCATCTGAGGCAGCCGATGCGCGCTCGAATCCCGCACACAACGAAGGAACCACGGATGATCCACAGCATGCACGGCTCGCGTCTCATCGCGGCGCTGGCCATCACGGCGGCGCTGGCCATCACGGCGGCGCTGGCCGCCTGCAATTCGCCGATGCCCGCAGGGAGCTCCGGCGTGCTGCCGCCTGACCAGCGCGAGCCGGCCGGCGCGGATGCGCACGGCGCGCAAGCGGCCATCGCCGAACTGGCGCTGCCGCCGCAAAAGCCGCTGACGCCCAATCCGGAGTACGCGCGCTTTCCGCGCTATGTCGGCACGCTGGGCACCAGGCAGGTCGAGATGAAGCTCGGCGCGAAAACCGACGATCCGTCCGGCGTCCACGGCGAGTACCGCTTCGCCGGCAGCCCGAACGTGATTCTCGTGGCGGGCGATCGCGACAGCGACACGCTCGAGATCGAGGAATCGAACGACGGCACGCACATCACCGGCAACTGGGTCGGCAAGTTCGCGCCGGACGGCAGCGTGTCCGGCGAACGCATGGATCCCGACGATTCCAACGGACAGCCCTTCGAGCTTCGGCCCGCCGTTGCGGGCGCCGGGCTGCCGCCGCTGCCGGGCGGGAATGCCGCGGGTTCAGCGGGCGCGGCGGGTGCATCGAAAGCGCCGCCCGCGCCGTCGCTGGAACCGGCGCCGCCCGCACCGCCGAAGAACAGCGTGGGCGGCACGAGCAACGTCATCATCGGCGAATAGCCCTGTCTCTTTCATGCCGCCGGCGCGCTCCGGCGGCATCTTCCTTGATCCGTTTCAACGCCACGCCATGACCGATTCCCACGACAACGCCCCCAACCGCGACCTGCAAACCCGCATCGTCCAGCCGGAGGACCGCATCACGCCCGGCTTCGAGTCGTTTTCGGTGCCGGTGGCGCGGGCGTCGACGGTCGTGTTTCCCGATCTCGCGACGATGCGCTCGCTCGTCTGGAACGACGACTCCAGGTGGCGCTACGGCCTGCACGGGACGCCGACGACCATCGCGCTGGCGCAGCGCATCGCGGCCATCGAAGGCGGCGAGTACGCGCTGTTGCAGCCCTCGGGACTCGCGGCGATCTCGAATGTCTATTTCGGTCTCGTGCGGACGGGCGATCACGTGCTCGTGCCCGACAACGCCTATGGCCCGAACCGCGATCACGCGGACTGGCTCGCGGAGGATTTCGGCATCGAGGTGACGTATTACGATCCGATGATCGGCGCGGGCATCGATACCTTGCTGCGCGCCAATACGAAGCTGGTCTGGCTCGAAGCGCCCGGTTCCGTGACGATGGAAGTGCAGGACGTGCCCGCCATCGCCGCGGCCGCGCGGGCGAAGGGCATCGTGACGGCCGTCGACAATACGTTCTCGGCCGGCCTCGCTTTCAAGCCGTTCGAACATGGCGTCGACATTTCGGTGCAGGCGCTGACGAAGTATCAGTCCGGCGGCAGCGACGTGCTGATGGGCGCGACCATCACGCGCAACGCCGACTTGCACAGCAAGCTGAAGCGCGCGCGCATGCAGCTGGGTGTCGGGGTATCGGCGGACGATGCATCGCTCGTATTGCGCAGCCTGCCTTCGATGAAGACGCGTTACGAGGCCCACGACCGCGCGGCGTTCGCACTCGCCACCTGGCTGAAGACGCGCCCCGAAGTGGCCGCCGTGCTGCATCCGGCGCTGCCGGACTGTCCCGGCCACGCGTTCTTCGAGCGCGATTTCAAGGGCGGCGCGGGCGGCCTGTTCTCCATCGTCTTCGACAAGCAATACAGCGCGGCGCAAGTCGATGCGTTCGTCGAGGCGCTCGAGCTGTTCTCGATCGGCTGGAGCTGGGGCGGCTCGCACAGCCTCGCGATGCCCTACACCGTCCGCACGATGCGCACGGCATCGCAATGGCCGCACGAAGGCGTGCTGGTGCGGTTCTACATTGGGCTGGAGGCGGAAGCGGACCTGCGCGCCGATCTCGAAGCGGCGCTGGTCAAGGCGTTCGGTTAAGACAAACGGCGCCCGAGGGCGCCGTTCTTCGACAAGCACGAAAGCCGCAGCGTTCAGAACAACCGCAGCAGGCCGTCGAGGCCGACGAAGTTGAACGCGAGGCTCGCCGACTCGCGCACGACCGGCTTCGCGCGAAACGCTACCGACAAGCCCGCTTCGGCCATCATCTTCAGATCGTTCGAGCCGTCGCCCATGGCGATCGCGCGCTGCGGATCGATGCCGATCTGCGCGCAGGTGTCGAGCAGCGTGCGCGCCTTCACGTCCGCGTTGACGATTTCGCCGACTACCTTGCCCGTCAGCTTGCCATCGACGATTTCCAGCGTGTTCGCCCGCGTGTAGTCGAGGCCGAGACGCGCCTTCAGCCGCTCGGTGAAGAACGTGAAGCCGCCCGACACGAGCAGCGTCTTCAGACCCGCCGCGCGCGCGCCGGCGAGCATGCGCTCCGCGCCCGGCGACAGTTTCAGGCGTTCCTCGTAGACCCGTTCGAGCGCGTTTGCATCGAGTCCCTTCAGCAACGCGACGCGGCGCGTGAGGCTCTCGTTGAAGTCCTTGATCTCGCCGCGCATCGACGCCTCGGTGATCGCCGCGACTTCCGCCTTCAGCCCGCAGAAATCCGCGATTTCATCGATGCATTCGATCGTGATGAGCGTCGAGTCCATGTCCATCGCGACGAGGCCAAAACCGGCGAGCGTCGCATCCGGCGCGATGTAGGCGTAGTCGAGGCCGTGCGTGCCGCAGTACGCGTCGATGTCGGGACGTTGCAGCGGGTCGGCGCCGGGCAGACGCAGCAACGTGTCATCGACGCGCTGCGGAGCCTGCGAGCGGGCCAGCGCCGCGAGCGGGCGCAGGTGGGAATCGGAGATCGGGGCGAGGCTTTGAATGACGAGGTTCATCGAAGGCGAGGTCGAGGGCCAAGAAACAGTGGACGCGCGAAAGCGCCATTGTACCGGCCGGCTTGCGCGCGCTAACGCTGCACCTTCGCGGGATCGACGTCCCAGTAGGGCGGCTCGCCGAACTGTCCGGCGAGGAAGTCGATGAAGGCCAGCGTTTTCGGCGGCACAAACGCGCGGCTCGGATACACGGCCCAGATCGCCACGGTCTGCGCGGGCGGATAGTCGTCGAGCAGCGTGACGAGTTCGCCGCTCGCGATCAGCGGCGCGACGCTCCACGTCGATTTCAGCCCGATGCCGATGCCCGCCGCCAGCGCATCGCGGATCACCTCGCCGTTGTCGGTCACGAGCCGACCGGACACGCGCACGTCGATCACGCCGGTCGGCGTGACGAAGCTCCAGTCGCGCTGATCGGCGAGGATCACACACTCGTGGCGCGCGAGATCGGCCGGATGGCGCGGCGTGCCGTGCCGCGCGAGATAGCCGGGCGACGCGCACAGCACGCGGCGGTTGCTCGCGAGCTTCTTCGCCACCAGCGTCGAATCCTTCAGCGCGCCGATGCGGATTGCGAGGTCAATGCCCTCGTCCACGAGATCCACGATCTGGTCGGTCATGCGCAGATCGACGCTCACGCCCGGGTATTGGCGCAGGAACGCGGGCATCAGCGGCGAGATGTGCTGGCGTCCGAGCGACGAGGGCATGGTCACGCGCAGGCGCCCGTGCGGATGCTCGCGCGCCTGTCCGACCGACGCGCGCGCCGCGTCGGCGGCGTCGAGCAGGCCGCGCGCGTGGTCGGCGAAGATCTCGCCCTCCTGGGTCAGCGAGACGCGCCGGGTCGTGCGATGCAGCAGCCGCGCGCCGAGCATGCGCTCCAGCGCCGCGATGCGGGCGCTCGCCACCGCGGGCGAGAGCCCGAATTCGCGCGCGGCGGCGGACAGATTGGCCAACGCCGCCGCACGCACGAAAAGTCCGATATCGAGGAGATCGAGACGCTCGCGCGGCGTGGCGTCCGCGAGGAGATCGCTTGCCATTTGATGGATTTGGCGAAAAATGTTTCAGTGATTATGACGGTTTTCCGGATATCCCAGGCGTCTTACCATGGGCAACCGTTCACTCACTTCAATGGAGCACCCCATGAAAGCCATCGGTTTCACGCGCTACCTCCCGATTTCCGACCCGCAAGCGCTGGTCGACATCGAGCTCGAGCAACCCGTGCCCACCGGACGCGACCTGCTCGTGAAGGTCGAGGCGATCGCCGTCAATCCGGTCGACACCAAGGTGCGCGCGCCCAAGGACAAGGTCGAATCGGCCCCGCGCGTGCTGGGCTGGGACGCGGCGGGCGTGGTGGCCGCCGTCGGGCCGGAAGCGACGCTGTTCAAGGTCGGCGATCCGGTCTACTACGCCGGCGACATCACCCGGCCCGGCGCGAACAGCGAATTCCATCTGATCGATGAACGCATCGTCGGCACGAAGCCGGCCTCGCTCGATTTCAGCAGCGCCGCCGCGCTGCCGCTGACCACCATCACCGCGTGGGAAGCGCTGTTCGACCGCCTGGGCGTGTCGGCGGAAGGCAAGGACGCGGGCAAGTCGGTGCTGATCGTCGGCGGGGCGGGCGGCGTCGGGTCGATCGGCATCCAGCTTGCGAAGCGGGTGGCGAAGCTGCAGGTGATCGCCACGGCGTCGCGGCCCGAATCGGCCAAGTGGGCGCAAGAACTCGGTGCGGATCACATCGTCGATCACTTCGGGGACATCCCGGCGCAGATGAAGCAGATCGGCTTCCCGCAGGTCGACTACGTGCTGATCTTCAACGACACCGACAAGCATTTCCCGGCCGCCGCCGAAGTCATCAAGCCGCAGGGCGGCATCTGCACGATCGTCGAGAATGCGCGGCCGCTGCCGGTGGAACTGCTGAAGGTGAAGAGCGCGGCGTTGCACTGGGAGCTCATGTTCACGCGCGCGATGTTCAGCACGCCCGACATGATCGAGCAGCACAAGCTGCTGTCGGAAGTGGCGCGGCTGATCGACGCAGGCACGCTGCGCACGACCCTCGGACGCGACCTCGGACCCATCAATGCGACGAACCTGCGCGAGGCGCATCGGCTGCTGGAAGAAGGGCGCACGGTCGGCAAGCTGGTGCTGACGGGCTTTTGAGGCGCCGCTGACAGGTTTTTGACCATGCGCAAGCCGCCCTTCGCGCACTCGGGTTATCCATGACGATGACCCGTCAAACGTGGCGCTAGACTGAATCCGGACCGTTGCACGCACACTGCGTCCCGGTGCGCGAGACGCGCCGGATTCACTCACAGCGCCTGTTACGGAGGTGGCGGCATGAATCGTCGTTCGATCGTTCGTCGCATCGTTTCCGTCGCCGCGCTCACGATGGTCGCCGCGACCGCCCGGGCCACGCCGGGCATCAAGGTGCTCTCCGAGGCGGCCAATGACGGCCCCATCAAGTACACGGTCAAGATGACCTCGAAGTCGTTCGGCAACGAGCAGGAAACCCGCACCATCCGCTCCGGGCAGACCGATGACTTCACCTGGCAAGGCAACGCCGCCGGCGGCGCGCAGGCCGTGCCGGACGGCTGTCCGCAGGCGGCCTCGGTGCCGAAGAGCGCCGACGGCGCGGCGGTGCGGCAGGTGCAGATCCGCTTCGCGCCGATGGTCGGCGACAACGGCACGGCCAACGTGCAGATCAGTTTTCGGGCCTATGCGCCGAAGGGCACATCGCGCGTCACGGTGGCCGGGAAGAGCCTGCAATGTCCGGTGGACAACCGCTTCAGCCAGATCGTGCGCTTCGCCATGCCGACTTCCACTGGTTCCAAAAAGACCGTCACGCTCGACGACGGCACGCAGCTGACCGTGACCGCCAACCGCAAATAGCATCTTTGGGCGGCTGGAGCAGTAAGGCTTACAGAACGCCTGCCCGGCTTCGGCCCAGATCGCCGGACGCCGCGCGCCCGCCCGCCTTGGCATGTTTCCTGCGATTCCTTCCGATACCGTGCCGCAACCGCGCACGGAAAACGCCTCGACGCCCGCCCGGCGCGAGGCGCGTTCATCGACTCTTCCCGACCGCCAAGGTGCCGCGATGCCGCACATGATCTGGAAAGGCGCGATCAGCTTCGGACTGGTCCACGTGCCCGTGCAACTCTATCCCGCGACGCAGTCGGAGAAGGTCGGCTTCAACCTGCTCGACAAGCGCTCCATGGACCCGATCGGCTACAAGCAGATCAACAAGACCACGGGCAAGGAAGTCACGCGCGACAACATCGTGCGCGGCTTCGAGTATGAGAAGGGCAAGTATGTCGTGATGACCGACGCCGAGATTCGCGCGGCCAATCCGGAGTCCACCCAGACGGTCGACATTCTCGCCTTCGTCGATGCCCCCGAGATCTCGTTCCTGTCGCTCGACATGCCTTACTATCTCGCGCCCGATCGCAAGGGCGAGAAGGTCTATGCGCTGCTGCGCGATGCGCTGAAGGACACGGGCAAGGTCGGCATCGCGAGCGTCGTGCTGCATAACAAGCAGCATCTCGCGGCGCTGATTCCGGTGGGTCCGGCGCTGGCGCTCAACACGCTGCGCTGGGGCGACGAGGTTCGCGATTTCGGCGAGTTCAAGTTCCCCGACGAAGACACGAAGAAGGCCGGCGTGACGCCGAAGGAACTGGAGATGGCCAAGCGGCTCATCGACGACATGAGCGACAGCTGGGATCCGTCGAAGTACCACGACACCTTCAAGGACGACATCATGGCGCTCGTCGACAAGAAGGTGAAGCAAGGCAAGGTGGCCGAGGTGATGAAGGTGGAAGAGGGCGGGGAACAGAAGTCGTCTGCCGACATCCTCGACTTGTCGGAATTGCTCAAGCGCAGTCTCAAGAAGGGTGGCGCGCCGGCGAAACGCGGCAAGGCCGCGGCCGCGGAGGAAGCAGACGGCGAGGACGACTCCGGCGAAGAAGCCGCGCGTCCGGCGCGCAAGACTGCGCGCCGCAAGCGTGCGTGAAGCGCGTCTGTCTCGCCTCTGACACTGCGGATTTCCGACGATGGCCGGCAAACTCGACACCTATCAGCGCATGCGCGCGTTCGACAAGACGCCGGAGCCGTCCGGCGCCGCGAAGCGCGCCGCGCGGGCCCGCAAGACGGCCAAACCACCCGCGAAGTCCAGCCTGTCCTTCGTCATCCAGGAACACGATGCACGCCGTCTGCACTACGACTTCCGCCTGGAACTCGACGGCACGCTCAAGTCATGGGCCGTGCCGAAGGGACCGAGCCTCGATCCCACGGTGAAGCGCCTGGCGGTGCATGTCGAGGATCATCCGCTCGACTATGGTTCGTTCGAAGGCGAGATCCCCGAAGGCAACTACGGTGCGGGCAGCGTCATCGTGTGGGATCGCGGCACGTGGGCGCCGCAGGCGGGCAGCTTCGCGGATGCACAGCGTGAATACGAAAAGGGCAAGCTCAAGTTCACGCTCGATGGCGAGAAGCTGCAGGGCGGCTGGACGCTCGTAAAAAGCCACATGCGCGGCAGCGGCGACAAGGAGCAATGGCTGCTCATCAAGGAGCGCGACGATACGGCGCGCCCGGAGAGCGAATACGACGTGCTTCTCAAAAGGCCGGGCAGCGTGATGTCCGATGCGCCCGGCGCGCGCGGCAAGGATGGTGCGGTGCTCGAACGATCGGAGCGCAAGGCGGCGGCAAAGAAAGCGCCCGCAAAGACGCCCGCGCGCAAGAAGACCTCCGCCGCACAGGCGAACGGCCACGATCATCCGGACATCGTCGCGACTCGCAGCGCGGAATCGCTGCGGACCTTGTCGCATGAACCCGCGATCGAGGGCGCGGTGAAGGCGAAGCTGCCCGCCACGTTCAAGCCGCAGCTCGCCACGCTCGTCGATGCCGCGCCCTCCGGCGACGACTGGGCCTACGAGATCAAGTTCGACGGCTATCGGGTGCTGGCGCGCATCGACACGGTGAAGGGCAAACGCCGCATCGCGATTTTCACGCGCAACGGCAACGACTGGACCGCGAAATTCCCGAAGCAGGTTCAGGCGCTGGAACAACTGGAGATCGAGAGCGGCTGGCTCGACGGCGAAGCCGTGGTGCTCGACGCACGCGGACTGCCCGACTTCCAGGCGCTGCAGAACGCCTTTGACGCAGGCCGTCCGCAGGACATCGTCGTGTATTTCTTCGACGTGCCCTGGCTCAACGGCTATGACCTGCGCGACGTGCCGCTCGTGCAGCGTCGCGCGCTGCTGAAGGCGCTCGTCGAACCGGCGGAAGATCCGGTGCTGCGCTATTCGCAGGACTTCGCGTTCCACGCCGACGATCTGCTGAAAAGCGCATGCGACATGGCGCTCGAAGGCATCATCGGCAAGCGCATTGACAGCGGCTATGTGTCGGGGCGCGGCAATGCGTGGATCAAGCTCAAGTGCCGGCGGCGCCAGGAGTTCGTGATCGGCGGATATTCCGAGCCGACAGGCAGCCGCGGCCAGTTTGGCGCGCTGCTGCTCGGCGTGTACGACGCGCACGGCAAGCTGCAATACGCGGGCCGCGTGGGCACCGGGTTCGATCACGCGCTGCTCGTCGCGGTGAAGAAGGAACTCGACAAACGCGAGACGAAGCGCATGCCCTTCGCGAGCGAGCCGCAGGAGCGCAGCCGGACGCCCGTGCACTGGGTCAAGCCCGAACTCGTGGCCGAATGCAATTTCGCGGAATGGACCAAGGAGCGCATCGTGCGACAAGCATCGTTCGTCAGTCTGCGTGACGACAAACCCGCGCGGCAGATCGTCAAGGAAGAGCCGGTTGCGGCGAAGAAGACCACAGCGACGAAGAAGACCGCAGCAAGGAAGACCACCGCAGCGAAGAAGGCCAAGGCGGCATCGGCGGAAGTCGAAGGCGTGAAGATCAGCCATCCGGACCGCGTGATCGACAAGTCCAGCGGCTCGCGCAAGATCGACGTGGTCGAGTACTACGCCAGCGTCGCGCAATGGATGCTGCCGCATCTGAAGGACCGCCCGGTGTCGCTCGTGCGCGCGCCCGAGGACATCGGCGGCGAGCTGTTCTTCCAGAAGCACAGTGCGAAGCTCGCCATTCCCCATATCAAGCAGCATCCGGACATCGATCCCGGTCATCCGCCGTTGCTCACCATTGAATCAGCGGGCGCGCTCGCGGGCTGTGCGCAGATGGGCACCATCGAACTGCATACCTGGAACGCGCTCGCATCGAACCTGGAGAAGCCGGACCGCATGGTGTTCGATCTCGATCCGGGCGAGGGCGTCGGCTGGGAACGGATGATCGAGGCGGCGCGACTCACCAGGGAATTGCTCGCCGAACTGGGCCTCGAATCGTTCTGCAAGACGAGCGGCGGCAAAGGCTTCCATGTGATCGTGCCGCTCGTGAAGCAGGCCGGCTGGGACGACGTGAAGGACTTCTCGCAAGCGGTCGCGCAGCACATGGCGAGCACGCTGCCCAAGCTCTTCTCCGCGAAGATGGGCATGCAGAACCGCAAGGGCAAGATTTTCATCGACTATCTGCGCAACAACCGAGGCTCGAGCACGGTGGCGGCGTTCTCGCTGCGCGCGCGTCCGGGACTCGGCGCATCGATGCCGATTGCCTGGGACGAACTCGACGACGTGACGAGCGGCGATCAATGGAACATCGGCAATGCGCACGAACGGCTCGACGCATTGAAGCACGATCCGTGGGCCGGCTACGACAAGGCGTGCAAGCGCCTGAGCGCCGAGATGAAGAAGCGCCTCGGGCTGAAGTGAAGCAATCGACAGGAGAAGATCATGAAGCAGTCGAACAAGGAACCCGCAAGCGCGCCCGAACGCGGCCGCGAGGTGTCGAGCAGCGATCGCAATACCCGGACGCGCGACGATGCCGCGAACGCACCGTTGCCTCACGAAGCGGACCAGAACGTCGAATCGCAGCATGAGCACGATCCGCGCGAGGTCGGCAAGCAGGCGCACGAGGATCTCGAACGCGGGCTCGTCGATACCGACCGGCGCGGCGGCGACGACTATCAGCGCGGCACGCAGCGGGACGAGCACGCCAACGTCAATAGCGGTGACGGCCGGCCGCGCAAGTCCTGAAAAAAATTTGAACTGACCGGTGAATTGTTCCGGCAACGGCGCGGCAGATTGCTTATAACCGCTGGCCTTACATGGCAGCGGCGAGGCCGGATGCGTAGAATGACTCTTTTTTAAATGAGCGCTCGCATCACGTTCGCCGCCAAGCGTTCGCGGTGCGATTTCTACCGACACCCACGCCCAGCCAGGCGCCCGAACCGGTAAGCCCTTCCGATACCCGCATCATTCGTCCGCCTCGCGGTCCTTAAGCCCACTCATCGCAACATGCAATCCGACCTTCTGTCCCGCCTGAAGAACGAAACCGCCGCGTGTCATGCACGGCTCGAGAATGCGCTTGACCTGATGCGGGACGATCTGCAACGCGACGAATACATCGCGCTGCTCGAACGATTCTATGGCTATGTTGCACCGTGGGAGGACGCCGCGGCCGCGTGCCTGCCGGCCACGCTGTCGGTCTTCTTCGACCAGCGCCGCAAGGCGCCGCTGCTGGCCGCCGATCTCGCCGCGCTGACTGGCGAACGCCGGCCGGTCGGCTCCGTGCCGCAGGCCGACACGCGCTATGACCTGCCGCGCCTCCACAACCTGGGCGATGCGTTCGGCTCCATGTACGTGATGGAAGGCAGCACGCTCGGCGGACGGTTCATTGCGCCACACGTCGCGCAGCGTCTCGATCTCGCGTCAGGCCTGGGCAATGCCTATTTCGAAGGCTATGGCGCGCGCACCGGCAGCATGTGGAACGCGTTCCGCGAAACCGCCGCCGCCTCGGTGCCCGAAGCCCAGCATGACGACGCGGTGAAGGCCGCCATCGCCACCTTCGAGAGCCTGCAGTCCTGGCTGTGTCCCGAAGCGGCCGGTGTCGACGTCGTCCCGCCCGTACCGGGAGCCGTCACATGAGCGGGACGGACAGCGGATCCGGCGGTTCACTCACTCCCGGAGCGGGGAGCTACGGACCGCCCGACGCCGAGGCACGCCGGCTCACGCTCAGTTCGGGCGTCGCGAGCAAGGATTGCGACGCCGAGCCGATCCACGTTCCCGGCGGCATCCAGCCGCATGGCTATCTGCTGGCGCTGGCCGACGATCTCCGCATCGTGCAGGCCAGCGACAACCTGCCTGCATTGACGGGCGCGCCTCTGGATGCGCTGCTTGGCCAGCCGCTCGCGGTGGCGCTCGGCGAGGCCGCCGCGCAGCGCATCGCGCACGTGGCCAGCATGGCGGCGCTGGAGGATTCGCCGCTGTATGTCGGACCGGTCGAGATACCGGCCGCGCCCCCCGGCTCCGCGCGTCTCGATGTCACGCTGCACCGGCACGACGGCATCCTGATCGTCGAGATGGAAGCGGCGGCGGCAAGCGGCGACACGTTCGCCTCGATGTATCCGCTCGTGCGCACCTTCGCGCGCGGCCTGCAGGATGCGGCGACCGTCCAGGAACTGGCGGAACTCGCGGTGCGCGAGGTGCGCGCGATCACGGGCTTCGGCCGCGTAATGCTCTACAGCTTCGACGAAGAAGGGCGCAGCCACGTGCTCGCGGAAGACCGCGAGGCGGACTACGCGTCGTTCCTGCATCAGTTCTTTCCGGCTTCCGACATTCCGCGCCAGGCGCGCGCGCTGTATCTGAAGAACCGCATCCGCCTGGTCGCCGACGTCAACTACACGCCCGCGCGCCTCGTGCCGGATGTGAACCCGCTCACGGGCCGTCCGACCGACCTCACCTATTCGACGCTGCGCAGCTTCTCGCCGGTGCACCTCGAATACATGCGCAACATGAACACGCATGCGTCGATGTCGGTGTCGATCGTCGTGCGGGGCCGCTTGTGGGGCCTCGTCTCGTGCCACGACCATGCGCCGCGCATCGTGCCGTTCAACACGCGCGTCGCGGTCGAGCATCTCGGCAACATGCTGTCCTTGCAGATCGAGGCGAAGGAAGAGCGCGCCGAAGGCGAATATCTCACCGACCTGCGCCGGACCATGGGCCGCCTGATCGCCGCGATGGGCGAGCACGAGCGTTTCGTGACCGGACTGCAGTCCGTGCCCGCCGACGTGCTGAACTTCGCGCGTTCCGCCGGCGCGGCCATCGTGTTCGATGATCAGGTGACGCTGCTCGGCGCCACGCCCGACGAAGACACGGTGCGCGCGCTCACGCACTGGCTCGCGGAACATACCAGCGGCGTCTGGGCGACCGATTCCCTGGCGCGCCAGTGGCCGCCCGCCAAGGCGCGCGAAGACCGTGCGTGCGGCGTGCTGGCGGTGCCGGTGTCGCAGATCTTCCGCAACTATCTGCTATGGTTCAGGCCCGAGGTGATGCAGACCATCAAGTGGGCGGGCGAACCGGTCAAGATCGAGGACGGGGCCGGCGCGAGCGCGCCGCGCACCAGCTTCTCGCCGTGGCTCGAAACCGTGCGCGGGCATTCGAAGCCCTGGCGCGCGGGCGAGATCGAGATTGCGGGCGAGCTGCGCGGCGCGCTCCTGAACATCGTGCTGCGGCGCGCCGAGGAACGCGCGGCGCTCGCCACCGAGCTCACGCGCGCCAACAAGGAACTGGAAGCGTTTTCCTATTCGGTGTCGCACGACCTGCGCGCGCCGCTGCGCCATATCGCCGGATACGGCGACCTGCTGCGCGAGCAGGAGGGCGAGCGCATGTCGGAGAAAAGCCGGCGCTTTCTCAACAACATGCTGGATTCGGCGCGCTTCGCGGGCACGCTCGTCGACGATCTCCTGACCTTTTCGCAGATGGGCCGCGCCGCGCTGCGCCCCGCCCCGGTGGACCTCGGCATGCTGGTGCGCTCGGTCGTGCAGGAGTTCGAGCAGGAGGCGTCGGGACGCGATATCGAATGGGTGATCGGCGACCTGCCGCGCGTCACCGGCGACGCGGCTTTCCTGCAACTGGCGGTGCGCAACCTGCTGTCGAACGCGGTGAAATATACGAGAACGCGGGAATCGGCGAAAATCGAGGTATTCGCCAGCCGCAGCGGCGAGGAATACATCATCGGCGTCCGGGATAATGGCGTCGGCTTCGACATGAAGTACGGCGCCAAGCTGTTCGGCGTGTTCCAGCGCCTGCATCGCGCGGAAGAGTTCGAGGGCACGGGCATCGGACTTGCAAATGTGCGGCGCATCATCGAACGGCACGAAGGGCGGACCTGGGCCCAAGGGCATCCGGGGCAAGGCGCGGTATTCTATTTCTCGCTGCCGGTCGTGTTTCGCAGCATCGGCGCCGCGCAAGGCGCAAAGGGACCCAACGGCGCTCAAGGCACGCCAGTAACAAAGTCACGAAGAGACCATGCTTAAACCGATATTGCTTGTCGAAGACAACCCGAATGACCTCGAGCTGACGCTCGTCGCGCTCGACAAGAGCCAGCTCGCCAACGAGGTCATCGTGGCGCGCGACGGCCAGGAAGCGATCGACTATCTCACCTCCGAAGGCGAGTGGAAGGCGCGCGCGCCGGGCAATCCCGCCGTCATTTTGCTCGACCTGAAGCTGCCGAAGATCGACGGTCTGGAAGTGCTCGACATGATCCGCTCGAACGCGGCGCTCAAGAGCATTCCGGTCGTGATGCTGACCTCGTCGCGCGAGGAGCAGGATCTGATTCGCAGCTACGAACTCGGCGTGAATGCGTATGTCGTGAAGCCGGTCGAGTTCGCGGAATTCGTCGAGGCGATCAGCGATCTCGGCGTGTTCTGGGCCGTGCTCAACGAGCCGCCGCCGGGCTCGACGCGCCTGCGCCGTCCGCCCAACGCGCAATGAGCGCAGCGATCCTGTCCGCGGCGTCCCGCCGCTTCGCGCACCCGTCCCCGCACCCGACTTCCGGCGAGGACGTGTAGATCATGCAGCCCCTGCATCTGCTTCTCGTCGAAGACAACGCACTCGATGCGGAGTTGACGATCGCCCAGCTCGAACGCGCGGACTATGCGGTCGAAGCGTCGATCGTCTACGACTCCGCGGCGTTCGTCGCCGAACTCGAGAAGAAGCGTTTCGACGTGATCCTCGCCGATTTCGTGATGCCCACGTTCTCGGGCATCGAGGCGCTGACCATCGCGAGCGAACGCACGCCGGACACGCCGTTCATCTTCGTGTCGGGGCTGCTCGGCGAGGAACATGCGGTCGACATGCTGAAGCGCGGCGCGACCGACTACGTGCTGAAGCAGCGCCTCCAGCGCCTGCCCGCCGTTGTGCGCCGCGCGATGCGCGAGAGCGCCGAACGGGCGCAGCGCATCGCCGTGGAACGCGCGCTGCGCGAAACCGAAACCCATTTCCGGCTGCTGATCGACGCGCTCAAGGACTACGCCGTCATCACGCTCGACCCGGAAGGGCGCATTCGCACCTGGAACGCCGCATCGGAGCGCATTCTGGGCTTTCCGGCGCAGGACGTGCTCGGGCAATCGGCGGATATCTTCTATAGCCAGGAAGACCGCGAGACCGGCGTGTTCGAGGCCGAATTGAACACCGCGCGCCGCGAAGGCAGCGCAAGCGACGACCGCTGGCTGTGGCGCAAGGACGGCCATTCGTTCTTCGCGTCGGGCGTGACTACCGCGATCCGCAGCGAGCATGACGAACTGATCGGCTTCTCGAAGATCGTGCGCGACGCCACCGATGCCCACATGGCCGCCGACGCGCTGCGTCTCGCGAAGGATCAGGCCGAATCGGCCAACCGCGCGAAGGACCATTTTCTGGCGGTGCTGTCGCACGAACTGCGCACGCCGCTCACGCCCATTCTGGCGGCCGTGCGCCTGCTCGAAATGAAGCATGCGCTGCCGCGCGAGGCCCATCCGACGCTCGACCTGATCCGTCGCAATGTCGAACTGGAAGCGCGCCTGATCGACGATCTTCTCGATCTCACGAGCATCGCGCGCGGCAAGCTCTCGCTGAATTTCGCGAACGTCGCGCTGGACACGCTGCTGACGAGCGCGCTCGACATGTCCGAAGCCGACCTGCGCGCCAAGAGCCTCACCCTGAAGACGTACTTCGACGCGAGCCGCTTCGTCGTGCTGGGCGACGCCGCGCGCTTGCAGCAGATCGTCTGGAACCTGATGAAGAACGCGGTGAAGTTTACCCCGGCGAATGGCCGCATCGAAGTGCGCACCTGGAACCCGGATCCCGCGACCATTTCGGTTTCGGTCACGGACAGCGGCATCGGCATCAGTGCCGAGGCGCTGCCGCGCATTTTCTCGGCGTTCGAACAGGCCGACGATTCCATCACCCGTTCCTTCGGCGGTCTGGGACTGGGACTGGCCATCGCCAGCACGCTCGCGCAGAAGCATGGCGGCACGCTGTCGGCCTACAGCGAGGGGCGCGAGAAGGGCGCGCGCTTCACCCTCACGCTGCCGCTCGCCCGCGTGCAGCCGGAGCATGAGGACGCGCCGCGCGTCGAGGCGGCGCAGCAGGAACACAGCCGAGCGCTGAGAGTCCTGCTGGTGGAGGACAACGAGCAGACGTCGTCCGCCATGGCCGAAGTGCTGGAAATGCTGGGCCATCAGGTGACCGTCGCCATCACGGTGGCGGAGGCGATCGGACACGCGAAGCGCGCGTCGTTCGATCTGCTGGTCAGCGATATCGGACTGCCGGACGGCAGCGGACTCGACATCGCACGCGCCTGGACGAGCCTGCAGCCCAACAAGCCATCCGTCGCCATCACGGGCTACGGCATGGACGAGGACATTCGCCGTTGCCGCGAAGCCGGCTTCCTCGATCATCTGACCAAGCCCGTGAATTTCTCGCGGCTCGAAGGCCTGATTCAATCGCTTGCCGAGCAGTCTTCGAAATAGGCTATCGCGTCATGCCGGCGCGGCGTGAAATTTTTGCGCCGCCGCTGCGCGTTCATGTCGATTGACGCCCGCGCGGATCGTTGTAGGGTGTGAGAGCGCCGCCACTGCCTGGCGCGCCTCGTCCACTCTCACGGAGCCGACATGTCCTCTGCTGCTACTGAACCCATTCCTCCCGGCATGCATTCGCTGACCCCGCACCT
Source organism: Caballeronia sp. LZ043 (assembly GCF_031451075.1). NCBI lineage: Bacteria > Pseudomonadati > Pseudomonadota > Betaproteobacteria > Burkholderiales > Burkholderiaceae > Caballeronia > Caballeronia sp. LZ043. The sequence continues at coordinate 1,662,314 of NZ_JARUXT010000001.1, read as the reverse complement.
GTGCTGCGCGGACGCCGCCAAGGCCATCGACTTCTACAAGCGCGCGTTCGACGCCGTCGAAATGGGCCGCATGCCCGGCCCGGACGGCCGGCTCATGCATGCGATGGTCAAGATCGGCGATTCGATGCTGATGCTGGTCGACGAACATCCTGAATTCGGCATGCTCGGGCCGAAGGCGATCAAGGGTTCGCCGGTCACGGTGCATCTCTACGTCACGGATGTCGATGCCACGGTCAGGCAGGCGGCCGAGGCCGGCGCGAAGGTCACGATGCCCGTCGCCGACATGTTCTGGGGCGACCGCTATGGCCGTCTCGAGGATCCGTTCGGGCATCAGTGGTCGGTCGCGACGCACAAGCGCGACGTGAACCCGGAAGAGATGAAGGCCGCGATGGAAAAGGGCTGCGCGCCCGGCCAATGACCCCATTCGAGAACGGAGACCCGCAGATGGACAAGATCTCACCCTGCCTCTGGTTCAAAGGCAACGCGGAAGAAGCCGCAAATTTCTACGTCGCGACCTTCAGGGGTGCGCGCATCGCCGAAGTCATGCGCCATACGGAGGCCAGTCCCGGTCCCGCCGGCAGCGTGCTCGCCGTGCTGTTCGAACTGGAGGGCGAGGCCTTCATGGCCTTGAACGGCAATTCGCAGTTCGACTTCACGCCGGCCGTTTCGATGTTCATCAAGTGCGATACCCAGGAAGAGATCGACTACTACTGGGACAAGCTGATGGACGGCGGCAAGTCGATGGCCTGCGGCTGGCTCACCGACCGCTATGGCGTCGTCTGGCAGGTGGCGCCGAGGCGTTTGCTCAAGATGCTGCAGGACCCGGATGCGGAGAAGGCGAACCGCACGATGCGCGCGATGATGGACATGATCAAGCTGGACTTCGTCGAGCTGGAGCGGGTCTACAACGGCGCGTGACCGGACAATTCAAGTGGCGCGCTTGCGCGGGCGGCGCTCCACGAGTTTCGCCGCCATGAAGCGATGGTCGCCCGCGAAGAGCCGTCGGTAGGTCAGCACGATCGCGGCGACCACGCCGAGCGCCGAGGCTGCCGCGATCAGGAACATGATGACGATCTGATAGCGCACCGCCTGCAACGGCGACTGTCCGGCGAGCACCTGGCCGGTCATCATGCCGGGCAGGCTGACGAGGCCGACCACCGCCATCTGGTTGAGGGTGGGAATCATGCCCGCGCGCACGGCCTGGCGCGCGGGGCCTTGCGCCGCTTCCCAGCGGGTTGCGCCGAGCGCGAGCGACATCTCGACGGCGGCGCGTCCGGCGGTCAGTTCCTCGGTCATCCGCTCGATGCCGAGGGACACGCCCGTGAGCGTATTGCCGAGAATCATGCCGAGGATCGGAATCGCGTATTGCGGCTCGTACCAGGGATGAATACGGATCACGACGAACAGCCCGAACGCGCCGATCAACCAGGAACTGCCCCAGATCGACAGGATGCTGTCGACGCGCTGGCCCGCGTAAGTGCGCCGTCCGCGTCCGGATGCCGCGAAGCCGGCGATGACGGTCATCAGCGCCATCAGCGGCAGGACGACATACCAGCGGTCGAACGCAAAAACCCAGCCGAGCACATAGCCGATCAGCAGCAGCTGCACGACGGTGCGCACCGCCGCGACGGCGAGCTTGCGTTCGAGCCTGAGCTGGAGCGCGACCGACAACGCGCCATTCACCACGATCAGCAAGGCCGCCAGTCCGATATCGACGATCCCGAGATTCTGATAGCCGTTCATCGCAGGTCGCCTCCGAGCACGCCGGCGTTCATGGTCAGGTGGCGCGTGGCGACGCGCCGCGCCTGTTCCGGATCGTGCGACACCCAAATGCAGGCGCGGGCGGCATCGGCATCGAACCAGGCGGCAACGAGCGCTTCGATCGACCGCGCCGAAGCCGGGTCGAGCGAGGCGGTGGGTTCGTCGAGCAGGAGCACGTCGGGCGCGAGTTGCAAGGTGCGCACGAGCGCGGCGATCTGCGCCTCGCCGCCCGACAGCTCGCTGGCGGACTTGTCGAGGAAATCGGCGGCGCGTCCGGCCGCCTGGGCCAGCCGCGCCGCGATGTCCCGATCGAAACGCACATCTCGATAGGCCTTGAGCATGAACGGATAGCGCAGGTTGTCCTCGACGCTGCCGTCGAGCATCGCGGGACGTTGCGCGATATAGGCCACGCGCCGCCGGTACGCCGGAATGCGCGAGCGCGCGATCCGCTCCCCGCGCCAGGTCACGTAGCCTGCATCGCAGGCGTCGAGCAGCGCGAGCGTGCGCAGGAAGACGCTCTTGCCGGAGCCGGAAGGGCCCGTGATCGCGGCGCGCTCGCCGCCATACAGCGTGAAATCGGTGGGCTGAAGCAGCGTCGTGCCTCTCACGGCGTCGCGCCGCGTGACGCCGTGGGCGGTCACGAGCTCGGTCTTCGGGGAAACGCCGGGCGATGTCGCTTCGGGCATCGGATGCATGTCAGGTGGAGGGGTCGAGATCGACATCTTACGGAGTTTCAAGCGGTGTCCAGAAGGCGCGTGGACGCACGCCGGGCACATTATGTGCTGCCGCACCGAATAACGATAATACGCATGGAGAGGTCATGGCGCAGGCTGGAACGACCCGCAAAATCGGCAAGATCGCCGCCTGGTTCTTCGGCATTCTGGCGGTGCTGATTGCGATCCTGGTGGTCATTTTCCTGACCTTCGACTGGAACCGGCTGCGACCGTGGGTGGACGACAAGGTGTCCGAGGCCATCGGCCGCCGCTTCGAGATCACCGGCGACCTGAAGGTGGGCTGGCATCGTCCGCCCAACGAGACCGGATGGAAACGCTGGGTGCCATGGCCGCGCTTTTCGGCCGAGAAGATCACCATCGCGAACCCGGACTGGACGCGTCAAAAATTTTTCGCGACGCTCGACGAGATCGACTTCCAGGTCGCCGTGCTGCCCCTGCTCGCGCATGACATCGTGATTCCGTCGATCAATCTCGTGAATCCGTCCATCGATGTGGAGCGGCTCAAGGACAAGCGCAATAACTGGACGTTCAAGTTCAAGCAGTCGAACGAACCGTCCACGTGGAATCTCAAGCTCGGCGACATTTCGCTCGCGAAGGGCACCGTGAGCCTGCGTGACGAAGTCACCAAGGCTGACATGCAGGCGGTCATCGATACGCTCGGTCAGCCCGTGCCCATCGGTGAAGTCATGAAGCAGCAGGAAGCAGCGTCGGCGAAGTCTTCGGCCGAGATGGTCGGCAAGAGCGGCGCGGCGAAGCTCAACAAGCAGGCCGATGCGGCGGCGGCTTCGGAAGCGTCGGCCGCATCGGCGGCGTCCGCTGCGGCAGCGGCGAATGCATCGGCGCCTAATCCGGCGAGCACGTCAGCGAACACCAGCATCACCACCAAGGACGCTCCTAAGCCGCCGGTTCCCCCCTATGCGTTCGGCTGGACCGTGAAGGGGACGTACAACGGCGGCAAGGTGTCCGGCGACGGCAAGCTGGGCGGCGTGCTCGCGGTACAGGACGCACAGCGGCCGTTCCCTGTGCAGGCCGACGTGCGCCTCGGCGACACGCATATCGCCTTCGTGGGCACCGTGACCGATCCTGCGCATCTCGCGGCGCTCGACCTGCGCCTGTGGATCCAGGCCGTCAGCATGGCGCATCTGTATCCATTTACTGGCGTGACGCTGCCCGAGACGCCGCCGTTCGCAACCGAAGGGCGTCTGACCGGACAGTTCCGCGAAGACGGCAACGTGTTCCATTACGAGAACTTCACGGGACGCGTGGGCGGCAGCGATATCAACGGTTCGCTGGTCTATGCGGGCAAGAAGCCGCGTCCGCTGCTGCAGGGCGAACTGGTGTCGCATCTGTTGCAGTTCAAGGATCTCGCGCCGATCATCGGCGCCGATTCCAACGCGAGCAAGGCCAAGCGCGGCGAGACGGAGAAGCAGCCATCGTCGAAGGCGCTGCCGACCGAGGAGTTCAAGACCGATCGCTGGAAGTCCATCGACGCCGATGTGAAGTTCACCGGCGAACGCATCATCAAGGACCCGGACCTGCCGATCACGAACCTGTACACGCACGTGGTGATGAACGATGGGGTGTTGTCGTTCGAGCCGCTGAAGTTTGGCGTGGCGGGGGGCTCGCTGGCATCGAACATTCATCTCGACGGCAGCGCAGCGCCGCTCAAGGGACGCGTGTCGGCGCAGGCACGGCATCTGAAGCTCAAGCAGCTGTTCCCGACCAACAAGACAATGCAGTCGGCGCTGGGTGAAATCAATGGCGATGCGGCGTTGTCCGCTACCGGCAATTCGCCGGCGGCGCTGGCGGCGACATCGAACGGCGAAGTGAAGGCGTTGGTCACCGAAGGCACCGTCAGCCGGCTTTACATGGAAGCAGCCGGGTTGAACGTGGCGAATGTCGTGTATGAGAAGCTGTTCGGCAAGCGTGATGTGAACATCAACTGCGCGGCGGCGGATTTTGTCGTGACGGATGGCGTGCTCGATTCACGCGTCTTCGCGCTCGATACCGATGACGCGGTCATCAACGTCGACGGCACGATCAACCTCAAGACCGAAGCCATGGATCTCGGGATCCATCCGCACACGAAGGGCGTGCGGATCTTCTCGCTGCGCTCGCCGCTGTATGTGAAGGGCACGTTCAAGGATCCGCATATCGGCGTGAGTCCGGTGCTGGCGATACGCGGCGCGGCGGCGGTTGGATTGGGGCTCATCAATCCGTTCGCGGCGCTGATTCCGCTGATTGCTCCGAGTAACAACAAGCCGCTGCCGTGCCAGCAGATGCTTGCTGATATCGGCAAGGCACCGACCGCGCCGCCTGCGGGACAGAAGGAGAAGGCCAAGGCGGCGCCGGCTTATATGTCGTCGGGGGCGGCGGCGAGTGATCAGGGCGCGAAGAAGAAGCCGGCGGCGCCGGTGGGGGCTAGTGCCGCGCAGTATAAGGGGAGTTGACTTACGTCGCGTCAGCAAGGGAGTGCTGATTCCGCCGCTTTAGAAAGGGGAGGCTTGGGGAACGTGCTTGCCTCGCTCCGACAAGGCGCGGATAACCACGCAATCCGTCTTGCAAGACGAATAAAGGCTTGACGCGCTCGCTCGTTCAGCACGAGCGAGACGCGGGTTCCGCTTTGCTACAGGCTTCCAACCTGTCCGCTGCGCATGCAATGAGATTTCACAGAATAGGACAAACCTGCTTTTGATTGCGTGTTTATGTTTGTGAAATTGTGTCCCGGACGGGCGTGATCTGTTGCTTTATGGCAGGCAGATGAAGATCGACATGCCGAGGGCTAGTAGCCGTTTCCGCGGCACGCAAAGAGGCGATGCAATAGGAGTTCTCCACAGGCCGCGTGGAAAGCCCTGTGGAAAACCGCTGGGTGACTTGCTCAGTCATTTGAATTCTTTGGGAAATCCAGACGTGGTGCGGATCGAACCAAGATCGTCACCAGGCAAACCACTGCAATCGAAGCCTGACTTATCCACATATTCTGTGGACAGCGCTGTTGAAAAGGCCGGGGGATCGGCCTAAGTCTTTGACGGCGAACGATTAGTATGACGTGCCCGAAGGGCAGCACACATGCACGCTACGCTTCCATACGCGCACCAGCACTCAACTCGACAGCCCCGGTCCGCCATTACTTCCCAGCAACTGCTCGACCGAATCCGCATCCGCATAATCCTGCTCGGGCAGCCCGTCGAACAGCGTGACGACATCATTGCTGACGCCGGCTTCGCGCGCGGCGTCGACGATGGCGTCCTTGTTGGCGGGATACTTCACGAGGCGCAGCACTTGAGCGATCTCATCGTCGATCGGCTCGTCGTTCAAGGCGTGTTTTGCGTGCGTGTCGGTCATTGCGCTGGCTCGATGAATTGATGATTCGAAAGGAAAGGCAGCCGTCAGGTCTGCACCTGAACCGGCTGGCTAGCCATACCGTGATTCGGCGTACGCGACTTCGGCAGCGGCACGTGGCGCCAGCGCGCGTGATCGAGGTCCTGCGCGGCAACTTCAGGCGCCGGCGGCGCAACCGGAGCGACATTGACGCGCAGGGCGGCGCGTGTCGCGGTGCCGGCGGCGGTGGATTCGTCGGTGGAACTCGTATGCAGCGGCGCGGCATAGCACGAGACCGACACCAGGGCCATCGACAACAACGTTGAGGTCTTCATCGGGCAACCCCTCCTCACGTAGGCAGCGAGAATCATCAAGCAAAGCCTGTGCCGATGCTCGCATGACCTGCCTGGCCGCGCGCCGCGACCGCCTGAGCGGCTGCGCACGGGCGCGACGTGCGGGCGTCGCGCGGACGTACTTCGAGTGAAATGTGAAGTGGACCCGGACCGCGCGCATGACGCACGCAAGCGGCACGCCGCGCCGCAAAATTGCACGGCTGCGCAGTTTCAGCGCGACGTCGGATTCAAACGGAAGTATGCGTCCAGCAGCGAGGTTTTGTACACGACCCCCAGCAGCAATGGCTGGCTCTTGTTCTCGACCACCGGCAGACGCTCGCCCTGGAACGCGAGGAAGTGCTGCAGCGCCTCACCGAGCGACATGTCGGGCATCAGCACGTCGAATTGCGGCTGAAGATAGTCGGCGGCGGTCTTGGCTTGCGTGTCGTGCTCGTCGAGCAGGTCGGAGGTGATGTCCTTCAGCGCCACCACGCCACGAAAACGGCCGGCTTCATCGACGACATACAGGTACTTCACCGGATACTCGAGGAACACGCGCGTCATGTCCTTGATGTTCGCCGTGAGCGGCACGACGGTATCGGCGGGCTTGACGAGCTCGCGCATCTGCGTGGCGGCCAGACGCACGCGCTCCTTCTCCTCGCGGTTGCGGCGCAGCGTGACTTCGTACATCGAGGTCTGCTCCGAGGTGCGCGCAATGAAGTACGCAATCACGCACGACAGCATCAGCGGCAGCATCACCTGATACGAGAGCGTCATCTCGAAGATCATCAGGATGGCCATCAGCGGCGCGTGCGTGGCGGCGGCGAGAAACGCGCCCATGCCGACCATCGCATAGGCGTAGGGCGCCGAGGTGGCATGCGGCCAGATGGCATGCGCGCCGATGCCGAACAGGCAGCCCACCACGGCGCCAAAGAACAGCGTCGGCGTGAAGATCCCGCCGACCGCGCCGGAACCGGCGGTGGCGGCCGTCGCGATGATCTTGAAGAGCAGCAGCGTGAGCAGCGTGGTCCAGGTCCATTGCTCATGCAGCAGCGAATTCACGACTTCATAGCCGTTGCCCCAGACTTCGGGCCACCAGATCGAGATCACGCCGACGATCAGCCCGCCCGCCGCGAGCCGCACGGGCAAGGGCCACGGCAACATGGCGAAGCGTTTCTTCGAGGCGCTGAGCAGCCGCAGGAATTGCGGCGCGAGCACGCCGCAAAACAGGCCGAGCACGACGAAGAGCAGCACTTCGACACCGGTGACGGTGGGGAAGACCGGCATCTCGTACGGCGGCCGATAACCGGCGAACTCGCGCATCGTGATGTTGGCAACCACCGACGACACGACGATGGGCCCGAAGCTTTCCATCGCCATGGAGCCGAGCACGAGTTCGGTGACGAAGAAGGCGCCGGCGATCGGCGCGTTGTAGGCCGAGGTGATCCCGGCGGCCGCGCCGCACGCGACCAGCAGGCGCAAGCGCGGCGGATCGAAGTGGACCCAGCGGCCGATCAGCGACGACACGAGCGCGGCGAGCTGGACCATGGAGCCTTCGCGGCCGATCGAACCGCCGCTCGAAATGGTGATGAGCGAGGACAGGCTGCGCCAGAAGCTCTGCCAGACCGGCACGACGCCATCGCCGATGGTGACGGCTTCCATGTAGTCGGTGCTCGCGTTCTTGTTGACGCGGCGGCGCGCGATCAGCAGGCAGAAGCCCGCGATGACGCCGCCCGCGGCGGGCAGCAGCATGCGCACGGGCCAGGGCAGGCCGAGCGCGAGCGCCACGAGTCCTTCCGAACGATTACCCAGCAGATGTTGCAGGATCTCGATGCCTTCGCGAAACAGCGCCGTGGCGAACGCGCCGGCCACGCCGACCACGACTGCCCAGACGAGCATCGTATGCGAGTCCGACAGACGAAAGAGCCGTTGGGCGCGGGTACGGAGCTTGAGCAGGAACGAAAGCACTTTTGCGAAATCGTGGAAAGCTTAGAAGGAAATGGAATAAGGACGCCCGCAAGGATAGCATTGCAAGGCGGGTCTGCGGGCTTCGGGACATCGAAGAAAAACGCCCGGCGAACGCGTCAGCCGGGCGGCTATGTACGGATGCTATGCGTGGCGGCATGCGCCGCGCATCGCTATCACCATTTCGGCGCGAACGAAGGATTGGCGTTGCGCCGGCCTTCGTCGAGGGCATCGATCTGGGCGATGTCGTCGGCGTCGAGCTTGAGCTTCTGCGCGTCCCAGTTGCTTTGCTGATGCTCGGGATTCGTCGAGGCCGACAGCACCACGATATCCCGCGCCAGCAGCCACGCGAACGTGACCTGCGCAGGCGTGACATTGTGTTTCGCGGCGATCGCCTTGAGCGTCATGTCCTTGTGCGCGCGGCCTTCGCCGAGCGGCATGTACGCCGTCACCTTGATGCCGGACTTCTGCGTCGCATCGACGAGCGCCCGGTTCGCGAGGAACGGGCTCACTTCGATCTGATTGGTGACGATGTCCTTGCCGCCCGGCGCCGCCAGCGCTTCCTCGAGCAGCGGCGCGGTGAAGTTGGACACGCCGTAGTGGCGGATCAGCCCCAGTTGCTGCGCTTCCTGCAGCGCCGCGAGCGTTTCGGCGATCGGCACCGCGCCCTTGGGCGACGGCCAGTGGACCAGCGCGAGATCGATCGTGCCGATGTCGAGTTTCGCGTGACTGTCCTTCAGGCTGGCAATCAGCGCGTCGCGCGACAGCCGCTCCCACCAGACCTTGGTCGTGACCCAGACATCGTCGCGCGCGATGCCCGAATCGCGCACGCCCTGGCCCACGGCGGCTTCGTTGTTGTAGTACTGCGCGGTGTCGATATGGCGGTAGCCGATGCCGATTGCGCTCTTTACAGCTTCCGTGGTCTTGGCGGCATCGACGCGAAACGTGCCGAGACCGAAGGAAGGAATCGTTTCGATCATGCTGGCTCCTTGCTGAGTCGGGAGTGGATGGGCGTCAGGCGCGCGTGGTTCATCGTGGCTCACGCGTCCTGATCGAGTTCGGGATAGTGCCTGAAGATGCCGGATTCGTTGAACGGCAGACGCCGGTCCGAATCCACGTAGGCGGCAATGTTGGGCCGTTGCAGCACGGCATCGTGCAGCGCCGCCACGCGCGGATACTGCTCGCCGAAGCGCTTCATCGCGCGCGGAAACGCGTAATGCAGGCCATCGACGATCTGGAACATGGACAGGTCCACATAGCTGGTCTGGTCGCCGATCATCTGCGTGTCGCCCGCGGGATTCTGCTTCAGCACGCGTTCAAAATAGCCCATGAACTTCGGGACGCGCTTGTCGAGGAAATTCCGCGTGCGGATCTTCGCGGCGTCCTTCTGATCTTCATAGTAGAGGTCGGTGGCCAGCGGATGATGCGTGTCGTGCACTTCGGCAACGAAATCCGCGATGGTCAACTGCAGGCCATTGGCCACGTAGCGCAGGCCCTCATTCTGCGGCGCCAGGCCCAGCTTGGGACCGAGGTAGAGCAGGATGTTCGCGACGTGCGGCACGATCAGCTCGCCGTCCTTCAGGAACGGCGGTGCGAACGGAATATGCGGCTCGGTCTTGCTGTCGAGGATTTTCATCATCGCATTCATGCCGTAGCCGCTTTTCTTCGACTCGCGCGCGACCTCGATGTACGGCGCGCCGGCATCTTCCAGCGCCAGCCGGACGAATTCGCCGCGGCCCTGCAATCCGTCCCAGTAATGGAGTTCGTAAGGCATGAGTTGGGCTCCTTGTCGGGGAATGCCGCGCCGGGGTTCACGAGCGGAGCAGCGTTATCATGCTCGTCGCGAACGGCGCGGACGAAGGAACAGGCGAGCAACATGCGTACCCGTAAGCCGTGGATGCCATGAGCGGCTGAAGATCAGGCAAAATCGATGGTTTCGGATCGACTCGCTAGCGGAGAAGTAATGGACAAGCAAGGTTTCACCACAGGCATCGTTCACGGCGACAGGCAGCCCGGCGCGGAACACGGCGGCGTGCGTCAGCCGATCCATACATCGGTGCAGTATGGCTTCGAGCGCGTGGAAGATCTGATCGGCGTGTTCCAGGGCACGAAGAAGGGCGGCTTCAACTACGCCCGTCAGGGCACGCCGACCACGGCCGCGCTGGAGCGCAAGATCACGAGCCTGGAGCAGGGCGTCGGGTCCATCTGCTTCGGCACGGGCATGGCCGCGCTCTCCGCGGTGTTCCTGACGCTGCTGCGCGCGGGCGATCACCTCGTGTCGAGCCGCTATGTGTTCGGCAACACCAACAGCGTGTTCGGCACGCTCAGGACGCTCGGCATCGAAGTGACCACGGTCGATGCCACCTCCGCCGACAACGTCGCGAACGCCATCAAGCCGAACACGCGCATGGTGTTCGTCGAGACCATCGCGAATCCGGGCACGCAGATTCCCGATCTCGAAGGCATCGGCGCACTGTGCCGCGAGCGCGGTCTCGCCTATGTCGTCGACAACACCATCACGTCGCCGGCGCTGTTCGTGCCGAAGGCCGTGGGCGCGAGCCTCGTCGTCAATTCGCTGACCAAGACCATCGCGGGACACGGCGCCGCGCTCGGCGGCGCCGTGACCGATACCGGCCTGTTCGACTGGAGCAAGTATCCGAACATCGCCGACGATTACCGCGGCTCTGCGCCGAAGGAACAAGGGCTGTTGCAGGTTCGCAAGAAGGGACTGCGCGACATGGGCGGCTCGCTTTCGTCGGAGCAGGCGCATTCCATCGCGATGGGCGCGGAGACGCTCGCGCTGCGCGTCGCCCGGTGCAGCGACAATGCGCTCGCGCTGGCGCGCTTTCTCGAAGGGCACGAGGCCATCGGCCGCGTATTTTATCCGGGGCTGGAAAGTCATCCGCAGTATGCGATCGCGCAGAAGCTGTTCAAGGGCGCGTCCTGGCTGCTGTCGTTTGAACTGCGTCGCGCGGACCGCATGATCGACGTCGTCAATGCGCTGAAGCTGCCGATCAAGGCGACCGGACTCGGTGATACGCGAACGCTGATCATCCCGGTTGCGCCGACCATCTTTTACGAAGCCGGCGCCGAAGTACGCAAGTCGATGGGCATCTCGGACGGCATGCTGCGGCTCTCGGCGGGCATCGAGGATACCGCGGACCTGATCGCCGACTTCGATCAGGCGCTCAAGCTGGCCGTGTAAGCCGCTAACGCGTGCCTTCCCGGGCACGCGTTGTTTATGCTGCGGATCAGCCGATCACGAAGCCCGCGCGTAGTAGATGTTCTGCGGGTGGCGCGCTTCGGCGAAGAAGAACCAGCGTTCTGCGACTAGCCCCAGATACTGCGTGACGAAGGCCACGCAGAACAGCGCGGCGGACTGCGCGCCGATGCCCGCGAGCATCAGCACGAAGGGCACGCCGAACGCGCCGATCAGGAAGGTCCACTTGATGCGGCGGATCGCCTGCACGGTCTGTCCATGGAAGAACTCGCGCAGGTTGAAGGCGCCCGCCGTGAAGCCGCGCGATTTCTGCACGACGTTGGGCCCCTTGATGCCTGTCGCGCTCTGCACGGTGGACTTGGGCCGCAGACGCGCATTGCGCTGCAAGGACGCGACACGCGCCACACAACCGGCGAGCGTCAGCGTGCAGGCGCAGGCCGCGAGTCCCGCCGCAAGCGACGGCGCGAGCCATGCGGCGCAAGCGCTGGCGAGCGTGAAACCAGATGCGCAGCCGAGCAGTACGAAGTTGACCAGCGTGAGCGGCGTTGCCCATTCCTGGAGGAAGCGCAGGCATGCATAGATCATCGCGGTGCAGACGAACAGCGCGGCCGCCGCGAGCACGCCGATCAAGCCGATGGCCAGCGACCACGTCGCGCCGAGCCAGTGCGCAAAACCATAGAGCGCGGCGCAGCCGAGAAAGGCCGGCAGGGCCAGGCATTCGCGCGAGAGCCACGAGGTGCGCCACATCGCGATGGCGCGCCACGCGCGTTCCGGATGGCCGAGGTGAAAGAACGACGCGATCAGCCCGAGGCCGCCGAGCGCCACGGCAACGGCCGCGCCGATGACGAAGAAGGTCTGCGACGGCCCGGCGAACAGGCCGATGCGCGCCAGCAGTTCCACGCCGACGAGCGCGATCAGCAGGCCTTGCGCGGCGCCGCTCAGGGTCGTGAGGAACACGACAGAAAACGCGGGTTTCATGAGGATGCTCCGTGTGAGGTCAGACGCGGGCGGCCATGGCCGCCAGATTCAGTTCGCCGTGGGCGTCGAGCGCGTCATCGTCGGCGGCATTCGATTTGCCATTCGACTCGCCATTCGATTTACACCCGCACGAACCGCTGCCGCACGCATTCACGGGATTGCGCGGCAAGTAGTGATTCGCGGGCTTCGTGTCCCATTCGGGCATCAACTGATAACCGCCGCGCTCCTCGATCGCCTTCGAGACGACCGACTCCGGATCATGGATGTCGCCGAAGAGCCGCGCCGAAGTCGGGCACGCGAGCACGCAGGCAGGCTTGCGGTCGCGCTCGGGCAGCGCCTCGTTATAGATGCGGTCGGCGCACAGCGTGCACTTGGTCATCTCCTTGCGTTCTTCGTCGAGTTCGCGCGCGCCGTAGGGGCACGCCCACGCGCAGTACTTGCAGCCGATGCACTTGTCGAAATCCACCAGCACGAGCCCGTCTTCCTTGCGCTTGTAGCTCGCGCCGGTCGGACAGACGGGCACGCACGGCGGATCCTCGCAGTGCAGACACGACTTCGGGAAGTGAATGGTGTCGGCGAGCGGAAACTCGCCCGACTCATAGGTCTGCACGCGGTTGAAGAAGGTGCCGGAGGGATCGGCGTCATAGGGGCGCTGATCCGCGAGGCTGCCCGCTTCGCCGGAGGTGTTCCATTCCTTGCAGCTCGTCACGCAGGCATGGCAGCCGACGCAGACGTTCAGATCGATCACGAGAGCCATCTGGGTCATCGGAGTCTCCTTCAGTTGCCCGGGTTGCGCTTCAACGCGTTGCGCAGGCGCGCCGCGAACTCGCCGCGTCCCGCGAAGTAGGTCTGCACGACGCGCTGCACCGGCCCGGCCATGCCAGGTGCGGGGCGCATCGGCGGGAATTGCGGCAGGGTATGGCGCGCGTCGGCTTCAGCGGGATAGACGCGTACGCGCACGTCGTACCAGGCCGCCTGTCCCGTCACCGGATCCGAATTGGAGTAGCGGGCGCCTTCGCGCTGCGGGTCGGGGATTTCATCGGTGATGAGGTGATTGAGCAGGAAGCCACGCTGCGATTCGTTGGCGTCGGCGCCGAGGCTCCACGCACCCGAGGCCTTGCCGATCGCGTTCCAGGTCCATACCGTGCCGGGCTCGACCGCCTCGCTGTAGCGCGCCATGCAGCGCACCTTGCCCCATGGCGATTCGACGTAGATCCAGCCGCCATCCTCGATGCCGTTCGCCTGGGCCATGCGCGGATTCATGTACAGCAGGTTCTCGCCATGAATCTGCCGCAGCCACGCGTTCTGCGAGTCCCATGAGTGATACATCGCCATCGGGCGTTGCGTGACGGCGGCGAGCGGGTAGCGTTCGAGGTCGGTCGTGTCGCGTTCGAGCGGGGCGTACCAGAAGGGCAGCGGATCGAAGTAATGTTCGATGCGCGCACGCAGATGATCCGGCGGCTGCCGGCCCTTCGTGCGTCCCTGGGCGGCAAGGCGGAACTTCTGCATCACGTCGGAATAGAGCTGGATCAGGATCGGCGTGTCGAACTTGCGGAAGCCTTTTTCGACCGACCACTTCAGATACGGCCCGTTCTGGCCGCGCATGTACTGGAATTCCTCGGGCATCGTGTAATGGAAGACGCAGTCGTGCTTCGCATACTCTTCCCACTGGTTCGGATTCGGCTCGCCGACCAGCGCATCCTTGCCGTCCTTGCCGCGCCAACCCATCAGGAAGCCCACGCCTGAGCCCGGCGCGGTCTGGTGATTGACGATGAAATCCGGATAGTCGCGATACTTGCGCGTGCCTTCCGGCGTCGTGAAGGCGGGCAGCTTCAGCCGGCTGCCGAGTTCGACGAGCACTTCCTGGAACGGCCGGCATTCGCCGGTGCGCGGCACGACCGGCACGCGTACCGAATCGCACGGACCGTCGAACTCGGAGATCGGGCGATCGAGCATCGACATCGCGTCGTGGCGTTCAAGATAGGTCGTGTCGGGCAGCACGAGATCGGCGAACGCGGTCATCTCGGACTGGAATGCATCGCAGACCACGATGAACGGAATCTTGTACTCGCCGCTCGCGTCCTTGTCGGCCAGCATCTTGCGCACTTCCATCGTGTTCATCGACGAGTTCCAGGCCATGTTGGCCATGAAGATCATCAGCGTGTCGATGGGATACGGATCGCCGCGCCAGGCGTTCGTGATGACGCTGTGCATGACGCCGTGCACCGCGAGCGGATATTCCCACGAGAAGGCCTTGTCGATGCGCACCGGCGTGCCGTCGTCGTGGATGAACAGGTCCTCGGGCGCGGCGGGCCAGCCGAGCGGGCCGCTGGCGAGCGGCGTGTTGGGCTGCACCTGGTCGGGATGATTCGGCGGTTTCGCGGACGGCGGCACCGCGCGCGGAAACGGCGACTTGTGGCGGAAGCCGCCCGGCCGGTCGATGGTGCCGAGCAAGGACATCAGCACCGCGAGGCCGCGAATCGACTGGAAGCCGTTCGAGTGCGCAGCGAGCCCGCGCATCGCATGGAACGCGATGGGATTGCCCGTCACGTGATCATGCGTCTTGCCCCAGGCATCGGTCCAGCGGATCGGCAGCGTGATCTTGTGGTCGCGGCTCACCTGGATCATTTCGGCGGCCAGTCGCCGGATGGTCGCGACCGGAATGCCGGTGATCTCCGCCGCCCACTCCGGCGTGCAGGACGCGACCTGCTCGCGCAACAGCGCAAAGGATGGCGCGACGGGCGTGCCGTCTTCGAGCGTATAGCGGCCGTCGAGCGCGGGCTCGGCGTCCGGCGCGTGATGCGCGACCGCGCGGTTCGTCTTCGTGTCCCACCACAGATGATTCTGCGGGAAGAGCTTGTTGCCTTCGGGCGTGCTGGCATCCTCGACGAACAGGCCGAAGCGCTCGCTCGCCTCGTTCATGTCGAGCAGTTCGGCCGCGTTGGTGTAGCGCGTGACGAACTCGTGGTCGTAGGCGTCGGCGGCGATCAGTTCGTGGATCAGCGCCATGAAAAGGGCGCCGTCGGTGCCCGGGCGGATCGGCACCCATTCGTCGGCGATGGCCGCATAACCCGTGCGCACCGGATTGATCGCGATGAAGCGTCCGCCCGCGCGCTTGAACTTCGAGATGGCGATCTTGAGCGGGTTCGAGTGATGATCCTCCGCCGTGCCGATCATGAAAAACAGCTTCGACTGGTCGAGATCGGGACCGCCGAACTCCCAGAACGAACCGCCCATCGTGTAGATCATGCCGGCCGCCATGTTGGCCGAACAGAAGCCGCCATGCGCGGCGTAATTGGGCGTGCCGAAGTTCTTCGCGAACAGGCCCGTCAGCGCCTGCATCTGGTCGCGGCCGGTGAAGAGGGCGAACTGCTTGGGATCGGTGGCGCGCAGATGCGCGAGACGTTGTTCGAGCGTGTCGAGGGCCACGTCCCACGACACGGGTTCGAACTGCGCCTCGCCGCGCAACGCGCCGGGCTTGCGCATCAGCGGCTGGGTGAGACGCGCGGGCGAGTACTGCTTCATGATGCCCGACGCGCCTTTCGCGCAGATCACGCCCTGGTTCAATGGATGGTTCGGATTGCCGTCGATGTAGCGAACCTCGCCGTCGCGCAAATGCACGCGGATGCCGCAGCGGCACGCGCACATGTAGCACGTCGTGGTCTTGACATCGAGCGTCTCGTTCTGGGTGCGAGCGCCGTGTTCCATGAGTGCTCCTTCAAAAAGCGTCATCGCGCGATGGGGAGTTCGCGCGATGGATACTGCAACAGCCCGGTCAGCCGAACAGACGCTCGACGCCGAGGGTGATCGCAAGACCGCCGCCAACGAGCCATGCGTACAGGATCGCGCCGGTGGCAAGGGCACGCGGGCCGGCCGCGCGAATCTGCGCGAAGCGGGTTTCCATGCCGAGCGCCGTCATGGCCATCGTGAGCGCGAAGGTGTCGAGCATGTTGATCGTGCTGGTGGCGGTATCGGGCAGGACGTGCAGCGAGTTCACGACGACCAGTGCGAGGAAGCCGAGCGCGAACCACGGCACCGCGACCTTGCCTTTGCCTTGGGTCGGGTCCTGACCTGCGCCGGCGTTGCGCGAGCGGCTGATCCAGAAACCGATGACCAGCAGCACCGGCACCAGCAGCATCACGCGCGTCATCTTCACAATGGTGGCGATGTGCGTCGCTTCCGGACTGACGTTGCTCGCCGCGCCGACCACTTGGGCGACTTCATGGATCGTGCCGCCGAAGAACACGCCCGCGCCGAGCGCGTCGAGATGCAGCCAGCCGGCATTGAGCGCGAGCGGATAGAGGAACATCGAGAGCGTGCCGAACAGCACGACGCTGCCGACCGCCATCGCGCTCTTGTGCGGCTTGGACTGGAGCGTCGATTCGAAGGCGAGCACGGCGGCCGCGCCGCAGATGGCGCTGCCGGCGGCGGTGAGCAGCGCGGTGTCGCGGTCGAGCTTCATGAGCTTCATGCCGGCCCAGGTGCCCACGACGAGCGTGCTGACGACGACCAGCACCGACACCGTGAACCCCGCTGCGCCGACCTGCGCGATCTCCTGCAGGCTGACCCGCAGGCCGAAGAACGCGACGGCGATGCGCAACAGCTTGCGCGCGGAGAAGTTGACGCCGGCGGCCCAGCTGTCGGGCATGCCGTGGCGTAGTGCATTGCCGTAGAGCGCGCCCGCGATGATGCCGACGATCAGCGGGCTGATTCCGACTCCCGCGATGGCGGGCACGGCGGCAACACGCGTGACGGCGGCGGCAAACAGCGCGACGAAGAGAATGCCGTTGAGCTGTCCGCGTGTGGAAGACGCGGCGGGTGCAAGCGGGGAGGCGGACGGGACCGTGGACATGGAGGGTCTCAAGGATAGGTAGGAGTCTATGGGCTAATCCTATTCTCGATATATCAATATGAAAAATCGTGATTTAGAATGCCAAGTATCGGATAAGCGGATATTTGGAAGCGATGACCCCGGAGCAGCTGATAACCTTTGCGACCGTAGCGGAGCACGGCAACATCAGCCGCGCGGCGGTGGCGCTTCATCTCTCGCAGCCTGCGGTATCGGGGCAACTGCGGCTTTTGCAGGACGAATTCGGCGAGCCGCTTTATCAGCGCGACGGCCGCGGCATCCGCCTGACAGCGGCCGGCGAGCAACTGCTCGGGCATGCGGAGCGGCTACGTGAGACCTTCGCTCAGGCCCATGCGCTGCGCGACGCGCTGCGGGGGCTTGAACGCGGGACGCTGCGCATCGGCGCCAGTACGACGCCCGCCAGCTATCTGCTGCCATATCTGATCGCGGCGTTTCACAAGCGCTATCCCGATGTCACCGTGACGACCATCGACGGCAATACCAGCGACATCGTCGCGGCGCTCGGCGCGCTCGACATTGCACTGGTCGAAGGCCCGGCCGGGCAGGATCTGCCGCTCGGCACCACGGTGACGTCGTGGCGGGAGGACGAGATCGTCGCGATTGCACCGAAAGGGCATCCGCTCGCGGACGGCCGAGAATTCGTCACGCTCGACGAATTGGGGGCGCAGCCGCTCGTGTTGCGCGAGCCGGGCTCGGGGGTGCGGCTGATTGTCGAACGGGCGTTCGCGGAACACGGCGCGCCAATGCGTGCGGCGCTCGAAATCGCAGGCGTGGAGGGCGTGAAGGAAGCGGTGCGCGCGGGGATGGGCATCGGTTTCGTTTCGGCGATGTCGATCCGTCACGAGGACAACGCGCTGCAACGGCTGCGCCTCGCGCCCGAACCGCTCACGCGGCGCTTTTCCATTCTGCTGCCGCATGCCGCTACGCCTTCGCGTGTCGCCACGCGCTTTCTGGAACTGTGCGAGGAACCCGGCCTGATCGGCTAGGGAATTCCACTATGGCGCGCCTCACGTACTCTGACGCACCATTCGCTCTGAATCAGGACGCTGCGGCGTCTTTTTTGAAATCTTTAAATGGAACCGGTTCCAGCAGGCTGAATCGGACCGAATTCGATGGTGGCGCGCAGGTGAAGCAGATTTCTCGACAGAAAGCGGTATCGGAGGTGGTGATCGTCGCGAGCGCGTTCGGCGCGGAGGCGATTCGCTGCGACGGTCACGCCGTCTGGGCCAGCGCGGCGGCGAAGGCGGGCGCGCACGGCTTCGAAGTGCGCCGCGAACTGTTCGCCAGCGATGCCGATGTCCAGCCATCCGCACTCGCGCGCCTCGGCGAACGGATTCGCGCGCGGGCTTTGTGGGCCGTGTATTCCACGCCCGCCTGTCTGTTCCGTGACGACGGCGCGCTCGATTCAGACGCGCTTGCGCTTGCGATCAACGAAGCTGCGGCGCTGGGCGCGCGCCTCGTGAAGCTGCAACTCGGCGGCACGGAGCGCGCAGTCAAGACGGATGGCGTCACGCTGGATCGGCTGCTGTCGGGCGTCGCGACGTCGCGGGCGCGCGTGGTGGTCGAGAACGGACAGCTGAAGGCGGGAGGAACGATCGGCGCGTTCGAGACGCTGTTCGCCGCATTGCCGCGCCAGAGTGGCTTGGCGATGACGTTCGATACCGGCAACTGGCAGTGGGCGGAGCAGGATCCGCTCGATGCCGCCCGACGGCTCGCGCCGCATGTCGCCTACGTGCATTGCAAGGCGGTGATGGGCGAGGGCGGGCGCCGCTTCGCCGCCGCGCCGGCCGACGGCGACGCGCGTTTCGCGACGCTGCTCGCGCAACTGCCGGGCGACGTGCCGCGCGGCATCGAATATCCGTTCATGGCAGGTGCAGACATCTCGCTCGCGGACGACGCGGCGCGCCAGGTTGCCCGCATCGGCGCATTTGCGCGGCATTTTGAATAACGCATTTTGCATTCAGCAGTGCATTTTGCATTCAGCATCAACCTGTAGAGGAACCGACATGCAAGCTCAGACCGACTCCCTGGACGTCGTCACCTACGGCGAGGCGATGACGATGTTCGTCGCGGCCCAGACCGGCGATCTCGCCCGCGTCGGCCAGTTCACCAAGCGGGTGGCGGGCGCGGATCTGAACGTCGCGATCGGGCTGTCGCGGCTCGGCTTCAAGGTGGGCTGGATGAGCCGCGTGGGCAACGATTCGTTCGGCCGCTACGTGCTGGACGTGCTCGCGGCCGAGGGCATCGACGCGCGCCGCGTGGCGGTGGACCGGCGCTATCCGACCGGCTTCCAGCTCAAGGGCAAGTGCGACGACGGCAGCGACCCGGCCGTCGAGTACTTCCGCGCCGGATCGGCGGCCAGTCACCTGTCGCTCGACGACTACGCCGCCGACTACGTCCTCGGCGCACGGCATCTGCACCTGACGGGCGTGGCGCCGGCGATTTCCGCGACTTCACGCGAACTCGCCTTTCACATGGCCCGCGAAATGCGTGCGGCAGGCAAGACGATCTCGTTCGATCCGAACCTGCGGCCGACCTTGTGGCCGTCGCGCGAAGCCATGGCGGAGTCGCTCAATGCACTGGCCGCGCTGGCCGACTGGGTGCTGCCGGGCGTGACCGAGGGCCTGACGCTGACCGGCTACGCGAAGCCCGAGGACATCGCCGCGTTCTATCTCGAGCGCGGCGCGAAGGGCGTGGTCGTGAAGCTGGGCGCGCATGGCGCGTACTTCCGCACGGCGCGCGACGAGCAGGGCATCGTGCCGGCGCTTCCGGTGACGAACGTGGTCGACACGGTCGGCGCGGGCGATGGCTTTGCCGTCGGCGTGGTGAGCGCGCTGCTGGAAGGACACGACGTGCGGCATGCCATTGCGCGCGGCAATCGTATTGGCGGTCTGGCAATCCAGGTGATCGGCGACAGCGAAGGCCTGCCGACCCGCGCCGCGCTCGACCTGCTCGAACGGCAGGATGCCAGCGACAGGACGGCCAGCGCCGCGTTTGATCCGGCCTGAACGAGGGCCGCGGAGGCCTTCGCTCGTGAATTGAATCGTGCATTCAAAGTGCGTTAAACCGTGCACTCAGCGTGCATTCATCGGGCATTCAACATGCACGATGCCGCGCACCCAACGTTCTGCTTCAGGAGACAACCATGCAGACTTCCTCCACTCCCACGCTGGCCGTGCGCCGCTGGTGGGCGATCATGCCGATCGTCTTCATCACCTACAGCCTCGCCTACCTGGATCGCGCGAACTACGGTTTCGCGTCGGCCGCCGGCATCAACCAGGATCTAGGCATCAGCAAGGGGCTGTCTTCGCTGATCGGCGCGCTGTTCTTCCTCGGCTATTTCTTCTTCCAGATTCCCGGCGCGATCTACGCCGAGCGGCGCAGCGTGAAGAAGCTGGTGTTCTGGAGCCTGATCCTTTGGGGCGGGTGCGCGGCGCTCACCGGCATGGTGAGCAACATTCCGTCTCTGATGGCGATCCGCTTCGTGCTCGGCGTGGTCGAGGCCGCGGTGATGCCGGCGATGCTCGTGTTCATCGCCAACTGGTTCACGAAGTCGGAGCGTTCGCGCGCGAATACGTTCCTGATCCTCGGCAATCCGGTGACGGTGCTGTGGATGTCGGTCGTATCGGGCTATCTGGTGAACTCGTTCGGCTGGCGCCACATGTTCATCGCGGAAGGCCTGCCGGCCGTGGTCTGGGCGGTGATCTGGTGGTTCATCGTGAAGGACAAGCCGGCGCAGGTCAGCTGGCTCTCGGAACAGGAGAAACGCGATCTCGACGCCACGCTGCGCGCCGAGCAGGCGTCGATCAGGCCGGTCAAGAACTACCGCGAGGCCTTCAAGTCGCCGGCCGTCATCAAGCTGTGCGCGCAGTATTTCTGCTGGAGCATCGGCGTGTACGGGTTCGTGCTGTGGCTGCCCTCCATCCTGAAGAGCGGCTCGACGCTCGGCATGGTCGAGACCGGCTGGCTCTCGGCGGTGCCGTATCTCGCGGCGACCATCGCGATGCTGCTGGCGTCCTGGGCCTCGGACAAGCTGCAGGCGCGCAAGGCCTTCGTCTGGCCGTTCCTGCTGATCGGCGCCATTGCCTTCGCGGGCTCGTATCTGCTCGGCTCGACCAACTTCTGGGCCTCGTACGCGCTGCTGGTGATCGCCGGCGCGGCCATGTACGCGCCTTACGGACCGTTCTTCGCGATCGTGCCCGAGCTGCTGCCGAAGAACGTCGCGGGCGGCGCCATGGCGCTCATCAACAGCATGGGCGCGCTGGGCTCGTTCGTCGGCTCCTATGTTGTCGGCTATCTGAATGGCGCGACCGGTTCGCCCGCTGCCTCCTACGTCTTCATGAGCGCGGCGCTGCTGCTGTCGGTCTGGCTCACGCTGGCCGTCAAGCCGCAGGCCACGGTGCGCACGGGCGTGGCGGCGCGGTCCTGAGCCGTTTATGCTTGGCCCCTCCAACCTGCAATCGCATCGAGCGCCCATGACCCGAACCATCGTTGCCTACAAAGCCTTGCCCCCCGACGTCGACGCCTGGCTGCGCGAGCGCGCCGACGTCATCGATGTCGATCCGAAAGACCACGCCGCATTCGTCTCGGCGCTCCAACGTGCCGATGGCGCCATCGGCGCGAGCGTGAAGATCTCCGCCGACATGCTCGACGGCGCCACGCGCCTGAAGGCTTTCTCGACGATCTCCGTCGGCTTCGATCAGTTCGATGTCGCCGACCTCACGCGCCGCGGCATCGTGCTCACGCATACGCCCGACGTGCTCACCGAATCGACCGCCGACACCGTGTTCGCGCTGATCCTCTCGAGCGCGCGCCGCGTCGTGGAACTGGCCGACTGGGTTCGCGAAGGCCACTGGAAAGGGAGCATCGGCGAGGATTGCTTCGGCGTGGACGTGCAGGGCAAGACGCTCGGCATCGTGGGGCTGGGACGCATCGGCGGGGCGGTCGCGCGCCGCGCCGCGCTCGGCTTCCGGATGGACGTGCTCTACACCAACCGCAGCCCGAACGAGCAGGCCGAGCGTGACTACGGCGCGCGGCGTGTCGAACTCGACGAACTGCTCGCGCAGGCCGACTTCGTGTGCCTGCAAGTGCCGCTCACGCCCGAGACGCGCGGCATGATCGGCGCGGCCGAATTGGGCAAGATGAAGCGCAGCGCGATCCTCATCAATGCGTCGCGTGGCCCGACGGTAGACGAAGCCGCGCTGATCGACGCATTGCGCGACGGCACGATTCGCGGCGCGGGCCTCGATGTGTTCGAGCACGAACCGCTGCCCGCCGATTCACCGTTGCTTGCGATGAAGAATGTCGTTGCGTTGCCGCATATCGGCTCGGCCACGCACGAGACGCGTCACGCGATGGCGCGCAATGCAGCCGAAAACCTGATCGGCGCGCTCGACGGTACGCTGACGCAAAATATCGTCAATCGCGACGTGCTGACGCGCTGAGCGACAAGGATCGGGCCCGCGCATGCGCTAACATGCGCGATGCGAGCAGAACCATAATCAAGTCTGCGCGTGTCGCCGTCAGGCGCCGCGCGGGCCACGACCCTTATGTCCGACGATCCCTCTTCAACCCAGCCCCCGGCGCCGTTCGTCACGCGCCGTGCAACGATCACCGATGTCGCCCGCGAGGCGGGCACCGGCAAGACCAGCATCTCGCGCTACCTGAACGGCGAGATGGACGTGCTGTCGCCCGACCTGCGCGGGCGCATCGAGGCGGCCATCGCCAGGCTGGACTATCGGCCGAATCAGATGGCGCGGGGCCTCAAGCGCGGCCGCAACCGCCTGATCGGCATGCTGCTCGCCGACCTCACCAATCCGTACTCCGTGGAAGTGCTGCAGGGCGTCGAGGCCGCGTGCCACACGCTCGGCTACATGCCGCTCATCTGTCACGCGGCCAACGAGATCGACATGGAGCGGCGCTATCTGCAACTGCTGACGACATATCGCGTCGAAGGCGTCATCGTCAATGCGCTCGGCGTGAAGGAAGCATTGCTGCAGGGCTTCGCGCAGGGCGGCATTCCGGTCGTGCTGGTGGACCGCTCGGTGGAAGGGCTCGTCACCGACATGGTCGGGCTCGACAATCATGCGGCCGTGGCGCTGGCCACGCGTCATCTCGTCGCTGAAGGGTTCGACGAACTGCTGTTCATCGTGCAGCCCGTTACGCACGTCAGCTCGCGGCGTCTGCGTGAAGCGGCCTTCCGTGAAACGGTTGCGGCAACGGGTGCGAGCGGCGCAACGCTCGTGATCGATCTCGCCGATGCGTCGGCCGCGCTCGAACAACTCGACGCGCGCGTGAGCGCGGCACAGGCGGCGGGCAGGCGCGTCGCGCTGTTCGCCGCCAACGGGCCGGTTGCGTTGCGCGTCGCCGTGCATCTGAAGGCGCGCTATGGCGCGGACTGGCAGGCACGCGTCGCGCTGATGTCGATCGACGATTCCGAATGGGCCCAGCTCGCCGGCATGACGACGGTGCGGCAGCCGACCGGCGATATCGGCCGGCGCGCGGTCGAGTTTCTGCATGAACGGCTCGGCGGCGCCACGATGCCCGCGCGCGAATGCCTGCTGCCCGGCGAGCTCATCGTGCGCGCTTCCACGGCGCGCGATCCGCACGTGCTATCCCAAGGAACCTGAGGAACTGGAATGGTCAGTGTGTCGACCTTGTTGTGTCTTGCGCTGGCGGCGCTGCTGATCGCCGCGCTGCCCGTCGTGCTGTATCGGAAGCTGAGGCCGCGTTTCGGCATCGTGCCGCGCGAAACGATTCTCGGCGTGGGCGTGTTCGCGCTCTTCGCGATGGTCATCGAACGCGCGCTGCATGGCTTCGTGCTCGCCAATGCCGTCACGTCCGGCTGGCTCGCGAGCCCCGCGGTGTTCGTCGTCTATGGCGCGCTGGCCGCCGGTGTGTGCGAGGAAGTTGGCCGCTTTCTCGCGATGAAGTGGCTCATCTCGCGCGAACCCGGCGCGCTGGACCGCGTCGGACCGGGGCTTGGGCTTGGCATCGGACATGGCGGCGCCGAGGCGTGGATCGTCGGCGTGCTGGTGCAGGTGCAATGGATCATCTACGCGGTGCTCGCCGACCGCGGCACGCTCGATGCGCATTTTGCGAACGCGCCGCTCGAAGCGGTCGCGCGCATCCATCTGGTGCTGCTGAGTCTCTCGCCGGTATCGGCGGCCATCTTCGTGATCGAGCGCGCGAGCGCGTTCGTCCTGCAACTCGGCTTCTCTGCACTGATGTGGCAGATGTTGCGCGAACGTTCGCGTCATGCGTTGCCGTTCCTGATCGCGGCGCATGCGCTCGTCGGCCTGCCTGCCGCGTTGTTCCAGGCGCGGCTGGTGCCGCTCTTCGCCGCCGATGCCGTGTATCTCGCGCTCGGCGTGTTCGTCGCAGTGGGGCTGGTGCGCTACTATCGGCGCGCGGCCTGAACCGTATCCGCCACTTCCCGATCTCTCTTCGACACGGCATGGAAGACTATCAATACGACTGCCCGAGCGCGGACATCGACATGCTGGCGCGTGTGATCTCCGACCTCTTTCCGGAACAGACGCAGTTCGTCGAGCGCAAGGACGACACGGGCCGGACCTCGCTCGTGATTCACTACGTGGCCATGCGCTTTGGCGCGCAGGCGCGGCGCATTGCCATCGACGTGCGCTTCGATCCGGATGCGCTCGCACGCTACCGCGCGACGCCGCCGCGCATGCACGCACGCAGTTATGCGGTGTTGCGCGCGTATGTGGAGGCCACGCTCGGATCGCTGGAGGAGCAGTATGCGAACGGCGAGGCTGTGCCGCGCGAGGTCGAACTGGAGATGGGCGAGGACTTCGCCTGAGGCGTCTGGACTTTGGCGTGCGTTTTTAGAGCACGCGGTACACCTTGGCAAAGCGCGCTGCCTTGACGACGCCGTAGTCGCCGGGCGCGTATTGCATGACCCAGTCGCCGGCATCGCCCGTGAGGATGTCGCCGGCGGCCGAGCGCGCGATGGAGAAGGGCTCGTGCATCTCGCGAGCAAGCACGACGCTCGGCAGGTTGCGATAGATCCCCGGCTCGCCATGCGCAATGCCGCCTTCGGGCGCGTACTTCGTATCGAAGCGTGCGCGCGACACGACCCAGCGTTCCCCGCCGGCGCCGCTGACGATGGCATCGCCTTGTGTGTGCCGGTTCGGGCCTTCGAGACTCATCAGTTCGCCGTCGCCGGCTGCGAATTCGACAGATACGGCTTCGTCCTTGACGACGCGGCATGCGGCCGGGTCAGAGGCGAGATCGAGCTGGGTCAGATGGAGCATGGTGCGTTGCCGGATGGCGTGACATGGGGATGCGGGATCGTAACGGCATTCGCACGCATTGTGCGCCTCGTCATGTGAAAAAGCCCGCCTAGGCGGGCTTTGTATGCATCATGCAAGATTCAACTCAGGGCTTGGTTGCCGAAGCCGGCGCGGGGCTGGCCGCATGCGGGCGACGATGCGCACGATGGCGGTGGTCCTTGGCATGCTCGTCGCGGAAGCTGGTATCGGCCAGTTTCTTCTGCTCCGGCGAGAGGCTCGCGTAAAGCGGCTCGAAAGCCTCGACGAGGCGCTTCGTGCCGTCCGCGTTTGCTTGCGTGATCTGCTGATACTGCTTCATGTCGTCGAGCGCGGACATCGTGCTGCGCTGGGCGACGCGCTGGCGATAGAGATCGGCCATGGTGCGGCCGTTGTCGCGCATCACGTCGGCGAACTTCGACCATTGCTCTTCCTGCTGCGGCGTGATCTTGAGGCTCGAGTGAAGCTCAGCGATACGCTCTTCAGTGCGCGCCTCGCGATTCGAGGCGGCCGGCGCTGAAGCGGCGGTTTGAGCAGAAGGAGCGGCCGGCGCGGAAGTGGCTGCGGGCGCGGACGATTGTGCGAAGACCGGGCTCAATGCGCCCAGCGAGACCAGCGAGGCGGCCAGGGTGACGAGAGTTCTTTTCATTCGTATATACCTTGAATCGAGATGAAAGGTGGGCGTGCCGGTATGCTGCATGCCGTTGGCGGATATTAGTATCACGATTGCATTCAAATTCGCTTGCATTGCGACAACTGCTTACATTCGATACGACTCTGGAAAAAAAGCGCAGTGGATACCTTGTTGAGCATGCGGGTCTTCGTGGCCATCGTGGATCTGGGCAGCCTGAGCGCCGCGGCCGAGCGCTTTTCCATCTCCGCGCCAATGGCCGGCAGGCATCTGCAGGCGCTGGAGGCGCGTCTGAACACGCGCCTGATGGTACGCACGACGCGGCGCCAGAGTCTGACCGAGGTCGGCCGCGAATACTACGAACGCTGCCGCCGCATTCTCGCCGAGGTCGATGCCGCCGATACCCTTGCAGAAGCCATGAGCGCGACGCCACGCGGTGTGTTGCGCGTGACGGTGCCGCTGACCTACGGCGTGCATTTCGTCACGCCGGCCGTGACTGATTTTCTGGCGGCGTTTCCGCAGATCGCGGTGGAGCTGGATCTCACCAACCGCATGGTCGATATCGTCGAGGAACGGTTCGATGCGGCCGTGCGCATCGGCGCGCTGGCGGATTCGAGTTTCGTCGCACGCCCGTTGAAGCCTTATGCCATGGCTGTGTGCGCGGCGCCCGGCTATCTTGCGCGTGCGGGGACGCCCGCAACGCCCGCCGATCTCGCGGGACACGAGTGCCTGGGTTTCGTGCATCAGGGACGCGAGGCGGGCTGGCGACTGGAGGGGGAAGATGACGCGATCCTCGCACGCCGCACCGGTTCCGCGCGCTTTCGGGCAAACAACGGCGAGGCGCTGAAGAAAGCCGCGCTGGCGGGCTTCGGGCTGGTGTTGCAGCCGCATGCGTTGGTCGAGGACGAGTTGAATAGCGGCGCGCTGGTGGCGGTGTTGCAGGCGTACTTGCCGAAATCCTCGCCGGTGCATCTGGTGTATCCCCGTGATACGCGCGCGACGCCGAAGCTCGCGAGTTTCGTCGACTTCATGATGGCGCGGCTGGGGGTGTGATGACGGGAGTTGGGCGACGGCGATTGAGAGTGCTTGGCACGATGCGAACGTGCTGGCGGCAAGCCTTGTGTGAACCGGGCCGCGACTCGAACGTACGACGCTGCTGATGTCCCAGGCCCGTCGGCGATAATGCAAAACACAAAATGCCAAATGCCGGTTTGCATTCAATACGCGTAACGCAAAATGCAACGTGGTGCGAGTGAGGTGCAAAAACGGGAGGTGCAGTGCAGGCGTGACGTTGCTTCGTTACCCGGCGGCCCCTTCGTGAGGGCGACGGAAAGCACAGACCGCGCGCCGGCATGCAAGATTACGCATGCCGAATACCCTTTGGCATTCAAAACGCATAGCGCGTAATGCATAACGCATAGAACCAACTCAGCCGATACAAAACGCCAGGAACGACGCACACATGAGACCGCCGCGCCTCGATCAACTCGACGACATCGATCGCAACCTCGTCGCGCTTTTGCAGATGAACGCCCGCGAGAGCGTCGCCGAACTTGCGCGGCAGCTTGGCGTCGCGCGCACCACGGTGATCGCCCGGATCGCGCGGCTCGAAAAGAATCAGGTGATCGCGGGCTATGGCGTGCGACTCGGACAGGACGTGCTCGACGCGAGTATCCAGGCCTACGTGGGCATCAAGCTGACGCCGCGATATGGGCGCGATCTGCAGAAGCGTTTTGCGCGCATGCCCGAGATCCAGTTGCTCTGCGCGGTAAGCGGCGAATTCGATTACGTCGCCTGGCTGCGCGCCGACTCACCCGACCGCCTCAATGACCTGCTCGACGAAATCGGCGCGCTGGAAGGCGTCGAGCGGACGACGACGTCCATCATCCTGGCGCGCAAGATCGACCGGGCAGGTTAGCCGGACACGACAAAACGCAGTATTGTCCCGTCGAAACGTCGAAAACCTTCGTCGAAGCGCATCACTTTGCGTCTAGGAACCGCATTCGTCCGCCCCTACACTGTTTGAAGACGGCTTCGGCCCCACTCGAACACACACAAGGAGACGAATATGAAA
This sequence comes from Caballeronia sp. LZ043, assembly GCF_031451075.1. Classification (NCBI taxonomy): domain Bacteria; kingdom Pseudomonadati; phylum Pseudomonadota; class Betaproteobacteria; order Burkholderiales; family Burkholderiaceae; genus Caballeronia; species Caballeronia sp. LZ043. The sequence goes on along the minus strand of NZ_JARUXT010000001.1, from coordinate 1,634,137 downwards.
GTGGCTCTCGTCGGCGCCGGATTGATCGGTCGCAGCATTGCTCAACTGTTGCGTGACAGCGGGGATTTCGAAGTGGTCACGTTCGATCGCGACGAACACGCGCTCGCACTGCTCGATGCGCAAGGCTTCGCGACACGCCGTGTCGATTCCGCCGATACCCCCGCGCTGCGGCAGGCGTTGCAAGGCTTCGATGCCCTCGTCAACGCCTTGCCTTACTACCTCGCGATCAACGTCGCCTCGGCAGCGAAGGCGGCAGGCGTCCATTATTTCGATCTGACCGAGGACGTCCGCGCGACGCATGCGATCCGCGCCATCGCCGACGGTTCGGAACTCGCGTTCATGCCGCAATGCGGTCTCGCGCCGGGCTTCATCGGCATCGTGGCGCACGATCTCGCGAAGCGTCTCGACGATGTCCGCGAAGTGAAGATGCGCGTCGGCGCGCTGCCCGAGTTTCCGACCAACGCGCTGAAGTACAACCTCACGTGGAGCATCGACGGTCTCATCAACGAGTACTGCCAGCCCTGCGAGGCGATTCGCGAAGGCCGTACGCAGTGGGTGCAGCCGCTCGAGGGCGTCGAGCATTTCTCGCTCGACGGCATCGAATACGAGGCGTTCAACACGTCGGGCGGCCTCGGCACGCTCTGCGAAACGCTTGCCGGCAAGGTGGAGACGCTCGACTACAAGTCGGTGCGCTATCCGGGGCACCGGGACCTGATGCAATTCCTGCTCGAAGACCTGCGCATGTCCACCGACCGCGACGGTCTCAAGACCATGCTCAAGAGCGCGGTGCCCTCGACGGCGCAGGACGTGGTGCTGATCTTTGTCACGGTGACGGGCATGCGTCACGGCCAGCTCGTGCAGGACGTATTCACCCGCAAGATCTTTGCGAAGAATGTGTGCGGCGTACCGATGAGCGCGATCCAGATCACCACGGCCGGCGCGATTTGCGCCGAACTCGACCTGTTCCGCGAGGGCGTACTACCGCAGTCCGGCTTCGTGCGTCAGGAGCAGGTGCCGCTCGAGGCGTTCCTCGGCAATCGTTTCGGCAAGCCGTACGAAGGCGCGAATGCGCTGGCGCCGGCGCGGCGGCTCGCAGCCGCGTGATGTGCATACCGAGGTGCATTCATTACGCGTAATTCAAAACGCGTAATGCAAAACGCGTAATGCAGCATGCATCATCCTGTCTCGACAAGACGCGCCAGCAAGTCAACCTGCGTATCGTCCGAGGGCGCGGTGTTGTCGACCATCACGAGCGTTTGGGCGAGAGTGTCGTCGGGTACGAACAGGCGCCGGCGATACTCGTCCCAATGCGCCAGCTTGTACGCATCGTTGGGATCGGCGCGGGCAAGAATGCGCTCGCGCGCCACCGCCTCTGCGGTATGAACCCATACGACGCGAATCGCGACATCGTCGCCAATGCCCAGCCACGCCCGATCGAACAGGCGGCCGCTGCGCACTTCGCGCGTGAGCGGCGCAACGACGATCACGCTCGTACCCAGCGAAAGATTCTCCGCCGCGGTATTGATGAGCGAACGGTACTCGGGATCCCGGAAGTGCTCGATGAACTGCGGACTGTCGCGATCGTGCGGATCGCCGGTGAGCGCGCCGATCGCCGCAGCGCTGTACGGTCCGTAGAGCGTGTCCTTGTCGAGCAGACAAAAAGGCTCGCCGGTGGCGTTGCCGAGCGGCGCGAACAGGCGCCTGGCCAGCGTGGTCTTGCCGGTGCCCGCATGACCGCAGAAGAAGAGCAGATGCTTCACGCCTGAACGTCCTTGAATGGATTGAGCATGACGATGATGATGCCGCGCGCCCGCGCATCCCGGCAAGCACGCCGTCAATCGTCCGCGCTCCAGCGCTGATAGCGGTTCATGAGCGGCGTGGCGGTGATGCCGTGAACCACGACCGATGCCGCAATGGTCGCGATGACGAGCGGCACGAGCGGCGCCGCAACGTCGCGCGGGGCTTGTTCGAGCGCATAGAGCAGGTAGTAGAACGAGCCCACCCCGCGTATGCCGAACCAGCTCATGAGCCGACGTTGCGTGCCGGTCGCATTGGAACCGATCAGCGAGAGCTCGACGGCCGCCGGCCGCAACACGAGGAAGAGCGCCGCGATCAGCACGGCGGCTCTCCACGTGAAGAGGTCGCGCCACAGGGTCGCGAGCAGGGCGCCGACCATCAGCATGATCGCCACCTCGGCAATACGCTCCAGTTCGATCGTGAAGCCATGCACGCGCTCGGCCACGAACGCGTGCGCGCGTTCAGGATCCGCCGCGGCCGCGCCGACATCGTCCGCATCGATCTTGCCGACCGCCTGCCGTGGCGTCTTGTCGCCGCTCGCCTTCTGTTCGACGCGGCGCATTGCGAGCCCCGCCGCAAACACCGCGAGGAAGGCATAGGTGTGCAACAGTTCGGCGACGCCATACGACAGCGCGATCAGCCCCAGCGCATAGAAGCCTTCCGGACCCAGCGCCTGTCCATGACGCGTGCGCAGATAGGCCACGAGCCGCACTGACAGCGCACCGAGCAGCCAGCCGCTCGCAAGCGCGCCCGAGATGCCCCATGCCGCCTGCAACGCGAAGTTCCAGTGCAGCGCCTCGCTGGGTGAGGCCTCGAAGCGGCACACGGCGATGCCCAGCAGCGCGAAAGGCAGCGCAATACCGTCGTTCAGGCCGCCTTCGCCGGTGAGCGAAAAGCGCAACAAGTCGATGTCACCGGGGGTTTCAACTTGTACGTCGTGCGCGAGCACCGGGTCGGTTGGCGCAAGCATTGCGGCGAGCAACAACGCCGGCCCCCAGCCCAGGCCGAGCACATAGGCGCAGAAGACGGTGAGCGCGGCGACGGTGAGCACCATTGCGACCAGTCCGAGTCGCACGGGCAGGAACCAGATGCGATCGGTTGGCGGCACGCGCAGGCGCAGGCCGATGGCGAACAGCGACGCGAGCATCGCGACTTCGGTGATGCGCCGCAGGACCGTCGCATCGGTGGCGAGGTCGAGCGACAGCAGATTGGCCGCGGCGGGACCGAGCGCGAAGCCGATCGCCAGATAGCACATCGCGGTGCTGATCGGCAGGCGTCGGAACATCGAACTGGCAAGGCCCATGAAGATGAGCACGCCGCCGACTACGAGGAACCATATCGTCTCGATCATGAATGCCTTCGGTCACGTGAGCCGGAATGGATGAACGCCGCGGCCCTGGACGCACGGCATGATTCACACAAAAGGAGCACGTGTCATGCCCATGTCCGCATCGGACGCCCGATGCATCGTTCCTGAAGCCGTGGCGGCTTGCGCGTAAGATGCTTCGACTCATGTTCAGCGGTTCGCCATCCACGACGGCGCGCTCGCAACGAATCACGGAGGCCTCACCATGTCACAGCATTTCGATGCAGTCGTCATCGGCACGGGACAGGGCGGCTCGCCGCTCGCGGTCCGGCTGGCCGAGAGTGGCCGGCGCACGGCGGTCATCGAGCGGCATCTGTTCGGCGGCACCTGTGTGAACGTCGGCTGCACGCCCACCAAGACCTACGTGGCCTGTGCACGGGCCGCGCATGTCGCGCGCACGGCGGCACGCTACGGCGTCATGATCGACGGCAACATCGCCATCGACATGGCCCGCGTGAAAGCGCGCAAGGACGAGGTGATCGGCAGTTCCCGCAGCAGCGTCGAGAAGTGGCTGCGCGGCACGAAGAACCTCACCGTGTTCAAGGGCCACGGACGTTTCACAGGACCGCATGCATTGCGCATCGAGGCCGCCGACGGCTCGACCCAGGACATCGATGCCGATCTCGTTTTCATCAACACGGGCACGCGCGCCGCGGTGCCGCCCGTAAACGGGCTCGAGAGCGTGCCTTATCTGACCAACGCCTCCATCCTCGAACTCACCGAGGTGCCGGAGCATCTGGTGATCGTCGGAGCCAGTTATATCGCGCTGGAATTCGGCCAGATGTTCCGGCGCTTCGGCAGCCGCGTGACGCTGCTCGTGCGCGGCGAGCGAATCCTCACACGCGAGGACGCGGACGTGGCCCGCGCGATGCAGGACGTGCTGTCGCGCGAGGGCGTCGAGTTCCGCTTCGACACCGACTTGCAGCGCGTGGAGCCGCTGGCGGCGGGCGTGCGCATCGTGACCGGCACGGGGACGGTCGATGCGTCGCATCTGCTGTTCGCGACCGGCCGCACGCCGAACACCGACGATCTCGGCCTCGAGCAAGCCGGCATCGCTGTGAACCGGCACGGCATGATCGACGTGGACGGCCAGTTGCGCACCAGCGTGCCGGGCATTTATGCAATCGGCGACGTGAACGGGCGCGGCGCGTTCACGCATACCTCATGGAACGACTACGAGATCGTCGCTTCGAACCTCATCGATGGCGAGGCGCGCAGCGTCGACACGCGCATCATGGCGTACGCGGTGTTCGTCGATCCGCCGTTCGCGCGCGTGGGCATGAGCGAGGAAGAGGTGCGCAAGGACGGCCGCGAGGCGCTCATCGCGACGATGCCGATGGCGCGTGTCGGCCGGGCCCGTGAGCGCGGCGAAACCGATGGTTTCATGAAAGCGCTCGTCGATGTGCGCACGAAGCGGTTCCTCGGCGCGGCGATCTACGGCATAGAAGGCGATGAGGCGATCCATACCTTCATCGACATCATGAACGCCGATGCGCCCTACACGACGCTGCAGCGCGCGATGCACATCCACCCGACGGTGAGTGAACTGATCCCGACGCTGCTCGAAGGCCTGAAGCCGTTGCGATAACGCGTAGCTTCACAGCGCGCGTGCAAGGTCAGGCCTTGACCGGCGGTTCGACCTCCACGGTCTTCGCATGCTCGATGCGGGTCTCGGGCATCGCGAGCCACACCATCAGCACGGCCAGCGCGCCTGCGCCGGCTAATCCAAAGAAGCTCATGGTCGTGCCGAAGCGATCCGCGGCGAAGCCCGCCGCCGCGGTAGAGAGCGTCGCGCCGACGCCCGCAGCGAGACCGAAGAAACCAATAGTCAGGTTGTAGTGTCCGCGCCCGCCCGCGACGTCCGCCGCGATGAGCGGCAGCATGACGCCGAACACCGCCGCGCTGATGCCGTCGAGCATCTGCACGGGCACGAGCAGGTAAGGGCTGCTCACGCCGGCAAACAGGATCGCGCGCACGGGCAGCGCGCAAAAGCCGAGGATCAGCACCGGCCGGCGTCCCCATTTCTGCGCCTGGCGTCCGACCCATGGCGACATCACCGCGACGAGGAACTGCGGCACGATGATGCAGGCGGCGATCACCAATTGAACGTTGTCGCCCATGTGCGCGGTGACCTCGCCGGCGGCGAGATTGAGCATCGCCGCATTCGACAGGTGGAACAGCACGACGCACACCGCGAAGATCAGAAGGCGCCGGTCTTTCAGCAACTCGCGCAGCGACTCGCGTTCTTCACCTTCGGGCGTGATCTTCGGCTTGCCGGGCGGTGCGCGCGGTACGGCGGGCGCCATGTCGTAATGAATCATGCGCAGCGCAAAGATCGCCGGCACGGCGAGCGCGGCGGTCAGGAAGAAAACCGAACGCAGCGACAGGTACTCGCCGAACGCACCCATCAACGCAGCGGTCAGTGCACTGCCGATCGATGCCCAGCGCGCATTGCGGCCCAGCCGGTCGCCGAGATCGGCGCGCGAGACGAGGGCGAGCGAGATCGCGGCCATCGCCGGGACGAGCATGCAGCTCGCGAAGCCGTGCAGCACTTCGGCCGCGAAGACGGGGACGAAGGTCGGACTCGCGGCGAGCAACAGCGCGCTCACGATGATCGCAACGATCGCGGAAAGCGCAGCGAATTTCTTGTTGCGCATGGCGTCGACGAGCGCGCCGGCCGGCAACTGGCTCGCCATCGCGCTGATCGTGCCGACGGAAAGCATCAGGCCGATCTCGCCCTGCGTCCATTTGTTGGCCGCAAGGTACGAAGCGATGAAGGGGCCGAAGCCGGTCTGCACGTTGGCGACAAAGAAGTTCAGCCAGTCGAGCGCGCGCAGACTGCGTGCAATTACCATGTTGTGAATCTGTTCTCGATGTCGTTATCCGTTATTTGGCGGGGCGCGCGCTGGAGGCCGGCTTCTGCGCCGACACAGCGCCCGATGCCGTCGTCCCTGTGGGGCCCGTCGCTGCTGCGCCCGATGTTCCCGATGTGCCAGACGCGACCGATGCGGCCGATGCGGCCGCTGGCGCCGACGCAGGCGCCGGCACCACCGGCGAGACGATCTTGATCGGCTGCTCGGGCGAGTAGGTCGGCGTCGCCTTAAGCTGCGCGTCGTTGAAGTCCATCTGTAATTGCCATTGCTTGTTGTGCGAGACGACATGCAGGTCGCCCCAGTTGGCGGCCACGTGGCGCTTGTCCTCCGCCAGCGAGCTCGACAGATCGAGGACGAGTGCCTGCGGCTGGGACTGCGAATCGACCAGCACGTCGACCACCCGGCCGATGCGCGCGCCGCTCTTCTGCGCCACCGTCGAATCGACCAGCTGCACGAGGTTCGGCGGCGCCTCGTTGACTGGCTGAGGCTTGGGCGCCGGATCGGCAGGCTTGCCCTTGGCGGGCGGCGCCGGCTGCACGAAGGTGATCGGCGCGCCCTTCGCATTGGGCGTGAAGCGGAAGGCCGTCCACGGGAAATTGACCTTGCGGTCGCCGACGCCCATGAAACCGGCGAGGTTCACCATCAGCAGCTTCGGTCGCGCGGCCGTATCGATATACATGTCCACCGCGCGGCCGACGACCTTGCCGTCCGGGCGCTGCACCTCGGCATCGAGGAGGCCGTGCAGCTGATCGTGCTGCATGGTGCGGGTCGAGATGATCTGCGGAGGCGGCGGCGGTTCGGCCGGCTCGGGCGGCGGCGTGACGGCCGGCTCCTGCGGTTTCGGCCGGACGATGCGGCGCTTGGGCTTCGGTGCGGGCGCGGGCTTGACGGCGGAGGCGGGCTCGGGCGCCTGCACTTCGGGCAAGGGCTCCTCGGGCTCGTTGGGCGCGGCTTCGGCGGGCGTCGGGATGTAGGAATGCTCGACGATCGGCGCGGGCACCTGTTTCGGCAGCAAACCGCATGCGGAGAGCGCCGCGGCGCCCAGCAGGGTTGCTGCGGTGCGAGGGCGGAAAGCGTTGCGGGTTCGTGCGCAGGTTCGTCCGCCAACCGATGTGCATCGGGCGGCGAGCGCCAGCATGCGCGCGAACAGGCGCGCCAGGCAGTACGCGGCCGCGTGCAAGGCCCCGTCGATCCGACGCACGCGGCGAGGCGCGTGCTCACGGTTCGACGACCCATGACCCCGTTGCGGGAAACCGCCTGTCATCACAAAAGCTCCATGGTTCCGAATCACCTGCTTGTTGGTCTTGATTGTCGTTGGTCGGATCGTGGCGTCGCGCGGTTGCTATCCGCATGTGCACGTGCATGTGCGTCCGCCATGCGCGGTTGCCGGCGGCGTACCCGTTTTAGCACACTGCGCCCCGCATGCTGTGTGTGTCGATCGCCAGGACGGGTTGCATCCTGCATGCAAAAGGCTGAATGCAAAATGCCGCAGGCGGAAGTCGATGCGCCGTGACCGCCCGGTGACCGCCGCCGTGCGCCTCTTCCTGCACCCTCATGCAGCGCCCGGGCGACTGCGCGCAGCCGATATTTCGGCGAGGCGGGCGGCGGTATCGGGCGCGCCCATCTTTTCGGCGGCGTCGCGGGCCGAGAAGCCGCCGGCATCGCGCGCATCGGGATCCGCACCACGCTCGACCAGCAACTCGACGATCTCCACGCGATTGAACATCGCGGCGATCATCAGCGCGGTGCGTCCGTCCGGCGACGCGCCCTCGACATCGGCGCCATGCGCAAGCAGTGTCTCGATCACGTCGGTGAAGCCCTTGAACGCCGCGCCCGCGATGGGCGTCTGGCCGTTGTCGTTGCGCAGGTCGGGATCGGCCTTGTGCTCGAGCAGCACGCGCACGGCGTCGGCGTGGCCGTGATAGCTCGACAGCATCACGAGACTGTCGCCCTTGTCGTTGCGCAGGTTGGGCGGCAGACCCTTGGAGAGCAGGGCGTCGAGCATTGAAGCGTCGCCGCGGCGGGCCACGTCGAACACTTCGCTTGCAAAGGCGATCATGTCGTCGTCGGGGCCGGGACGCGATTGCTCCGGCGCCTGCTGGTTCGGATCATGCTGCATGCTTGACTCCATTTTCGATTGCGCCGCATGCGCTGCTTCTTTTCAGTGGGAAGCGTTGCAAGCGGATGCCTTGCTGTGTTTTGCATGCATGGCTCATGCATACCAAATGGCATTTCGCATGCAAAACGCATCATGCAAAATGAGCGGCGGACGCGGGATCAACCGGGAGCATACACAGGTTTCATGTCCCGCCGCGCTTGCCGCGGGCCGGATCAGCACGAATCGAGCCCAGGCGCGCGGTGCGGGCACCCTGTATGGTGCGTTTCGCGCGTCCGTCCGAAGAGCTGCGAGCGCTTGCGGGCTTGCAGGTGATCATCATCGTTCTGAGGGCTGCAAACGTCTCGTCGGCGGTGGGTCGCTGAAGCCGCAAGGCCGACGGAAGTTGCAGCAACTGCGAATGCCGCAGGCGAAGCAAGTTATCGCGATTAAGACTGGTCTTGCGGAACATTGAAGTTCGCAACGCTGCGAGCCACCCACCCCGATCGAACCTGCAATACCCAGATACGCACGATACGAATCCTGAAAACACCCAATCGCCGGCGTTTCGCAACGCCTTCCCCGCACCCTCACCACGACACGACCCAAATGACCGACGCAGCATCCGATCCCCATGGCACACCGCAACCCGAAACCGGCATTCGCCGTCGCGCGCCGGCCGCCGAGCGTAATGGCGATGCGATTCTATCGGTCCTCAAGCGGGTGCTGCCCCGAACCGGGATCGTGCTGGAGATCGCGAGCGGAACCGGACAACACGCGGCGCACTGCGCTGCCGCGTTGCCGGACATCGTCTGGCAGCCGAGCGATCCGGATGCCGCATCGCGCGACTCCATCGCGGCCTGGCGCGCTCACGCCGGACTAACGAACCTGCGCGAACCGCTCGCTATCGACGTGACGAGCAATGACTGGGAAATCGGCGCGGTGTCGGCGGTGGTGTGCATCAACATGATCCACATTGCGCCGTGGGCAGCCACGGAGGCGCTCTTTCGGGGCGCCGGCGCGAGACTCGGCACGGGGGGCGTACTGTACCTGTACGGGCCATACCGGCGCAACGGTGCGCACACGGCGCCGAGCAATGAAGCCTTCGATCAACAGTTGCGCGCCCGCGATCCGCGCTGGGGCGTGCGCGATCTGGAGGAGGTGGAAAGAACAGGCGGGCGCGTCGGCTTTGCACTCAGGGAAGTCATCGCGATGCCCGCGAACAATTTCAGCGTCGTCTTCGAGAAATTGGCATAACGCATTCAAGCTTCGCCAGCCGAGCGCGCACCCGCACCGAGGCGCACCAGCCGACCGCGCCACGAGACGCTTGCCATGAGCGAGGCGGCTACGATCATCGCTCCGCCGATCCATCCGGCGGTCGACACGTGCTCCCCGAGCCAGATGCTTGCGAACAGCGCGCCGAAGGCCGGCTCGCTGCCCATCAGCAGGGACACCCGCGTGGGACTGCTGCGGCCGATCGCGTAGTTTTGCGCAAAGAATGCAAACAGCGTGCATGCAAACACGAGATACATCACCGAGCCCCAGAACGCCGCATGACCCGCGACCGACGGCAGCGCCTGCCATTGCGACGGCGCGAGGGTCAACGCGATCGCCGCACTGCCGATCGTCACGACGCCCGCCTGCACGGCCGTCACCGTGAGCGCGGGCAGCGGCGCCGCTCGAAGCACGCGCTTGGTCACGCAGACCGATAACGCGCGCAACACGGCCGCGGCGAGAATCAGGCCATCGCCGAGATTGAAATCGAAGGAAAGGGTGCCGTTGCTGGCGAGCAACCAGGCGCCCGCGAAGGACACGCCGACCGCGATCCATTCGGGCGTCGAGGGCCGTCGGCGCAGCAGGCCCCATTCGACGAGCGGTGTCAGCACGACGCACAGACTGATGAGAAACGCAGCATTTGCAGCACGCGTGTGCAAGACCCCGAAGGTTTCGGCGAGAAAGATCGACAGCAGCAAAAGGCCGAGCACGACGACACCGGCAAGCGTCTTCCTGCCAGCCGACCGCAGATGCCGCAAATGAACGGCAAGCAGGCAGAACGTGATGCCGAAGCGGAGGGTCAGCAGTCCGAGCACAGGATAAAAGGCCAGTGCGCTTTTGACGACGCCATAGCTGCTTCCCCACACCATCGCGACGGCGAACAGCAGGAGATCGGCAAGCGGCAGCATGCGGCGGGCGGGCGATTCGCGGGACATGGACGGCTCCGAAAGAAGAAGCGAAAGAAGCCGTCATTGTCGAATGATGCGCGGCACGCGATAATCAGGTCGTCACGCACAGCGTTATTGTCGCCGATGCACAAATGAATCCCGTCGATCTGTTCGCCCTGATGCCCGACATGGCCGTGTTCGCGCGCGTGGTCGATGCCGGCAACTTCTCCGTCGCCGCACGGCAGCTGGGCACGCCACCCTCCACGGTGAGCCGCCAGATCAAGCGTCTCGAGGAGGCGCTCGCCACGCGCCTGCTCGAACGCTCGACGCGCAAGGTCCGCGTCACGGAAGCAGGGCAGCAGGTGTATCGATATTGCCGCGACATGGCTGCCGCCGCCGCGGCCGCCGTCGATGCCGCCGGTCTCTCCACCGGCAAGCCGCAGGGGCGCGTCACGCTGTCGGCGCCGACGGCCTACGCGAAATCCGTCATCCACCCGCTCGTGCCGGCGTTTCTCGCGGCCTATCCGGAAGTCGACGTGCAGCTTGTCTTCAGCGACCACGACATCGATCCGCTCGAACACGACATCGATCTCGTCATCCGCGCGACCAGCCAGCCGCCGCAGGGGCTCGCCGCCCGTCCGCTCGGGCGCGTGCGCTGGCAGCTGTGCGCGTCGGCGGAGTATTTGCGCGCGCGGGGCGTGCCCGAGCATCCGCGCGAACTCGCGGCGCACGACTGCATTTATCTCGGCGAAACCGCCGACGACAATCGCTGGCGCTTCACCCGGCACGCGACCCACGCGGCCGGAGAGAACGCCGAGACGGCGACGGTCACGGTGCACGGCCGCTACCTCGCGAATCACGCGGGCGCGCGGCTGGAGGCGGCGGAACGAGGGCTCGGCATCGCGGCGCTGCCCGAATTCGCGGCCCGCGATGCGCTCGCCGCCGCCAGCGTGCAGCCCGTCCTGGCCGATTGGGAGATCCAGGTGCGCGCGTATCAGGGCCCGGTGTGGCTGCTGTATCCGCCGAACCGCTTCCTGCCACCGAAGGTGCGAGCGCTGATCGATCACCTGCATGCGCACCTTGGGAACGCGGGGCGGGACGCGTAGCCATCGGCTTGATTTAGGACAAGCTTGCACGCGCCGAAACCGACATCGCCGTGTAGACTGCGAATGGTCGTTCATTGCGCCGCAGTCGCCCGGGGCGCTCAATCCGATCTCCCTTTCCCGGAGGCGTCGTACATGCACGCAGCGTTGCCGCAAGGCGAGCAGGAAGCCGGTTCCACCGATACACCCGCAAGACCGACGCGCGATCTGCGCCGCGTCGACATCCATCCAGACAACTGGTATCCGCTCGCGTGGTCGCGCGAGGTGAAGCGCGGCCGCGCGCATGGCGTGAAGTTCGCCGGCGATCCGATCGTGCTCGTGCGCACCGAATCGGGCCAGGTGTTCGCGCTCGAGGACCGCTGCGCGCATCGGCAGGTGCCGCTGTCGGCGGGCGTCGTCGACGGCGAGTCGATCCGTTGCTGCTATCACGGCTGGACCTACGATTGCACCGGCCGCTGCACCGACATTCCCTATCTTGGCCGCGAGCGCCTGCCCAACGGCGTGCGCGCCTATCCGTGCCGCGAGGCGGCGGGGCTCATCTTCGTGTTCACCGGCGACCCGGCGCTCGCCCCGCAAGCGAAGTTCCCCGAGCTCGGTTCCGCCGATGATCGCGCCTACAAGACACGCCGTTTCGGCGGCGATGTGAAGTGCCACTACACCTTCATGCACGAAAATCTGATGGACATGAACCATCAGTTCCTGCATCGCCGGCAGATGGGCAGCATGCGCGCGCGTTCGCTCGGACGGCGTCGCGGAGATGACTGGATCGAGGTCGACTACGTGTTCGCGCGGGAGGCGGGCAAGCAGCCGATCGGCGAGGCGCTGGTGTTCAGCCAGAAGCGCGGCGCGAAACCGGACGACTCGAACAAGGACGTCATGACGGTCCGCACCGAGTACCCGTGGCAGACGCTCAAGATCCGCACCAAGGACGAAACCATGGTGATGGATCTGTGGATCGCCTATGTGCCGCTCGACGCCGAGCAGCGCACCAACCGCACCTTCGGCCTGTTGTCCATCCGCCGCCCTAAGCTGCCGCTGGTGCTCGACGCCGCGTGGCCGCTGCTGGTCTGGTTTACCGAGCGCATTTTTACGGAGGACCGGTGGATCGTCGAGCGTGAACAGGAAGCGCATGACCGGCAGGGCGCGGATCACAACCACGAGGTGTTTCCGGTGATCCTGGATCTGCGCGCGCTGCTGTCGGAGCAAGGGGTTCCGCACGGCACCGGTCGCGGCGGCGGCGAGATGCGCCGCGTCCATTTCATCCAGCCGGTGCAGGAGCTGCCGGCTTCATAAGCGAGCTTCGTGAGCGGACTTCCTGCGGAGCGCTCTCGATTGCGCGGGGAGCGGCGCGGCGTTATACAGAGACAGAAGAGAGTCCATCGACAGCAGGCGAACATTCAAGCACGGAGGACATCCATCATGAACAACGACCCGACCGAGCCGCGCAGCGACGCTCCGCAGATCGACGATGCACATCCTGACGTCGAGCATTTCGACGCCGCGATCTCGCATGTCGATCAGTCCTACGCCGCCGGCAAGATGGCCGCGGGCGCGGCGAAGGGCATCTTGTACAGCATCATCGAGACACTTGGCACACTCGTCGGCGACCCCGATCTTCCCGCGCATGCCCGCTCGGGCTATGAAGGGCTCCTGGAAACCGCGCGCGAGCTGCGCACGAAAATCGAACCCTGAGCGGTGCCAGGATCACCGCCAGCGCCGCTCCCGGGCGCTGGCATAATGCATTCTTGATGCTTTCGGTTCGCCGTGGCGTGACGCTGAGCCGAAAGCCATTTGCTTCATGGAAGTAATTTCAACCTGACGCGGCGGGTCGGCTGACCCGCACCGCGCTTCCCTCGCGCCAGACTCAAGGCGCACGGCCTTTTCAGGCTTTCCAGCTTTCCTTGCATCCCCGCCCCATCGACTGCTCAGGTCCATCCGGCCGTGCCGCCGTGCGATCGTTCGTTTCGTGCAAACTCCGCTCCGAAGCCATGCTGGCGTCAGGCATTCGTCAGTTTCGCGACCGGATGCCGCCAAACGCAGCTTGCGGAAATTCTGGTTAACCAGACAGTGAAAAAAAACGACAACAAAGTGTGACGTCCTTTCGCATTCTGTCTGTAAGCCATACACTTCCCGTCGATAAAAGTTACGACTTGATACACGTCAAGCCGCTTCGGCGGCACCGGTTCCACAAGTCGACGACACAAGTTCAGCCCATTGCATGAGGAGATAAAAAATGAAGCGTTTTGCGCTGACCCAGGCCGCTGCCGTCGCAGCCACGACATTCGCGGCCGCGGCACCGGCCTTTGCCCAGAGCAGCGTCACGCTCTACGGTATCGTCGACGATTCGATCGTCTATCAAAGCAGCCAGACGTCGCTGGGTTCGAACAGCGGCGGCCGCTCCAACGTCAAGATGGCGTCGGGCATCTGGGCAGGCAGCCGCTTCGGCCTGAAGGGCGCTGAAGATCTGGGCGGCGGCAACAAGGCCATCTTCCAGCTGGAATCGGGCTTCAACATCAATACCGGCGGCCAGCAGTACACCAACGCCATGTTCGGCCGCCAGGCATGGGTCGGTCTGACGAACCCGGGCTACGGTACCCTCACGCTGGGCCGTCAATACACCTCGTACTACACGCTGATGTCGCCGTACAGCCCGACCAACTGGCTGACCGGCTATTTCGGCGCGCACCCGGGCGATCTGGACGAACTCGACACGATCTACCGCGCGAACAACTCGATCGTCTATACGTCGCCGAAGCTGTACGGCTTCACGGTGAGCGGTTCGTACTCGCTCGCAGGCGTGCCTGACAGCGCCTACCAGGGCTCCACGTGGTCGGCTGCGATCCAGTATCAGCAAGGCCCGATCGGCGGCGCGGTGGCGTTCACGCGCATCAACAACTCGACCAACGGCGGCGGCGTGTACGGCGCGGACTCGACGACCAACACCGGCGGTCAGTCGGGCGTGTCGGCGGTGACCAACGGCTACCAGGGCGCGCAGGCGCAGAACCGCTTCGCGGTGGGCTTCGGCTACACCTTCAACAGCGCGTGGGATGTCTCGGCGACGTACACGAACGTTCAGTACATCCCGGGCATCAACTCGAAGTTCACCGATACGGCCATCTTCAACACGGCGGGCACCGTGCTGCACTGGAAGGCAACGACGGCATGGGACTTCGCGGCAGGCTACAGCTACACGTGGGCCAGCAAGGCGAACGGCATCGACGATGCAGCGTCGTACCACCAGTTCAACCTGTCCCAGTACTACTCGCTGTCGAAGCGCACGGGCCTGTACGCACTGGAAGCGTTCCAGCGCGCGAATGGCCGCACGCTGGGCACGCCGGTGTTCACGCCGACGGGCGCGGTCAACCGCCAGATCAACGCGACTGCATCGATCGGCGACGGCTTCCAGGGCGCCCCGTCGTCCTCGCGCAGCCAGTTCGCGGCGGGCGTGGGTATCATCCACCGCTTCTAAGCAATATTTCGCGGCCGCGTGCCGCGGATCGTTGCAAAACCGGACGCCTCGTGCGTCCGGTTTTTTTTGTGCTTCTCCATACTGATCCGATGCACCGGCGGGCGCAGGCCTTGCTGACCGCATCTCACCAATGCAGCCATGGAGAATTGAATCATGTCCAATCGCTCAGACTCGTCATCCGGCGCCGATGCTCCCGCCGGCCTCGCGCGTCCCTTCAGGTTGTTCGCGGTCGAACAGCGCGTGCTGGCGCAGAACGTGGATGGCAAGGTGATCGACATCGGCGCGATGGAAGCAAAGAACGGCGCCTTTTGCTCGCGCACGGATTCGGGCGATATCGTCACGGAGCCGAAGCGCAGCGCCGAGCTGGCGTTGAAGGCACTGGTCGAACACCTGTCGTTCGACTTCCTCGATGGCCTCTTCACCAGCGAGCGCGAAACCGAAGTCAGCGGACGCTTGCAGGACTATCCGGGCATCGAGTTCGAACTCGACGAGACCTTTCCGCGCGAGATGACCGAACCCCGTCCGCCGCATCTGTTCTGAGTCTTTGAACGCTGCGGCGCGCGTTCAGGAGCCTGACCGAAGCGTCTTCGCCGTGTCCTTCGACGCGCCGGGGGGACGACGCGCGGCGTGATCCACATGATCGACGCGCGGCGGGAACATCGCGCCCACCAGACGATCGACGAAGTAGAAGAATTTGTCGGACGCATAACCCGCAATGAACGCGATGGCGAGCGGCGAGATATTCTTGCCGCCTTCGAGCAAGCCGCTGAACAGCCCGATCGATATCCCCACGATCACCGCGCTCGTCACATGCGCCCGGTTCGCCACTTTCGAATGCTCGGGATGGAAGGTGCTGGCCGCGGATTCGGCCGACAGCTGGCGCAGGATCGCCGCGCACGCGCCAAGCCATGCATAGAGCACCGGCAACATGAAGCCGGTGACCGCGCCGACGATCGACAGGATGATGTCGTTTGCATAGAGCGCCATCGCGCGAATGTCCTGATAGACGGCGATTTTCTGGAAGCCTTGCTGAACGGCGTCGAGGTCGCTGGGCGGATGGCTGTCGCCGGGCTCCGCGTTCGGCCTGGCGAGCAGCGGCAGCGTGATTTCGAGCACCTTGCGCGCGACATCCGGATTGCATTGCCAGTCGCCGCTTTGGGTCTTGCCGGAGAAATAGCGCGGTGAATGCGAAGTGCGATAAGCGCCCTGAAAATTGAGCACGCTTTCCTGGGCGTCGCAGGGCGCCTTGTAGGGGCTGCGGATCGCGCCGAGCCCGAGACTCGTCGTGAAGGCGCTGATGCGCGATACGTCCGCGAACAACTGGCGATTATTGGTTGCGAAGTTCTGCAGTTCCTCCTTGATCTGCAGCGCGGGTTGCGAGTTCTGCAACGCGATGACGGCATCGGCGTCGTGCTTTTTCTCGGCGTCGCCGATCGCCACGGCATGCGCCTGCAACTGGTTGTGCAGCGTCAGCGCGGCGGCGTCGTTGCTCTTGACGACCGTGGCGATGTCCGTGGCGACCTGATTGGCGACGAACAACAGACACGACAGGGACACGACGAACACCGTCAGCGCGATCGCCGAATACGTGTAGATGCGGATCGCACGGCGCGCGCCGTGCCGCGCCTCGTCGCCCGCCGTCTCCGCGACGACCGGCGCGACTGCATGGGCGATGCGGCTCATGGCGGCGTAGAACGCGCTCTCGATGCCCGCGTCCCACGCGTGCTCTCCCTGCGCCGCGCGCGCTTTCGCGATGGCTTCGACATCGTGCTCGTCGAGCAGCTTGCCGTTCTGCGCGCCGTACGAAATCAGGTCGCGGCAGTGGTCGAGATCGCTGGCGATGCGTCGTCCGGGATAGTGCACCGAGGCGGCAATGCGGATCATCGCCTCGTAGAACGCGCCGCCAATCGCGCGATCCCATACGCCTTGATCGAACGCCTCGCGCGCGCGGCGTACGGCGTCGACGTCGGGCTTCGTCAACACCGTGCCACTTGCGTCCGCATGCGAGATGAGCGCTTCGCACGCAGCAAGATCGTCGGCGACGCGCGGACCCGGCTGACCGCTGCCGGCTTCGTCTTCCGCGTCTTCCGCGTCTTCCTGAGTGCTGGAAGGGTGCGCAGCGCGTTCCGCTGTCGTGGATGTGCTCATTCCGGTCTCCTCGTGTCCGGGCGGAGCATGGGCTGCGGACGGACGTATTGCCGGCCAGGCGCGCAGATGATTGCGATTGCAACTATCGGCGCATGGCGTGCGTATCGACTTACGCATTGCACATGGGGTATAACGCGTTCATGTGCCGACAGTAAGCGCCTTCAGTTGCGTGACGAACCCCGGATACGCGCTGAGAAAGCCCGGATCCTTCAGCCGCGCGACGAGACTCGGATCGATCGTTTCGTTCAGCGCCTGACCGGCGGTGCGCGGCTCCTCCTTGCAGACTGCCTTGAGGAACGGGTGGTGCGCGGTGAACTCGGTGTACGAATCGATGGGCTGTGAATCGTAGGCGAGCGGCGGAATCTGGATGGGACCGTCGATGGCAAGACCGCGCGCGGCGGCTTTCTGGCGCAGCCATTCGGCCGGAATCAGCGGCAGCAGATCCGCGGGCGAGCGTGGCGGACTGAGATAGCCGCCGCCGACATTCGCATGCGCGCCCGCAAACCAGCGCTGTTCGAGCGGCAAGTCACCACGCGCTTCCTCGCCGGGGGTCCACAAGGTCGGCTTATAGAGCGAGCGGAATTCGTTCGCTGCGATCGCGTGATAAGCCGCCTTCGTGCTGTTCGAAAGCGTGGTGTCGTGGAACCGGTAGTAACTCGAGAAACCCGGGACCGGCAGGCCGTCCAGCGGGATGCCGAGTTCGCCGACGGTATCCCACACACCGATGAACTCGACATCCACCTCGCGCGAAAACTGCTTGCGGAAGGCGACGACCGATTCAGCCGACGCCCCGACATCGCGATCGCGATAGATGCCGTAGGCCTGATCGACCGAGTCTGCGTCCCAGCCGTTGGTGAGGCCGCATTTGCGGATGAGTCCCGCCAGGCTGCGCGCGGAATAGGCGCCGCGGCTGAAGCCGAGGATATAGATCTTCGCCTCGGGCCGGTAACGCTGACACAGCCATGCATAGCCGCTCTTGATGTTCTGGCTGAGGCCGTCGCCGAAGGCGCCGCCCAGAAATTTGTCGGCGAGCGCAAACAGGCCCTTGCCCTGCGTGCCGACGCCCGGCACGTAGAAGGTTTCCTGCTGATCGGTTTCCGGCGCGAGCTTGTAGAGCAGATAGGCGTTGGTGCGATCGTTGGGTTCGTTCCACGTGCCGTCGAAGAAGATGGCGAGGTTCATGAACGCAGATCTCCAGTGATCCTGACTCGATGGCGCCGGTATGACAATTCGACGCCCCGATGTAAGGAATAGGAAACGGCGGCGCCATGTGCAAGCACGCGAAGCATGTAAAGCGGGCTTCATGCACCGAAGCACTGCATTTTGGCGGATAAGCGTGGCATGTCTGCGCGCTGCATGGCAGGGATGCCGCGCGCGCTGCGCGGCCTTGTGCGATCCTGAGCCTGCGGCCGGATGAAAGGCCGCGCTCCTGCGGGGTGAATCATGAAAAGCAAGCCTTTCGGCGCGGCGCTGATTGTTGCATCGGTCATGCTGGCGATACCGGGCGCATCCGCATTCGCGCGCGGTGACGGACCGCGACTCGCACAGGACCGCCTCGATGCGCTCGTCGCGCAGCATCGGGAAGCGGCGCGCAACATCGGCCGGACGCCGGTGCGTCAGGACCGTGCGCAAACTCGAGGTCCGTTGCAAACACCGTCGACGGATCAGGCGCTTCCCGCTCCGGACGCATGAGCGATCGATGATCGGAGGCAAGCCGCCAGGCTTGCCGGAAAACCGGCGTGCAACGCGCCAGATCGCGTTCGCACGCTTTTTTTGCAACGCGTTCCACTTTTTATTTGCAGGCAAAGGTATGAAATTTGCGGCCGCCGCCCGGGTGCTCCGCGGCGGTACGCCGTCGATCCTCCCTTTCACCTTCATTGAGACCCATGACAAGGAAAGCGCTATCGATCGCCATTCTCTCCGCTTCCGTACTCGCAGCAGGTTGCGCGGGCATCGGACCGGGCCGCCTCAAGGCCGATCAGGTCGACTACGCCCGCGCGCTCGGCGACGCAAAAAAACGTGAAATTCTTGCAGCGATTGTCGGATTGCGCTTCGCCGATGCGCCTTCGTTTCTCACAGTGAGCAGCATCATCGCGGCATATACCTTCGATGCCACCGGCGGCGCGATCCTGAACGCCGGCTCCGGCGCCCAGCCGAACTACGCGCAGGCGACCGGCAGCGTGTCCTACTCGAACCATCCCACTTTCACGTTCACGCCGACCACCGGCGATGCCTACGCAAGCGCGTATATCCGGCCGCTGTCGCCGACGCTCGTGATGCCGCTCGCGGAAAGCGGGATTCCGATCGACCTGCTGCTGCGCATCACCGCGCAGTCGATTGCGGGTTTGCAGAACGGCACGGCGCTGGGCGGGCCGAATTCGTCGGGCTCGCCGCAATTCTTCCTGTTGCTCCAGGCGCTGCGCCGTCTGCAACTGGCGGGTGAGTTGAACGTCGAGTCGCGCAATACGGACAACGGCAAGGACGACAAGACGGCCAAGGGCACCAGCCGGATCAACGATGCGGACAAGAGCGGCGTGTTCATCACGCTCGGTGCGACGCGAAGCGGCGACAGCAAGCAGGTCACCGACGACTTGGCGCTCGTGCGCAAGCTCCTGCATCTGTCGCCGAAGATGAAGACCTACGAGATCGTCTACGGGCAATCAGCGGATCACGACCGGATTCCGATGGTCACGCGCTCGGTGCTCGGCATCCTGACCGATCTCGGCGCGCAGATCGCCGTGCCGAACGAGCAGGTAGGCAATGGCGCGACCATGCCGACGATCGGGCTGATCGGCGGTGAAACGCGGCCGACCATCGTGGTGAAGACGGGAGAGAAGCCGCCGAAGGATGCGTATGTGAGCGTGCTCTACGACGAGTCTTCTTATTGGATTGACCGCGGCGACTTCGATTCGAAATACGCGTTCACGGTGGTGCAGAACCTGATGGCGCTCGCGGAGGTGACGGACACCTCGAAGTCGCCGGTGGTGACTATTCCCGCGAATTGATGGATACCGCGCGTATCGAAGCACGGCTTGCCGCATGAGCGCGAATGCAGCAAAACGTGATCGCACGCGTTTGCGTTTTGCATGCAGCATCATTAATGCAGATGGGCATTTTGCATCACGCATGCAAAATAAAAGAGCGACATCGAAAGATGTCGCTCTTTGCGCTTGCCGCCATGTGGATTGGACGGAGGAGGGCGATTCCGGATGATCGGACCGCCCGTCGACGCTATTACTGACCGAAATACGCGCCAAGTGCGCGCGGCTGTGCGCCGGCTGTACGACCCGACTGCGACGACCCTGCCGCCACCGAACCGTAATCGCTCGTCTGCGTGCTCACGCGAGCTTCGGCAGCCTGAATGTTTTGCGGGTACGACGGATCGCTGATGTTCGGGTTGTAGCCAGCTTGCTGCAACTGGGCCAGCTCGGCACGGACCTGGGCGCGCGAAAGGGGCGCGTCGGCTTGCTGGGCAAACGACAGGGCGGGAACAGCGAGGGCGGCAGCAACAGCAAGGGCGGAAACGAGCGTCTTCATGATAGGTAACTCCGATTCGGATGTCTGATGATGCTGCCGTTCTTCTCAAGCAGCTTGGAACGGAGTTTAAAGACGGGCCTGACGAAGATCATTCTCTTATCTGTTGATTGATCTTTGCCGAGACGGGAATAATCGCAATGAAGAGCTTGTGCGCCATGCAAAGTTTTACCGCGGCGCCCTACGGGAACGGCGTTGGAAGGCTAAAGAACTCCTTGGCTGCAAGCTTGAATAATGCTCTGTTGCATGAGGTGTAAAGATTATTCTTCAAAGCGGTGCTTAATCGCCGGTCGGTGTCCCGCTAGACTTGCGACGCCCGCGTTCGTCGGCATAAATCGCCGTAGCGCACAAAGCCGGCAAGCCAGTTGCCATCAAACAACAGGGCCACGCCGCCATGAACGGCGCAATCGCTCATTCGTCGGCAGAAAACCTTCCGCATAAACCCTCGCAAGCGTTTGCGCAAATTGTTTTGTAAGCTTCAATTGTGTCATCGTAGCGAATGTTCTTGCCCGGTCATGTCGGGCAATCCAACGATTCGAATAACGAACACCAAACGGGGCAAGCGGAACTTCGATGTGGATCGTCAGACTCGCGCTCAAGCGCCCGTACACCTTCATCGTCCTGTCGCTGCTTCTGCTGATCATCGGTCCGCTCGTCATCCTGCGCACGCCGACCGATATCTTTCCCAACATCGACATTCCAGTCGTCAGTGTCATCTGGTCCTATACGGGTCTGCCGCCCGATCAGATGGAACGCCGCATCACGCTGAATTACGAGCGCGGGCTGTCGGTGGCCGTGAACGACATCGAGCATATCGAGTCGGAATCCTTGCCCGGCATCGCGGTCATCCGCATCTACTTCCAGCCGGGTGCGAACGTCGATGAAGCCATCGCCGAGATCACCGCGCTCTCGCAAACCCAGTTGCGCTCGCTGCCGCCGGGCATCACGCCACCGAACATCCTGCGCTTCAACGCTTCCACGGTGCCGATCCTGCGGCTCGCGCTGTCGTCGTCCGAACTCACCGAGCAGCAGCTCTACGACTTCGGCAACAGCTTCCTGAAGACGCAGCTCGCGACGGTGCAGGGCGCATCCGTGCCGTTGCCCTATGGCGGCAAGCAGCGCCAGATCATGGTCGATATCGATTCGAACAAGCTGCAGGCGAAGAACCTCGCGCCGACCGACGTCGTCAATGCCATCAGCGCGCAGAACCTGATCCTGCCGACCGGCACCACGAAGATAGGATCGATGGAATATTCGGTCGGGCTGAATGCGAGTCCGGGTTCGATCGAAGGCCTCAACGACATCCCCATCCGCACGGGACCGGCCGGCACGATCTATATCCGCGACGTGGCGCACGTGCGCGACGGTTTTCAGCCGCAGACCAACATCGTGCGCGTGGACGGTACGCGCGCATCGCTCCTCACGATCAACAAGAGCGGCAATGCATCGACACTGGATATCGTCGCGCGGGTGAAGAACCTGCTGCCGACCTTGCGGGGCATGGTGCCTGAATCGCTGAAGATCGAACCGGTCGCGGACCAGTCGCTGTTCGTGCGCGCGTCGGTGTCGGGCGTGTTGCGCGAAGCGGTGATCGCGGCGGGACTCACCGCGCTGATGGTGCTGCTCTTCCTCGGCAGCTGGCGCGCCACGCTGATCATCGCGATCTCCATTCCGCTGTCGATGCTGACGTCGATCGTCGCGCTATCCGCGATCGGCCAGACCATCAACATCATGACGCTGGGCGGACTGGCGCTCGCAGTCGGCATTCTCGTCGACGATGCGACTGTCGCCATCGAGAACATCAGCCAGAACCTTGAACAGGGCAAGGCGCTGGAAGAAGCCATTCTCGATGGCGCGCAGCAGATCGCCGTGCCGACGCTCGTCTCGACCCTCTCCATCTGCATCGTCTTCATTCCGATGTTCCTGCTGACGGGCGTCGCGCATTATCTCTTCGTGCCAATGGCCGAAGCCGTCGTCTTCGCAATGCTGGCTTCGTACTTTTTCTCGCGCACGTTGATCCCGACGCTGGCCAAGTATCTGCTGCGTCATCATGAACACATGGGCGGCGATGTCGAATCGATGAAGGGCTCACGCAATCCCTTCGTGCGCATTCATCTCGGCTTCGAGCGCCGCTTCGAGGCAGTGCGCGGCCGTTATCGACGTTTTCTCGAAGCGCAACTCGCACATCCCGGACGCTTCGCTTCATTGTTCCTGCTGTGCTGTCTGCTGTCGCTCGGGCTTGCGCCGTTCCTCGGGCGCGACTTCTTCCCGTCCGTCGATTCCGGCGTGATCGCGCTGCACATGCGCACGAAGACCGGCACGCGTATCGAGGAAACCGCGGCGCTGACCGATCGTGTCGATGCCCGTATCCGGCAACTGATTCCACGCGGCGAGCTCCGTTCGATCATCGACAACATGGGCCTGCCGGTATCGGGCATCAATCTCTCGTACAGCAACACGGGCACCATCAGCTCCGCGGATTCCGACGTGCTCATCAGCCTCAACGAGGATCACGCGCCGACGGAAGGCTATATCCGCGAACTGCGCAAGCGCCTGCCGCAGGAGTTTCCAGGCGTGGCGTTCTCGTTCCTGCCCGCCGATATCGTGAGCCAGATCCTCAACTTCGGCGTCCCCGCGCCGATCGATATCGCGATCACCGGGCGTGACGTGCATGCCAATCGCGCGCTCGCGAACCGCTTGCTGGAGAAGATCCGCCGCGTGCCGGGGCTCGTCGATGCGCGCATCCAGCAGCCTTCCGACCTGCCGTCGATCAATGTCGAAGTGGACCGCACGAAGGCCCTTCAAGCCGGCTTCACACAACGCGACGTCGCCAACAACCTGCTCATCACGCTCTCGGGCAGCCAGCAGACGACGCCCACGTTCTGGCTCAATCCTGTCAACGGCGTGAGCTATCAGGTCATCACGACGGCGCCGCAGTACGACATGAATTCGCTGCAGTCGGTCGCGAACATTCCGGTCACGTCGGCGAGCGGCAAGACCAATATTCTCGGCGCGCTTGCCTCGCTGTCACGGGGCGCGCGCGATGCCGTCGTGTATCACTACAACGCGCAGACCACCATCAATCTCTATGCAACCACCGAGCGGCGCGACCTCGGCGCAGTATCGGATGACGTGCAGCGCATCCTCGACGACGCGCGCGGCGAGTTGCCCAAGGGCTCGTCGATCGAAATGCGCGGGCAGGTCGAAACCATGAACAGCTCATTCTCGGGTCTCGCGTTCGGGCTCATCCTCGCGGTCATGCTGGTCTATCTGCTGATCGTCGTGAACTTCCAGTCATGGCTTGATCCGTTCATCATCATCACGGCCTTGCCGGGCGCGCTGGCGGGCATCGTGTGGATGCTGTTCCTCACGCACACGACGCTCTCCATTCCCGCGTTGACGGGCGCGATCATGTGCATCGGCATCGCGACGGCCAACAGCATCCTCGTGGTGAGCTTCGCGCGCGGCGCGCTCGCTGAGCATGGCGATGCGTTGCGCTCGGCGCTGGAAGCAGGCTATACGCGCTTTCGTCCGGTGCTGATGACGGCCGCCGCGATGATGATCGGCATGGTGCCGATGGCGATCGGACTCGGCGAGGGCGGCGAGCAGAACGCGCCGCTCGGACGCGCGGTGATCGGCGGGTTGATGGTGGGCACCGTCGCCACGCTGTTCTTCGTGCCGGTCGTGTTCTCGATGATCTATCAGCGCATGGAAGCGCGCGGCAAGGGACCGGGCGCGGCGGCGCGCGCGCTGGGCATTGAAACCAACGATCCGCAGGCGGAGTGAGCATGGAAGAGCAGGTGTCGCAACGATCCGACAAGCCGAAGCGCGGGCGCTGGTGGCTCGTGGCCGCGCTCGTGGTGGTCGTCGCGCTCGTCGCGCAGGGCATCGTTTCGCGCCATGCTGCGCATGCGGAGCTGGAGCGCGATGCGAGCGAGCACAGCGTGCAGACGGTCGAGGTGATCAAGCCGGCGCGCATGAAGGCCTCGCAGGACCTGGTGCTGGCAGGCGATATCCGCGCGTTCTCCGACGCTCCAATCTTCGCGCGCACCAACGGCTATCTGAAGCGCTGGACCGTGGACATCGGCACCCGGGTGAAGAAGGGGCAGTTGCTCGCCGAGATCGATGCACCCGAGATCAACGACCAGTTGCGCCAGGCGCGCGCCGATGCGCAGACCGCACGGGCCAACTATCTGCTCTCGAAGACCACGGCCGAGCGCTGGACGCAGATGCTCAAGAACAACTCGGTATCGCGCCAGGAGACGGATGAGAAGAACGGCGACATGCTCGCCAAGGAAGCCGCGTTCAATGCCGCGCAAGCCAACGTGTCGCGGCTCGAACAGCTTGTGTCGTTCCAGAAGATCTATGCGCCTTTCGATGGCGTTGTGACCGCGCGCAACACGGATGTCGGGCAGCTGATCGATGCGGGCAGCGGTGCGGCCGGACGTGAGCTGTTCCACATTCAGGATGCGTCGGCGCTGCGGGTGTTCGTCGATGTGCCGCAAGCCTATGCGCGCATGGTCACGGTGGGCCTGCCCGCCGAGCTGCTGCTCAACGAAGATCGCAACCGCAAGTTCGAAGGCGTGACTGTGCGGACGGCCGGCGCCGTCGATCCGGTTGCACGCACGATGCGCGTCGAAGTCGATGTCAAGAACCCGACCGGCGAACTGCTTGCGGGCGCCTATGCGCAGGTGCGTTTCAAGCTGACGAGCGCGACGCCTTCGTACACGCTGCCGGGCAATGCGTTGCTGTTCCGTCCCGATGGCGTGCATGCCGCGAGTGTCGATGCCAACGATCGCGTCAAGCTGTTGCCGGTCACGCTCGGTACGGACTACGGCACGCGGGTAGCCATTGCGTCGGGACTGAAGGGCGATGAACGCGTGATCGTGAATCCGCCGGATTCGATCATCGACGGGACTGCGGTGCGCATCGGCCGCACGCATGGCGGCGCGCCGCAGGGACCGCGCGGGGGCGCGGCGAAACCGGAAGGAAGCGAGTCGTGACGCGGGCTGCGTTCATTCTTCGGCGAGGCAGGCCGATCGCATGGCTCGCAGCGGCGGTGCTGTCAGGGTGCGCAGCGGGTCCCGACTATGTCCGTCCGGACGTCGCGATGCCGGTTGCATACAAAACGCAGATTGCGTCGGACGTTCCGGCATCGGCAACGGCCGCGCAAGACTGGAAACCCGCCCGGCCCGCCGACACCACGCCGCGTGCGGCATGGTGGGAAGTCTATGGCGATCCGCAGTTGAACGCGCTCGAAGAGCGCGTCGCGGGAGCGAACCAGACCGTGGCCGCGGCGGCGGCGCGCTATCGCAGGGCGCGTGCCGCCGTGGCGCAGACCCGCTCGGCCTACTTCCCGACGGTCACCACGAATGCGGCATTCAATCAGTCGCGTGCGTCGTCCAACGTGCTGTACAAGTCGAGCGCGGGCGTGACGGTGCCGGACTATCTCGTCGATGCCCAGATCTCCTGGGAGCCTGATCTGTGGGGGCGCATCTCGCGCGCCGTCGAAGGCGGCCGGGCCGAGGCGCAAGCGAGCGCGGCAGACCTCCAGGGCGCCATCCTGTCGATGCAGGCCGAGCTCGCCACCAACTATTTCGATCTGCGCGGCACGGTGGAGGAAGAGCGGCTCTTGCAGGCGACGCTGCAGGCCTACGACAAGGCGCTGGCCTTGACGCGCGACCGTTTCGCCGGCGGCGTCGCGGCCGAGTCCGACGTGGCGCAGGCGGAGGAACAGCTTCGTTCGACGCAGGCGCAGTTGATCGACCTGGAGACGACGCGCGCGAGCCTCGTCAACGCTATCGCCATTCTCGTCGGCGAGCCGCCTTCGAGTTTTGCGCTCGACGTCGATCCGCTCAACGAAGGGCATGCGCCTCGGCCATCGGCTGCGCTGAACGCGCTGCCGCTCAGCGTGCCCTCTGCCTTGCTGGAACGCCGGCCGGACATTGCGGCGGCAGAGCGGCGTGTCGCGGACGCGAATGCGCGCGTTGGCGTGGCCACGGCGGCGTTCTTTCCGAACCTGTTGCTCGCCGCGACGGGCGGACTGGAAGCCACTCACTTCAGTTCGTGGATCGAGGCGCCGAGCCGTTTCTGGTCGCTCGGGCCGCAACTCGCATTTACCGTGCTCGATTTCGGCGGCCGCGCCGCGGCGCGCGATGCTGCGCGCGCCGCTTATGACGAGAGCGTCGCGGATTATCGGCAGACGGTGCTCTCGGCCTTCGGTCAGGTCGAAGACAACCTCAACGCGCTTGACGTCTTGCGCCGCGAGAGCGCCGCGCAACGCGATGCCGTCGACGCCGCGCAACGCGCGCTTGCGAAGGTGGGAAATCGCTATGAGAACGGCGCGATCACGTATCTGAGCGTGGTGGTGACGCAGGCGATCGTGTTGTCGGATCAGCGGGCGGCGGTGCGCATCGAGCGGCGCAGGATGTCGGCGAGCGTCGCGCTGATCAAGGCGCTTGGCGGCGGCTGGAGCGCCGCCGATCTGCCGGGCACGGACGAGTTATCGCGGCGCGAGTGATACGGCATTTTGCATGCGTTCGGCCGGATGGAATCATGCATGCAAAAGGCAAAATGCCATTGAGCGGCAACGATGCAACGCGATGAGAGGAACGGCGACGGGTCGTCAAGCTGGATCCACTGCACTCGGCTCTTTGCTTTCCGCGCTCTGCATGCCGTGCTCTGAACTCCTTGTGATGCATGCCGCACGATGCATGCAAAATACCGCCTGGCATTCAGCATCAAGCATTCAAAACGCAAAACGCCGGACCCCTGATGATCTCAAAGACCCGGCGCTTCCTCACTTCCGATCCCTACGTTAGCGCGACCACGCAGCTCGCCCGCGCACAGTCTCTCAGTTCTTGCCCTTCGGCCTGCAGGTCATGAAGAACTGCGAGCTCATCCACCACGGCGCGATGGGCAGCGGACTGAGCTGAGTCGCATCGATCCGGAAGCGCTTGCTGACGACATCTCGCAATTCGCGGAAGTCGAAGCCCTTGTGCGTCGTGCGCGGATTCTCGGGCCGGCTCACGCGAATCCCGACCATCGCCTTGAAGAACTCAGCCGGAGAATACTCGGACTGCAACGAGCGGCTGCGGATCATCCAGTTCGAGACTTTCGGTCCGATCGCGAGTCCATACATGATCGGCACCGAGATGACGAATGCACCGTTCGGCTTGAGAATCCGCGAGGCGTCGTCGAGCAGGGCATCGAGCTCGTGATCGAAGAGATGTTCGCAGACCTCGAATGCGGTCAGCACGTCCACGCTGTTCGCCGCCACCGACTTGAGCGACTCCGCGTACTTGATCTCCGGAAACGCCGGCGCCATGAACATGTCATGACCGATGAGCGTCACGTCAGGACGAGTTTCACCGAGTGCGTGCAGAAACAGCCCCGGTCCCGCGCCAAAATCCGCGACGGTACCGCGCTCAGGGCACAGTTCGCTGACCAAATTGATCGCCATCGACATTCTCGTGCGATGGGCGAAACGAGCGAGCGGATTGCCTGAATTGACGGTTTGTTCTTCGTATGAAATCTCGCGCATCAAAAACTCCCCACGTGGTTTTATCGGCCTGATGCTCCGGTGGCGCGCCGCGATATTCACTGTTCGTTCCGGGCGATAGTGCCGGGAGTCGCTGTCCCGCGCAATCGGCCACGATAGCCGTTGCCCGCCGAACTCAAGCCGCCTGCCGCCATGCCGTCGAGTCGGCCGGCGCGGTCGCATCGCACCCTGCATCAAGGCGCTTTCAAAACGTGGAGACTACAGGAAGAGCCACGCGCCGCATGCGATGAGCGCCACACTCCAGAGCCAATCGATGTTGATCCAGCCGCTGCGCAAAAAGCCCAGGCCGCCGCGCGCCTGCACGGACATCGCGATCATCGAGATCAGCGCGATCACGGCAAGCATCGCGCCCGTGTGCACCATCAGTGCGATCGCGCCCGCTTCGTAGGCGCGATCGGAGATCCTGCCGGTGCAAAGCGGCAGCAGCGCGGGCACGAGCATCAGCCCGGCGCCGTGCGCGCTCGACATCACGAACGACCAGAGCGCGAGCCCGGCGAGCCCGGTGCGCATGCCGACCGTCGGTCTGCCGCGATGCCCGCGCCAGGCCCGCCACACGCCCCAGCCGATGAGCACCGCACCGCAGCCGCGCGCGAGCACGTCGTGGCCCACTGCCATGCCGAGCGTGAGCGCGCCCGCCAGCACCAGCGCGACCGAGGCGGCATGCCCGAGCGCAATCGGCACGAGTGACACCAGCGCGACCCGCCGGCTTCTCGCATAGAGGCCGAGCGCGACGGCGAAGAGCCATCCCATCGCGGGATTGAGCCCGTGGAAGGCACCGAGGCTCGCGGCTGTGAGAAGCAGCCCGGGCGAGGCAGAATCCATGCGGGCGGCTCGCGGCGTGTCAGGGGTAGCAGAACGAGTCCGACGAACAATCGCCGCCTTGCAGCCGGATCTGATGCGGCCGGTGCCCCTTCGGCCAGTCGATGAAGAACTTCTCGTCGACCGAGAGCCCGCCATCCGCGCCGGCATCGAGCTTGACCATCCAGCCGTCGATGCCTTCGGGATAGAACTGCGCATCCACCGCGCCATACAGCGAGTTCGTGAAGTACACGCGACGGCCGTCGCGGCTCACCTCGACCATCTGCGGGCCGCCGTTCAGCGCGCCGTTGGCCGCGCCCGGATGGGTCGCGCGGGACACCACGCCGCCGATGCGCACCTTGCCCGTCAGCTTCGGCTCGTAAGGATCGGACACGTCGTATTGCAGCATGTCGCCGGTGCCCCAGCTGTAGACGTAGAGGAAGCGGTCGTCCATCGACAGATCGATGTCCGAAACGAGCGGCGGCACCGCATTGAAGCCCTTCAGCAAGGGCGGAAGCTGGTCGGCGTCGGCGGGCTCGGCGGGAATCTCGATGATTTTCCTGACCGCCCACTTGTCCTTGTCGCGGTACCAGGTCCAGATCGACGAGGACAGATCCTTCAGACTGATCACGCAATTGACGAAGCCGTAGGCCTTGGTCGGATCGTGCGCGGGACGCAGTTCGAAGACGAGCTGATACTCGTCCCCAAAATCGATCTCCTGAATATGCTTGCGCTTCGTGAAGTCCCAGAAATGCAGCTTGCGGCCGTACTTCGCGCCCAGCAGCAAATCGGGCACGAGGCCGTTCTCGAAGGTGTCCGGCGTGCCCCATTCGCTCGTGACCATGGTGTCGTAGCCGAGATGCCACCAGCCGTCGTAGGCAAGCTGCTGCGGACCGCGCTCCACTTCCCAGCGGCCGAGCGGATCGAAGCTCTGCTGGTCGAGCATCAGCACGCCGCCGGGCGCCTGGCCCTGGGCATTGCCGAGCGCCGTGATATAGATTCCACCCGGCCCGCAATGCACCGTGTGCGGCCGCGTATAACCGGTTTTTTCGGCGAGCTCCGCGGGCTCGATCGTCTTCACGATGACGGGCTTCTTCGGATCCGGCTTCGTATCGATGATATGGATGCGCGATGAACGCAGCCCCGGCACCACCAGATAGCGCCGCTCCATATGGGGATGCGGCGCGTTGGGACAGAGACAGGATGAACACGCGTTCCAGCCGAAATGATGCAGCTCGTCGCCGGTATCGGGCATGGCGATTTCGCCGACGATCTTCGTATAGTCCGGCGAATCCGGATCGACATCCACCACGGCGATCTTGTCGGGTGCGCGGCGCTCGGGATCGAAGGTCGCCACGTACGCGAGCGTCTCGCGCGGCGCCTTCGCTGCAAGACGCGGGGAAGGGTAGAAGCTCGGATCCGGTTTCCATGTCGCCATGTGTGTCTCCAGTCGTCGGTTCGCCTGCCAAGCACTATAGGACACAAGCGCTTTGCGTGCTCCCGGCCACGCGGGCCTTGTGCGTGAAGAAGTCGGACCGTCAAGCGCAGCGCGGCCTAGAATGCCAGATATCGCCCCTTGATCGACAGGAGATTGCGATGACCGAACCGATGATCAGCGTGATGGCGGGTGTGCTTCTGTTGTTGTGCATCGCGGCAGTGCTCGTGATGAATCGCCGGCATCCGCATATCCATACGCCGCGGCCGCGCTGGCTGGATTCGCATCCGCAGCGCGACTGGTTGCACAGGCATTGAGCGCGCAGTGCAGCATGCAACGCGCCGGCATGACTCGGCGCCGTGTGCATGAATGAAGTGAACTGTTCGTGTGAAACGCCGATCAGCGGCGCGGCCCCTTCATCGCCTCGGCTTCCATGGCGGCATGCCATTCCTCGCTGTTCTCGATCGGGTCCATGCCCTCGTCGATGAATGCCGATGCGCGTTCCGCCACGCCGCGCGTTTCCTCTTCGGTTTCCTCGTCGGCGAAGATGTCGTCGTCGGGAGGCGGCTCCAGCATGTCCTGCAGCATCGCCTCCAGTTCGGGTGTTTCCCACGTTTCGCCGCGCTGCTTTCGCTTCTTGATGTAGTGCCGGATCTCGGCGTCCTGCTCGGGCGTCAGCGGTAGTCCGCGAAAGGTGCGGTTGCCGTCGAAGTCACTCATGATCGCTCCTTGCACGCTCAGCCTGTCATCGGTTTTCAGGCGTCCCTAGTGTAACGCCGGTCGTGCCGCCCACGTCGTTCGCACGGTATAAAACGCATGAGCGGGCTCGGCTATGGCTTCACGAACTTGAGCGTCATCCGGTCCGATTCGCCGATCCCGGCATAACGCGCGCGGTCGGCATCGCCCCCTTTGAAGGTCGGCGGCAACGACCATACGCCGTACGGATAGTCCTTCGTGTCGCGTGGATTCGCATTGACCTCGCTGCGCCCGGCGAGCACAAAGCCGGCGGCTGTCGCATGTTCGATCACGAACGCCTCGGTCACATAGCCCGTATCGATCATCTGCTGCACGCTCGTTCCCGGTCGCGCGCGGTGTTCCTCGACGCCCAGTTCGCCGCCATGCTGGAGAGCATCGTAGAAGGCCTTGAAGTTCGCATCGACCTGTCCGTCCTTGATCCAGTTATGGATGTTGCGGAACGTGAGCACGCGTGCGAACCGTTCATGCGCGTCGAAGCCGATGAACCGTCCCGCGTGCAGCGTGCCCACCTTCACGTTGCCATAGAGCGCGGGTGTGGCGGCGAGCTTGCGAAGGTAGGCGGCATCGGTTTCGCTGTCCTCGGCGGCGAGATCCGCGGACGTGCTGAGATACTGCGCCTCATACAACTGCCCCGCATCGTGCAGATACGGCGCGAGTATGTCCGTGTACCATCCGCCGCCCGGCGCGATCTCCAGCACCGCCTGCGTCGGCGCGAGATCGAAGAATTGCAACGTCTCCTTCGGATGCCGGTACACATCGCGCGCACGCGCCTTGTCGCTGCGTTGCGGGCCGGCGATCGCGGCATCGAGCGAGGTCGTGGCCGCGTCCTGCGAAGAGGCAGGCGCACTGGATGACGATGCAGCGCATCCGCCCAGCACGAGCGCGGAGAAGACAGCGGCAAGCGCGACGGCGCGCGCACGGTGCAGACGGACAGTATCCATGGGATCGAAAGCGTGACAGGGAAGGGGACACCATACGCGTTTCCGTCCGAGCCTGCTGCGTGCCGGAGACGTCGTATAGAATGTCGCCCCCGGTTGCCCGCAATCGCCCTCATCGATATTCCGCGCCATGTGGTTCAAGAACCTCCAGCTTTATCGTCTTCCCGCTCACTGGTCCGTCACGCCGCAACAACTGCAGCAATGGCTCGCGCCGCTCGCGTTCAGCGCGGCGTCGAGCATCGAGAACGAACGGCGCGGCTGGATCGCGCCGCGCGGCGACGGCGAACTCGTCCATGCGACGAACCGCCAGATGCTCATCGTGTATCGCGCGGAAAAGAAGTTGTTGCCGTCGTCGGTCGTCACGCAGTTCGTCAAGGAACGCGCGGCCGAACTCGAAGAGCAGCAGGGCTTCAGGCCCGGCCGCAAGCAAATGAAGGAACTGAAGGAGCAGGTCACCGACGAACTGCTGCCGCGTGCCTTCAGCATTCGCCGCGATACGCGTGTGTGGATCGATCCGGTCAACGGCTGGCTCGCGATCGATTCGGCCTCCGCCACGGTGTGCGACGACATCATCGGTCTGCTGGTCAAGTCGGTGACCGATCTGCCCCTTGCGAGCGTGCGCACCGCGCGTTCACCGGTATCCGCGATGACCGAGTGGCTCCTGTCGGGCGACGCGCCCGGCGGCTTCACGCTCGATCGCGACACCGAACTGCGCTCGACCGGCGAAGGCAACGCGACGGTCCGTTACGTCGGGCATGCGCTCGAAACGGAAGACATGCGCCGTCACATCGAGGCGGGCAAGCAGTGCATGCGGCTGGCCATGACGTGGGATGACCGCGTGTCGTTCGTGCTGACACCGTCGCTGACGCTCAAGCGCGTGAGCGCGCTCGATGTCATCAAGGAAGCCGCCGATCCCACCGCCGCCAACGACGACGAGCGCTTCGAGTCCGACTTCATCCTGATGACGGGCGAACTCGCGCGCATGCTCTCGGCCATCACCGAGGCGCTCGGCGGCGAAGAGGACTTGCGCGCGGCGGCCTGATGCTTTCGCTTCGGCTTCACGCCGAAGCTGATGCCGAAGCCGAAGCAAATGCGTAACCGTTCTTGCCGTTGCGCTTGACGGTGTACATGGTGTCGTCGGCGGCGGCGACGAGGCGCCAGTAGTCGTCGACGCGGTCCGGATAGCTGGCGATGCCGATGCTCGCGCGCACGATCGACAGGCCCATCTGCGCATCGGTCTCGTGTACGCAGGCGATGATGCGCTGTGCGATGGCGGCCAGTTCGCTGTCGCTCGAAAACGACTGCACCAGCAGCGCGAACTCGTCGCCGCCAATGCGCGCGACCAGGTCGCTGCCGCGCACCGCCTGGCGAAAGCGGCGCGATACCGCGATCAGGAATTCATCGCCGATACGGTGGCCGCGCGTGTCGTTGACTCGCTTGAAGCCGTCGAGATCGATATACAGCACCGCGATGCGTCCGTTGCCGTCCGCGCGCTCGCTGGCTGCTTCCTCCAGCGCGGCAAACAGCTTGCGGCGGTTCGGCAGGCCAGTCATCGGATCGTGCAGCGAAGCCTGCTCGAACTCGTTCGAGAGGCCGACCAGTTGCCGGTTGCGCTTGGCATACATCCCGAGCGCGGTAATCAGCACGCCAAACACGATGGCCGAAAGCGCGATCAGCGTATGTGACACGCTCAGGATGCGTGCGCGCACGTCGGCGCTCGTGCGGTCGCGCTCGGTGCGCCAGTACGCGTAGGTGGAATCGAGCGCGCTGCTCGCTTCGCCGAGCGCCGCCGACGGCGCCAGCACGGAGGCGGGCAGCGCCGGCGCCGGCTCCGGACTCGATGAGATGAGCGCATGCAGCGCCGCCAGCCGCGCGGCAAGTTCGAGGCGCGCTTCGCGATAGGCGGTGCGGTGCTGCGGATCGCTGGCGGGCGAATCCTGCAGGGACAAGGCGGTGGCGCGGGCCGCGCCGGCGCGCTCGACTGCCTCGAGCACGAGCCCCACATATTCCTGCTGAAGCTGTGTGGAGAAGATCGCGCGCACCTGGAAAGCCAGGAACAGCAGACCCATCAGAAGACATAGCAGCGCGGCGCCTGCGAGCGGCGCCGGCCCCCGCGCGCGCGCCCGCCGGAACGCGTATTCGAGTACGCGCCGGGAACGCATCACAAGGGTCTCATCAGGGACGGGAATACTCCTCTCGCTGACGGGTCGGAACATTGTGTCGATAGCTCACTCGATGAAAGAACGCGCCGACGCGCGCAAACAGTCCGCCCTCGGGCTTGGCGTGCGCGCTGTGCCGGCGCGCCGCGCTGGCCTGGTTGGCCTGCGGCGCGCGACTGCTGGTCTGGGCCGTTTGCTGGACCGCGGCGCCGTTGGCGCGGCGCGTCGTCGCGGCGATTTGTGCGGGCGCGGTGCTTCGGGGCGTCGCGGCAAGCGCGGTGGCCGTCGCGAGTTCCGTGGTGCCGGCTACATCCTGTGCAGGGTCGTCGGCGGTGGCGGCAGCGAGGGTCGTCGGCGCATCCGTGGACGGCGAGGCCGTGTCGAGCGGCGTCGCGGTCACGTTCGCCGATGCATCGCCGCTCGTGTTGCCCACATACACGGCGGGCGCGGTTCCGGTTGCCTCCACGACACCCGCCGACTGCGTTTGCGCGGCGATCACCGGCTGCTCGATGCCGAGCGTCTTGCGCG
This sequence comes from Caballeronia sp. LZ043, assembly GCF_031451075.1. NCBI lineage: Bacteria > Pseudomonadati > Pseudomonadota > Betaproteobacteria > Burkholderiales > Burkholderiaceae > Caballeronia > Caballeronia sp. LZ043. Next base: position 1,599,415 of record NZ_JARUXT010000001.1, on the reverse strand, counting down.
CGCTCGCCATCGCTTCCGCGTAGACGCGCTGGTCGTGGTTGAACCACATGCCGTAGCCCACGGTTCCCAGCACGCCGATGCCGAGGGCACTCGCGGACGCCATCCACAGCGCGAGCCGCCCGAAGCGCAAGGGCGCGCGCACGGGCGAGGGTTCATCGCCGAAGTCGGGCTCGGGCGGAGACAGGTTGATGACGCTCGGATCGTTCGCCGGGCCGGGATGGGCCTCGAAACGCTCCTCGGGGGGTAGCTCAGCATGGTGAGGCATGTCAGCACTCTCCAGAACGTATGGGTCAGACGGCGGGCGCCATGGCAGCGCGCACGCCCGGTCAGGCAGCCGCACGGGACGACGGGCACTCGCACCGGAATCAGCCGAAGCAGGAACGGTGCTGCCATCGCCCGGTTCAGCGCAGATGACTCATGCGCGGAACGCGGCATCGCCGGGCCGGCCGCTCCGGCCGGCGCTCGTTTAGCGGATCAGTAAGCCGATCAATACAACTGCCGTCCGGTCTCGCCATGGATCTGGCGGCATCGGACAGTCGAACAAAACGGCGGAATGTATCTCGCTCGATCGGGACCGGTGGATCTGACACCGTCTGGCAAGCCCTTTGCTCAGGGCGTCCCGCATCGCGCGACACGACAACGAAATATCTCCAGCCAATCTACATAGCAGGCTTCGTTCCAGCCCCAAAAATGGAGTGCTCCGCATACGTCATTCTTCAGAGGACCACGCCGGGCGTATGTGAGCTGGCGCACATACGAATCGTGCGGCTCGCGGGCTTCACGAGACGCATGGGCATTCGTGGCCCGGAATTGTTAAAAGTTCACATGGATTCCCGAAGTTTCATCATTCGGGATGACCATAACGATGAGCTTTCAGGTATTTCGTCGGGTCATCACGACAAGTGCGATGCCGCCGAGTATGGCAATCAAACTCGTCACGAGCCGCGCTCCGAGCGTTTCGCCGAGCAGCAGCACGCCGCCGACCGCCGTGATGACCGGTACGCTCAGTTGCACGGTCGCGGCCGTCGCGGGCTTGAGGCCTTTGAGCGCTGCATACCAGGCGACATAGCCAAGGCCGGAGGTCAGCGCACCGGAGGCCGCGGCGTAACCGAGGCCGGCGGCGTCGAAGCGGGCCTGCTGGAGCGCGAGCGCTGCGATGAAAACCGCCGCCGCGAACGGCAGCGCGCGCAGGAAGTTGCCGGCGGTGGCCGCGACCGGATCGGCGAGGCCGCGCCCGCGCAGAGAGTACACGCCCCAGCCGACGCCCGCCGCGATCATGAGCGCCGACGACGGCGGGTCTGGCGCCGTCAGTCCCGGCAGCACGAGCCAGACGAGCCCGGCGAGCGCGAGCGACAGCCCGAGCCATTGTGCGGGTGCGAGCCGGTCTCCTGTCGCGAGGCCATAGCCGATCATCGTCGCCTGCACGGCGCCGAAAAGCAGCAACGCGCCGGTGCCGGCCGGGAGCCGCACATACGCATAGGAAAACATCGCGGCATAGACGATCAGCGCGAGCGCGGACATCCAGCTGCCGGCGCGCGCCGCTTCGGCGTGCCGGTCACGGCCGCGCGCCATCAGGATCGCCGCGAGCAACAGCGCCGCCGAAGCGATGCGCACCAGCGTGAAGGTGGCCGCGTCGATCTGCGTGCCCTTCAGCGCGAGCCGGCACAGCAGCGAGTTGCCGGCGAAGGCGAGCATCGCGCTGCACGTCAAAACGGCCACGCGCGCGTTCGGTGGCGAGCGTGACGAGCCCGCGCGGGAGGCGGCATCGGAACGGGGCTTGGACATCGGCGGCACGGAGGACGGGGCGCTTCACTGTAGCGCACGCATGCTCAATCCGTGGTGAAGCCTCGCGGCGGCGTATCGGCGTCGTGGCCGAAGCGCTCGAACTCGGAGATGACCTGCGCGCCGAACAGCAACAGTGTCGCCAGTGCTTCGAGGCTGAACAGCACGACGATCGACGTCGTCAGCGAGCCGTAGACCACGCTGACCTGCGAGAGCGTCGCGAAGTACCACACGAGCACGTGCCGCGTGATTTCCCACAGCACGGCCGCGACGACGCTGCCGAGCAGCGCGAGCCGCAGCGAAGGGCGTCCGACCGGCATCACGAGATAGATCGACGTGAGCACGAAGACCTCGCCCGCGAAGCCGAGCAGATAGAGCAGCAGCCGCGACACGCCCTTGAGCGACACCTCGATGCCGAGCAGGTCGATGGAGTTGCTGCCCATCGCCTGGAGTCCGTTGGAGACGAAGGTGACGATCAGCATGCCGACGCCCAGGAACAGGATGTAGCAATAAGGCAGCAAGGCGGAGAGCAGGAAATGGCGGCGCCGGATCGCGACGCGATGCACGAAGATCACCGACATCGCGTTCTCCAGCACGGTGAAGGCGAGGGAGCTGAAGAAGATCATCGTGACGAGCAGCACCCAGCCGAGCACCGCGCGATGCGCGAGGAAATTGGCCAGCTCGCGCACGATCGCGCGCGCCTGTCCCGGCACGAGCCATTCGAGCAGATGAGCGAGGGTGTCGAGCAATTCCTGCTGTCCGACGAAACGCGACAGCACGATGACGATCAGGATCAGCAGCGGGACGATGGAGAGCAGCGCGTAATACGCCACCGCGCCTGCCAGCAATACGCCCTGGTTCGCGCGGAAGGCCTTCAGCGTGCGCAGCGCGAAACCGAACGGATGACGCGCGACACTACGTACTTGCGGGCCCAGTACCGGGCCGAGAATCCGGGACATGCCACCTCCGCGCGGCGCGCACTGCGCATCCCTTGCCGACGAGCAAGTTCCACGCCTGTCGCGAAGGCTCGATCGCTGTCAGCTAGTCCGGCGTGCCTCGCTGCGTGCCGCGGCCAGTTGCGCGGCTTCTTCGAAAGCGAGATCGAGGAGGGTATCGACGTCTTCGGCGGGCAGTTCGGTGGCGTCGATATTACGCAGGCGGCAGAACAGCGCCAGCGCTTCGGCGGCGGCGGAGAAGGCGTTGTTCATGTCGCGGGAGGGGAGGCGTCTTTTTCTCATGGTGTGCATAACGGCAAGGGCACGATCGGACTTTAACGCGGTGAAAGCCGCAGTAAGCACTGTCGATGTCCGGTTCACCTTCGCCAGTGGATGAACTACTCTTGCCCTTGAGCCGTGCCGCGATTTGTGCCCCGATTCATGCTCCGGGCAGTTCGACAGTCCGCTTCCGTATCGGTCCAGGAGGACGCCATGTCAGCCACCCCTGCAAGCTCCGCCCATGCCGCGCTGCCTGGCGCCGACACCGAGATCGTCGACGCCGACGAGCGGCTCTACAACCACGATCTCGCGCCCGTGCCGCGCTCGAAGCGCACCTGGAACGGCTACAGCATCTTCGCGATGTGGATGTCGGATGTGCACAGCGTCGGCGGCTATACGTTTGCCGCAAGCCTGTTCCTGCTCGGCATCTCCGGCTGGCAAGTGCTGCTCGCGCTGACCATCGGCATCCTGGTCGTGTATGTGCTGATGAACTGGGTCGGCAAGCCGAGCCTCGTGCACGGCATACCGTTCCCGGTGATGGCCCGCGTCTCGATGGGCGTGATGGGCGCGAATCTCGCGGCGCTGATTCGCGGCGTGGTAGGAATAGTGTGGTATGGCGTGCAGACCTACTTTGCATCGAAGGCCGTGGCCACGCTGCTGCTGTTGTTCGTGCCGTCGGTGGCCGCGTGGCGCGACACCAGCTTTCTCAGGCTCGACATGCTCGGCTGGGTGAGCTTCCTCTTCATGTGGCTCCTGCAGCTCATCATCTTCCAGCGCGGCATGGAGATCATCCGCAAGTTCATCGATTTCTGCGGGCCGGCGGTGTACGTCGTGATGTTCGTGCTGATGGGCTGGATCCTCTATCACGCCGGTCTCGGCAGTCTCAATCTCACGCTGTCGGGCAAGGTCCTGTCCGGCGACGAACAACTCCACGCGATGATCAACGCCACCTTGCTCGTGGTGAGCTACTTCGCGGCGCTGCTGCTCAACTTCGGCGACTTCTCGCGCTTCGCCAAGAGCGAGCGGCAGATGAAGGTCGGCAACTTCCTGGGCCTGCCGTTCAACTTCGTCGCGTTCGCGATCATCACGGTGATCGTCACCGCGGGCAGTGAGAAGGTCTTCGGCACGATGATCATGGACCCGGTCGAGATCGTCTCGCGCATCGAGAACAAGGTGTGGGTCGCGATCGGCAGCATTACCTTCATCATCGCGACGATGGGCATCAACATCGTCGCCAACTTCGTTTCGCCGGCCTACGACATCGCCAATCTGTTTCCGAAGCACGTGGACTTCAAGAAGGGCGGGCTGATCGCGTCGGTGCTCGCGGTGATGGTGTGTCCGTGGATCTTCGTCGACAGCCCCAAGGCCATCACCATTTTCGTGTCGGTGTTCGGCGCGGTGCTCGCGCCGATGTACGGCGTCATGATGTCCGACTATTACCTCATCAAGCGCCAGCAGGTGCAGACCGCCGATCTCTACACGATGCAGCCCGGCGGACGCTTCCACTATGACGGCGGCTGGAACAAGGTCGGGCTGGCGGCGCTGGTGTTGTCAGGGATCGTGTCGGTCGGCTGGGAGCTCTCGACGCAGATGCTCAAGCTCCTGCCGCCCAACAATCTCGGCTGGCTGATCGGCGCGGCGGCGGGCGCGCTGCTCTATGTGCTGTTCATGCGCCTCGCCCATCGCACCTGAGCGCACCTGAGCGCACCTGACCGGCCTCACTTGATCCATTTGCGCACGTCCTGCTCCCAGTCGGGCTGGCCGCAGTTCGGCGGGTTCTCCGGCCCGAGCACGGTGATATAGCTCTTCGTCTTCATGCACGCCTCATAGGCGCGGATCTGCGTGCAGCGGCCCGCGCCGGCCTGCTTCGCGGCGGCCTTGCAGGCGGACATCGCGCTGTCCATGCCGGTGAAGTCGGCGTCGCCGCTGTCGTTCCAGGGCGGCGGGCTGGCCGTCGCCGAGAATTCGACCGGCGTGCTGCACGCGGCGAGCAGCAGCGCGGCGGCAGCGGGAAGAAGGCACGAGTGGACGAGTCGGGTCATCATCGTTGGAACTCCGGTTTTAAGCTCTTGTTGAAGGCGCGTGATCCGCCGCCTATTATTCCCCGCTGTCACGACGTGCGTCGGCTTTTTGTTCGAACCCTGCGCGCGTCAGCCGTTGACCTCACTCTGGAGCATTGGATGAAAGCCGTGCCGCTTGCCCGTGTCCTGTCGTCGTGCCTGGTCATTGCCGCCTGCGTGGGGTTCGTGCCGTCCGCGTCCGCCGAGAATGTCTCGTTCGGCCCCGACCAGTTGTGCGGCCTGCACAGCGCGCGTCCCGACCAGCCGCCCGCAGCGAAACAGGGCACGGTGCAGGGCCGCAACGGGCCGATCGGCTATGCGCGGTTCGGGCACGGCAGGCCGCTCCTGCTGATCACCGGCTATCGCGCGACGCTCGGCGAATGGAACGCGTATTTTCTGGGCGAACTCGCGAAGCATCGCGACGTGATCGTCTTCGACAATCGCGGCATCGGCGCTTCGACGATCGTCGATGGACGCTACAGCCCGGACTATTCGATCCGCGACATGGCCGCCGATGCCGCCGATGTCATCGCGGGCCTGAAGCTGTCGCAGGTCGATGTGGTCGGCTGGTCGATGGGCGGCATGATCGCGCAGCAGCTCGCACTCGATGCGCGCGACAAGGTCGCCTCGCTCACGCTGATCGCCACCGCGCCGCCCGGGCCCGATGCGGTGCCGACGCCGCCCGAGGTGCTCTCGGTCCTGTCGGGCGGGGGCAAGGACGCCTTTGCGCGCATCATGGGCGTGCTGTTTCCCGCCGACGCGGTGGCGGATGCGTCGCGCTGCTTCGTCGGCGACATGTTCGCGCCGCCGGGCTACAAGGGCCGGCCGGTGCCGGACGCGGTCGCGGTGCAGCAGGACCGGGCGATGCAGGGCTGGTTCGCCGATCACACCGCCGCCGCGGCATTGCGGCGCTCGCCGGTGCGCACGCTGATCATCGAGGGCGCGGACGACGCGGTGCTGCCCGACGCCAATGGCCGGGCGCTCGAGCAGATGATTCCGCGTTCGCGGCTCGACGTCGTGGCGGATGCGGGGCACGCGCTGATGTTCCAGTATCCGCTGGAGCTGGCGCGGCATGTGGATGCGTTCGTCGGGCGGTGACGGGCGCGGGATCGGACGGAGCGAATTGAGACGCCCGAGCAGACCAACGATCCTCCGCGACATTCAACCCGGAGCGCTGCGCTCCTAAGCTCTCTCCATCGACTTCCAGGAGAAGAGCAATGAACAGCAACAGCAACAGCGCAACACCCCAGCCCGCGCCGATGCCGGTGGCGTTCTTCGGCATCCCGGTCGGCGCACTGGCCTTCGCAGGCGCGTGGCGCGCCGCCGCACGCGTCTGGACGATTCCCGATGTCATCCCGGCATTCCTCACCGCCGCCGCGCTTGCCGTCCTGCTGGTGGTTCTGATCGCCTACGCCCGCACGTGGCGCGTCGCGCGCGCGGCGGCGCTCACCGAATTGCAGCATCCGGTGCAGTCCTCGTTCGCGGCGCTCGTGCCCGTGTCCGCGCTGCTTGCCGCGCAAGCGGTGCAGGTCTATTCGCGCGATCTCGCCATCGCGCTCTTCACGCTGGGCGTGATCGCGCAGCTCGCGCTCGGGGTCTGGCTGCACGGACGATTCTGGCAAGGCGGCCGCAAGCCCGAACTGAGCACGCCCGCCATCTACCTGCCGACCGTCGCGCCGAGCTTCGTCGCCGGCACGGCCGCTGCGAGTCTCGGCTTCACGCAACTCGGCGCGCTGTTCTTCGGCGCAGGCGTGTTTTCGTGGATAGCGATCGAATCCATCGTGCTGCATCGCGCCGCCGTGCATGAACCCTTGCCGGAGGCAATGCGTCCGAGTCTCGGGATCCAGCTGGCGCCGCCCGTCGTCGGCGGTGTGAGTTATCTCGCGATCACGCACGGCGTACCCGATGTGTTCGCCTGGATGCTGCTCGGCTACGGGCTCTATCAGGCCTTGCTGCTGATCCGGCTGGTTCCGTGGATCCGTCAGCGCGGCTTCACGCCCGCCTACTGGGCCGTGAGCTTCGGCGCCGCCGCCTTGCCGACGCTCATGCTGCGCATGCTCGAACGCGGCGCCACGGGACCGCTCGAATGGCTCGCGCCGGTGGCCTTCGTGCTGTCGAATGTGGTGATCGGACTGCTGATCGCGGGAACGGTGCGGGCCATCGTGCGGGGCGAACTGATGCCGGCGGCCGCCGGCGCCAGCAGCCCGGCCCGGCCGATCAACAACCGCGCCGCCGCGCTCCCGCATTGAACGCGGCGACGCTCGTCACAGTTCAAGCACCTCGCCCGCGCGCAGCGCACGCAACGCGAGATCCGGCAGCGCGGCGCGCAGTTCATCGAGAATCTGCGCGCCGTGCGGCGGCTTCAGATGCGAAATCAGCAGTTCGGCCTGGAAGCCAGGGCCAATGCCGCGCAGATCGGCGGCGAGCAGGCTCGGGCAATAGTGATGCGCGATCCGCGCCAGGTCGATCTGCGCATCGGGAAACGCCGTCTCGACGATCACGTAACGCAAGCCCGGCAGCATGCGCACGGCGGCCCAGAACGGGGGATGCGTCGTCGTGTCGCCGCTGAAGGCGAGACTCGCCGCGGCGCCCGTCAGCGCGAAGCCGGTGGACGGCACCGTATGGTATGCGGGCAGGGCGGTCACGGTGCGCCCGTCGAGCACCACGCTCCCGCCCGCTTCCAGCGCCTCGAAGCGCACCGCGGGCGCCGCCGCCGATGGAATCCGCGTGAAGTCCGGCCAGATCAGATTGTTGAAGATGTGAGCGTGCAGGATGTCGAGCGTCGCGCGGCTCGCATGCACGGTGACGGGTGCACTGCGCGCTTCGCCGACGGCATCGATCATCAGCGGCAGATACGCGATGTGATCCAGATGCGAATGCGTGAGGAACACGTGATCGATGCGTGCGAGGGCTTCGTCGGCGAGCACGGCGACGCCCGTGCCCGCATCGATCAGCAGATCGTCGTCCACGAGCAGCGCCGTGGTGCCACCCGGATCGTGGTCGGAGCCATTACCACCGCCACCGCCACCGCCGCCATTGATCGCACCGCTACAGCCGAGTACCCGAACTTTCATGATGCGGCCCAGTTGAAGACTGCAGGAAATCACTTCGTATCGAATGCGCTGACGCAGTCCCAGTCGGCGGGCAGCTCGGCCCCGCGCAGCGTCTCGACCCGCCTGCGATACAGCGCATACAGCTGCTGCCCGGGATACTGCGTCGCCAGCGCATCGAGCCGCGCCTGCGCTGCGTCCCACTCGCGCGCGCGGTAATGCGACAGCGCCGCGTGCCAGCGCGCGAGCGCCTCGGCGTCATGCTGCGGCGGCTGCGGCTCGAACACGGCGATCGGTGCCACGCGGCCCCGCACGCGCACGCGGTCCAGCTCGCGAAACACGACATCGGGCACCTGCGCGCGCGTCGCCTCGCCGACGATGATGTCGATGTCGAAACGCCGCGTCAGGCCTTCGAGCCGCGCCGCGACGTTCACCGCATCGCCCATCACCGTATAGGCCTTGCGCACCGGCGAGCCCATGTCGCCGACCGTCATCGGCCCGGTATTGATGCCAATGCCGATCCACAGCGTCGGCCAGCCGCGCGCGCTCAGCGTACGGTTCAGTTCCACCAGCGCCGCACGCATGCCGAGCGCCGCCGCCACCGCGTGACGCGCGTGCGCCGGGTCGTCGACGGGCGCGCCCCAGAAGCTCATGATCGCATCGCCCATGTACTTGTCGAGCGTGCCGCGATGCGCGCGGATCACTTCGGTCATGGTGCCGAGATACTCGTTCATCAGGCGCGCGAGCGCTTCCGGCTCCAGCGTCTCGGCGATGGCCGTGAAACCCAGCACGTCGCAGAACAGCACCGTCAGTTCGGCACGGCGTCCCACCATGCTGTAGTCCTCCGGATGCCGGCTCATTTCCTCGACCAGTTCGGGCGGCACGTACTGGCCGAACAGCGCGGCGAAGCGGCGTTTGGCTCGCGCCTCCACAAAATAGCCGTACGACATGTTGAGCGCATGGAGCGCGACGATGGCGAGCAGCAGCGAGCCCATCGGAATGAACCAGTCGAGGCGCGCGAACGCATAGAGATCGGCGGCGACGAACGCCGCGAGCAACAGCACGGTGCAGAGCGTCGCGCGCGCGGGACCGTGCCACGGCCATACGAAAATCATCGCGAGTCCCGCAACCGCCAGCGCGACCGCCTGCAACGCGGCGGCGAAGGGCGGCTGGAAGCGGATGGCGCCGTCGAGCATGCCGCTGATCAGGCTCGCGTTGACCTCGACGCCCGGATACACCTCGCCCACCGGCGTCGTGCGCTGATCCATCAGGCCCGGCGCGGTCGTGCCGACCAGCACGATGCGGCCCGCCAGCGCGCCCGCCGGAATGCGCCGCGCGAGCACGTCGGCGATCGAGTAATACGGGAAGCTGCCCGCGCCGCCGCGATACGGCACGAGCGCCGCGCCGTTTTCATCGAGCGGTATCGCGCGGGTGCCGCGCGGCGTCGTCAATGCAAGGCCGGACAGCGGCGCGCTCGCGTCGGCGGGGTCATCGAACAGCGGGCGCACGGCGGCGTCGCCGTACAGCGCCCGCAGCACTTCGAGCGACAGCGCGCCATACACGCCGTCGCGATAAGCGGTCACGAGCGGCACGCGCCGCACGGCGCCATCGAAGTCGATCACCGGGTTGAAGTAACCCGCGCGCCGCGCCGCCGTTTGCAGCGCGGGCAGGTTGCCGCCATAGCTGGTCCAGTCGAACAGCGTGAACGGATGCGCGCCGAACGCGCCCGCGTGCAGCAGCGGCGCCGGGATCGCGCCGCTCGACGCATCCTGGTTCGCGAAGTAATAGCCGAGCACGACGGGATGGCGCGCGAGCGTGGCGGCGAAGCGCTGGTCGTAGTCGAGGGTCGGCGCCAGCGCCGCAAGCGCCGCGCGGTAGTCCGCGTCGCCGGCGAGCGCGCCGCGCGCGAGGCCGTCGAGCACGGCGAGGCCTGAACTCGCATCCGGCTCGGCGAACACCATGTCGAAACCGAGCACCGCGACATGCTCGCGCTCGAACAGCGTCTCGACGAGTTCCGCCATGCGCGCGCGGCTCCACGGCCAGCGGCCGAGTTCCGCGAGGCTCTTCTCGTCGATGTCGAGAATGGCGATGCGCGCGTCCGTCGTGCGCGGCATGAAGAGGCGCAACTGGGTGTCGTAGATCAGGGCGTCGAGGGTATCGACGAAACGCAGCGGATAAAGCGACAGCGCGTGCGCCGCGAACCCGATGACGATCGCCACACCCAGCGCCCAGCGCCCGCCCGCGCGTTTCAGCACGAAAGCGAAGGGCTCGCGGTCCGCGCGCCGGCGGCGCCTCATTGCGCCGCCCGCAACTGCTCGTTGGCCGCGCCGAGCCGCGCCGCCAGCACGCGCGCGGCGAACTTGTGCATGCGCGCCGCGAGCGCGGGGTCTTCGTCCTCGAGACGCCGGAGCGTCGTCAGCGCCAGCCGCGAGACGACCGTGGGCGCGTCGGCGACGACATCCGCGCTGCGTTGCGCGCCCGTGTACACCGCCATTTCCCCGACGATGGTCCCCGCACCGAAGCTCCTCAGCCGCAGCGTGTGGCCGTCGCCGAGCGCGAGCGCCACGGTCACGCGCCCGGTCTCGACGAAGTAGATGGAATCGCCGGGATCGGCTTGGCGGAACAGGTAGTCGCCGGGCGCGAGCCGGAGCGTGTCGAGATGCGGACGCAGCGCGTCGAGCGTGGCGGGCAGCGTCGAGACGAAGGTCTCGCTGGCGGCAGGCGCAGCGCACGCAGACGCGGCGCCGCGCGCGTCGCGCAGGATCTGTGTCTCGATCCATTCGAGGCCGCCGTCCAGGTCGTCGAAGACATGCGGGCTGCCGGGGCCGTTCGGGTCGTTTGCATGCGTGGCATCACGCGCCAGCCAGCTGCGCAGCGCGGGAGACAGACCCGTCAGCACAATCTGCGCACGCACGCGTCCGCAGGCCTGACGCAGCCGCACGAAGCTCGCGGCGCTCGATGCATCGACGCCATGCACGCGCGCGAAATCCACCAGCACGTAGCGCACGCCCGGCTCCTTCGACGTGCCCTCCGGCGCTTCGATGCGCCCGCGGATATGCGCGAGGATCGAGTGCGCCGTGCCGAAGAACAGGAAGCCCTGCAGCGCGACGCCATAGAGCGCATGCGCGTGGGCATCGAGCAGCCGGGTGTCATCGACGCCGCGCTCGACGTTCGAACGCCGTCCACGGCCGTCGAATTCGCGGCGCAGGCAATTGACGCGCCCGTAGCGCACCACGAACAGCAGACACGCCGCGACGATGCCGAGCAGGACGCCCGCCGTGATGCCGTAGACCGCGATGCAGACCATGATCGCGGGAATCAGCAGGTAGTCGTGCCACGGCAGGCGCCGGATGGACATGACGAGCCATTCGATCAGCATCGCCGCGCCGATGAACAGTTGCAGCCCGACCAGCACCGGCTTCGGCAGGAGCGTCATCATGCTCGGAAAGAACGCGATCACGGCGAGCGAGAGCAGCGCGGCCAGCACGCCCGCGCGCCGCTCGCGCACGCCGAGCCGCCAGTTGGTCATGGTGCGCGTCATCGATTGCGCGCCGACCAGCCCGCCCGCCAGCCCGGTCAACAGATTCGCGAGACCGGCCGCGCGCATCTCGCGATTGAAGTCGATGTCGCGCGACGTGGTGACGCCGATGCTCGTCGCGTTGAGCAGGACGGTCATCGACGAGACCGCCGCGATGGCGACGATGTCGAGTGCGCGCGACCATAGCATCGGCAGCCAGGCGACGTGAATCAGCGCGACCGGCAGGCGCATGCCGGACAGCGGTTCGTAGCGGAACAGCAGGCCCATGCGCCGCGCGTCTTCGAGATGCTTGCCCGACGCGGCCAGCCCGAAATAGAAGAGCGCGATGCCGAGCGCCATCATCGACGGCAGGATGATCGCGTAGCGCGACGGCCGCGTGATGCGCGTCAGCACCAGCAGGCCCAGGCCGACCACGAGCGCCGGCACGCTCGCGAGCCACGGCAACTGCATGACAATGAGCGGCGTCGCGAGGCCGACGGGCACGTCGGTCAGCACGCGCAGCGCGCCTTCGAGCAGCAGCAGGCCGGTGCCCGCCAGAAAGCCGCCGATCACCGGAAACGGGATGTACTGGATCGCATTGCCGCGTTTCCAGTGCGCCAGCGCGAACAGCAGCGCGCCGGTCGCCAGCGACGACACCGCGATCAGCATCAGCACCGTGGCGAGCACGGCTTCATCGTCGCCGCCCGCCGCATGCACCGACAACGCGATGCCCGCGGCGAGCGGCGCCAGCAGCGCGGTGGCGTTGGAATCGGGCCCGGCGATCACGAACGGCACCGAGCTCGTCAGCGACACCACCAGGGCGACGAGCACACAGCTCAGCAGCGCGGTGGGCATGCCGGCCGGCAGCCATGGCGAGAGGCCGGCGGAGAAGATCATCGCGCCGTAGCCGGCGGCGTACGACAGCGCGATCAGCGCCGTGAGCAGCGCGGCCAGCGTGTCGGTGCCGAGCGCCGCCAGCGCCAACGCCGCCGCCGGCCGCGCGGCGCGCGCGGGCCGCAGCAATGCGGGATCGGGGCCCGGGTGCTCGCTCATCGCGCCCTCCGCTAGCGGCAGGCCGCCGACGGCACCACCGGCGTCACGCGCGAGGCCGGCAGCACGCCGAAGGGCAGTCGCGGACTGACGACGATCGTGCCTTCGCCCGCGCGCACGATCTGCCTGTCGACCTGGTTGAGCACCACGATCTGGCCGTCGTACACGACGATCTGCTCGCCCTTGCAGTTCGCGTTGCTGCCGGGTTCGACATCGGCGCAATCGGTGACGGAATATTCGGTGCCGCGAATGCCGATGGTCGAGGTCGGCGTCTTCACGCGATAGTTCTCCGGCTTGCCCTGTTTCGCGACCAGCCCGTCCACCGCGCGCAGTCCGCCCTTCACCAGCGACAGGAAGCTGCGGTCCTGCTGCGGCGCGCCGGCGGCATAGTTGAAGTCGTCGACCCGGAAGACGGAGCCCGGCTTCAGGTACACGCGCTGGCCATCGGTGAAGATCATCACGATCTCGGCGCCGACACCGGTCTGCACCGTGTCGCCGTTGTCGATTTCGCCGCCTGCGGCCGCCACACGCTGCGCGCCGTTCGCCGACTGGATCGCGACGTTGCCGACCAGCGCCTTGATGGTCGCGACCGTGCGGCTTTCCTCGGCACGCGCGCTCAGCGCGAAGAGCAGACACAGCAGAAAGATGAGGACGCGCGCCATGGCCGGTCTCAGAACGATTTGGTGAGCGCGACCCAGAAGCGGTTCGCGTGGCCGGTGCCGAGCGTCGCCGGCACGTAGCCGAGCGTATGCGCCCAGGACATCGACAGCAGGAGATCGTGCGGGGCGGCCACGCTAGCGCCGACGCCCAGGCCCGAGAGCCGCACATGATTGCTGCCCGGCACGACCGGATGCGCGACGACCTTGCCGTCGGCGGTGTCGGCGAAAGCGCTCAGCGTGACGCGCACCGGCACGAGCGTCTGCGGCACGCCCTGGCGAAGTTCCAGGCTCGCGATGTAGGCCTCGTCGACGGGCGCGTCGCCGGTGGCGTAGGCGCGCACCGCGTACGGCCCGCCCAGCGAGATCTGCTCGGAGGAGTCGAGGTTGCGCGAGCTCGCCTGGCCGTTCAGCGAGAAGTACAACTGAGTCCCGTTGGCCTGCGCGCCCAGCACCTGGGTGTGCGTCAGCGCGAACACGAATTTCGAGAACGAACCCGCGATCTGCGCGGCGGCCTGTCCCGGCTGCGGCGACTTGAAACGCAGGTTGCCGTGCTGGGCGCCGAGATCGAAGGTCGTGATGCTCTTTTCGAGCGTCAGGTTGCCCGACAGCGCAAGGCGCGCGACGTCGCTGTTCTTGTCGTCGACGGAATCGAACGCGCCCAGATGATCCGACAGCAGCTTGTGATCGTAGCCGAGCGTCGCGTACACGTTCGCCGCGGGCGCGCGCAGCAGCGCGTAGCTCAGGAAGGTGGACCACACATTGGCGCTGCCGTAGGCGTCGAGATCGTCGAACTGGCCGCCCACCGAATAGGTCGAGCGCGTATAGCCGGCGCCCCAGATGAGCCCGCTGCCGCCGAGCGGCACCGTATAGCCGAGATTGCCGTAGAACTGCCCGGTGATCGAGCCGAGCAGCCGCGCGCCCAGCTGGTCGCCGATGCCGAGCGGATTGTTCCACTGCAGCGCGCCGATGAGCCGCGCGGTGCCGGTCGTCGTCTGGCCGAAGTTGTCGGCCTGCACGCTGCCCGACAGCGCCGGCGCCGGCGGCATCTGCAAGGTGAGGTCGGAGGTGCCCGGCAGGAGGCCCGGTGCAATCGTCGCGTTCGCGCCGGTGGCGCCGGCGGCGTCCTGCGCGAGCAGCGTCGCGCGGGTGAGCGCGTGCTCGTCGATCACGTCGCCGCTGTGCAAGGGCGTGAGGAAGCGTTCGAGCACCGCGTCCCGGGTGCGCGAACGGTTGTCGATGCCGATGCGCCCGTAATGCCCCTCGCTCACCGCGATGCGCACGATGCCATGGTCGATCTGCTGCGGCGGCACGGTGCCGCGCGCCACCAGATAGCCGTGCTGGCGGTAGAACGCGCTGATGCGGTCGGCGGCGTTGTCGAGATCGTCGAGCGAACGGTTCGGGCCGATCAGCGGACGCACCGCGTCGAGCAATTGCGCCGACGAAAAGACCGTATTGCCGCTGAACTCGAAGCCCTTGACCTCGAAGCGGATGCCGCCCGGCGCCGGTTCCTGCGGCGCGGCGGGCGCGGGCGTCACGTTCAGGCGCAGATCGGACGGCGGCGGCGGGGCGGGCGTCTGCTGCTGCTGTTCCCGCAGGATCGTGCCGGCGTTCGGCAGCGTCTGGGCGCGCGCATCGCGGATGTCGCGGAAGCCGGCGGCGACCAGCGCGGCCAGCAGCGCCGCGAAGCGCCGCCGCCCGGCGCGGCTGCGGCTGCGGGTGGAGGGCTCGAGGCGCCGGATGCGCGCGGGCCTCACATGCGGCAGACGTGACCGGGCCATGCGTCGTCCGGCAGACGGCTGCCGTCGCTCGACGAATCCGACCGCTGCTGCACCAGCGGCGCCGACTGCGGTTCGAGGCCCGGCGTCGCGTCCGACAGCGGCGCGGGATTCGCGGCGTCCGTGCGCACCGAATCGAGGATGCCGGGGAGCGTCGCCGCCGTCGCGATGGCGGGTTCGTCAGGCGGCTGATCGGGCGTCGCTGGTGGAGGTTGTGGTGGCGGCGGGGACGGTGGCGGCTCCGGCGGCGGTCCCGCCGCGATCCGCAGCGTGCCGCCCTGCGTGGTGATCCGGTAACCCGTCGGGCCGCCGGCCGTGGTGACCGTGATCGCGTATTCGCCGCTCGCAGCACCAGGCGAAGCGCCCGTGCTCGTCACCGTGAAGACGAACGGCTCGTGCACCGTCGGGCTGTCCGCGAACGCGTGGCCGTAGTTCGTGCCGTCGTAGCGCAGTGCGATCGTCACGTCGTTCGGGCCGAGCGTGCGCGGCGTGTCGAATGGCACGTCGAGGTTCAGCGCCGTCAGCGTGACCTGCTGCAGCGCATCGAACGCGAAGCGGTTGCCCGCGGACGACGCGGCGCGTGTATCCGACTGGCCGGCGCCGGCGTCGTAGGCGTCGCCCCAGAGCGCGAGATTGCCGCTTTGCAGGCCGCCGAAGCGGTCGGCATCCGGGGAATCGGAATAGACGATCCAGCGGCCATTGGGCGTCAAGAGCGCCTGGGCGCCGGCACGATTGTCGAAGGACGCCGACGCCAGCGTGATCGCCGTGCCCGGCGCGCGGCTCGATACCGGAGCGGCGAGCGTCAGCGACGGCGCCGCCAGCGTCACCGCGCCGCTCGCTGCAACGCCCGTCAATCCGGCGACGCTGCCGACCGTCAGCGGCGTGGCGCTGGTGACGGAGAGCGCGTTGGCATCGGCGGCAAGCGTGCCGATGTTGTTCGATGCATTCGTGAACGTGTAGGCGCCCGTGGCCCCTTGCAACGCAAGTCCGGCCACCGCGATGGCGGCGCGCTGCGTGGCGGCGCCGGCCGTCGACATCGCCAGCGTGCCCTGCGGTGCGGTCATGGCCGCGGCCAGCGCAATCCCGCGTGGCGCGGCGAGTGACAACGTGTTCGAGCCACTCCAGGCGACCGGCCCGTCGATCAGCACGCTGTCGCCCGCATTGATGCTGACATTGTTCGATGCGAGCGCCCGTGCCAGCGTGCTGCCTTGCATCGTCTCGAAGCGACGGGCGAACGCGGAGCCGCCGTCCGGTCCAACCCGCGCCGACAAGCCGCTGTCGATACGCCATGTGCCGGTCTGGCCCGATGCGGCCGCCGTCGTGATGTGCGCGTCGTCGGCCACGCGGACCTGGGTGCCCGCCGTCTCTATCGAGCCGCCGTTGCCGCCGCTGGGAGCGGAGGCGTCGAGCGTGCCGCCGACGCGCGCCACGCCGCCTTCCGCGACCAGCCGGATCACGCCGTTTTCATTCACCACGCTGCGCGCCTGGATGACGCCGCTGTTGTTCACGACGCTGCCGAACAGCGCGTCCTCGGCGCGGGCGGTGAGCCAGGCCTGGCCGCCATCGGCCTGGATGAGTCCGTGATTGGCGGCGAGCGCGTGCAGCGTCCCCTGATCGACCGACAGCCCGATCAGGCTGTGATCGCCGAGTGTGACGGCCACGCGGCTGCCTGCCGCGAGCGCCGTGACGCCTTCCGGGGTTGTGATGGTGCCGGCGTTGATCACGCGCGCGCCGACCAGCGCGACATAGCCGCCGGGTGCGCTGGTGAGCGTGCCGAGATTGACGACGGGCGCGCCGTCGCCGTCATTGCCATGACGATGATGCCAATGCGCCCACCCATGCCGCTGATCGCTCGCTGCGAAGGCATAGTGGCCGCTCATGAATTCCTGGGTGGACAGGCCGAGCGTCGAGGCGAGCAGGCCGCCGACGTTCACCTGCGCGCCTGGCCCGAAGATCACGCCATTCGGATTGACGATGAACACTTGCCCGTTGGCGTTCAGCTTGCCGAACAGCAGCGAAGGGCGTGGCCCGACGACGCGGTTCAGCGCGATCGCGTTCGCGCCGGGCTGATTGAAGGTGACGGATTCGCCGGGGCGGGTGCTGAACGCATTCCAGTCGATGCCCAGCCGGCTGCTGTCCTGCTGGATGACGGTGGCCGAACCGCTGCTGCCGATCGTCCCCGAGCCCGCGACGATGCGTCCGCCGCTCGGCCCGGCATCGACGGGCGTGCATGCCGCGCCCAGCAACGTGGCAATACAGAACCGCAAGGTGGGGGATGCGGTGCCCGCGAGCAGCGTGCTGAACATGTCGGCCGACTCCTCTCTGTTGCAGTGCATTGCGCCGGGGCGCCGCGACCGCATCATCAAGCAGTTTAGTGTTCCGAATCATGCTTGCAACTACGCGTTTAGTGAACCTGCGCCGGAGCGAGCTGTGTGCGCTTGCGCACTTAACGCACGCAACGCACTTAACTTGATGGCGCTTCAGGCGCGGGAAATTCAGGCGTGTTCGCTCGCGAGCGTGCCCTGCACGAATTCCTTCAGGAACGCGATCCAGGTCCGGATCTTCGCGTCCAGATACTGGCGCGATGCGTACATCGCATAGATCGTCATCGACTGGAGCTCCCATTCGGGCAGCACGCGCACCAGCGCACCGCTCTCCAGCCACGGCAGGGCAGCCAGCATCGGCAGCGGCGCGATGCCCAAGCCGTTCGAGAGCGCGACGGCCAGTGCATCGGCGGAGTTTACGCGCAGCCGGCCCGGCTCCAGATCCACTTCGACCCGGCCGCGTGGTCCATCGAACAGCCAGCGGTCGAGCGGGAACACGGTCGTCACCATTTGCAGGCATGCGTGCTTCGGCAAGTCTTCCGGATTGCGCGGCGCGCCCGCTTTCTTCAGATAACCAGGAGATGCGCACAGCACGCTCGGCATCGAGCAGATTTTCGTGGAGACGAAGGCGGAATCCGGCAGCGTCGAGGTGGTGACCTGGAGGAACACGTCGAAGCCTTCGTCGAGCATGTCCGGCACGTGCTGCGACAGCGTCAGTTCGACCCGCACCTGCGGATGCGCCTCGAGATAGTTGGTGAGTGCAGGCACGACGTAATGCTGGCCGAAGGTAATCGGTGCATGCATGCGCAGCACGCCGCTCGGCAGGACCTGGGCGTCGCTGGCTTCGGCTTCGGACAGGTCCACCAGCTCCAGCACTTCCTTGCAGCGGGCGAGATATCGATTGCCGGCGTCGGTGAGCGCGACGCGGCGCGTCGTGCGGTTCAGCAGGCGTGTGCGCAGATGAGTTTCGAGTTCGGTCACCGCGCGCGACGCCTGCGCCGTGGTGATATCCATTTGCTGCGCCGCAGCAGTGAAGCTGGCCGCTTCCGCCACGCGCGCGAAGATTCTCATGCTCCGCAATAGGTCCATCGTGCTGCCGGTTTTTTGACGAAGCCGGAACTATCCCATGGCGGCGGTCCGGCGCGCAACCCGACCAGCCCGGAAACCCGCGGCGCGTTTCCGCACATTCGTTTCAGTATTCACATCTGTTACAGGCCTTGTAACCCGACGGGCCAGGCGCCTCGCTACTCTGGATACATGGCCGGTCTGCGGCCGCAGCCAGGAAGAGGATGAAAATGAACGTCAAGGGCTTGATTGGAGTGGGCATCGCACTGTCGGCGGGACTGGCATGCGAAGCGGCGATGGCGCGGGTGAGCGTCGGCATCAATCTCGGGGTCCCGGTCTATGCGGCGCCCGCGCCGGTCTATGTGGCGCCGCCGCCGCCGGTGTACGTCGCGCCGCCGCCTCCCGTCTATGCCGCGCCGCCCGCGCCCGTCATGTATCAGCCGGCGCCGGTGGTCATGGCGCCTGGACCGGCCATCTACATCGGCTGGCATGGCGACCGCTATTGGGACGGCAACCGCTACTGGGCGCGGCGCGACTGGTACGCGCATCACGGCGGCTATGGCTACCGTCACTGGTAAGGGCGACTTTTCCGGGGAGTGCACATCATGGATAACTCGTCACGAGCTCGAAGCCCGGCGCGCCGCGCGCGTACGCTGGCTGTAAGCGCCGCGCTGCTGCTGGCGGCCGCCCTCGGCGGCTGTGTCTATGCGCCGCCTTATGGATATGCGCCCGCACCAGCCTACGGCTACGGTTATGCGCCGGCGTATGGATACGCCTACGGTCCTGGTTATTACGCGGCGCCTTCGGTGTCGCTGGGGATTGGTTTCGGCGGAGGCGGAGGTCACTGGCACGGACACTGATGCCGCGGTTTCGCCGGGCGTTCCGAGCGCTTTTCATCAATAGGAACGCCCGTTGCTGCGCCGGTCTTCATCGTTCCGGAGACTGCGCATCATGACCGAGCACACCGCACGCTTGCTGGCGCAACACGCGCATTGCGAGCATTTCATGTTGCCCGAGAACGGCTGGGTGCCGAACAACCGGCGTCTGCCGGTCATGCTCTGGCGCGGCGCAATCGAGCCGCTCGCGCCGGACGGCGCCGGCCGTTTCGAAGCCTTGTTCGCGCAAAACGGCTGGCCGCCGCAATGGCGCGACAGCGTCTTCGACTATCACCACTACCACTCCACCGCGCACGAGGCGCTGGGTATCGCGTCCGGCGATGCCGAGTTGATCCTCGGCGGTCCGCATGGCCGCGTGATCGCGGTCAGTGCGGGCGATGTGCTGGTGTTGCCCGCCGGCACGGGCCATTGCCTGCTCACGTCGGGGCGCCGCTTTCAGGTCGTCGGCGCTTATCCGCCGGGGCAGCAGTGGGACATCCGGCGCGAAGCCCTCGACGAACGGGAGCGCGCCGCCATGGAAGCGCTGCCGTTTCCGTCGAGCGATCCGGTCGCGGGTGAAGACGGGCCGCTGCGGCATCACTGGCACTGAGCGGCAACGGCGCTCAGGCCTTGCTCTGCTTCGAAGTTTCGACGCGCCGGCCGCCGATGAACGGCACCCGCGTGACGACGCCGGTCGCGAGCGCCGTCCCGACGAGCACGACCGCGCAGGCCGCCACCATGCCGGCAGACACGTGTTCAGCGAGAAACCACGCGCCCCACAGGATCCCGAAAATCGGAATGACGAAGGTGACCGTGATGGCGCGGGCCGGTCCGGCGACGGCGATCAAATGGAAGAACATCATGTACGCGATGCCGGTACACGCGACGCCCAGTGCGAGCACCGCGCCCCAGGAGTGAATCGATACCGCGCCGGCGGGCCACGAGATCAGCGCGAACGGCAGCAGGACGAGGGTGGCGGCGCTCATCGTCCCGGCGGCGACCGTCAGCGAATCGACGCCCATCAGATGCCGCTTGGTGTAACTCGCGGCGATGCCGTAGCACAGCGTCGCGGCGAGCGCGGCCAGTGCGGCGAGGGCGGTGGCGAGCGGTGACACGGTGGCGACACTGGCGTCGTGCGCGAACATCTGGTCCCACACCAGCGCGAGCACGCCCGCGAAGCCGAGCGCCAGGCCCGCAATGCGCATGCGCGTCAGCCGGTCGCCGAGCCACAGGAACGCGACCAGCGCGCCCCACAGCGGCGTGGTCGCGTTGATGACCGAGGTCACGCCCGCCGACAGGGTCAGCTCGGCATACGCGAACAGGCAGAACGGCAGCGCTGAATTGAGGATGCCGACCACGAGCAGCGGCCACGCGCGCTGGCGCATGGTCGCGAGCGCCGGACGCAGCGTGCCGCGCAGCACCAGCATCAACAGCAGGAACGCCGCACCGATGCCGACGCGCAGCGCCATCAGCGGCGCCACGCCGAAATCGGTGACGCCAACGCGGATGAACAGGAACGAGCCGCCCCACAGCGCGGCAAGCACAAACAGTTGAGCAAGATTGGCGGGATTCATGGCTGGGCGTTGTTATAAGAGTCGATGTGAAGCCATCGTAGCCACGGCGGCGCGGCTGACGTTTCGGCGCGGCGTGAAACGAAACATGCAAGGGAGGGCGTGCCGCGCCGGGTTTCACGCCCGCATCGTAGGCGCGCGCGGGCGGGGCGGCAAACGAGCAATTCTCACCGATATGTGAGAAAAATTGGCAAGGGCGAGGCGCGCTGCCGGGCAGGCGCATCAGCCGATTGCCGTCATCAGGAAACGGTGCGAACCTTGCCGCATAGGTCAGGAAGTACGCTTCTTGCGGCGCTGTGGGCGCCGCCCTCTCAGGAGAGAACCATGGACAATGCAAACGGCAGCCCATCCCCGCTGCAGCCCGGCGAACCGCCGCTGATACGCCGCTCGGTGACCACCGCAATGGATGCCGCGCTCGCGCCGGGCGCGGCGCAGGAAAAGGGAGCCAGCGTTATGCCGCTGACGCCGGGCGAAGCGCACAAGCCCAGTCATCACGCGCCGTATCACGTGCACGGCAGCGTGCTCGAAGGCGGCGACAGCCCGGCCGTGCTCGCGCAACCGGCCGCCACCGCGGCGGAGCGGCAGGGCAGCCGCTTCCATCCGTCGCCGCCGGCGGCCCGCCGTGCGCGCGACGCCCTGGCCGACGCACAGCAGCGGGTGGCGAAGCACTACCGGCAGGTGAGCGAGGGCACTGACGATTACGTACACGACAATCCGTGGAAGTCGATTGCGCTGGCGGCGGCGGGCGGTCTGATCATCGGCTTGCTGGCGGCGCGCTGAATCGCGTGAATGGCCGAAAAGGCCGCGCCGGATCGCATTTGCGTGACCAAAGCGGGCCTCAAGCTTGCTGAATTGTGGATACGCGCGATGCAATTCATCGCGCGCACGCCACCATGGAAGAACGTTCGTACGACATCTGCACCGAGCGGTGCGAGATCTGGAACCAGGGAACCTCAGCGCTGGCTGGCCCGCGGCGTGTGCTGATCGTGCATTCGGAATCGAATGTCGGCGACTCGTTCGCGTTGCTGCTGGCCATGCGCGGCTACGAAGCCGTGCAGGCCGGCCAGACGCAGAACGCGCTCGTCCTCGCCCGGAAGTGGCGTCCGCAGGTGCTGTTCGTCGATACGCAGGTTGGCGAGCAACATGACCACGCCGTCGCACGGATGATGCGTGCGGCGCTGGCCGAGACAGGCAATGCCGCGGAGCTTCCGTTGATGATCGCGCTGGCGGCGGACGCGTTGCGCGATCCGCGTGACAGTCTGTTTGGCGCAGGCTATGACGGCTTCTGCCGGACGCCGTGTCCGGTCTGGTGGATGTACGACGTGTTGAAGTGTTTCTACGCGCATTGAGCAAGCACCGGGCAAGCACGGGGGAAGGAGCCGGAACCCGCTGACGCGGGCCGCGGGCGCATTCCGGCGAGTGCGGAATGCGCCGCTTGAAAACCTCTGGAAACGACTCCGTCACATGCTCTTGGACGTCTTGAAGTCGTTGGTTTCCAGTTCGACCGATTGACCGTGATTACGCTCGAGCGCACGCCGGGCGGCGTCCTCGATCTGTACGCGTCCTCCTTCGAAGGCGGAAAGAAGGTCATGCGAAGACGTGCCGCTGTTGCCGAAGTGATCGTTGAGCGCATCGAGGGAGACACTGCACCAGACTTCGCGATCGTCCACCTTGGCCTCGAATGCGACACGCGCTGCCGCCACGACATGACGTCGTCCGCTGAACTCAATCGTCATCCTCATCACCTCCTGACATTCGTTGGGAATACGCAGAACGCGCTCGTCGCAGGCGACGCAGGCGCTCCGCTACGACGATGCTCCCGACGGCACGCGACGCACACCGTCTGAGGGCATCATACGCCCGGCCTCGCGGCCCGGCATTTCAACGACCCGTTGCAATGGCCGTGCCCGCATGCGCGCCCGACGCCGGGACTTCTAGCAACACGCGCAACCGCCGCGATGGCGCATGCCGTAACTGCCGGCATCCTCCGCGCCGGAAGCCTGCGCGCCCGAACCCCCGACGCTCGGCGCACCGACGGTCACGCGCGCGGCGATCACGCCGCATGCGGGACAGACGGCGGGATCGTCGCGCTCGGCGATGCGGCGGACGGCTTCGAATGCGCCGCAGGATGCGCATTCGTAATCATAGACAGGCATGGGTGTTCCATTCGGGAAGGGTGGCTTACCAGTCCAGTTTAGCAAGCTGGCGCAAAGCGTTCATCGTCGGTCCGCCGCGTGACCGTGCTGATGCGACATGGCGTGGGCACCGCCATTGCTGGCAAGGAGGCGAACGTTCCGCCCAAGGAGACTCCATGAAACACACTACAACGCTGCGTGCAGCGCTGGCCGCTTCGGTGATCGCGGCGGTGCCGCTCGGCGCGATCGCGCAAAGGGAGGCGGCCAGCACCACGATCGCCAACGACCTGCCGCCGGTGGACAAGGCTTTTGTGCAGGCCGCGTCGTCCGCGGGATCCACGGAAATCGATGCGGCGAAGCTCGCGACGAAGCAGTCGCAGGACAAGGACGTCAAGAGTTTCGCGCATCACATGATGGTGGATCACATGAAGCTGGCCATGCAGCTCAAGATGGCCGCGCCGCACGGCGTGACCGTGCCGATGAACAATTCCGACCCGTCCGCGCTCGATTCGCTGAAGGCGCTGCACGGCAAGGAGTTCGACACCGCCTATATCCAGAAGATCGGCATCCAGGGGCATCAGGAAGCGGTGCAGGTCTTCCAGAAGGAAGCCGCGGAAGGCCAGAACGCGAAGCTGAAGCAGGCCGCACAGAAGGCCCTGCCGACGATCCAGTCGCACCTGAAGATGGCGCAGGATCTGGCGGCCAAGAAGGGCGTGCAGCCGTAACGCGCCACAGCTCGCCTCGAATGCGTGACGCCGCGCCGCGGTCCTAGCGCGCGGCCTTGCGCAGCATGCGCAGGCGCGCCTGCTCGAGTGTTTCGAACTTGCTGTCGGCTTCGTCGTACACCGACACCTTGCCGCGGCCGATGTCGTACACCCATCCCTGAACCTGGATCTTGCCCAGCGCGAGCTGTCCGGCCACCGCCGGGTGCGTGCGCAGATGGGTCAGTTGCAGGCGGATGTTCTCTTCCACCATGGCCTGGACGATGCGCTCTTCCTCGAGCTTGCGGGCCATCACCACGCTGCGGGCCGCTTCCGCGTTGCGCAGCCAGGCGTGCACCGTGGGCATCTCTTCGGCGATGGTGGCGCCAGAAGCCAGACCCTTCATCGCGCCGCAATCGGAATGGCCGCAGATCACGATCTGCCGCACGTTGAGCGCGAGCACCGCGTATTCCACCACGGCCGACACGCCCCCCAGCATCTCGCCATAAGCCGGCACGATATTGCCGATGTTGCGGCACACGAACAGCTCGCCGGGACGCGTCTGCGTGATCATCTCCGGCGACACGCGCGAGTCCGCGCAGGTAATGAACAGCGTGTGCGGCGTCTGGCGGCGCGCGAGGCTCTTGAATAGCGCTTCGCTGTCGGGAAACACGTGACGGCCGAAATCGTCGACGCCTTGCAGCAGATAGAGGAGATCGGGCGTGTCGGCGCCTTCGCGTTCGTCGTTCTTCGCGGATGTGTCGGGCATGAGAAAACCTTTAGCGGTGCGTGGGCGACGCATCACGCGCGTCGCCTCTGGACGAGAGCTTGCGGACTTTCAGCAGCGGCCGCAAGTCGTCCATTCGGCCAGCACGCATTCGAACGCAAAAAAGCCCGTCTTCCGCCCGTAAATGTTCGCTTAGTTCGGTTAATCCGAAGCAAAAGATCCGAAATCACATATTTTTCGACGGCTATCGTTTCGCTAAATTGCTTGCATCGAAAGCAAAAAGTAAGGAAGAGAAATGAAATGCCCCGTCTGTCCCGAAAGTGACCTCCTGATGACTGTCCGTGACGGCATCGAAATTGACTATTGCCCGCAGTGTCGCGGCGTGTGGCTCGACCGTGGCGAACTCGACCAGCTGATTCGGCGCGCCGAGCAGGCGTCGCTTGCCGAGGCGAAGACCGAACGTGAGGAATGGCGCCGCGAGCAGGACCACGGGCGCGAGCGTCGCCCGATACGCGGCGACGGCTACCGTCATGACGATCATCGCTATGTCGATCCCCGCAATGGGCGCGAGCATCCGCGGCGCAAGAAGTCCTTTCTCGGCGAACTGTTCGACTTTGACTGAAAACGCCGCAGTCCATCCCCGCAAGATTACCCCGCACCACCACGGAGAACGTCAATGGCAACGGTCAAGCAGGTCCTCGAAAGCAAACGCGACGCAACGGTTCACACGATCGATGCCGAAGCAAGCGTCCATGAAGCAGTCTTGTTGATGTCGAAGGCGCAGGTCGGCGCCCTGGTGGTCCTGGTGGGCGATGCGGTCTGCGGCGTCGTCACCGAGCGCGACTACGCGCGCAAGGTGATCCTGATGGACCGGGCGTCGCGCACGACCACGGTCTGCCAGATCATGACCGCGCCCGTGCTGTCCGTGCGCCTCGGCACGAGCACCGAAGACTGCATGGCGCTCATGACGCAGCAGCGGATCCGGCATCTGCCGGTGATCGAGGCGGGCAGGCTCGTGGGCATGGTGTCGATCGGCGACATGGTGCGCCAGCTGATCGACGAGCAGCAGTTCGCCATCGACCAGCTCGAGCGCTATGTGCGCGGCCCGCACGACCATACCCCGGCCTGCGCGCTCACGCGCCGCAGCACGATCCCGCAGACTCTCGAGACGCGCTTTTCCTGATCCGCGCGACTGGCTTACAGATCAGGTTGCATCCATGCCGGCGATCGGCTCGACCGGCCGCGCCGGTTCTGCCGGCGGCGCGAAGTCGCGGCGGAAGCGGTTGAGCGCCGAGAGTCCCATCGAGAGGCCCGGATCCAGATAATGGACGATGAGACTGCGGCGCTCGCCGTTCAGGACGTCGAGATTGCAGTGCTGCATCAGAAAGCCGTTGAAGATGAATACGCTGCCGGGCTTGCCCTTGACGCGCGTGCAGATGCCTTGCTTCAGATGCCGTTGCGTGCGTGCGGTGCGGATCGACAGCGGCAGATGACGCTCGCCCCACTGCAGGCTCTTGGTGAAGAGGTTGCCCAGGCGTCCCGGCAGGCGGCGCGGCTTCGAATAGGCGATGAGATCGCCGGCGCGCTCGTCGTCGTCCGCGGATTGCAGCAGGATCACGAACGTCAGCACGTGCGAATCATAGTGACGGCAATGGCTGTTCGCCTCCTGCGCGACGCTGCCCACGCGCAGGCCGAACCACGGACCCATCGCGGCCTTCGCCTGCAAGGTGTTGTCGACCCAGTCGGACGCAAGCCGCACCGATTCGCTTTCCAGTTCCTTGAACTTCGGAATCTCGCGCAGCGTGTGCAGGATGTCCTTGGCGCTATTGAAGAACTGCTTGTGATCCGGCGTCGCCGCATGGGCGGCGTCGAGCTTCCCCTTGATTTCGGCAAGCAAGGGCTTGGGCACGACCGATTCGAACACGGCGAGCTCTCCCCGGCATGCCCGCAGCAGTGCCGCGTGGTCCTGTTTTTTCATGGCTTCCCCGAAGATGACGACTGGTTGACTGCGATGCATGGTGGACGTGGATGCGTCGGCGTCGCCTGCAAGCCGGACGGCCCGCCTGTCGACGCGTGAGTCCGCCCGTCCGGCGCGGACCGTTGCGGCCGTTCGCCGCGACATGACATGACGGCGCGCGCCGGCGCATGGGCGGCGCGCTGCATGGTGGTCTGTCCATGCAGCGGCGCGCGTAACGGCTGCGCGGAAAGGTGTCGCCGGCTGGTCTCGCTCATGGCGGTTTCTTGTTCTTGCTTGTCTTGTTGTGTCGTGCCCGGATCCTTGCCGATCCGTAGCGCTGTCCGTTTTCCGTCCCCCCGAGACTAACCAGTGAGTACATTTCCGGACTTTGTGCGGCAATCCTAACGGCCCGGTTGCAGCGCGAATGTACGACGGCGCACGCGCTCTGCGGCGCCTCGCACGTCGGACTTACCCCGAGCGGTACGACCAATCGATGCCTTTGGCACGCGAGGATCGTCCGGGCAAACGTTCTCCGCGCCCCGCGTTATGAGCGCCAGCCGACACAGCAAACGTTGGCGAGCAGGGGCCGCCCGGCGCTACGTGCGTCCGCGCACGGATGACGAATAAGCATCCGGGTAATTTTCGATCTCAACAAAACGGGCCCGGCCAGGCTCGATACGCACACCGCGACGCTTGAACAGAATCAGAACGCGTTATCACCGGTGCCTGCGGCAAACGACGATCCGAACACGGACATATGACGGGGTATCAATGAACAGGGCAACGCTCGAAGACAAACTCTGGGTGGCGACCTTCATCATCGCGGTGTCGAGCGACGTGCTTTCGGGCGTGATCCGCTATGCGACCTCGATGATCCACCTGGCGCCCGCAACCTATCTGCCCAAGCTGCTGATGCTCGCCTGGGTGCTCCTCATCATCATCAAGCGGCCGAAGGCCAATCACGCGCTCATCGCGCTGTATCTGCTCGCGCAATCCTTCGTGTCGCTGGCGCATGGCGTGGCGCCCGAAGCGGTCGGCTTCTGGGTGTGGACCGTGATGCCGATGCTGTTCGCGCTCACGGCCTCGCCGGGGGCGCTGCAGTTGCTCAACGGCGGCGCGGCGCGAGTGGCTTTCTTCCTGCTGGCCGCGGCCTGCTTCACCGGCCTGCTGCTGAACAGCTTCGCGCCGATGCCGTGGGTCGGGCAGAGCGTTTCGGTGGGCGGGCACAATGTCGCCGTGGCGATGAACTCGTATGTCGGCGTCGCCTCGCGGCTGACCGGCTTCGGCCGCGACAGCGCCTCCACCGGTCTCATGGTCGGCCTCCTGACCACCTGGCTCCTGACGCGCACGCGTTCCAGGCTGCTGCAACTGGCGCTGCTCGGCTGCGCGGGCGCCGCCGTGTACGCCACCACCAACAAGACCGCGCCGGTGGCGATGGTGCTGGTGGTCTGCGCACACTGCTTCTTCGCGACCCCGACCATCAAGCGCGCCTGCCTGTGGGCGATCGGCGTGGCGGTCGGCTTCCCGATCGTGACCTTCCTCGCCACTGCCGCGATCAACCTCGCGGGTTCCAGCTACGTGACGCTGGCCTCGTTCCAGGACCGCATGTGGAACACGTGGCCGCGGCTGATCGAAGGACTGCTCAAGGACAATCGCATCTGGCTGGGTCTCGGGCCCGGCGGTTTCGGTTCGGCATCGACCTACTATGAAAGCGCCTTCGGCTTCCAGGTCGCCTACGCGGACAACACCGTGCTGTATGCAGTCGCGAGCTTCGGCCTGATCGGCACGGTGGTGCTCGTCTGGGCCCTCGTGCGCCTGATGATGCGCGCCGACGACAACGCCGTGCGCACCTCCTGGGTGATGCTGCTGTACCTGCTGTTCGCCTGCGCCAGCACGGACATCTGCGAGTCGATCGGCTGTCTGCTGTTCCTCGGCGTGACGATCCGCTATCTGCACGTGAGCGTGCCCGAGACGTACAGCCGCCTGAGTCCGATGAGCCCGATGAACCCGCTGAGCCGCATCACGATGCCGGGACAGACGCCCGCTTCCGGCGTGGTGATCGACGAGCACCAGCATCTCGACCCGCGCCTGAATGCGCCGGTGACGGGCTACGGGAGGCATCTGACGTGAGAAGCCTCGGTCCTCGCCTGGCCCGGCGCGTGACGCTGGCCGGCCTCCTTGCGTGCTGCGGCGCCTTGCTGGCGGCATCGCCCGCGCCGACGGTCACGCTCGACGGCGCGGCCGGCTCCGCCGAAGAGCACTATGTCGCGGCGCCGCGCTTCGGCGCGTCGCGGGCGAACACCGGCGTGGCGATCCACCAGATCAGCGATCCGCGTCTGCTCGATGCCGTGAAGGACGTCGGCTTCTCGTTCGTGCGCACCGATCTCTTCTGGGAAGCGGTGCAGGCGCGCGACGGCTGGCACTTCGGCGAGTTCGACGGCCTGGTGTCGAACCTCCAGGCACGCGGCCTGGGCGCGCTCTTCATCCTCGGCTACAAGCACTACATGTTCAGCCCGGACCAGCCGCCCACCACCGCGCCGCAGCTCGCCGCGTTCCGCACGTATGTGGTCCAGTCGGTGTACCGCTACCGCAACGCGCCGGTGCGCTTCGAAGTGTGGAACGAGCAGGACCACAAGGATTACTGGCTCGCGCCGCCATCGCCGCGCGCGTATCGCGCGCTGCTCGAGACGGCGGTGAGCGCCGCGCATCAGGCGAATCCGGACGTGACGATCGCGACCGGCGGCGTGCAGCAGGTGGACCGCGACTTTATCCGCGCGGTGGGCGACATGAGCGCGTCGAAGTCGAAGACCGGCCCGGACGCGGTGAGCGTGCATCCCTACCGGCAGCAGTATCCGGAGACGGTGCTCGACGACTACGCCGCGTTGCGCGAAGACCTCTCGACGTATCAGAAGCGTCCGCAAGTGTGGGCCACCGAATGGTCATACCCGACCTATGCGTACGACTATGTGAAGGACATCGGCAACGGGCATTCGCCGGAAGCGCGGGCCCGCCAGGCGAAGTATGCGGTGCGGCTGTTCCTGATGAACTGGATGGCGCAAGTCGGCCTGACCTCGTATTACGACATGCGCAACGACGGTCGCGATCCGAATGAGATGGAACACAACTTCGGCCTGCTCGACGCGGACAACGCGAAGCTGCCGGCGTATCACGCGGTGAAGCATCTGTTCGGCTTCACCGCGGGCGTGAAGAGCGCGCGCTACTTCATGGATGACGCCGAGAAGATCGCGGTGCTCAAGTTCGAGACGGGCGGCGCGACGAAGTATGTGGTGTGGTGCTACGGCGCAGGCAACGTGATGAACGTCGATGTCTCGCGCCTGCCGGCCAACGCGGTTATCACGGACATGTACGGCAAGCCGATCACGAGTCGCGGCGTGCTGGCGGTGACTGAAGCGCAGGGTCCGGTGTTCGTCACGGCGGGATCGTGACGCAGGCAACGAGATTGAGTTTGGGTTTGCGGTGGTGTGCGGGGAGGGCGGGGTGCGGACGGGGAAAACGCACCCCTGCCCAGTTGAATCGATTTGGATGCCGTAATGGATTTACCGACGATGGCCAGTCGTAACTGACGTCCTTGGTCTTTACTTCTTTGTTAGGGATATAACATGCTTTCATACAACATGCGCCCCACCATGACGCCAGTTCCGCACCGTGGTGACGGAATCGTGGATCTCTGGCGCAGCGTCGTACGTCACAAGACCTTGCTCGGCGCGGTCACCGGCACCTGCTGCGCGGCGGGTGTGCTGTACATCCTGCTGGCGACGCCGCAGTATCGTGCGGAAGCGCTGTTGCGCGTGCAGAGCAAGGCCGGCGTGGCGATCAGCTCGCTGTCGGACGTGTCCGGCTCGATCGCGGCTGAGGGTTCCGCCAACGACGAAAGCGACGTGCTGACCTCGCGCTCGGTCGTGAGCGCGGCGATCGCGCAGACGGGCGCCGAGACGGTCGTGCAGACCGAGAGCCATTTCCCGCTGATCGGCCGCTGGTTCGCGATGCGTCACGCAACTGACCGCGAGCTCGTGCCGGCGCCGTTCGGCCTCGACCAGTACGCGTGGGGCGGCGAGCGCCTGACGCCGGGTGTGTTCAACGTGCCGAAGGCCGCGCTGCAGATGAAGTTTCACATCATCGCGGGCGAGGGCGGCCGCTGGACGCTCTATGACAAGGACGACGCACGCCTGGCTGAAGGCAAGGTCGGCGAGACCGTGCCGTTCCAGGTGACGACGCCCGAAGGCACCGCGCCCGGCGAAGTGCGCATCGACACGCTGCGTGCCCGTCCCGGCGTCGAATTCCAGATCACGAAGTATTCGCAGCAGACCACCTTCGACAACGTGCTGCAACGCCTGCGCACCGCGATTCCGCCGCGTGACTCGGCACTGCGCGATCCGGCGCTGATCCACCTGACCTATCAGGCCGAATCGCCGTTCGAGGCGCAGGCGATGGTCAACGCGATCGTCAAGAACTATCAGGAACGCGACGTCGAGCGCCGCGCCGCGCAGGCGCAGACCAGCCTCGACTTCCTGAAGCAGCGCCTGCCTGCGCTGAAGGCCGATCTCGAACGCGCGGAAAGCCGTCTCAACACGTTCCGCACGCAGACCGGCACGGTCGACATGCAGCAGCAGAACGTCGCGCTGATCACGCGCATGAGCGCCCTCGAGGAACGCCAGACGACGCTGCAGCTCGCGCTCGACGCCGCGCAGCATCGCTATCGTCCGGATTCCGAGCCGTATCAGAGCGCCCTCACGCAGCTGAACCAGGTGAAGCGCGAGATCGGCGAAGCGACCAAGACCGCGACAGCCCTGCCGAGCATCCAGCGGCAATATGTCGAACTGTCGCGCGATGTCGCCGTGACGACGCAGCTCTACACCAGCGTGCTCACCAACGCGCAGCAGCTCGAAGTGGCCGCCGCCAGCACGCCGCCGGGCATGGCCGTGGTGGACTGGGCCATTGCGCCCGAGAAGCAGTCGTGGCCGCGCGCGTGGATCGTGCTGCTCGGCTCGATCTTCGGCGGCCTGTTCCTGAGCACGGTGTCGATCTACGCGATCGCGCTGCATCGCCGTGAACTGCGCAGCCCGGAAGAGATCGATCACTTCTCGCAAGTGCCGCGTCTCGCCGTGATCGCCCGTTCGACTGCGCAGCTGCGTCAGGATGTCCGTGCGCTCACGCATAACGCGGCGCCGGCCCGCCTGCTCGCGATGACGAACCCGACCGACCCGAGCGTCGAAGCCCTGCGTTCGCTGCGCAGCAGCGTGCGGGCGATGCTCTCCGGCGTGCCCCTCGCGAATCATCCGGGCTTCCATGGCCTGCATCCGATGAACCCGCTCAACCCGATGAACCCGATGGCGCTGAGCCACGCAGTCGGTCACACGGGCCACACGACGGCGGTGATGAATCCGGGCTATGTGCTTGAAGCACCGGGCGCTCGCGACAACGGCGGCCGCGTGATCCTGTTCACGGGTCCGACGCAGGGCGTGGGCAAGAGCTTCGTGTCGTCGAACTTCGCTTACCTGCTGGCCGAGACGCGCGCTTCGGTGCTGCTGATCGACGCCGACATGCGCCAGGGCCGCCTGCGTCATCTGAGCGATGACCGCGAGCATCCGGGCCTGGCCGAGGTGCTGGCCGGCACAGCGAAGGTGGATGACGCGATCAAGCCGCTCGGCGACGGCGGACTCTCGCTGATGGACGCGGGCGCCGAATTCCCGGAAAACCCGGCGGAGCTGCTGACCCGTCCGGCGTTCCAGGAAATGATGACGATGCTGCGCGACATCTACGACTACATCGTGATCGATTCGCCGCCGGTGCTGCCGGTCGCCGACGCACTGTCGATCGCGATGCAGAACTGCGACCTCGTGCTGCTGGTCTCGCGCGCGGATCGTACGGGGGCAAGGCAACTGGAGGAGACGCTGCGCCGTCTGGAGAATGTCGGCGCGAAGGTGGGCGGCCACGTGTTCAACGGCTTCGCACCGGGACGCTACGGTGCACGTGAGGAATACGGCATCCGGACGTCCACGCGGTAATACGTTGTTCAGGGCGGGCGTGCAACTGACAAGCTGACAAGAAAAGCCGCCGCCGTTTCCTGAGCCGGAGTGCTGGGTTGCCAGCCTCCGGCTTTTTCCTTTTTCCTGCGCGCCTCTGGGGCTTGAGTCAGGGCGTATAACCGTCCGTCAGCGTGTTCATGAACGCGATGATGTCGTGGATGTCGTCGTCGGTCATGGCGGGCTTGTCGCCTGGCTTGCGGTCGAAGGGCGCATCGGTGACGTCGATGTTCGCCTGATACTGCGGCGGCAGATCGTCGTATTGCTGCGGCTTGCCCGCTGCGTCCAGCGGATAGATCTGCGCCGGGTCCGCGCTGCGCAGGTTGTAGAAGTTCATCACCTGCTTCAGGTCGTGATACACGCCGTTGTGAAAGAACGCATGGCGCGTCCCGACATTGCGCAGCGTCGGCGTGAGAAACATGCCGCAGTACTGCGTCAGCGTGGCGGCGTCGGAGCGGAAGGGCCCGCACACGCCCATGTCGTAGAACTTCGGGTCGCGGTTGATCGGCAGGTCGCGGTTGCGCGGTACGCCGAGCGCTTCGTATTGCGTGTCGGTGAACAGCGGCGGCAGATGATCGGCGGTCGGCTTGCTCAGATGGCAGCCGGCGCAGTTGGCCTTGTCCGGATCGTTGAACAGGCGCAGGCCATGCAGCTCCGCCTGCGTGAGCCGCGTCTTGCCTTGCAGCCAGTAGTCGTATTTGCTCGTGAAGCGATGGAACGACGGATCCTCGAACTGATAGCGACCCACCGCGAACATGGCTTCATCGACGAGCAGGTCGGGCTGGTTCACGATGCGCTCGCCGAACAGCTGCTTGAACTGGTCGAGGTACGGCGCGTTCATCAGCTTGCGTGCGACTTCGTCGGGACTGTGGTTCGCCATCTCGACGGGGTTCAGCATTGGCCCGAGGGCCTGGTCCTGCAGCGTGCTCGCGCGGCCGTCCCAGAACAGGCCGCCCTGCGGCACCAGCGCGGGCGCGGCGGGCGCGACGCCGGCCGTCTTTGCCGCGCGTTGCGTGCCGGCCGCCGCGGTGGCCAGCTGGTCGAGCGAGACGGGCGCGGCGTCCATGTCGTTCTGGTCGGGGCCGATCGAGAACGGCGCCTGGCGATACAGATAAGCCAGCGACGGCGGCGGCCGGTAACCGGCCTGCGTCATGTGCTCGCCGCCCAACTGCACCGAGAGATTGTTGGGCGGGCCATACGCGTGATCCGGGTTGTGACAGGACGCGCAGGACTGCTTGCCCGATGCCGACAGCGACGCGTCATTGAAGATCTGCTTGCCGAGCAGGGCCACCGCGCTCAGCGGCTGGGTCGGCGGAACGTGCAGCGCCACGGGCTGCGGATTCGCGCCGGTGAGATCCTCGACCAGCGTGCCGACGGACAACGGCACCCGCTCCGGATAGACGAGCGCATAGGCGGCGAAGGCGGCGCAGGCCGCCGCGGCGATCGCGGCGGACCAGCCGAGCACGCGCGGCAGCAGGCGCGGCGCGGCGCCGGCGGAGAGCGAGGGCGGCAGGGCAGGGTTTGGAGAGCTCATGACGATGGAGATGAAGAGAGGCTTGAAAAAAAATCATCGAGCCGGCGCGTCGGGGCGCCGTCTCGAGCCGTGGCGAAAGCGGTTGCGCGCCCCGCCTTCACGTGTGAGATGACGCAAGGCGGAGGGCAGGGCGCACGGCCGTGTTTCAGCTCCCGGCGGGCGCGGCGGCGAGCTTCGTGCCGAGGCTCGGATCGAGGAACACGGTCGAGGCATTGCCCGTGCCGTTCAGGTCGAGCATGCCGCGGATGTCGCCGGCCGTCGCATCGAACGAACCGGCGCCGAGACGCGCGCCGCCGAGCCAGTTGTCCTCGATGAAGCGCACGACCGAAGCCTGCGTGATCGGCGTGTGGTCCACATAGTTGACCTTGGCCCACGGCGAGATCATCAGGAACGGCGTGCGCGTGCCCGGACCGCAACGGCCGTTGACCTGGCCGCCGTTGATGCCGAGCGGCTGCGTCGCGCCCGTGCCGGTGCACTCGCCCTGGCCCGACAACTGGTCCGCGCCCGTGAAGGTGGCCGTGCCGACCTTGGTGACGAGGGACTTGTCGAACGAGGAGAACTTGACCGTCGGCACCACGTGGTCGTACCAGCCATCCGAGTCGTCATAGGCCACCACGACGAGCGTGTCCTTCCAGTCCGGCTGCTGCTGCAGGAAGTTCGTCACCTTCACGACGAAAGCCTGTTCGTCGAGCGGATCGGAATTGCCCGGATGGCCGTCGCTGATGGCGGGCGCCTTCAGGAAGCTCACCGACGGGAAATTGCCTGCCTTCACGGCCGTGAAGAAGTCATCGACGTCGTACTGGTGATGCACCGGCGTCGCGGTGTTGTCGAGCGTCGGCTCGGTGTAGCCGATCATCGCGGTCGTCGTCGGGCGCTGGTGCGTCGGATTGGCCGTCGAGGCGTAGTACTGGAACCACGCGTGATGCTGCACGTAGTCGGCGGGCGCGGTGCCGAGCACGTCGGACCACGTCGAACGCGCGCAGCCCGTCGTGCCGTTGGCGTTGACGGTCTGCAGGTTGAAGCCGCCCATGAAGCCGCCCCAGGTGATGCCCGCGCCGTTCAGCAGGTCGCCGATGTTCTTGCCGCCCATCATGCCGGTCGGGCCGGAGGTGGCGCCGAGCGCGGCGGTCGTGCAGACGTCGGTGGTCGGGTCGAGGTCGCCGATCATCGTGAAGCCGCCCTGGCCGTCCGGAATCGCGTTGCCGGTCGTCGCCGACGGGTTCTTCGGGTTCGGCGTGACGGTCACGCCCTGGTTCTGGCCCGAGACCACTTCGATCGCGCCCGGCGTCGACGGGCCGAAGGTGTCGGTCCATGCGTTGTCGTTCATCGCGTAGTTCTGCGCGAGATTCCAGTACGCCGTGACGGTATTGCCGTCGAAATAGCCCAGCACCTGCGCCGACGAACCGAACTGCCCCGTGCTGCCCGTGATGATCGAGCTGGCCGACGTGAAGAGCGGGAACGCGTCCATCTTCAGGTTGTCGTCGGCGAGCTGCTCGGGACCGTAGCTGTGGTTCTGGCTCTTGGTGTTGGCCTGCGAGCGGTCGAGGCGGAACGGCTGCGCGGTGATGGTCGTCAGCGCGACGTTGCCGACGCTCGGTGGCGTGGTCGTCTGGCCGTTGACCGTGGCGGCGACGATGTTCGGCGAGCCCGGTTGCGCGTTCGGATTGGCGGCGCCGGTGAGTCCCGCGGCGGCCAGCGTGGCGATGTCCGTCTGCGTGCCGGCGGCGGCGGTGAAGCTGGGCTCGCCAGCCACGTTCTTCGCGTTCGGGTAGGTGGCGAAGTAGTGATCGAACGAGACGTTCTCGCCGAAGATCACGACCAGATGCTTGATCGGGGTGGCGGTTTTCAGCGCATCTTGTGCGGAGACGGCGGGCGTGGTGGATCCGCCCGAATCGTGCGAACTGCCGCAGGCCGCCATGGCCAGCAGCGCCGCGACCGAGATCGCACAGGGAAGGATGGTCTTATAGGACATTCGTTGGGGGCTCCAGATTGCCGCACAGCGCTCCAGGACCGACAGGCTGGAGTGGCTGGTTTATTTTTGAATGGATTTGCAAGCGCGCTTCAAGCCGGGACTTGGAGCACCGGAATTGAAACATTTCAATATGGCGAAGCCGGGACGAATTCCTTACTGGTATTTACATACGGTTTTATTACTTCCTGGTTTCTTTTATTCGCTTCGCCTGATCACATCTGAAAGAATGCGGATAAAAGAAGAGCGGCGTGCAATGCGTCGCTTGGGCTAAGGCGCCAAAGCGCATCAATCCCTGGACGAAGGCGTGGCAAGCGTAATTCTCGGCTTAGTCTCGAGGCCTATCGTGGCGTCTGTGCCCGGCGGCATGGGCGAGATCGAATCGGCAGGGCATTGGAAGACAAACTTTCAATCAGCATCCCGACAAGCAGAAGAATCAATCAGCCGCCCGACCGCGCCTTGCAATTCAACATTCATATTACTTACGAAAGCCTCGCTGCCTCTGCCCGGCGCGAAACCCGACGTGTCACTTCGTCGTGAATCGCATTTATCTCCGTGATCAATCTGAAAGGAATCAGCATGACTCTCAGCGTCGAAATCATCGCCATGGTGCTCGTCGCCGGATTGTTGTGCGGTTTTTTGAATACCGTGGCGTCATCGGGGTCCGCCGTGTCTTTGCCCATCCTGATGTCGATCGGTCTTCACGCCGCCACGGCGAATGCCACCAACCGCATTCCGGTGCTCGTCGGCGCGCTCGCGGCGACGGTCGGAATCGCGCGCAAAGGCGTCATCCCGTGGCGCCGCGCGCTCAAGGTCGCCGCGCCGCTCGCGCTCGGCGCGGCCGTCGGCGCGCTGGCGAGCGAGCATCTTCCGGGACATGACCTGCGCAAGGTCATCGTGGGCGCGGTGATCGTCGCGCTGATCCTGATCTTCACCAGGCTCAAGAGACTGCTGAACGCCGCCGGAGACAGCGAGTTCCGTTTCGACGCGAGAACCGTGGCGCTGCTCTTCGTCGTGGGCATCTGGACCGGCTTCATCGTGCTCGACTCGGGAACCTACATGCTCCTCGTGCTGGTGCTCGCGGCGGGACTGACGCTCGTCGAAGCCAACATCGTCAAGAACTTCGCGACGCTCTTCACGACCACCGCCGCCATGCTCGTCTTCATGCAGCACGGCAACATCGACTGGCGCGTCGGCGGAATCATGGGGCTCGGCAGCCTGGCGGGCGGCCTGATCGGCGCGCGCATCGCGGTGTCCGAGCATGCGCGGCGCTGGATCGTCGGCTTGCTGGTGACGGTGATCATCGGCGAGCTGCTGCATCTGGCCATCCCGGCGCACTGGCTCAGCGACGAACTCATTCCCGCCATCAACCTGTATGCGTCGATCCTGACCGGCCGAGCCGGCTCATGACGCCCGAAGGCAAAGTTCGTATGGAATGGTCAGGCCGGACTTTGTCCCGGCGATGTGCGCCTTTGCGTTGCTTCACCCCGTCATAAGCGCTACTCTCGATCCGGTCCTGAACGTCGAACGCGGTTCAACCCGGAGGCAACCGTTTCGTGAAGCGAGCATGGGCTTTCTCATTCGCCGTCGCCCTGAGCGCGGCGCTTGCCGGATGCGGCAAGGGCGGATCGCAGGACGCGACGCAGAACGCGGGCGCATCCGCGAGTCAGGCGCCGGTCCAGCTCGGACCGGTCGCGAGCGGCGTCTCCGCCGCCTCGGGCGCGCAGCAGCATGGCGCGCCGGCCACCATCCCGAAGGCGCAATTGCCCGGCGAAGCCGCCGAGACCTTGCGCCTGGTCCAGTCGGGCGGGCCTTTTCCGTTCGGCGAGGACGGTGTCCTGTTCCGCAACAGCGCGTCATTGCTGCCGCAGCATGCGCGCGGTTACTACCACGCCTATACCGTCCGTACGCCGGGCGCGGCGGACCGGGGCTTGCGCCGGATCGTATGCGGCGGAGCGCGCAAGCAGATTCGCGACTGCTATTACACCGACGATTACTACGCGAGTTTCAAGCGCATCGGAGACTAGGGGAGGGAGCCGGCTTGCGTCAGGCCGGCTTGCTCACGGCCGATTGCTGATAGTTCGCGATGCCGAGCTTGTCGATCAGCCCGATCTGTATTTCCAGCCAGTCGATGTGCTCTTCGGTTGCATCCAGCAACTCGACCAGCAGTTGCCTCGACACAAAATCCCGCACTGACTCGCAATAGACGATTCCGCTCTTGCATTGCGACTGCGCCGCCCGTTCGAGCGCGAGATCGTTTTTCAAGGCGTCGAGCGTCGTCCTGCCGATGTTGAGCGGATGCAGATCCTGCAGATTCGGCTCGCCGTCGAGCATGAGGATCCGTTCGATCAAGCGGTCCGCATGCGTCAGCTCGTCCATCGACTCCGCGTATTCGTGCGCGCCGAGTTCCACCAGTCCCCAGTGTTTGTACAGGCGCCCATGGTGCAGGTACTGATGCACCGCAGTCAGTTCGTTCTTCAGTTCCGCATTCAGAAGCTCGATAACTTTCGGATCGCTTTGCATGATTTTGCTCGCCGGTGACTCGTGTGGAAAGCATATACGCATTCGCTTCATCGCTTCGCCTGCGCATTCGTTCCTGTCCAGCGCCGAATGCGAGGTCATTCACACAAATAAGAATCATTCGCGATAACTCCGAAAAATTGTTATAGTCCAGCCCGAATTGATGGGGAGCTACCGCGGGGGCAACGGATTTCATCTCTACGGGCGTAGCCGGGTTCATCACGAAGTCAATCTAAAAGGACAGGCCAGACATGCAAGGGCGTCGGGGACGGCAGGCAACGGGTAGCGGGCACGGGAAAAAGCAGCGACAGATAGCGTGTGCAGCATGGCTGATGTTCGCCGGCGCGGCGCACGCGCAGGATCCGTCGGCTGTCACGACCAGCGAGCCGCAGTTGAAACCCGTGATCGTGACGGGCGAGCGCGATCATGAAACCGCGACGAGCCATGTCGAAGGCTATGTGGCCAGACAGTCCGCCACAGCCACCAAGACCGACACGCCGATCATCGAAGCGCCGCAGTCCATCTCGGTCATCACGGCCGACCAGATGCAGGCGCAAGGCGTGCAGAACATCGGGCAGGCGTTGCGTTACACGGCGGGCGTCATCGGCGAGCAGTTCGGCGGTCTCGACACCACGGTCAACTACTACACCGTGCGCGGCTTCCAGAACACCATGCCGTTCGTCGACGGCCTCTCCACGCAGACCTTCTTCACCGTGCTTTCGCCGTCCTGGGATCCCTACGGCCTCGAGCGCATCGATATACTGCGCGGTCCCGCATCGGTGCTGTACGGGCAGACCGTGCCCGGCGGCATGGTCAACCTCGTCACCAAGCGTCCGACTGCCGAGCCGTTCCACGAGGCCTCGATCGAAGTGGGCAGCCGCGGGCTCGTGGGCGGACAGATCGACGTGAGCGGCCCGGTGAACCGGGACGGTACGCTCCTGTACCGATTCACCGCGGACGCCAGCAGCGCAAGCACGCAGACGGCGTTCGTGCAGGACAAGCATGTGTTCGTCGCGCCCGCGCTGACCTGGAAGCCGAATGCGGACACGACCTTCACCGTGCTCTCGCATTTCAGCTATCGCGACACGGGCAATCCGAACGCGGACTTGCCGGCGATCGGCACGCTGTATCCGAGTCCGTATGGCCGTATCGGCACCGGCACCTTCGACGGCGAGCCGGAATTCAGCCAGTTCAAGCGCACCGAAGCCGCGATCGGCTATGAGCTGGAACATCGCTTCAGCGATATCCTCAAGGTCCGCCAGAACCTGCGCTATCTGCACGCGCATCTCGACCAGAAGACCGTCGGCGACGCCGGGCTGGAAGACGATCTCGCGACCATCGACCGCTATGCGTATGCCGCGAAAGCCAGCGGCGACATCTTCACGATCGACAACAACGCGCAGTTCCGCTTCGGCACCGGACCGGTCGAGCACACGGTGCTGGTCGGCGTGGACTATACGCATTCGGTCGACCGCTGGGCCGAGCGCGATGCCTCCGAGGTGCCGCCGCTCAATCTCTATGCGCCGGTGTATGGCGGCGCGGGCAGTATCGTGTTGCCGGATACGGCGGACTTCAGCCAGAAGGACACGCTGAATCAGGTGGGCGTGTACGCGCAGGATCAGATCCGCTTCGGCAAGCTGGTTGCCACGTTCGGCGTGCGGCAGGACTGGACCAGCACGAAGCAGTTCGACCGGATCGCCGGCGTCAACGCCGCCGACAACGACGCCAACCGCTTCACCTATCGCGCGGGACTCGTCTATCTGTTCGACAGCGGCTTTGCGCCCTATGTGAACTACGCGACGTCGTTCCAGCCGGGACTCGGCATCACGTACGACGGCTCGCCGCTCAAGCCGACGACCGGACAGAGCGTCGAAGTGGGCGTCAAGTATCAGCCGAAGAACCAGAAGAGCTTCGCGATGCTGTCGCTCTACAACATCAAGCAGAAGAACGTGGTCGAGCCGGACTTCGTGCATACCGACGGCAACTTCGTCGACCAGACTGGCGGCGTGCGGGTGCGGGGCATCGAGTTGTCGGGCGTGGCGGACCTGGGCGCCGGCCTGAGTCTTACCGCCGCCTACACCTACATGAGCGGCGTCATCACCGACAGCGACGAAGGCTATGCGGGCAATCGCGCGGCCAACGTGCCGCATCACATGGCCAGCCTGTGGCTCGACAAGACGCTTCAGGGCGGCCCGCTCAAGGGCCTGGGCTTCGGCGGCGGCGTGCGCTATATCGGGCCGCAATACGGCGACCAGGCCAACACGCTGAAGCTGTCCTCGACCACGCTGTTCGACGCCGCGATCCATTACGACATCGAGCGCTGGCGCCTGTCGGTCAATGCGCAGAACCTGTTCGACCGCATCTACGTGAATTGCCAGAGCGACACGTATTGCGCTTATGGCTTGCGACGCAGTGTCATCGGGCGAGCCACGTATCAGTGG
This sequence comes from Caballeronia sp. LZ043, assembly GCF_031451075.1. Classification (NCBI taxonomy): domain Bacteria; kingdom Pseudomonadati; phylum Pseudomonadota; class Betaproteobacteria; order Burkholderiales; family Burkholderiaceae; genus Caballeronia; species Caballeronia sp. LZ043. Next base: position 1,558,445 of record NZ_JARUXT010000001.1, on the reverse strand, counting down.
TAGGCTGGGCGCCCCACATCAGGTTTCCCTGTCATGACCCGGCGATCCAGCGTACGCACGTGGTATCTCGTTCATACCTGGACGAGTCTCGTCTGCACGGCGTTTCTGTTGCTGATCTGCCTGACCGGCTTGCCGCTGGTGTTCTCCGACGAGATCGACGCCTGGCTCGAGCCGCACACCTATGCCGCGCTGCCCGCCGACGCGCCTCGCGCCACGCTGGACCGGCTTGTCGGCATCGGCGAGCGGCTGTTCCCGAAGGAGGTGGTGACCAACGTGTTCATCGACGACGACGAACCGCAGGTCTACGTCTGGATGGCCCCGTCGTTCGACGCATTGACGCGCGACCGGGACGTCGCGCACTTCATCTGCTTCGATGCACGCACGGCGGCGGTGCTGGAGGTGTCGAAGCCGGAGGGCCAGCAGCCTACGCGCTTCATGGGCCTGATGCTGTCCCTGCATCGCGACCTGTTCATGGAACTGCCCGGCGAGCTTTTTCTGGGAGCGATGGCCGTGCTGTTCGTGATCGCGCTCGTATCGGGCGTCGTGCTGTATGCGCCGTTCATGCGCAAGCTCGCATTCGGCACGATACGGCGCGACCGCAACGCGCGCCTCAAGTGGCTGGACTGGCATAACCTGCTGGGCATTGCGGGGTTCGCGTGGATGCTCGTCGTCGGGGCGACGGGCGTGATGAACGAACTGACCACGCCGCTCTTTGCCCTCTGGCAGCGCACCGATGTCGAAGCGGCGCTCGCACCCTGGCGCGGCGCGCGGCCGCCGATGCAAGCGGAACTGCGGCCCGTGCAGGAAGCGCTCGACACGGCGCGTCGCGCGACGCCGGACACGGTTTTCACGAGCGTCATGTTTCCGGGCAATCCGTATGGCACGCCGCATCACTATCTGGTGTGGGGCCATGGCACGCGTCACCTGACGTCGAAGCTGTTCGTGCCGGTGCTCGTCGATGCCCGTTCCGGCGCGCTCACGCCGATGCCGCCGATGCCCTGGTATCTGCGCGCGCTCGAAGTGTCGCGGCCGCTGCACTTCGGCGACTACGGCGGGCTGCCTTTGAAGATGCTCTGGACGCTGTTCGATGCGCTCACCATCGCGGTGCTCGTCAGCGGCCTGTATCTGTGGATTGCGCGGCGCAAGACGCGGGATCAGCGGCTGAAGCATCTGATCGCCGTGCACGAGCGTCCTTCCTGCAGGGAATCTGCGCCTGCCATCCCGGACGTGCGACATGAATGACGCCCGCAAGATCTGGACGATACCGCTGCTGCTTGCAGCCCTGACGCTGTTCGGCCTGTTGTCGGCGCTGCTTGGCACGGGCGTATGGCACGCGCTCGCCTGGCTGACGCTGGCGGTTCCGGTGGCGGTCGTGCTGGCGGTTGGGCTGAGGCGGCGGCCTCGATGAGGTCAGCGAGGCTCCGGGCCGCAACCCGGCGCCTCGCGTCATCATCAGAACGCGTCGGTCATGCCCATCGCCGGATCGGAGACCGAATGACGGCCGGTCTCCATGCGCCCCGCGATACGTCGATAGAAGCTGCGGTCCGTGCTGCTGGTGATCTCGAAGTCATACCAGAAGCCGGTTTGCGCAAGATTCCAGAACAGCGCCACCGGCAGCAGGCCGCCCGTGCTGACCGTCCACGTGTGGCCGGGGCCGAGGCTGTCGGTGCGCGGGAACGGCGCGGGTGCGGGCCAGGCGCCGAAGCCGTCGGCCGCGAAGCCGTCGAAGCCCGACGGGCCGCGTCCGAAGCCCGGCAGCGGCAGGCCCGGAAACGCCTGCAGCGCGCCATACACCCGGTTGGACTTCACCGTGAACTGGGCCAGTCCCGCGCCGTCGTTGCGCAGTTGCAGATGCAGGTTGCCGGTCAGCGTGCCATAACCCACGCGAATCTCCAGGTTGCTGCTCCGATGTCCCTTCAGCGCAGACAGATCGCCCTTGAATTCGCGATGCCAGCCATTCGGACCCAGTACCCAGAGATCGTACTTGCCGAGGTCGCCGGAGGCCGGGGTCCAGAGGTCGTCCAGCGTCCTGCCGGGTTCGACGGCGTAGCGCTTCGGCAGGCGGTCCAGATGCAGCTTGTCGTACACGTGGAACACGGCGCCCTGGCGGCCCGTGTTGGCGAACAGCAGCTTGACGCCGCCGCTGGATGCATCGACGTGCGCGCTCGCATGCAGCTCGTACGGCAGCGCGCGCGACGGACGAAAGCCGTTCGCCTGCGCCGGCATGCCGCGAGCGGCGTCCGGCACGATCTGCCCGAGCGCCTGTTGCGTGGCGCGCAGTGCATCGGCGTCGGCCTTGCTCTTTTCGCCGGCGAGCGTCGGCAGCGGCTCGCTGTTCGGCGTCGCGAAATTGAAGGCGGTCGTGAGGTCGCCGTTGATCAGCCGTCGATACGACGAGATGTTGCTTTCCTTGATGCCGAAGCGCGCCTCGAGGAAGCGCAGCACCGAGGTATGGTCGAAGGTCTGTGAGTTGACCCAGCCGCCGCGGCTCCACGGCGAGATGACCCACAGCGGCACGCGCGGACCCGGACCATACGGCTTGCCGTCCGGTGCGGCGGGCTGGCTGTCGGGCGCGGCGCCGGTGTCGGCGCGCGTGACGTAGGGATGCGTGAAGTACTCGACGCCCAGCTCGCTGCCCGAGAGCGTGGTCTTGCCGGCATAGCTGCCGTCACCATTCGGCGACGGCACCGCCGCGGGCGGGACGTGATCGAAGAAGCCATCGTTCTCGTCGAAGTTGACGAGCAGCACGGTCTTGCTCCACACCTCGGGCACGGCGGTCAGCGCGTCGAGGAATTGCTGCACGAACCACGCACCCTGCACCGGGCTCGACGGGCCGGGGTGCTCGGAGTAGACGTCGGTCGGCACGACCCACGACACCTCCGGCAGACGGCCGTTCTTCACGTCGTCGGCGAAGGCTTCGACGAAGGTGCCGTTCGTGTTCGGATCGGCGTCCGTGGTCGGCAGCGTGTTCGCATAGCCCTTGATGAGCGGCTGGGCCGCGGCATCGGCCGGGTTGTAGACCGGCTCGGCAGCCTGGGTGAGGGACGTGTTGACCTGGCGCGCCGCCGGCAGCGCCTCGTTGGCCTGGCGGAACTTCCTGAAGCCCAGCAGCGGGTTGCAGCCGTAGGTGTTGATGATGTTCTGGTACACCTTCCAGCTCACGCCGGCTTCTTCGAGACGCTCGGCGGTGGTCTTCCAGTCGAAGTACGCCGAGGCCGACGACGCCACGGTGTAGTCGCCGGTGAAGTTGTTCACGAAGGTCTTGCCGTAGGCCGGGCCATTCGTGCCGGTGGAGTGGAACATCCGGTTCGGATGCGTGCCGCCGAGGAACGCGCAGTGGTAGTCGTCGCAGATCGTGAAGGCTTCGGCGAGCGCGCGCTGGAAGGGGATCTCGGCCGTGTCGAAATAGCCCATCGTCTGGTTCTTCTTCGACACCGGCCAGGCCGCCATCCGGCCGCCGTCCCACGCGGCTTGCGTGTCGACCCAGCTGTGCGGCGTGCCGGTGACGCGTTGGGCATTGCCGCGCGTTTCGTCGAGATGGTAGGGCAGGTCGACGTTGCCGCTCGCGTCGAGCTGCTGCCATACGTTGCGGCCGTTCGGCAGCGGGATCGTGAAGCGATCGCCATAACCGCGCACGCCTTTATAGGTGCCGAAGTAATGATCGAACGCGCGGTTTTCCATCATCAGTATCACGACGTGCTTGACGTCCTTGATCGTGCCGCTCTCGTGATGCGCGGGTATCGCGAGCGCGCGGCGAATGCTGGGGGGAAACACGCTGAGCGCGGCGGCTGACAGGCCGGCCGTGGCCGTGCTCTGGAGAAACTTGCGGCGGGAGTTCACGGGGGAAGTGCTCCTTCTCGTTTGGCTGGAGGCAATGAGCGTCGAAACCTTCGATAGCGTTCACCGCAGCCTGTCCGCCCGGCGCACCGGCATGGCTTGTCACGGCCAGGCAGCGTGAGCCGGCCGCGCTCCATGCTCGATGTCGCCCGGGAAGGAGACTGCCTGCCGAGACCCCGCTCGTGGAAGCCCAAGGACGTCGTGTTGCACGTAAAGCATGCCCGTAACCGTCAGTACGGTGACTGTCAGCTCCGGGTGACTGAGGAATATAGGGGACAAGGATGACGGAATGGTGTCGATAACGGGATTCGGCGTCGTCCCGTTCAATGCATGGCGCGCGCGGGACGCTGCTTGAAGGTGAACGCGCAGACGAGCATGAAGCCCATCAGGGCGAGGGACGCGCCATAACGGTTCAGTTCGAGTCCGCCCTGGGCCACGGGTTTGTCGAGGAAGTCGCCGAGGACTGCACCCAATGGCCGCGTCAGGATGAACGCGCTCCAGAACAGGAACGTGCGCGACACGCGCGTCGCGTAGAAGGCAATGGCAATGACCACGAGCAATGCGCCGAAGATCAGCGCGGCGCCGGTGTAGCCGAGGCCGGCGTCATCGGCGGTCCAGTCGCCGAGCGCGGTGCCGAGCGTCTGCGAGAACATGATGGTCACCCAGTAGAACATCTCGGCGCGCGGCGATGACACGGTCGCGATCGATACCGATCCCGTCGCGCGATACCAGACCGCGAGCGAGAGCATGAGCAGCGTCAGCAGCAATGCACTGCCGCCGGCGTAACCGATGCCGAGCGAGCGATCGGCGAAGTCCGCGAGCGTGGTGCCGACGGTCGTCGTCGCGACGATCGTGAACCAGTAGAGCGCGGGATGAAAGCGGCGCGCCCTGATCTGCGCGCTGAGGGCGACGATGAACACCGCGGCGAAGATGCACGTGCCCAGCAGGTAGCCGAGTTTCATGGACATGGAGACGGCATCGCCGGCGGTTTCGCCGAGCGTCGTCGCGGCAATCTTGATGAGCCAGAAGCCGAAGGTGACCTCGGGGACCTTGGCCGTGACCGCAGGGTGTTTTTGCATGAGTGCTCCGCTCAGGGACAGGGATGTGTCGTTCATGGAGGAGCGGAGAGCTTAGTGAGCGATCGCTTATGAAAGGCTTAGGGTCGCGTGCGGTCTCGTCAATCCCGTCGCTTGACACCTTCCTTCAAGCCGCATTTCAGATCGGTTTCATGCATGCGTTTTTTCGCTTCAATGCGCATGGCTAAGCTTCCCTTAAGGACGGCAACCTCAAGCTTGTCGGTGACTCGGTGTTCATGCGTTCACGCGTTCATGCAACCAAGGTTGCGTCATTCCGGAAGCTTCAGATGAGCCTGCCTCAGCCCGGCGCCATTCGAGCGAATCTCGTCCTCTTCGCGATGTCGGTGGTAGTCACCGAGAGCGGCGCGCTGATCGTGCTGGCGTGCGTCGGACATCCTGGATGGATGGCGGCCATCGCCACCCGGAGCGTCATCCTGTGCCTGTCGGGCATGCTCTGGCGCTTCGTCAGGCACCGTGCGCGCACGGCGTTCGAAGACGCGCGCGACAGCGGGCAGGTGGTCTGGCAGCGCGATGGCGTCAATAGCCGCTTTTGCGTCAGCAAAGCGTGCCGCTCAGGATGGCTCGTGCAACTCCACAGGGAAGCGAGCGGAACAGAAAAGCGGGCGGATAACGTCGTCATTCATTCCTGAGTCTTGTGAAGCACCCAGGTTCCCCGTCCACGCGGGCAGTCCTTACCGGACTGTCTTTTCAACCCGGCGCATGCCGGGTTTTTTTCGTCGTGCGCCGCGTCGATTCCGGGGCGAGACGAGGTCCATGCAAAGTTTGAGCCTAATAAGAATCATTCCCATTATCCCACGAAAATTCTTACGAACACTTAGCCGCAGCTTTCAGTGTTGCGTGGGCAGCCTTGCCGCACAACGGGCGGAGAAATCTTTTTAAAGACCCGTTTACTCCTCGGTTAACAAACATTACACTTCGCGCCGATAGTTAATGCGAAACATTCGCATTAACCAGGTGTATCGCGGCTTCGTTCGCGTCAGTGCGCCTCACGCAATGTGAGGCTTCAATCCTTCACACACAGACACCATGCCCGCTCTGCTCAAGACGCGGACGCGTTTGCTCGCGTCCGTCGGTGCGCTTTATTGCGCCAGTTTCGCGTTGCCTTCCCACGCCCTCGCGCAGGCCGCGCCGGACGCCCCCGAACCCGCGTCATCGACCTCCGCTACGCTGCCCGCCGTCAGGGTGAACGCCAGTGCCGTGCAGTCCGACATGCAGACGAAGGCGCTGCCGTCGTACAAGTTCACCGCGCCTCTGCTCGACACGCCGCGTTCCATCACCGTCATTCCGCAGGAACTGATCCGCGAGACCAACGCGACGACCTTCGCCGACGCCCTCAAGACCGTGCCGGGCATCACCTTCCTCGGCGGCGATGCGGCGGCGAATCCGTCGGCGGACCGGCCGGTGATCCGCGGCTTCGAATCGCGCAATTCGATTTTTGTCGACGGCATCCGCGACTCGGGCGTGCAGAACCGCGAGACTTTCGACATCGAGAACATCACGGTCATCAAGGGTCCGGATTCGGTGTATGCGGGACGCGGCTCGGTCGGCGGTTCCATCGACATCGAAACGAAGATGCCGAAGAACGAGGACTTCATCAACGCGGGACTCGGCATCGGCACGGACGCCTACAAGCGTCTCACGCTGGATGCCAACCACACATTCGGCGACGGCAACGCATTCCGCTTTAACGCAATGGGCTACGACGCCAATCAGGCGGGCCGCAACAACGTGTACAGCAAGCGCTGGGGCGTGGCGCCTTCGGTGGCGTTCGGCCTGAACAGTCCGACGACGGTCACGGTCAGCTACTACCATCTGAACTCGTACGACATGCCGGACTTCAGCGTGCCGTTCCGTTCGACCGGCGGCACGCCGATCAACAGCGACCGCAGCCAGTTCTACGGCTTCAACGATCGCGACTACCGCTACGGCCAGACCGATACGGGCGAAGTGCGCGTCGAGCATCGCTTCAACAACGACCTGAAGCTGCGCAACACGACGATGTTCGGCCGCTCGACGCTCGATTACGTCGCCACCAATCCGCAGTTGCTGAACGCGACCTCGAACATCCTCGGCCTGCAGGCTAAGAGCGGCAAGTACGCGACCAACAGCATCACCAACCAGACCGAACTGACGGGCAAGGCGACGCTGCTCGGCATGCAGCACACGATGACGGGCGGTGTCGAATTCAGTCACGAGCGCAGCCTGTACGAGGGCTATCTCGTGGCGGACAGCGCGGGCAACAACATCCGTTCGAACACGCCGTGCAACGTGCCGTTCAACTGCACGCCGATCAACGCATGGAATCCCGACAACCCGTGGCTCGGCAGCATCCTGCTGAACGGCGACAAGGGCTTCCCCGGCGCGGCGACGCATACGCAGACCAACACGGCATCGGCGTACCTGTTCGACAGCGTGAAGATCACTGACCAGTGGCTCTTCAATGCGGGCGTGCGCTTCGACCGCTTCGACGTCACGGCGACGCAGCAGGGCGCGAAAGACCTGACGAACGATTCGAACCTGTTCAGCTATCAGCTGGGCCTCGTCTACAAGCCACTGCCCTCGGTGAGCCTGTACACGTCGTACGGCACGTCGGCGAACCCGCCGGGCGCGAACTCGGGCCTCGGCGGCGGCACCGACCAGATCACCGCGACCAACCAGGATCTTTCGCCGGAGCGCAGCCGCAACATCGAAGTGGGCGCGAAGTGGGACGTGCTCGACCGGCTCTCGATGAACCTCGCGCTGTTCCAGACCGACAAGACCAACGCACGCGTGAGCGACGGCCTGGGCGGCCTGATCAACGCCGGGCATCAGCGCGTGCGCGGCGTGGAAGTGGGCACGGCGGGGAACATCACGGGCAAGTGGAGCGTGTTCGGCGGCTATTCGTATCTCGACGCGATCACCGTCGATGCCGGCGCGGCCAGCGCGGCCTCATCCGGCCTGCCGATGGTCATGGTCCCGAAGCACAACGTCGCGCTGTGGTCGTTCTATGACGTGCTGCCGAAGCTGAAGATCGGCGCGGGCGCGACCATCGCGAGCAAGACCTATGCGTCGGTCTCGCCGACGGTGCGCAAGTGGACGCCGGGGTATGCGCGCATCGATGCGGTCGCGACGTATCACGTGTCGAAAGCGGTGGACGTGCAGTTGAACGTAAACAACATCTTCGACCGCAAGTACTTCTCGACCGCCTATCCGATCTACGCGACATGGGCGCCGGGCCGCTCGGCCGTGGTCACGGTCAACTTCTATCAGTAAGCGGGAGGGAAGGGGGATCGCCGCGCGCGATCACCCCTCGAGCATGACCGTCCGGCTGAACCCGAACGTGCTGACCCGCGTGATGGGTTCACGCGTCAGGGCAACGCCCCGGAAGCCGCCGGGCATGGGCAGGGTGAGGGCGTGATCGTGGGACATCGCAGCGCTCGCCTGCCCGAGCCGCGCGCGTGCGATTCCGGCGGCCTCGGCCCAGGCCCTGCCGCCGCGCGACGCGTCGTCCGCCACGGGCGCGACCGTCAGGCCCACGCCCACTTCGCACGCCGCGATCACGATGGCGATCCAGATGCCCGCGTAGGCCACATCCACACCCAGCGGCACGTCATGGCCCGCGACCGCGACGCGCTCGAACGGCCCTTCTGTCAGCGCGACTTCCTCGGGCGCACAGGCAAGCATGTGTGACAGCGACAGGCGCAGCGTCGCGCGCGCGATGCTGAAGCGTCGTCCGATCGACGCGCGGGGATGCATGCGCGCGCGTCTGCGTTCCGCGATGGTCAGCCACTGGCCGATGTTCAACGCGGACGCGAAAGGAAAGTCGGTGGAGACGAGCCACACGTAGAGCTCGCCAGGGGCGGGTGGCGCTTGCGCCAGGGTATCGGCCTGCGTCAGATCGTAGTGCCGCCACGCGATGCCGTCGGCCCCGATGTCGAGCGGTTTGACACGCGCGGTCTTCATGCCGGCGCTCCCGTGGCGACATCGGCCACAAGCATTGAATGGTGCTGCGAGCGATGCGCGCCCGTCATGTCGGCCCTCGGACCCAAAATGGCGCATTGTGCGGACGCGGTGCTTATGGGACGCTTAAGGCGCCACTGCGCCGAAGAAAGAGCACTCACCCCCTTACCATCGCGGATATCGGGCAGCTAAGCTTCCGGGTCGTGCCAGGGTCGGCACGGCGAATTGGCTGGGGAGGGCAACGTGCGCTTGCTTCTGGTGGAAGACGACGAAATGATCGGAGAGTCCGTGGCCGCCGCGCTGCGCCGCGACAACTACACGGTGGACTGGGCTCAGGACGGCCGGGAAGCCGAGTTGTCGCTCGCCAACGACGTCTACGATCTCGTGCTGCTCGACCTGTCGCTGCCGCGCCGCGACGGCATCGATGTCCTCAATACGTATCGGAGCCGGGGCGGCAACGCGCCGGTGCTGATTATCACGGCGCGCGAGGCCGTGGACGAACGAATCCGCGGCCTCGACGCCGGCGCGGACGACTATCTGCTCAAGCCCTTCGATCTCGCCGAACTCGCCGCACGCATCCGCGCGCTGTTGCGGCGGCGGACCGGGCAGAAGCATCCGGTTTTCTCGCACGGCGAACTGACGCTCGATCCTGCCGCGCACGAGGCCGCAAAAGGCGGCGTGCCGCTCAACCTGGTGCCGCGCGAGTTCGCGCTCCTTCAGTCCCTGATCGAGGAGCCGAAGCGGGTCTTCAAGCGCCGCGAACTCGAAGAAAAGCTGTACGGCTGGGGCGAGGAAGTCGGCAGCAATGCCATCGAGGTCCATGTGCACAGCCTGCGGCGCAAGATCGGCGCGGACGAGATCGTGACGGTACGCGGCGTGGGCTATCGTCTGAAGGGGCTCGGATGACATCGATCCGGCGCTGGCTGCTCGGCTGGCTGATCTGCGGTCTCGGCGCGGCCTGCGCCATCGCGGGCTATGGCATTTTCAGCCTGGCGCAGCTGGAGGCGGGCGAACTCTTCGACTACGAATTGCGCACGATCGCGCTGTCGATGCCGAGCAACGTCGATGACACGCCCGGTGCGCACGGACGCGCGCCGGAGTTGCGCGGCATCGCGGACGACCGGCTCGTGATCGACATCTGGGACGGCTCGGGCAGGCTCGTCTATCACTCGCCGAACGAACCCGAGCTGCCGTTCCTGGGCGACGGCTTTCGTTCAGCGGAGCGCGAGGGCATTCGCTGGCGCGCCTTCGGCCACGCCGAGCGCAACCGCTTCATCCAGGTGGCGCAGCCTTCGAGCGTGCGCGAGGAACTCGCGGCCCGGCTCGCGTCACGCACGCTGATGCCGCTGGCCGTGCTGATCCCGGTGCTGATCGGCATCGTGCTGTTCGTCGTGGCGCGCGGGCTGTCGCCGGTCGGTGCGGTGTCGCGGGCGCTGGCGGCACGCTCGCCCGAGTCGCTCGACCCGATCCGCTTCGACAAGCCGATGCCCGTCGAACTGCATCCGCTCGTGCAGGCATTGAACGATCTGCTCGGGCGCGTGGACGAGGCGTCGGAAGCGCAGCGCGCGTTCATCGCCGACGCGGCCCACGAACTGCGCACGCCGATGACCGCGCTCAAGCTCCAGATCCAGGGCGCGACGAGCGACGGATCGATGCAGGTCGACCCCGTGACCCGGCAGAAGATCGAAGGGCGCCTGAATCGTGTCATCCATCTCGCCCAGCAACTGCTCAGCATGGCGCGCGAGGATGCGGCCCGCGAAGCCGCCATGGCGCCGATGAGCCTGCGCAACCTGTGCGAGGAACGCGTGGGCGACTATTCGCTGCTGGCGGAGGCGAAGTCGCTGGATCTCGGGCTCGAAGTCGATCAGGCGCGCGGCGAGCGGGACGAGTTCATGATCCACGGCGATGTCCACGCGCTGGGCGTCCTGCTGAACAATCTGCTGGACAACGCGGTGCGCCATACGCCGGCGGGCGGGCGTGTCGACGTGATCCTGCGGCGCGAACCCCGGGGGCTCGCGCTGACCGTGCTCGATACCGGCAGCGGCATCCCGGCCGACGAGATCGCGCGCGTGTGCGACCGCTTCTACCGGATTTCAGGGACGGCAGGGCATGGCAGCGGGCTTGGGCTCGCCATCGCGTCACGCGTGGCGCGGCGTCATCATGCAACGCTGGTCGTCGCGAATCGCAGCGACGTGACGGGGCTGTCCGTATCGGTGCAGGGGCTGCGCGAACTCGCCGATGCGCCGCTCGACCTCAAGCCCAGACCTGCCGCGCACGCGGCCGAGTGACCGCTGCTTCCGTCGCCATCCCTCGGCGCATCTGCCTGCTAAGCATTTCATAAGCATGCGCGCACTAGGCTCGTGGCCTTGTCCGGTCGACGAGTGTTCAGATGAAGCGCGCACCTTCCCGCTCTGCCCGCGGCCTGCATTCGCCAGGGCCGCACGGGAGCGGCACATGAGAGTCCTGCTGGTCGAAGACGGGCACAGTGGCGCCGAGCCCGTGCACCACGCGCTGAAGGATTACGGCTATGTCGTGGATCTGGTTCATGACGACAAGACGGCTTTGCTGTCCCTTTCGACGCACGTCTACGACGCCGTTCTGCTCGATGCGGAACGATCTGGCCCGGGCGGGCTGGCCGTGCTGCGCAAGGTGAGACGCGCGGGCGGCCATGTGCCCGTGATCGCGTTGACGGCGCGGGGCGCGGTCGCCGGGCGGATACGCGCGCTGAACGAAGGCGCGGATGACTGTGTCAGCAAGCCGTTCGACATGCTGGAACTCGACGCACGCCTGCACGCACTCATGCGTCGCCTCGGCGCGCACTCTGCGGCGCTGTTGACGAACGGCGTGCTGACCTTGAACCCGGCTACTCGTGAAGCCCGCTCGGACGCGGCGGCGACGCGCCTGTCCGGCCGCGAATTCGCGTTGCTGCAGGCGCTGCTGATGCAGCCCGGCGCCGTGCTGTCACGCGCCGATCTGGAAGACCATATCTACGGCTGGACCGACGAAGTCGAGAGCAATGCCGTCGAGTTCCTGATTCACACGGTCCGCAAGAAGCTGGGCGCCGAGGTCATCAGGAACGTGCGCGGCGTGGGCTGGATGGTGTCGCGGCCAGCGTGATGCAGGCGCCGCAACTCGCACGGCGCCTTCTTCTTCTATTACCCTCGCGGCTTACTGCTTGTACTTCGCCGGCACCTTCGTCAGATCGATCATGACGATCTCGCCGAAATCCTGCGTCTTTCCGTCGGGCAGGAACTTCTCGCTCGGCGGGAACGGATTCGCGGCCGTGGCCATCGGTACCGTCGCGGGTTCGTCGGTGATGCCGAAGTCCGAATCGTTCGAGATATAGATCTTGGTCGGATCGGCAGGATCGACCGCGATACCCTCGACCTTGTCGTGACCGAAGTACATGCCCTTCGGATCGATGGTGGTGAAGAGCGCCGCATAGTTGAGGAACAGCGACTCCGTGCCGACCGTGATCCCCGCCGCGCCCAGCGCCTGCACGGCGGCCGGGGCATCGGCGGTGCCGGCCAGGTCCTCGATGGTCTTGCCGCCCACTTCGAGCCCGCTGGCCGGATCGTAGCTCACCGCACCGCCCGCGATCGTGGTGCCGATCAGCGGCGATTTCGGACCGACGTCCGTGGCCCGGCTCAGATCGAGCTTCCACAGGTTCTTGTCGGCGCGCGCCTTGCCGCTTGCCGTGCCGTCGACGGTGCCTTCGAAATTGCCGTCGCGTTCGTCCACGATGAAGGTGCCGTCCGGCAGCGCCGTGATCTCGCTGACGGCCTGGCCTTCGGGGTTGCCCGTGCCATTCGTATGCAGGGCATACAGGTATTCGTGCACATCGTTGACCGGATCCGCGAGCGACACCTTCACGACCCGCGTGATCGCGGCCTTGCCCGAGGCAACCGCCGCCACGCCGTTCTTGTCCAGCGGCGACTGCATGATGCCGACGAGATACTTGCCGTCGGCGCTGAGCGTCAGTCCTTCCATGCCCTTGTTGGGCTTGCGCTTCCTGAGCTCGCCGGGCAGCGCCAGATCGTTGCCGGTGCTTGCCTTGGAATAGGGATTGAGGCGGAGGAGTTCCTTGCCGCTGGCATCGAAGTGGACGATGTACGGCCCATATTCGTCCGATACCCAGAAGGTGCCGTCGGCCATCGCGACGAGCCCTTCCGGATCGAGGCCGGCGTTGCTCGTCGGCAGCACGTTGCCGTTCATGTCGTAGATGGTCTCGGCGGTGCTCGCTTCCGGATTCACCCGGCCGTTCATCGGCGTGCCGTCGGCCAGCGACAGGCCGATGACCTTCGCCACGCTCGCCTTGCCGCCCGCCAGCTGGAACAGCGCGATGGCCGGCTGGAACGCTGCGTCAGGCTCTATCTTGTTGCTGCCGTCGGGTGCGGTGACGTTGGGACCGCGATCGGTCATGCCGTAGAAGTAGCCCGGCTGATTGGGCGCGGGCGTCAGTGCGGAGCCGTAGCCGGTGCCGACGATCGGCACGTTGCCCCAGTTCGTATAGGGCGCGATGTTCTGGGTGTAGAGCTGTGTCGCCTGTTTAGCCTGGGCGGCCGGGCTGTCGTCCGCCGATGAATCGTCGCCGCCGCATGCGGCCAGCGCCAACGTCACTGCCAGTGCCACGCACGTCTTGTTGTTGACCATCCCATGCACTCCTTTTCTGGTGTCGTTCTTATGAAAAGGCACAGGGTAGCGACGTGCAGTGGCAGCTTCGTGACCGGGGCATGCTGTCAGGCGTCGGAAGCAGGATGCGCGGCTTTCTTCAGACAAGCATCATTCATCGAACAACTCATGAGGATGCTTGCTCGCAGCCTTGATGGCCGCCCGGTTCGCAAGCCAGGCCAGCGCGCAGAGCAAGGCGCCCGCCACGCCGTAGGGCGCGAATCCGAAGCGTCCGGACGCGCCGGTGCTCAGCGCGTAAGCGGGCAGCAGAATGCCCGCGAAAAGAAGAAGGGTCCGCAGCCAGCGCACAGTCGATGTCCTCCGGTCGCCCGGATGCAAGTGGATTGCCCGGGCGTGGCTCATGCCAGATGGGTCGCGGTCAGCGTGATGCGGATCGCGGCGAAACGGGCAGAGTAGCAAGTTCCAGTCCCCGTCGGTCCGGCGTGCGCTTGCTGTCGGTGTGTCAGTGTCTCAGTGGGAGATTTCGTCGAGCGTGCGATTGTTCGTGCGCGGACCGAAGAAGCCGATCGCGCCCATCACCATCACCATCGAGCCGCCGATCAGGCCGAACACGCCTTCCACGCCCACATGCCGCAGCGCGAAGGCGATCATGAAGCCCGAGAACATCGCGGAGAGGCGCGACATCGAGTAGACGAAGCCGACAGCCGTGGCGCGGATGCGCGTCGGAAACAACTCGGTCTGGTAGGCGTGATAGCCGACCGAGAGCAGGGTGCCCGACAGCGTGATGAGCACGCCGAGCAGCATCAGCATGGCAGGCGACGACTGCGTCGCGAACAAACTGCCGAAGACCGCAATGCCGAGCGCCGAGAGCACGATCAGCGTCTTGCGTTCGATGCGATCCGCGAAGGCCATCGCAAGCAGCGGCCCGAACGGATTCGACGCCGCGATGACGAACGAGTACATCAGGCTGTGGGTGATGGTCACGCCCTTGGACACCAGCAGCGTGGGCACCCATGACGCGAAGCCGTAGAAACCGATCGCCTGGAACAGGTTGAATACCAGCAAGGTAATGGCGCGGCGGCGGTACGGGCGTTGCCAGATCTCGCCGAACCGAGCCTTGCCGGCGGCGGCGGCCGGTTCGCTGCTGTCATCGGGCGCGGGCAGTGCCTGGCCGTATTGCTGGGCGACTCTGGCTTCAAGCGTGCTCAACACGCTGTCGGCTTCGTCGAGACGGCCCTGCTGCGCGAGCCAGCGCGGGCTTTCCGGCACGCGGCGGCGAATCGCCCATACGATCAGCGCGCCCAGTGCGCCAATGATCACGACCCAGCGCCATCCGTCGATGCCAAAGGGCGCGCGCGGCACGAGCCACCACGAGAACAGCGCGACGGCAGGCACCGCCGTGTACTGCACGAGATGCACGAAGGCGAACGCACGACCGCGCAGATGTTTCGGCACGAGTTCGCTGACGTAGGTATCGATCGTCACCAGTTCCACGCCCACGCCGATGCCCGCGATCAGCCGCCACAGGTTGATGGCGGCCGCGCTGTCCTGCCAGGCCATCGCGAACGTGGCGATCGAATACCAGAGCAGCGATACGGTGAAGGTGGTCTTGCGTCCGAAGCGATCGGCGAGGCGCGTGAAACAGAAGGTGCCGATGAACAGGCCCGCGAACGAGGCCGCAACGAAGGCGCCGAGTCCGGAGAAACCGAAGAACGAGGCCGTGGTCGTCGAGTAGAGGCCGCTCTTGACCAGGCCCGGCCCGACGTACGCGGTGAAGAACAGGTCGTAGAACTCGAACCAGCCGCCGATTGACAGCATGAAGACCAGCGCCCATACCGAGCGTGTCGCGGGCAGGCGGTCGATACGCGCGTTGATGCGCAGCGATCCGCCGGCCTCCGTTGGATTGTGCGGCGGGTTGACCCCATCGACGGGCAGGCTGGCCATCTGCATGTTCTCCTTTCCAACTTCAGTGATAGTTCTGTTGTGCAGAACCGTGTTCTGCACAACAGCATGCGTATGGTAGTCGCGCGCCTCCGGAACGAGCGACTAGGGATAACACCAGCAAGCTTGCGTAGGGAGTGGGACGGCGACGGCTCGTCGTGGGGATCCCGCTAGCCGCCGCGATGGGTCGTGTCGTCGCGGTCGAAGCCGGCGATGCTCGCGTCGTAGCGCGCGGACATGCCGCCCAGCGCGGTCGTCGCCTGCTTGGCGCTGAGCAGCAGCGCCTTGAGCGCGGTGTCGATGGTGGCGGCGTCGCCGAATCGGCCCTTCGGTCCGGATACCGTCAGCGCGCCGGCGATCAGGCCGGTTGCATCGAATACCGGCACCGATGCCGACGTGGTCTCCGGATCGCGCTCGCCGTATGACACCGCGAACAATTGATCGCGCACGTGATTCCAGCGCGGGTCCGACGCTTCGGTGAATGCCAGCAGCACCTTGCCGGAGGCGCCTTTGTCGATGGCGAATTCCTCGCCCACCCGGATCGCGACGCGTACGCTTCGCGTCGGCTCGACGCGATAGAGGACCAGGCGCTTGTCGCCCTGGCGGACATACAGCGAGGCGGTCTCGCCGAGATCCCGGCTCAGTTGCTGAAGGATGGGCTCGACCACCGGCCCTACCTGGAACGATCGCTGGTAAAGCGTGGCGAGCCGCAGCGGCTGATGTCCGATCGCATACTGCCCGTCGCTCAGCTTGCGTATGAAGCCGCCATGTTCGAGTGCGCCGAGCAGGCGCAGAACCGTGCTCTTGTACAAGCCAGTGCGGCGCGAGAGCTCCGTGAGGGTAAGGCGTTCGTCGGTCGGCCCGTAGGCATTGAGGATCGCAAACGCGCGATCAAGGACCGCGACACCGCTGGATGTCTCCGGCGCGTCTTCCGATGGCGCTCCCTTGTCGGGCGCGGCTGTCGTCATTTCTGTTCCTCCCTGGCTATTCCGCCACTTTACAGTTCTGTAGAGCAGAACTCAAATTCTGTTTATCTCGATTTAATCGGGTTTACCCATCTGCAACGCGTTCAGAATCACTTCTATAGTTCTTTCCAACAGAACCATGATCTATCAGATAGAACTTAGGAGTGAATCTTGGAACCTTCTACGCCCAGAATCCTGATCAGCGAAGTGGGTCCGCGCGACGGCCTGCAAAGCATCAAGAGCGTCATGCCAACGGCAGCCAAGCTGCGCTGGATCTCCGCGCTGGCAGCCGCCGGTTTGCAGGAGATCGAAGTGGGTTCGTTCGTTCCCGCCAGGCTGCTCCCGCAGATGGCCGACATACGCGAAGTGGTCGCGCATGCGCTGTCGCTGCCGGGGCTGCATGTGGCCGTACTCGTCCCGAACCTGCGCGGCGCGCAGGGCGCCTTCGAAGCGGGCGTTCACAAGCTGACGCTGCCGGTCTCGGTGACCGAGGAACACTCGATGGCGAACATCCGCAAGACGCCGGCGCAGATGATCGAAGAGGTTCGCCAGATCGTCGCATTGCGCGACGCGCAGTATCCGGGCGTGGAGATCGAGGCGGGTGTTTCGGTGGCGTTCGGCTGCACGCTTGCCGGCACGGTCACGGACGACCAGACCATGCGCATGTGCGTCGCGATGGCCGAGTGCGGCGTGGACGAGATCGGTCTCTCCGATACCAGCGGCTACGCGAATCCGGTCCAGGTGCGCCGCCTGTTCCGCCGGCTGCAGTCCGAACTGGGCGCGAAGGCGGGCGGCGCGCACTTCCACAACACGCGCGGCCAGGGACTCGCCAACGTGGTCGCCGCGCTCGATGCCGGCGTGACCACGATCGATTCGAGCCAGGCCGGTCTCGGCGGCTGTCCGTATGCGCCGGGCGCGACCGGCAACATCGTCACCGAAGACCTCGCGTTCCTGCTGGAGGCCATGGGCTACAACACCGGCGTGGACATCGACAAGCTGATCGCCGCGCGCGCAATCCTCGCCGAAGCGTTGCCCGAAGAAGCGCTGTATGGACACGTCCAGGATGCCGGACTGCCGAAGGGCTTCGCCTATGCGGACGGACGCGCGCCGAGCGCGCCGCAACCGGAAGGCTGTCTGCTGGGAGCCGCGCAATGAGCGACGTGCAAGCGAATCAAACCCTGCCGTACAGCGGCGTGCGCGTCGTCGAAATGACGCACATGGTGATGGGGCCGACCTGCGGCATGGTGCTCGCGGATCTCGGCGCGGAAGTCATCAAGGTCGAACCGATCTCGGGCGACAGCACGCGCGCGCTGCGCGGCTCGGGCGCGGGCTTCTTCGGCACCTTCAATCGCAACAAGAAGAGCATCGCTGTCGATGTGAAGGACGCGCGCGGCATCGAGATCATGCACAAGCTGGTCGGCAGCGCGGACGTCTTCAGCGAGAACTTCAAGAGCGGCACGATGGACCAGCTGGGCCTCGGATATGCGGCGCTGGGCAAGCTCAATCCGCGGCTCGTCTATGTGTCGCACAAGGGCTTCCTGCCGGGACCGTACGATCACCGCACCGCGCTCGACGAAGTCGTGCAGATGATGGGCGGCCTCGCATACATGACAGGGCCGGAAGGGCGTCCGCTGCGCGCGGGCACGAGCGTCAACGACATCATGGGCGGCATGTTCGGGGCGATCGGCGCGATGGCGGCGCTGGCGCAGCGCGAACGCACGGGACGCGGACAGGAAGTGCAGAGCGCACTGTTCGAGAACAACGTGTTCCTGGTCGCGCAGCACATGATGCAGTACGCGGTGACGGGTCACGCGGCCTCGCCGATGCCCAGCCGCATTTCCGCCTGGGCCGTCTACGACGTGTTCTCCGTCAAGGATGGCGAACAGATTTTCCTGGCGGTCGTGTCCGATACGCAATGGGCGATCTTCTGCGACGCGTTCGGGCTGTCGGCGCTCAAGTCGGACGAGCGCATCGCGACCAACAATCAGCGCGTGCAGGCGCGCGACTGGCTGTTGCCGCAACTTCGCGAGCATATGGAAGCGTTCACGGCGGCGGAGATCAGCGCGGTGTTCGAGCGCTGCGGCTTGCCCTATGCGCCGATCACGAAGCCGCAGGACCTGTTCGACGATCCGCATCTGCTCGCGACCGGCGGACTCGCCGACGTGACCCTGCCCGCCGATGCCAGCGGCGCCGGCCAGGCCGTGTCCACCCGGACCGCGCTGCTGCCCCTGACGCTCGATGGTGAACGGCTGAGCTTGCGTGCAGCGCCGCCGTCGCTGGGGCAGGACACGCGCGCACTGCTCATGCAGCTCGGCTATACGTCCGAGGCGCTCAGGCAGTTGACCGAAGCGGGCGTCGTCAAGTGCCAGGAATCGCCCTGAACGGGCCGAAGCACGACACCTCATTGCGCTGCACGAACAGCGCAGCCGACAGGAGACGACCCATGCCATCCCTTTCCTCCAACGTGGTCGCCGACCGTCCCGTCGATGCCACGCTCGAACAACAGGCAGTGAAGAAAGCTGCGTGGCGCTTCATCCCGCTGCTCGCGCTCGCCTACTTCTTCAACTATCTGGACCGCACCAGCGTGGGCTTTGCCGCGCTGACGATGAATCATGATCTCGGCCTGACGGCCACGCAGTTCGGCTGGGGCGCGGGCATCATGTTCGCGGGCTATTGCGTCTGCGAAGTGCCGAGCAATCTTGCGCTGTATCGCTTCGGCGCGCGGCGCTGGCTTGCGCGCATCATGATCACGTGGGGCTTCTTCGCGGCCGCTAGCGCGCTCGCCACCGGTCCCGCCAGTTTCTACGCGATCCGGCTGCTGCTCGGCATCGGCGAGGCGGGCTTCTTTCCCGGCGTGATCTTCTTCCTGGCCGTGTGGTTTCCGGCCAGCTACCGCACGCGCGTGCTCGCCTGGTTCACGGTGTCCACGCCGCTTTCGTCGCTCGTCGGCGCGCCGCTGTCGACCTGGCTGCTCTCGATGGACGGCGTCCTCGGGCTGGCGGGCTGGAAGTGGATGTTCATCGCGGAAGGTCTGCCCGCCTGCGTGCTCGGCTTTCTCGTGCTCCGGATGCTCGTGGATCGTCCCGCCGATGCGAAGTGGCTGTCGCCACAGGAACGCCAGGCCCTGCAGAACGCGTTCGATCGCGAAGGGGCGGCCAGTACCAAAAAGAAGGACTTCGGTGCGGCGCTGAAGGACGCGCGCACGTACATCCTCGCGCTGATTTCGTTCGGCTTCACGATGGGTTCGTACGGCATCGGCATCTGGCTGCCGCAGATGCTCAAGGCCCACGGCATGAGCATGACGGAGACGGGGCTGCTGTCGGCCGTGCCGTACTTCTTTGCGACCATCGCGCTGCTCTGGTGGGCGAGGCGGGTCGACCGGCGCGGCGCGCCCGTCGCGAATCTGGCGGCGGGTCTTTTGATCGGCGCCGTGACGCTCGGCATATCGACGCACTTTCATCAGTTGCTGCCTGCCATGAGCGGAATCACGCTGGCGCTGATCGGAACGATTGCGGGACGCACGATCTTCTATACGCTGCCGAACCGCTTTCTCTCCGGCCAGGCGGCGGCCGGCGGCCTGGCGCTGATCAATTCGATCGGCGCGCTCGGCGGCTTTGCCGGGCCCTATCTCGTCGGCTATCTCAAGGACAGCTTCGGCACGTTCACGGCGGGCATGATCGGCTTGTCGGCGGTGCTGCTCGTCACGACCCTGCTGACGCTCTCGCTCTATGCCTTCAAGTCGGAACGGTGAGGAACGCGCGCATCATGAGCACGACAGGCAACTACCTTCCCGTACGCGCTTCGTGGCTCGCCACGGGCACCGAGGCGGCGCTCGAACCGGACATGCCGATCATCGACGCGCACCATCATTTCTATGAGCGCGCCGGATGGACCTATCTTCCCGATGACTATCTCGAGGACATCGGGTCAGGGCACAACCTCACGGCGTCGGTGTACATGCAGGCGCTGACGCGGTATCGAAAAGACGGTCCCGAGGCGATGCGTCCGGTCGGCGAGATCGACTACGTGGTCAAGGCCACCGCGCCGTTGCAGGAAGGCAAGCGGCAGATCGCGAAGGGGATCGTCGGGTATGCGGATCTAAGACGCGGCAGTGCGGTGCGGGACGTGCTAGAAGCTGGATTGGAGGCAGGCGAGGGCCGTCTGCGCGGCGTGCGGCATCTGGTCACCTGGGATGCCGACCCGACGCTCGTGAATCCCATATCGGCCGCGCCGCAAGGCTTGCTGCTCGATGCGGCGTATCGGGCGGGCGTGGCGCAACTGGAAGCGCTCGGCCTGTCCTGCGACGCCTGGC
Organism: Caballeronia sp. LZ043; assembly: GCF_031451075.1. Taxonomy (NCBI): domain Bacteria; kingdom Pseudomonadati; phylum Pseudomonadota; class Betaproteobacteria; order Burkholderiales; family Burkholderiaceae; genus Caballeronia; species Caballeronia sp. LZ043. The sequence continues at coordinate 1,537,722 of NZ_JARUXT010000001.1, read as the reverse complement.
TCTTTTTCACCCAACTGCCCGAACTGTTCGATCTGGCGAAGGCGTTTCCTCGCACGCCGTTCATCGTCAATCATTGCGGCGGCATCGTGCGGATTGCCCGTTACGCGGACCCGCGCAAGGAAGTGTTCGACCGGTGGTCCCGTTCCATGCGCGCACTGGCGCAATTGCCCAATGTGTTCGTGAAGCTGGGCGGCTTGGGCATGCGGATCAACGGCTTCGATTTCGAGAAGGGCGCGCGGCCGCCTTCATCCGTTGAATTGGCGGAAACCTGGGCGCCGTGGATGCACACCTGCATCGACGCGTTCGGCGCAGATCGCTGCATGTTCGAAAGCAATTTTCCGGTCGACAAGGGTTCGTATCCCTTCAGCAACGGCTGGAATGCGTTCAAGCGCCTGACCGCTCAGGCCAGCCCATCGGAACGCGAAGCGCTGTTTCGCGGCACCGTGAGCCGCGTGTATCGACTCGATTGACCTTCTGCACGTCCGACGCAGTGCGCCGTTTGAGCCTCGACGGCGTGTTCCGCCGTGAAGACATAACTTTACGTCCTTAATGCAACAATATATCATTGCGACCGCGACGTCACGGCGTGCCCCCGTTCGACGTCAAAATCTTGCCCGCTGTGCGCAACGATATATTGTTGCGTCACCTGCGCGAACGGCATCAAAACGAAATCAAATCCAGAAACCACCGTGAAAAAAGACCTGAAACGCCTGTCGCAACGTGCATTGCGCTTTTCCCCGCTGTCGCTCGCCTGTTTCGCACTCGCGGCGCAAGCCCAGCAGGATGCGGCGACCACGGCAACGTCGGTGCCGGGCGGCGCGCTTGCGCCGGTGTTCGTCACCGCCAATCCGCTCGGCGATACGGATCTCATCGCGCCCGCGACCGCTCTCTACGGCGATGAACTGACGCGCAGGCAGACCAACTCGCTGGGCGAGACGCTCAACGGTCTGCCGGGCGTCTCCACAACGACCTACGGACCGATGGTCGGCCGCCCGATCATCCGCGGCATGGACGGTGACCGCATCCGCATTCTGCAGAACGGCGTGGCGGCGTGGGACGCCTCGTCGCTCTCCTACGATCACGCGGTGCCGCAGGAGCCGCTGACCATCGAGCGGGTCGAGATCGTGCGCGGGCCGGCGGCGCTGCTGTACGGCGGCAATGCGATCGGCGGAGTGGTGAATACGATCGACAACCGCATTCCGCGCGAGCCGATCAAGGGCGTGGACGGCGCAGTCGACGCCAGTTACGGCGGCGCCAACAACGCCCGTGCAGGCGAAGCGATGGTCGAAGGCGGCAATGGACAATTCAATTTCCACGTCGATGCCTTCGACCGCGAAACCAGCAAGGAGCGCATTCCGGGCTTCGCGCATTCGGACCGCCAGCGCGCGCTCGACGGCCCCGACGCCGACGAGGCCTATGGCAGCATCCCGAACAGCGATGGCCGCTGGCATGGCGGCGCGGTGGGCACGTCGTACACCTGGGCCGATGGCTACGCGGGCCTGTCCTACAACGGCTACGAAGCGAACTATGGCTCCGTCGCCGAGGACGATGTGCGGCTGCGCATGCATCAGGATCACGTCGCGTTCGCGTCGGAAGTGCGCAACCTTCAGGGACCGTTCTCGCAACTGAAGTTCGACTTCGGCTACACCGACTACGAGCACAAGGAAATCGACAACGGCGAGACCGGCACGACGTTCCGCAACCACGGCTACGAGGCGCGCCTCGAAGCGCGCCACAAGAAGATCGGGCCGCTGGAAGGATCGATCGGCGTGCAGGTCAGCCAGAACACCTTCTCCGCGCTCGGCGACGAAGCGCTCGTGCCGACCACGCAGACCACTAACGTCGCGCTGTTCGGCCTCGAGGAATGGAAGGTCACCGACCGCCTCACGCTGAGCGCCGGCGCGCGCTACGAACATGTGAGCCAGGATCCGACCGCGGCCGGCAACGACAAGTTCGCGAGCGCGACCACGCGCGATTTCAACACCGTGAGCGCCTCGCTCGGCGCGCTCTACAAGCTGACGCCCGTATGGTCCGTCGCGGGCGATGTCGCCTACACGGAACGCGCGCCCGCGCTCTACGAACTCTTCGCCAACGGCCCGCATGATGCAACAGGACAGTATCTGATCGGCAATCCGGAGGCGCAGAAGGAGAAGGCGGTGTCGGCGGACCTGTCGCTGCGTTTCGCGAGCGGTCCGAACAAGGGCAGCATCGGCGTCTTCTACAGCCGCTTCCGGAACTACCTCACCGAGTACAACACGGGCCGTCTCGTCGATGACGACGATCAGGTCGTCGCGCCCGGCACCGATGACGCCCTTAACGAAGCGGTGTATCGCGGCGTTCGCGCGGAGTTCTACGGCATCGAATGGGACAGCAAGTGGCGCGTCTTCGAACATGGCGCGCACACGGTCGATTTCTCGCTGGTCGGCGACTACACGCACGCCCGCAACATGGACACCGGTTCGCCGTTGCCGCGCATCTCGCCGCTGCGCGCGACCGTCGCGCTGGACTATGGCTATGGACCCTTCGGCGCGCGCGCCGAGATGCAGCATGCGTGGGCGCAGCATCGTGTGCCGGAAGACGATCTGCCGACGGCCAGCTACACGAAGCTGGGCGTGATCCTCACCTACAAGTTCCACGTCGGCAGCACGCACTGGCTTGCCTATGTGCGCGGCGACAACCTGACGAACCAGGACATCCGTTACGCCAGTTCGGTCGTGCGCGATATCGCGCCGGAGGGCGGCCGCAGCGTCATGGTCGGCGTGCGCACGACGTTCTGATGCGCGCCGCGCGCCATTCATCAAAGGAGCAAGCATGGACTCAAGACTTCCGGTCACCGTTCTTTCGGGCTTCCTGGGCGCGGGCAAGACGACGCTGCTCAACCACATCCTGAACAACAGGGAAGGGCGGCGCGTCGCGGTCATCGTCAACGACATGAGCGAGGTGAACATCGATGCCGCGCTGGTTCGCAACGGCGGCGCGCAGCTGTCGCGCACCGATGAAAAGCTGGTCGAGATGAGCAACGGCTGCATCTGCTGCACGTTGCGCGAGGACCTGCTGCTGGAGGTGAACCGGCTCGCGAAGGAAGGGCGCTTCGATCAGCTCGTGATCGAATCGACGGGTATCTCCGAGCCGCTGCCGGTCGCGGAGACCTTCACCTTCGCCGATGAAAGCGGCCAGAGCCTGTCCCACGTCGCGCGTCTCGATACGATGGTCACCGTGATCGACGGCTTCAACTTCCTGCGCGACTACAGTTCGCAGGAGAGCCTGCATGCGCGTGGCGAATCGCTGGGCGAGGACGATCACCGCACGGTGGTCGATCTGCTGATCGAGCAAGTGGAGTTCTGCGATGTCATCGTGCTCAACAAGATCGATCTGATCGACGACGAAAGTTGTGAACGCCTGAAAGCGATTCTGCGCGGGCTGAATCCGCGTGCGCGAATCGAAGTGTCGGCGTTCGGCTCCGTGCCGCTCGACCGCGTGCTGGATACGAAGCTGTTCGATTTCGAGGAAGCCGCCGATGCGCCTGGATGGCTCAGGGAGATGCGCGGCGAACACACGCCGGAAACGGAGGAATACGGGATCCGCAGCTTTGCATGGCGCGCACGCCGGCCGATGCATCCGCAGCGGTTCTGGGACCTCGTCAATGGCGAATGGCCGGGCGTCGTGCGTTCGAAGGGCTTTTTCTGGCTCGCCAGCCGGCCGACGTATGCCGGGTCTTGGTCGCAGGCGGGCGCGGTGTGCCGTCACGGTGCGGCGGGATTGTGGTGGGCTGCGGTACCCAAGGAGCACTGGCCGGCTGATCCGGATACCCTTCAGTCGATCGAGAAGGCGTGGCATCCGGAAGTCGGCGATGCGCGGCAGGAGATGGTCCTGATCGGCATTGAGATGGACGAGGCCGGGTTGCGGCAGCGGCTCGATGCCTGCTTGCTGACGGATGCGGAAATGGCTCGAGGACCGGCGGCCTGGCTTCGGTTTGCGGATCCGTTTCCGGCCTGGGGCGGTGCGTCTGAATCCTTGTGATACCGCTGTTCCACGCGGACAGTCTCACTCCCGGGACTGTTCTTGAAGCCCGGCGCTTGCCGGGCTTTTTTTCCGCGGGTGCGGGCTATTGATCGTCGAAGACGAGCAGAAGGCGGGGGCGTACATCCGGAAAGGCCTCGAGGAAGCGGGCTATTCGGTCGATGCCGTGAACGACGGCGCGGAAGGCCTCATTCTCGCCACGGAGGAAAACTACGACGTCATCGTGCTCGACGTCATGCTGCCGACCATGGACGGCTGGACCGTCATCAAGAACCTGCGCGAATCGAAGTCCGCGCCCGTGCTCTTTCTCACCGCGCGTGACGACGTGGATGATCGCGTGCGCGGCTTCGAACTCGCGAACGCATCTTCGACCGCTTCTATCGTGTCGATCCTTCGCGGATGGCGTCCGATGCGACGCCGGGTTCGGCGGGCCTCGGCCTCGCCATCATGCGCAGCATCATGGAGCTGCACGGCGGCCGCGTCCACGCCGAGAGAAATGCGCGCAGCACACGCTTCATCCTGTCCATTCCGCAGACCGGCTTGATATCAATTCCGCAATCGGGTCGTCAGACTCGCATCAACACCCGAATCGCACAATGAATTCGACGTTGCAGCCATGACGGCGCGGCGTCGGAGGGCAGCGTGCAATCCCGCACGCCCTTCCGCACGGATTGAAGAGAGGGCGATGAAAAAGCTCATTCCGCTACCCGCCCGAAGACGGGGTGTCGGCGAATGCCCGCCTGATGTCATGGGCGGCGCAGGCAGCCATCCGTCACAGCGGCATTCTCCACTGCACATTCAGCAAGTGTTCCCGCATGCGTGACCCTGCGGTCACGCCGTCGCGTTCCATCATCGCGCTGACGATCGCTTGATGCTGCAAAGCGAAGTGCCTGCGCGTTTCCTGATCCGCGGTCTTTTCACGCAGGTTCGGCTTCATGCGCATGCTGTTCACCACATCCATCAGCGCGATGATCGAAGGGTTGCGCGTGGCCTGCGCGATCAGCAAATGGAATCGATGATCCCATTGCTGCCACTCCTCGTCATCATTCGCCATCGCATTGCGGCGCGCGCACTTCTCCAGCTCCGCAAGATCCTCTGGACTCGCCTTGCGCGCAGCCAGCTCGACGAAAGCGGGCTCGAGCACAAGCCTCATCTCGGCGATATCCGCGGGACTTGCGCCCGCCCGCAAGCTGCGTAGCGACGCCGTAAATCTCAAGGGGCGCGCGCCGAGATACGTGCCTCGCCCGACCCCGCGCCACACCCGCCCAGCCGCTTCCAACGATGCCAGCGCAGCACGCAGATCGCGCCGGCTGAGCGCAAGCGCTTCAGCGAGCTTGCGCTCCGGCGGCAACACGTCGCCATCCTTCAGGCCGCTTTGCGCAATGTAGTCGAGCAGCATGTCGAGTGCGGGCTTTTCCATGATCGATCCAGATGAACCATTGATTATTGGTTCAAGCGTATCACGTACTTCGTACAGGGCGCCATTTGCGAAGTCTTTAATGGTGAAGTACGCTAAATGCAGTCACAGAAAATCCTCGTAAAAGCGAACCAATAATGATTGGTTCACAGGACGGAACCTGCAAATGGCCTTCACGACACGACCTGAACTCATCGGCACCTTCGGCATGGCCGCATCGACGCACTGGCTCGCGAGCGCCTCCGCGATGGCGGTGCTGGAAAAAGGCGGGAATGCCTTCGACGCCGCCGCTGCCGCCGGCTTCGTGCTGCAGATCGTCGAGCCTCACCTGAACGGACCGGGCGGCGAGTTGCCGGCCATCTTCTACAGCGCGAAAGAGGACCGCGTGCGCGTGCTGTGCGGTCAGGGCGTGACGCCCGCCGCCATGACCATCGGGCGCATGAGAGAACTGGGTCTTACCGTGATGCCCGGCACCGGCCTGTTGCCGGCGGTCGTACCGGGGGCGTTCGGCGGCTGGATGACCATGCTGCGTGACTACGGCCAGTTGCCGCTCGAAGACGTACTGAGCTATGCGATCGGCTACGCGGAGAACGGTTATCCGGTACTGCCGCGCATGGCGTCGTCGATCCTCGCGATCCAGGACTTCTTCAAGAGCGAATGGCATACGTCCGCCGAACAATGGCTGCGCGACGGTGAAGCGCCCAGGCCGAATCATCTGTTCGCGAACCCGGCCATCGCCGACACCTACAAGCGCATCCTGCGCGAAGCCGGCACGCAGCGTGACCGCGCCGAACAGTGCGAGCGGGCGCGGACAGCGTTCTATCGTGGCTTCGTCGCGGATACGATCGACCAGTATTTCCGTTCGACCGATGTGCTCGATACCTCGGGCCAGCGCAATCGCGGCCTGCTCGATGCATCCGATCTCGCGCGCTGGGAAGCGACCTACGAAGACGCGGTCTCGTACGACTATGCCGGCTTCACGGTGCACAAGACCGGGCCATGGGGACAAGGCCCGATGTTCCTGCAACAGCTCGCGCTGCTGAAGGGCTTCGATCTCGCGGGCATGGATCCGCTCGGCCCGGACTTCGTGCATACGGTGATCGAATGCGCGAAGCTTGCCTTCGCCGATCGCGACGTGTTCTACGGCGACCCGAACTTCGCGGACGTCCCCATCGACACGCTGCTGAGCGACGCCTACAACGATGCACGCCGCCGCCAGATCGATCCGCAGCGCGCATCGTTCGAATTCCGTCCCGGCCCTTTGCTCGACAGCGAGGTGCGTGCCGCGAAGATTCTCGCCCACGCGGGCCGTCAGCAGCCGGGCGGCTTCGGTCAGGGCGAACCGACCTTCGCGCCGTTGCCCGAGCTGCGCGGCGACACGGTGCATCTGGATGTCGTGGACCGCTGGGGCAACATGGTGTCGGCCACGCCATCGGGCGGCTGGCTGCAGGCATCGCCGGCGGTGCCGGGGCTGGGCTTCAACATCACCACGCGCGGCTAGATGTTCTGGATGGAAGAGGGCTTGCCCTCATCCCTCGGGCCGGGGCGCAGGCCACGCACGACGCTCTCGCCCACGCTCGTCACGCGCGGCGGCAAGCCTTACGCCGCGCTCGGCACGCCGGGCGGCGATCAGCAGGATCAATGGTCGTTGCAACTGTTCCTGCGACACGCGCACTTCGCGATGAACCTTCAAGCCGCCGTCGATGCGCCGTCGTTCCAGACCGCGCACTTTCCCGGCTCGTTTTATCCGCGCGAGATCCAGTTGGGGAAGATGTCTGCCGAAGCCAGTTTCCCGCAAGCGACGCTCGACGGGCTGCGGGCGCGCGGCCACGATCTCACGGTGGCCGAACCATGGTCGCTCGGACGCGTGTGCGCGGTCGGCATCCGCAACGGGCTCATGCGCGGCGCAGCCACGCCGCGTCAGATGCAGGCTTACGCCATCGGGCGCTGACCATCAACGGGAAACTCACATCATGTCCGCTGTCGCCGCCCGCCTCGAACGGCTGCCTTTATCCGGCTTTCACCGCAAGCTCCTGATCATCGGCGGCATGGGTTATCTGTTCGACGGCCTCGATTCGTCGTCGCTCGCGTTCCTGCTTCCGGTCGTCAGCAAGCTGTGGAACCTGACCAGTGCGCAGACCGGACTGGTCGCGAGCAGTACCTATATCGGCTACTTCTTCGGTGCGTTTTTGTCGGGCGTGCTCGCGGACGTGATCGGCCGCCGCCGCATCATGATGAGCGCGCTCGCCATCTATTGCGTGGCGTCGCTCGCGAGCGCCACCGCGCAGGACTGGCATACGTTCTTCGCGCTGCGCATCGTCGCGGGCTTCGGCTCGGGCGCGGAGACGGTGGTGATCGCGCCGTTTCTCGCGGAGTTCGTGCCGCGCCGCTATCGCGGCATGTTCTGCGGCGCACTGGTCGGCTTCATGTCGTTCGGCTATCTGAGTTCGTCGATTCTCGGCTATACCGTCGTGCGTAACTTTCCGGACGGCTGGCGTTATCTCGCCGTCATCACCGCGCTGCCCGTGGTGATGCTGCTGTGGTGGCGCCGCACGCTGCCTGAATCGGCGCGCTGGATGGAAAGCCAGGGACGCACCGCCGAAGCCGATAGCGTCGTCGATGAAATCGAAGCCTGGTATGCGCGACGCGGCATCGCGCTTGCACCGCTCTCGTCGGTCAGCGCCATCCCGTCCGCCGCGAAGAGCAGCGGCAGCGCGTGGTTCAATGTGAAGTCGCTGTGGTCGAAGCGGCTTGCGGGCACCACCGCCGTCAGCTGGCTCATGTGGTTCGCGGTGGCCTTCGCGTACTACTCGTTCTTCTCGTGGATTCCCAGCCTGCTGGTCAAGGAAGGACTGACGATGACGAAGAGCTTCGGCTTCTCCATCGCCATCTATGGCGCTCAGATACCGGGTTATTTCTCGGCGGCGTGGCTCAACGAGAAGATCGGCCGCAAGGGCGTGGTCGCGTCCTACATGACGCTTGGCGGCATCGCGGCCATCATGCTGTCGCTGTCGCATACCGGGCCGCAGATCATCGCGGCAGGCATCGCCCTGTCGTTCTTCATGAACGGCGCGTTCGCGGGCGTCTACGCCTACACGCCCGAGATTTTCCCGACTTCCGTCCGGACCACCGGCACGGGTTCGTCGTCGTCCTTCGGGCGCATCGGATCGGTCAGCGCGCCGATTCTGGTCGGCATCGTGTATCCCGCATTCGGCTTCTTCGGCGTATTCGCGATGACCACGGCCGTGCTGCTCGCGGGCGCGTGCGTGGTCTTCTTTCTGGGCATCGAAACGCGCAACCGCTCGCTCGAAGACATTGAAGTCAACGGCGACGTCGACAACGAGGCACGCGAAAGTCTCGCGCGCAGCTAGCAAGTTCCTTCAAAAGACCTCACTTTCATGCGCCCTGTTCAGTCACATGATCTGCAACGCCTCGCGCTCGCCATGCGCGAGCCCGCTCAACCGCTCACGTTGTTCAGAACCGTCGAGGCAGTCGCGGCCGAGACCATCGGCTTCCGTCTGCTCACGATCATGGCTTACGACGCAAGCCGTCACGAAGTGCAACGCCTGCATACCAACATGCCCGACGTCTATCCGGCCGGCGGCCGCAAGAAGAAGCAGGGCACCGCGTGGGCGACGCGGGTGCTCCATGAATTGAGACCTTTTCGCGGCGAAACCGCGCAGGATATCCGCAACGCCTTCGACGATCATTCGGTGATGGCCGACATGGGCCTGGGCTCGATCCTCAACATTCCGATTGCCTATGACGGCGTGTGCGTCGGCACGATGAACCTCACCCACGTCGAACACTGGTACACCAGCGATCACGAAGACGTGGGCCTGCTGCTCGGCGCGTTCCTCGCGCCCGCGCTGATCGCGCACGCGGCGCGCGGCGCGCAAGAGGAGCCGCGCGCATGAACGGCGCAGCGTCTGACCGCCGCCGCTGGCTGATCGTCTTCGCGCTCGGTTATCTCGCGCTGCTGGTGGATGGCGCAGACGTGATGATGTATGGCCTCACGCTCACGCGCATCAAGAGCGAGTTCGGTCTGAGCAACGTCGAGGCGGGCGCGCTCGGCAGCCTGACGCTGGCCGGCATGGCCGTGGGCGGCATACTCGGCGGCTGGGCCAGCGACACGCTTGGCCGCGTGCGCGTGGTGGTGTGGGCGCTCGCGCTGTTCTCGCTCGGCGCGGGCCTGCTTGGGTTCACGCACAGCTTCTGGCAGTTCGCAGCGGTGCGCTTCGTCAGTTCGCTGGGCATCGGCTGCATGGTGCTGGTGAGCACGCTCGTTGCGGAGTATGTGCCGACCGAGCGCCGCTCGTTGATACTCGGCATGCTGCAGACAGGGGTGTCGGCGGGGTATATCGTCGTCATCGCGTTGAGCAACTGGATCCTGCCGCACTACGGCTGGCGCATGTTGTTCTATGTCGCGACGATCCCCGTTCTGCTCGCCCTGGCGATTCACTGGTTCGTGCCCGAGCCGCCGGGCTGGCGCGCGAGCGTATCCCTGCAACGCGCCCCGCGTGAGCGCCGCGCCTGGCGCGAGAACCGCTACTACCTGATCTTCTCGGATCACGAAGCACGCAAGATGTTCGTCCTCTGGGCGCTCGCATCCGTGTTCGCGCTGTCCGGCTTCTACGGCCTCAACAACTGGCTGCCGACCTACCTGGAGCAGGAACTGCACGTACGCTTCAGTTCGATGGCGGGCTACATGATCGGCACCTATGTGGTGGCATTCATCGGCAAGATCTTCGCGGGCTGGCTCGGCGATGTCTGGAGCCGGCGCGGCATGTACGTGATCGGCTGCATCGGTGCGGCGCTGTTCCTGCCCGTCATCATCTTCCTGCACACGCGCGAGAACATCATGGTCCTGATGCTGTTCTTCGGCTTCCTGTACGGCGTGCCGCTCGGCACGATGGGCGCGTTCATGTCCGAGAGCTTCGCCACGCGCATTCGCGGCACGGCGGTCGGCGGCTCGTATAACGTCGGGCGCTTCTGCTCGGGCGCAGCGCCGGTCCTGATCGGTTATGTCGCGACACAATTCTCGTTCGGCATGGGCTTCCTGCTGGTGGGCGCGGTCTTCTTCCTGAGCGGCGTGTGCACGCTGTTCATTCCCGACCGGCTTTACGACACGAGCGCGCAGGACCCCGCCGACCTGTCCCCGCCGGATCAGCGCGGACGGTTGATCGAGGCGCGATCGCCGGATCTCGTTCAGGCCGCGAAACGCTGACACGCCTATTCGGCCTCCGCGCTCCGCAATACATCGAGTGCGGCATCGCATGCGCCGCGCAATTGCTCGCACATGAGGTCCTGAACATCGGGCGAGCGCGCCACGATGGCGTCGCGGATCTTCGCCGCCATGTCGAACGATGGCCGCATGCGTCCGCCACGCGCCATCGCGATGCGACGCAGGCGCCGCACTGGTCCGATCAGTCCGGCATGGTTGTCCTGCAGAGTGCGGTTATCGGCGATGGTCGTGACGATCGCGTAATAGCGGTCGGGCGCATCGACGTATGCCGACGGGTCGTCCGCATCGACGCTCGCCTGCATGGCTGAGATGACATCTCTGAAGCAACGTTCCCTCCGTTCAGACTGACTTGACCTCGCCGCCATCCATCCGCAATACGCTCCCGGTCATCCACTTGGCAGCAGGCGAGACAAGAAACGCCATCAGTTCCGCCAGTTCTTCGGGCGTGCCATAACGGGCAATACCCGCCGCAGCGGGGAATTGGGCGAGCGCCTGCTCGACGCTCAGACCTTGCAGCGGTGCCCAATGCTCCAGATAAGAACGCCGGCGACCTGTCATGACGGGCCCGGGCAGAACGCTGTTCACTTGCACGCCGTCTGCGATCCCGCGATCCGAAAATGCCTTCGCCAACGCGACGATTGCGGCGTTGATCGTGCCCACTGCTGCATAAGCCGCCTTCGGGAGAAGCGCTGAATTTCCCGACATCAACACCACCGATCCAGATGATGCCTTGAGCGACGGCCAGGCTGCGACCGTGAGTCGGCGAGCGCCATGCAGCTTGAGCTCGAGCCCATCATTCCACTGCTCGTCAGTCATGTCGAACACATCGATCTGTGGCACCGCACCGGCGATATTAAGCAACGCATCGATACGTCCATAGCTCGCCAGCGTTTCGTCGACGATGCCTTGCGCGGCCTCGCGCCGGGCGAGATCGACGTCGAGTACAAGCGTTTGCGCGCCTTGTTCCTGAACTGCTGCCGCGGTCGCTTCCAGATTTGCGCGATTCCGCGCGACGAGGACGATCGAGTTGAAGTCGCGTGCAAGCCGCAAAGCGGTGGCACGTCCGATGCCCTGGCTTGCGCCGGTGACGATGGCTACCTTGTTGCTCATGTTGTCTCTCCAGTCAATGTACGACGACCATCTTTCCATTGGCTTCGTTGGCTTCCATCACGCGATGCGCTTCGTGAATCTCATCAAACGAAAACACACGCGAGGGCTTTGCGTTGAACCGGCCTGCGGCGACATCTGCGGCAATCGCCTGCAAGGGCACATCCGAGAGCGGAAAACCCGGTGTGCCAAACACAAAGCTGCCGAAGAAAGTCAGATAGACGCCGCTCGACATCTGCAGCAGCGGATTGAAATCGGCGATGGGCGCGAGCCCGCCCAGCCAGCCTGCAAGACATGCGCGACCGCCGCGCCGTAGCATCGCGAGCGAATCGAGAATCGTGCTGTTGCCGACCAGATCGAGCACGGCATCGATCTGCTTCGTTTCCGCAATGCGCCGGCTCAGGTCTGGCCCTTCCAGTTCGACACGCGACACGCGCATCGCTTCGAGCTTCGCAAAGCGAGCGGTATTACGCGTCGTCGCGATCACGTTCGCGCCTGCATTCACCGCGAGATTCACGGCCGCCTGTCCGAACGATGATGTTGCTCCGCGGATGACGACCGTTTCTCCCTTCTTGATGTCGAGGTTGCGAAAAAGCGTTGTCCACGCCGTTGCGTAGGTTTCGGGAATGGCAGCGAGCTCCGCCCAGGGCAGGTCGGATTCGATCAGCGCGACGTTCGACACGGGCGCACGCGTGAATTCCGCATAACTGCCGTTGATCGTGCGCCCCAGGCCGCCCATCAACGCAGCCACTTTGGCACCTACCGGAAACTCACCGCCCGGACACGAGTTCACAACGCCCACACATTCAATCCCGCTCACCTTGGCTGCTTCGGCCCATTCCCCGCGCCGCATATGCATTTCCGCGTGATTGATGCCGAACGCTTTGATCTCGATGACGACATGCCCTTCCAGTGGCTCTGGCTCGGGGATGTCGGCATATGCAAGGCTGTCGAGGCCGCCGAATTTTTCGAGGACGATGGCTCGCATGATGTTCTCCTTGGGTAAGTGACGCGGTGATGTGGTTAAGGGGCGAGCTTCGGCCGATGCTTGCGAAGTACGCCGGAAAGACTCGAAATAGTAACCGTCCAAATCTATTTTAGAAGGTTACTTTTCGCGATCGTAACTTGTCAAGCTGTTCCTAAGGGGTTACTATTTTTGGCAAGCCCGCTTCGTTGCCGAACTCAAAATATGGAATACCGCTCACTCCCTGCGATCTTCGTTGCCGACGCGACAGGTCTCGACTTCCTGAACTCGATTGCCACGCCGGTCGATGAACCAATTGACTGGATCGCGGACGGCGAAGGATTGTTGTCCTGGCTGGATCAGGCGCGTCTGGTTCCGGGCGACGTGCTTGCGCGCACGCGTTTGCAAATCGCGCCAGCCGAGCTGGACGAGGTCGCCGCGAAGGCTCGCGGCCTGCGCGAATGGTTCAGGCATTTTGTGCAGACGAGAAAGGGGCAGCCGCTAGCAGCCGAAGCGCTGAACGAACTGGACGCGTTGAACAGCGTGTTGCAGCGCGACGAGAAGCACGGACTGATCGTGGCCGATACGAGCCCGGCAGGCGGGCTCGCCTTCACGATGCAACGCCGGTATTCGACGGCCGAGTCGCTGCTGATGCCGATCGTCGAGGCGCTCGCAAGGCTCGTGTGTGAAGAGGATTTCACCTACGTCAAGGCATGCAAAGGCCCAAAATGCACACTGCTGTTCGCCGATCACACTCACGGTCACGCGCGGCAGTGGTGCAGTATGGCCATTTGCGGAAATCGTGCGAAGGCGGCTGCACACCGCGCGCGGCTCAAGGCCGGTAAGAATGGCTAGCGTGTGTGTCCTGTTCGATAACTCATGTTGAGGAGACGGCATGAATCACATCAAGGCCATTGCGTTCGATCTATACGGGACGTTGTTCGACGTGCACTCGGTCGTCGATCAATGCGACGAGGCGTATCCCGGGCGCGGACGCGAGATCAGCATCATCTGGCGGCAGAAGCAACTCGAATACACCTGGCTGCGCAGCCTGATGGATCGCTACGTGACGTTCGAGCAGGCCACGGAGGATGCCCTGCGCTATGCAACGCGTCATCTGAAGCTGGACCTGGATGATCGAATCCGCACCGCGCTATGCAACGCGTATCTGAAGTTGCAGCCGTTTCCTGAAGTGCCGCACGCGCTGTCACAGTGTCGACAGCGCGGCCTCAAGCTCGCCATCCTGTCGAACGGATCACCGCATTCCATCGCTTCCGTGGTCGACAGCGCGGGGCTGCGCGACTGTTTCGATCATCTGCTGAGCGTCGATCCGGTGCGCATCTACAAGCCCCATGATCGCGCATACGAACTGGCGGAAACGGCGTTCGGCGTTGCACGGGGATCCATCCTTTTTGTTTCGTCGAATGGATGGGACGCGACAGGCGCGCGCTATTTCGGGTTTCCGACCGCGTGGATCAATCGCGGCGACAACACCTTCGAGGAAATGGGCCAAAAGCCGGATTGGACCCTGCGTGGACTCGACGATCTGTCGGCGGTCCTGGTAACCGCGGGTAGTCGCGGGTAGTCGCGGGTGGGCGCGGGTGGGCGCTACGCAGGCGCGAAGCCTTGCTGACGTCCACCGGGCGCTGGGTGAAAACGCCGTTCGCAGTTCCGGGCCCTGGCTATCGCGAGGTTGCCGGATCGAGGCGGCGAAGCTGCGCGTCGAGCCTCGATGCGCGCGCCGGGTCCGCGCCCTATGCCGGGAAACGAGCGAATCGGCGTCGCCTTCACGTACGACGTCTCGGTCAATTCAGATCCCAGACGAAGTATTAGTTACCTCGCGTCCGGTCAAGCTGCGCCGGATTGGCGCTGAACGGCGTAAGAAATGCATGCAGGCTCGCAGGGAAAGAAGCGGGGGGCCCCAGTAGAAGCGAACCCCGGCGTTTTTCATCTGATAGCAAGGTGATCCCACGCCGGATGAACTCGGCCGCTTTTCCCAGGGCACAGTCGTTGCTCAAGATGAAGTACTTGAGAAACGCCCTTATGAACCTCCTCCTCGATCCCGCCAGGCTGGCCGCCCTGGAAAATTTGCGCATTCTCGACACGCCTGTCGATCGGCATTTCGACGCTTTGACGCGTCTGACCGCGCACGCGCTCCGTGTGCCGCAAGCCTTCATCAATTTCGTCGACGAGGCCCGTACGTGGTGCAAGTCGGCTTGGGGCAGTGTGCGAAAGGCCGTTGCTCACGCCGAATCGCTCTGTGCGCTGGCGCTTCTCGACGGCGAGAACATCGTGGTGTTCGATGCGACGCGTGACGACGGTGTTCGCGCGCACCCTGAGTTCGTTGGCGCGGAAGGCACCGTGTTCTACATGGCATTTGTGTTGAGAACGCCTGAAGGCTTGCCGCTCGGCACGCTCTGTGTCAAGGATCGCGTGTCGCGTGATTTCCTGGTGCACGAGATGGAATTGCTGCAGATGCTAGGGGAGCAGGCCGCTCTGCTCTTGCAGAAGACGCGGCAGGTCGAGGTGACCATCGAGAACGCTCAGCGCAGCCGCGATCAGTTTCTGGCAATGCTCGCGCACGAACTGCGTGCCCCGATGTCGCCGATTCTGACTGCTGTTCAGGTGCTTGGCCGCAGTGAGATCTCCACGCAGCAGCGAAATTGGGCAAAAAGGCTGATCAGCCGGCACGTTCGACACATGGGTCAGATTGTCGAGCATCTTCTTTCCGCTTCATTGGTCTCGCTTGGCGCCATCAAGCTTGAACTGGAGCCGGTGGCTGTCGACGATCTTGTCGATCAGGCGCTCGAAATGACAGAGGGAATTCTGGGGCAGCGGCAGCATCGCGTCACCCGCTCGTCGATCGATCATCCCTGGGTGCTCGCGGACCGTGTCCAGTGTCCGCTCATCATCGCCAACCTTTTGATGAATGCCGCGAAGTACACGCCGGAACATGGCCTCGTCGATATTCATATCGAAGGTAACGGCGAATGGGTAACGTTGTGCGTGACCGACACCGGTATCGGGATTGCCGCGTCTGATATGGACGAGATTTTCCAGGTGTTCGGGCAGAGCGATCGATCGCTCGACCGGGCGCACGGCGGACTGGGACTGGGCCTGCCACTTTCCCGGCGGCTGACGGAGTGGCACGGCGGATCACTGCACGCGCGCAGCGAGGGATTAGGGAAGGGGAGCGAGTTTTTGCTCATGCTCAAGCAAGCCACGCCGATTGCTGAAAGCCCTAAGCAGGAGATTGAAGAGCACGCTGCTGCGGTACTCGACATCATCGTCGTTGACGACAGCGTCGATACGGCGGATGCCCTGGCAATCTACTTCCGGACGTCGGGCCACACGGTGCGCACCGCTTACCGTGCGCACGACGCTATCAAGATGGTGCAGGAGCGCGCGCCCGACGTACTGCTGAGCGACATTGGCCTGCCAGAAATCGATGGGTATGCGCTGGTCCGACAACTCCGCGCACTCCCATCCGGCGCGGACATCTGCGCGATCGCGGTGACGGGGTATGGCAGCACGCAAGACAAGCAGACTGCATTGGCCGCTGGATTCAACAAGCATTTTTCCAAGCCCGTTGATCTTGCCCAGCTCGATGTTGTGTTCAACGATGTAAGCCGCAAGCGAGTTTCACGATGACCTGGGGCATGCGCGGACATGGCGCATCCAGCAGATGGGCCGATCACGGCGACGCGAACGAAGACGAGGCCGCAATGCTTTTCCTGTTTGTTGAAGATGACGAGAACGTGGCCAAGGCGTTCGCAGAACTCGCCGCATCACTTGGGCATCGTGCAGAAGTCGCGCATTCAGGCGGCGAAGCATTGCGCATGACTGGCCGTACGCGTTACGACACGGTGTTTATGGATATTGGCTTGCCCGACATCGATGGGCGCAAGTTGTGTGGCTACATTCGCTCTGCCGGCGCGTCAAACGAAGCCTGCATCGTTGCGGTGACCGGACACCCGGATTTTCGTGAAGAGGCGAATGCTGGCGCATTTGACGGCTATCTTCCCAAGCCCATATCAGCTTCAGACCTGGCGGAACTTATCGCGCGCTGTTGAATGGCGAGCCCTTTTGCACATCTGTCGCCGGGACCGACATATCACAGCATGGTGTGATGGCTGTTCCGGTTGGGGCCACGTTAGTTGGCTCACTCACTAAACATCGGGGAAGGATCATGAACAAGCAAATCAGCAACGATTCCGTATCGAACGAGGATCTACGGGATCAAGAAGACCGGTCGAATGCCGCGGCCGAGCAGGAAAAGGACAGATCTGCCCGAGATGCGCTCGAAGCAGGCGACAAAGAGAAGATCGACAAAACCCTCGACGATCTTCACGTTTCAACGACGGACTCGGGCGAAGATCAGACCTCGAAGCCGGATACCGAGGGTTCAACTTCGTCCAGTAAAAACCTGGACGAGCAGGGCGATTAATGGTCGAGGGGCCGGCTTGTAGACGCGAGCCAGTCCGTTCGTCCCGTGGCCGCAGGTATCCTCGCTGGCAGGAAGCAGAAACAGCCGGCCGTTGTTCACAAGCCGCATCGCGCCCACCATCGAGACTGTCTCCGGCGGGTCGCGTTCATCATCGGCGGTGTTGATGGCAAGGACCGCAGCCTTTACGTTTCGCAAGCCCGGTGCAGGAATCGTCGAGCGCGGCTGACGCGCACGGCCACGCTCCGGCGAGAACACCTCATCTGCGAGGCATACTGCCGGAGGTCACTTCGTTTCCGGCACGGAACGGCCTTCGTTGAGCGTCTCCAGAAGACGCTACCGCCGCCGCTCCAGATTGGTGATCTGCTTTTCGATAGAGCGCAAGCGCTCTCGATGCAATGCCTCGGTTTCGGGGCAGGCAGCCGCGCCTTCGATCAAACGCATGCGGTCCGGAAATGAGCGAATGTCGGCAAGGCTGAATCCCGTGGCGATCAGGCGCTGTATCGGCGTAACCTGTGCGATCGCCGCATAAGGAAAGGCACGATAACCATTGCTCGCACGCACCGAAGCGACGAGTCCATGTTCGTCGTAATGGCGAATGGAACGCACGCTCGCGCCGGTTGCGCGTGCTAATTCGCGAACGCTGCGCTGTATCCTTGGCCGCGTCGATGGTGACGTTCGCGCCCAGGCCGACGAGGTCTTTCGCCTATTTCCTCAACAGCTGGCTTCCTGTCATGGTGAGGGGCAATCATTTTTCGATGAGCGACGCCGCCGTGGTCGCCGCGATGATGCAGGTCGGGGGCACGCTCGGAAACATCGTTATCGGATGGGAGATGGATCGCCTCGAGGCTCACACGGTGATGATGGTCACGCTCGTCGCCGCAGGCATTTTTGCGGTTGTTCTGGCGAAGATGACTTTTGAGCTTTCGGGTTTGATGACGATGGTTCCAGCTCTTCATGTTCCTGACGCTACCCATCGGCGTTGCAACCCTTGCCGTTCTTGTGGTCGGCCGGCGCGACGATATGCTCATGCCGACGGTGGCGGCGCGCCAGGCCGAGGCAAAGTGATGGATGCAGCCTGCCTCTGGTTCGGATGCTGGCTGGCATTGCAAGGTGTGGTGCGTTGATCGCGGACTGCGGATGCACCGTCAGGGGCATCCAGCGCACCACGAAGGGTTGCGGCCGACCTGAAATGGATCACATCTTTTCAGCCAACCAGGCGTCCTGTCGTTTAACCGCTTGATTCAAAGGAACTACCATTTCTCTGGCATAGACCGTGCATAACGAGTTCAATCTTGTATTCAAGAATGAACTCATGAAGCCGAAAATCGATGTTCCAGTTACGGTTCGCGCGCTTCTCGATGCTTACCAGAGCGGTGAGACCAATCCGCTGGACGTCGTCGCGGCGACGCTTGCCCGGATCGGAACCAGTGAACGCCCAGAAGCGTGGACGCTCGTCGTCCCGGCGACCGACCTCGAAGCCGTCGCGGCCACTCTCATGCGCGGACAGGCCGAGCACGGTCCTGCGATCTTCACGCGTAAGCCGCTCTTCGGCGTGCCGTTCGCGGTCAAGGACAATATCGACATCGCCGGCTTGCCGACGACGGCCGCATGCCCCGCGTTCGCCTATACGCCGGAGCAGACCGCGTTCGCGGTGCAGCGTCTGATCGACGCAGGCGCGATCCTCGTTGGCAAGACCAATCTCGATCAATTCGCCACCGGACTTGTCGGCACCCGTTCGCCTTACGGCGCTGTACGGCAGGTCGACCACCCGGCTCACGTGTCCGGCGGATCGAGTTCCGGCTCGGCTGTCGCGGTCGCGCAGGGCATCGCGGCGTTCTCGCTGGGCACCGACACCGCCGGCTCGGGCCGTGTGCCTGCCGGCTTCAACGGCATTGTCGGACTGAAACCGACGCTCGGTCTCGTCAGCAAGCGCGGCGTCGTGCCGGCATGCAGGAGCCTGGATACGCTGTCGATCTTCGCTCACGACGTTGCAGATGCCTGGCTCGTGTTGCAACAGATGGCCGCGTTCGATGCGCTCGACGGCTACTCGCGCCGCATCGCCACGCACGGCGTACCGCCGGCTCCGCCGCGCGTGGCGATTCCCGACCGCCTCGAGTTCTTCGGCGACACGCTCGCCGCCGACGCGTTCGCAGCCACGCTCGATGTCATCCGCACGCATCTGCATCTCACGCCCACGACGTTTCCCTTCGTGCCGATGCAGCGTGCCGCCGCGCTGCTCTACGACGGCCCGTGGGTGGCGGAGCGACGCGCGGCGCTCGGCGGATTCTTCACCTCGAATCGCGCGGACATTGACCCGACGGTCGCGAAAGTCATCGGCCGGGCAGAGGCATTCTCCGCCGCCGACGCGTTCAGCGGCCAATACGAACTCGCGCTGCTCAAGCGCGAGACCGAAGCCCTGTTCGCGA
Source organism: Caballeronia sp. LZ043 (assembly GCF_031451075.1). Classification (NCBI taxonomy): domain Bacteria; kingdom Pseudomonadati; phylum Pseudomonadota; class Betaproteobacteria; order Burkholderiales; family Burkholderiaceae; genus Caballeronia; species Caballeronia sp. LZ043. Next base: position 1,518,096 of record NZ_JARUXT010000001.1, on the reverse strand, counting down.
TCACCGACGTGCTGATCGTCCCGACGACGCCGACGCATCCCACCATCGCGCAGGTGCAGGCGAATCCGGTGGAAGTGAACAGCCGACTGGGCGTCTATACGAACTTTGTCAATCTGCTGGACCTCTGTGCGCTGGCGGTGCCGTGCCTGCCGCGCGCCGACGGCTTGCCCGCAGGCATCACGTTGATTGGACCCGCGGGAGCGGACCAGCGGCTCGCCGCCCTCGGCGCGCAGATACAGGCGCTGTTCGATGCAGACCTGACCGACGGCGCCATCGAAGCCCTGCCGCTGCAGGAACCGTCCGTGACGCTCGCCGTGGTCGGCGCGCATTTGCGCGGCATGCCGCTCGAATGGCAGATGCATCAGGCAGGCGGACGCTTCATTGAAGAGAACACGACCTCGGCGGACTACCGGCTCTTTGCGCTCGCCAGCACGCAGCCGCCCAAACCAGGCCTCGTGCGTGCCCAGGAACAGGGGGGCGCCATCGCCATCGAGTTGTGGGAGATGCCGCTGCGCCACTTCGGCGCATTCGTCGCGGCGATTCCCGCGCCGCTCGGCATCGGCACGATCACGACCGGCGACGGTCGCGCCGTGAAGGGCTTCATCTGCGAACCCGGCGCAGTCGCGCCCGCAAGCGGCGCACGCGACATCACTTCTTTCGGCGGCTGGCGCGCGTACCGGCAGAGCCTGGCCGTTTCATCCAACGATCAACCCACACAGGAAGCCACATCATGACCAATCGCCGCCAATTCATTCAGGGCGCCGGCGCGCTCGTGCTCGGCAGCGCATTGCCGTTCGATCTCGCCTTCGGCGCGAGCAATCTGACCGTGGGCGTGATCTATGTCGGTGCGAAGGGCGACTATGGCTACAACCAGGCGCAGGCGCAGGCCGCCGCGATCATCAAGAAGTTGCCCGGCGTGAAAGTGGTCGAGGAGGAGAACGTGCCCGAGACGGTTGCCGTGCAGAAGACCATGGAAGCCATGATCGAGCAGGATGGCGCCACGCTCATTTTCGCGACCTCGTTCGGCTACTTCGATCCCCACGTGCTCAAGATGGCCGCCAAGTATCCGAAGGTGCGCTTCGCGCATTGCGGCGGCTTGTGGAAGCAGGGCAACCCGCCGAACATCGCGAGCTACTTCGGCTATATCGACGAATGCCAGTACCTGAACGGCGTCGTTGCCGGACACGCGAGCAAGAGCAAGAAACTTGGCTTCGTCGCCGCCAAGCCGATTCCGCAGGTGCTGCGCAACATCAACGCCTTTACGCTCGGCGCGCAGTCGGTCGACCCGTCCATCAGCACGCACGTCATCTTCACCGGCGACTGGTCGATGCCGGTGAAGGAAGCCGAGGCCGCCAACAGCCTCGTCGATCAGGGATGCGACGTGCTGACGTGCCACGTCGATGGTCCGAAAGTCGTGATCGAAACCGCGGAGAAGCGCGGCGCAATGAGCTGTGGTTATCACGCGAGCCAGGCCGCGCTGGCGCCGAAGGGCTATCTCACCGGCGCGGAATGGGACTGGGCGACGCCCTTCAAGGAAGTGGTCGGCGATGCCCAGGCTGGCAAGCCGCAACCCAACATTTTGCGCGGCGGGCTGAAGGAAGGCTTCGTCAGGATGTCGCCGTACGGCCCCAAGGTCACGTCCGATGCGAAGGCAGGCGCCGACGCCATCAAGTCGAAGATGGTCGCGGGCGATTACGTGATCTTCAAGGGCCCGCTCAAGGACAACAAGGGCGGCAGCGCCATTGCGTCCGGCACCCAGTACGCGCAGACCGACATCAAGCTCGAGAGCATGAATTATCTCGTGGCGGGTGTCGTCGGGCAGATCTGATTTTCCAGTTCGCGGAGCCAGCATGCGTTCCAATTTCCTGTTACCGCGCCTGGCGCTGGGCGCATTGCCGGCACTGCCGACGCTGTGCGCGCTGATCGGCACGCTGGCGCTGTTCTCGCTGTTCCTGCTGGCGCAGGGACAGCCGGCCGACGACGCCCTCGTGCTCATCGCACAAGGCGCGTTCGGTTCTTCGTTTGCGTGGCAGAGCACGTTGCTGCGGGCCGCACCGCTCATGTTGACCGCGCTGTGCGTGGCAATGCCCGCGCAGGTCGGGCTGATCGTGATCGGTGGCGAGGGCGCGCTGGCGCTCGGCGGACTGGCATCGGCCGTCGTGGCGACGCTCGTGCCCGCGGCGCTGCCGTGGTTCGTCGCCGCACCGCTGATGGCGTTCGCGGGCATGCTCGCAGGCGGGATCTGGATCGGCGCGGTGGGGGCGATGCGGCAGCTGCGCGGCGTCAACGAGACCATCAGCAGCCTGCTGATGTCGTATATCGCGATTGCGCTGTTCAAGCATCTCGTCGAAGGTCCGTTGCGCGATCCGGCAAGTCTCAACAAGCCCTCGACGCCGCCTGTTCCGGATGCCTTCATGGTCGGTTCGCTGCCGGGCCTCGACGTGCATTGGGGCTTGTTCTGGGGCGCGCTTGCCTGCGTTGCCGCGTGGATCTTCGTGCGCTACAGCACCCGAGGCTTCGCGATGCGCATCGCGGGCGGCAACACCCATGCCGCGAAACTGGTCGGGCTGCCGGTGAACCGGCTCGCGATCGCCGCCTGCGCGCTGGGCGGCGCGGCTGCGGGACTGGCCGGGACGTTCGAAGTCGTGGCGGTGCAGGGCAGCGCGAACGCGTCGTTGCTGGCCGGGTACGGTTACGCCGGCATCCTCGTTGCGTTCGCGGCCCGCCAGAACCCGCTTGCGATCATCCTGTGCGCGGTGCTCGTGGGCGGCATCGAGGCGAGCGGCTCGCTGCTGCAACGCCGCCTGGGCCTGCCCGACGCCACCACGCTCGTCTTGCAAGGCCTGCTGTTCGCGAACCTGCTGGCATGGGAGGCGATGGGCGGCCGTGTGGCGGCATGGCGCATCCGATTGCAGGCGATGACGATCGCGCGTTCGTCGGCTCAACTGGAGGGCAGTCATGTTTGATGCACATTCCCCCATCGCCGTGCTGCTGCTCTCGCTGTTCGCGGGCGCCATTCGCGTCAGCACGCCCTATCTGTTCGTCAGCATCGGCGAATGTCTGACCGAAAAGGGCGGACGCGTGAATCTCGGGCTGGAAGGCATCCTCGTGTCCGGCGCGATGACCGGTTATGCCGCCGCGTATCTGTCCGGCTCGCCATGGCTCGGCGTGCTCGCCGCCGGGTGCGCCGGACTGCTGCTCGGCTGCCTGCACGGTCTCGTGTGCTCGCTGCCGCGGGTGGCGGACCGTGGCGGCGGCGGGGCGCGGCGGCTGGGCGGCGGCGGCGGCGCGGGGGAGCTCGGCGCGCCGTTCATCGAACCGCAGGCGCCGATGCTGCCGTCCATCGACCTCGGCGCGTGGACCGCTTCGCCGCAACTGCACAACGCGCTGCATATCAACCCGCTGTTCATCATCGGCGTGCTGCTGGCGTTCGCACTGCAATGGGGCTTGCGTCACACGCGCTGGGGCATGGCGCTGCGGCTGGTCGGCGAGAACGCGGAAAGCGCGCGCGCAATGGGCTATCCGATCACGCGCGTGCGCATTCTCGCGACGACCGTCGGCGGCTTTTTCGCGGGTGTCGGCGGTGCGTATCTGTCGCTCGTGTACCCGGGAAGCTGGAACGAAGGGCTGTCCAGCGGACAAGGCCTGATGGCGGTCGCGCTCGTCATCTTCGCCCGCTGGCAGCCCTTGCGCTGCCTGTGGGCCGCCTTGCTCTTCGGCGCGGCGGGCGCGCTTGGTCCCGCGTTGCAGGCGATCGGCGTGACGAGCGGCTACTACCTGTTCAACGCGGCGCCGTACGTGCTGACCCTCGCGATCATGATCGTCAACTGCCGGCCCGACCGCACGCTGGCCGGCGCCCCCGGCGAACTCAGTCTTACCCGTTGAATTCTCTGCATGGAGCCAAGCACATGACCCGGTTCATCGAAGCACGCCCCTATCCGTGGCCGTATGACGGCAATCTGCGCCCAGACAATACCGCGCTCGTCATCATCGACATGCAGACGGATTTCTGCGGCATCGGCGGTTACGTCGACAAGATGGGCTATGAGCTCTCTCTGACGCGCGCGCCGATCGGGCCGATCAGGAACGTTCTCGACCTGATGCGCGAGCAGGGCTTCACGATCATCCATACGCGCGAGGGGCATCGGCCCGATCTCTCGGACCTGCCCGCCAACAAGCGCTGGAGAAGCCGGCGCGCGGGGACGGACGGTATCGGCATCGGCGATGACGGACCGTGCGGCAAGATCCTCGTGCGCGGCGAGCCGGGCTGGGAGATCATCGATGAGCTGAAGCCCATGCCCGGTGAGATCATCATCGACAAGCCCGGCAAGGGCTCGTTCTGCGCCACCGATCTCGAACTGATCCTGCGCACGCGCGGCATCGTCAATCTGGTGCTGACCGGCATCACTACCGACGTGTGCGTTCACACGACGATGCGCGAGGCCAACGACCGCGGCTTCGAATGCACGATTCTGGCGGACTGCTGCGGCGCCACTGATCAGGGCCATCACGACGCCGCCCTCAACATGGTGCTGATGCAGGGCGGCGTATTCGGCGCGGTCTCGCATTCGCGGGCGCTGCTGGCCGCACTCGGACGCTGATCATGAATCCTGTGACTGCCCAGACCCGGGCCATGGGCGTCGAAGTGCTGGGTGCGACCCGGCGTTTCGGCGCATTTACCGCGCTCGACGACGTGACGCTCCGGGTGCGCGCGAGCACCGTGCATGCGCTGCTCGGCGAGAACGGCGCGGGCAAGAGCACGCTCGTGAAGGGCCTGGTCGGCTACGGGCTGCTCGACGACGGCGAGATCATCGCGGATGCGCGGCAGGTGAAGATCGCATCGCCGCGCGATGCGCAGACGCTCGGCATCGGCATGGTGTACCAGCACTTCACGCTGGCGGCGGGCTTGTCGGTGGAGGAGAACCTGTTGCTCGCACGCGGACGCCTGCCATGGAGAGTCGACTGGCCGAAGGAGCGTGCCGCGCTCGCTGCCTTCATGCGCTCCATGCCGTTCCGCCTGCCGCTCGATGCTCCTGTGTCCGGTCTTGCCGCCGGCGAAAAGCAGAAGCTCGAGATTCTCAAGCAGCTTTATCTGCGGCAACGCTTCCTGATTCTCGACGAACCCACTTCGGTTCTCACGCCGCAAGAAGCCGATGAAGTGCTCGGTCTGATGCGCGATCTCGCCACGCGCGGCGAGCTGACCGTGCTGATGATCACGCACAAGTTTCGCGAGGTGATGGCGTACGCGGACGATGTCACCGTGTTGCGCAAAGGAAAACTCGTCGGCACGAGCGCGGTGGCGGACACGAGCCGCGATCAGCTTGCAGCGTGGATGATGGGCGGCGACGCCGCCGTCGACGATCCGGAGCTGGCCGCGATCCGTCCCACGCGCAAGCCTTGCGAAGACAATGCGCCCGTGCGCCTCGCACTGTCGACACTCAGTGTGGTGGACGACCGTGGGCACACGGCGGTGCGCGAGCTGTCGCTGGCGGTGAGGTCGGGCGAAATACTCGGGGTCGCTGGCGTGTCGGGCAACGGGCAGAAGGAACTGATCGAAGCGCTGGTCGGCCAGCGCCGCGTGCAGGCCGGCGAGATGCGCGTAAAGGGCGAGCCGTATCGCGCGACGCGCGCGGAGATGAGCCGTTTGCGCCTGTTCGCGCTGCCGGAAGAACCGCTGCGCAATGCGTGCGTCGCGAACATGAGCATCGCCGAGAACCTCGCGCTGCGCGACTTCGATCGCGCGCCGATGAAACGCCATGGCTGGGTGCTCGACCGGCGCGCCATGCGCGCGCGCGCCGAGCGCCTCATCGCGGATTTCAACGTGCGGCCGCCGGTCCCGGCGCGTGCCATCGGCACGCTGTCGGGCGGCAATGTCCAGCGCGCCGTGCTGGCGCGCGAACTCGGGCAGGCGGTCGATGTGCTGATCGTCGCGAATCCGGTGTTCGGGCTGGACTTCGCATCGGTCGCGGATATCCATGCGCGCATTCTCGCCGCGCGCGACGCGGGCGCCGCCGTGCTGCTCGTCAGCGAAGACCTGGACGAATTGCTGGAACTGGCGGATCGTATCGTGGTGATCGCGGAAGGGCGGCTCGTGCACGAAACGCCCGCGAGCGGCGCGGATCGCGTCGCACTGGGAAGACATATGGCGGGGCATGTCGAAAGCACGGGGCGCGATGTGTCCGAATCCATCGCCGTGCATGCATGACGGCATCAAGGAGTTTCCAATGAGTTCGAGCGGTCTCGGTGGATTGAACAAGTCGGCGCAGGGCATCGTGGTGGGTCTGGTCCAGTTGCAGAATCCCGATGTTGCGACGCCGGAACAACTGGCTGCGCAGACACGGCGCGTCGAGGCGCTGGTGGGCAAGGCGCGCCGCAACAACCCTGCGATGGATCTGGTCGTGTTCCCCGAATACATGCTGCATGGTCTGTCGATGCGCACCGACGACGCCATCATGTGTTCGCTGGACGGTCCGGAAGTGGCGGCCTTCAAGGCCGCCTGCGTCGAGCATCGCATCTGGGGATGCTTTTCCATCATGGAGCGCAATCCGGGCGGCAACCCGTATAACAGCGGCATCGTCATTGACGACAAGGGCGAGATCCAGCTCTATTACCGCAAGCTGCATCCTTGGGTGCCGGTGGAGCCGTGGGAACCGGGGAACGTCGGCGTGCCGGTGTGTGTCGGTCCGCGGGGCGCGAAGCTCTCGCTGATCATTTGCCATGACGGCATGTTTCCCGAGATGGCGCGCGAGGCGGCCTACAAAGGGGCGGAGATCATCCTGCGCACAGCGGGCTACACCGCGCCCATTCGCCATGCGTGGAAGATCACCAATCAGTCGAACGCATTCCAGAATCTCGCGCAGACGGCGAGCGTGTGTCTGTGCGGCAGCGACGGCACGTTCGATTCGATGGGCGAAGGCATGTTCTGCGATTTCGACGGCACCGTGATGGTGGAAGGCGGCAATCGTCCCGACGAGATCATCACCTGTGAACTGCGTCCCGACCTGGTGCGCGAAGCGCGCACGCAATGGGGCGTCGAGAACAATATCTATCAGCTCGGGCATCGCGGCTATGTGGCCGTGAAAGGCGGCGCGCGGGATTGCCCGTACACGTTCATGCAGGACATGGTGCGCGGCGAATACCGCCTGCCCTGGGAAGAGGAGGTCGTCGTGAAGGACGGTGCGTCCTGTGGTTTCCCGGTGCCCGAACGGCATTACGGAGGCTGAACGATGCCCACCCTTGTCCATGCCCGGCCCGGATCCTTCACGTTCGATGCAGCGCATACGGCGCTGGTGGTCATCGACATGCAGCGCGATTTCATCGAGCCGGGCGGATTCGGCGAAGCGCTGGGCAACGATGTCTCCCTGCTTGCCTCGATCGTGCCGACGGTCGCGCGCCTTATCGATCACGCGCGGGAGCACGGCTGGCTCGTCGTGCACACGCGCGAATCGCATGCGCCGGACCTGTCGGATTGTCCGCCCGCGAAACGCCTGCGCGGCGCGCCGCATGCGCGCATCGGCGATCTCGGGCCGATGGGCCGCATTCTCGTGCGCGGCGAGCCGGGCAATGCCATCGTCGACGCGGTCGCGCCGCTGGCGGGCGAGATCGTCATCGACAAGCCGGGGAAGGGCGCGTTTTATGCAACGCGGCTCGGCGAGGAACTGGCGCAACGCGGCATCACGCACCTCGTGTTCGCCGGCGTGACGACCGAGGTCTGCGTGCAGACGAGCATGCGCGAAGCGAACGATCGCGGCTACGAATGCGTATTGATCGAAGACGCGACGGCCAGCTACATTCCCGCGTTCAAGACCGCGACGATCGAGATGATCCGGTCGCAGGGCGGGATCGTCGGATGGACGGCGACGCTGGCCGATCTGCTGGAGGGCTGATGGAACTGAATCATCCGGACACCGTGGCGCAGGTCGAACGTGCGTTCGCCGCCTATGAGCGCGCGCTCGTCGACAACGACGTTGGCACGATGAACGCGCTGTTCTGGCATGCGCCGGAAACGGTACGATATGGCATTGCCGAAGTGCAGCATGGCGGCGACGAAATCCGCCGCTGGCGCGAGACGTGTGCACCCGTGCCGCGTTCGCGGCGGCTGCACCGGACCGTCGTGACGACGTTCGGCCCGGACCATGCCACGGTGAGCACCGAATTCACGAGCGATGCCACGCCATTGCTCGGGCGCCAGATGCAGACATGGGCGCGCATCGGCGACAGGGCGGGCACGTTCGCGGGATGGATCATCGTCGCGGCGCATGTGAGCCTGATCGAAGCGCCTTGAGAAGCCTTGCCGGAGACCTCGAATCAATTCGCCCAAACTGACGGACAGTGCTGTCGTGCGCGACATCCAGAGCGCCAATCCGCTCGCCGAACAGGTGTATCAGCAGTTGAAGCAGGACATCTTCAGCTTCCGCCTGTTTCCCGGCGACCGTTTCTCCGAAACGGACATCGCGCACTACTACGGCGTGTCGCGCACGCCGATGCGCGACGCGCTGTTTCGCCTGTTGCGCGAAGGTTATCTCCAGGTAGGCTTCCGGCGCGGCTGGAAAGTCTCGGAGATCAATTTTGCGCAACTCGACCAGCTTTACGACTTGCGCATCGTGCTCGAGACCGCTTCACTCGACAAGCTGGCTAGCGCCACGCCGCCGCATCCCGGCATCGATACGCTCAAGTCAACCTGGTGCGTGGCCGTCGAGGCGCGCGAGAGCGATCCCGTGGCCATGTTCAGAATGGACGAGGAGTTCCATCGCGGCATCGTGCGCGCATCCGGCAACGACGAGATGGTGCGCGTGCATGGTGAAATCACCGAGCGTATCCGCATCGTGCGGCGGCTCGACTTCCTGAAGCCGCATCGCACCAGCGCGACGTATGACGAGCACGCGAAGATGCTGCGCTTCATCGAGCGGGGCAAGTGCGGAGAAGCGGCGATGCTGCTGCGTGCCCACATCACGCAGAGCAAGCTGGAGGTGCGCAAGATCACGGTGTCGATGCTGACCGAATCGCGCGACCTCAAACTGCCGTTCGTGAATTGAGGAGGCGTGGCGCGGGTTGCAGCGGCGCGCCCCCCGTCGACGGACATCACGCGACATGGCGGCGGAAATTGCCGCGCCTGCGCGTGACGATCGACGAGGGCGAGTTCCCGGCTGGCGCGCGTATTGACGAAAAGGAAGATTCCGCCGCCAATCCAGTGCTCGCGAATGGGTATTCGACGCTGATGGCGAAGGTGCATCGCGCGCGCGGCGCGGCCAACGCCGATACCTTGCGCTGGGCGGACTTGGCCAGCGAACACGAGGTAATCCTTGCGGCGCTGCAGGACACGGCACATGCCGGCCTCGCGCGCATCTTGCGCGAGCATTCCGAGAACACCGCGCGTGAGGTGCTGGACGTGCTGATGCGCTCGCAGGACGACCCGGCGCCGGGTAAAACCGCGTGACGGGTGGATCGGCATAAGCCGTGACGCGGCAACATTGCTCGAACGAGCTTCGCCCCGCAGCCGGCAAGTCGCTCACCCACTGACGGCGGCGTCTCCCAGTCCAGGCGCATTCTGTCGAAGATGCGCATAGGGAGGGGGCAAACGGCAGTTTTCGCGACAACCTGTAATCCATGCTGGATTCGGATTTCGGGCACCCCTTCAATGCGCCAGAATCCCCATCGCCTGCTTCTTCAACTCGAGAAAATGCGGATCGAAGGCACACTGCGGCGTGCGGGGCCGCTCGAGTTCGATCGGCACATCCAGCGCGACCCGCCCGGGTCGTGACGACAGCACGACGAGCCGCGTCCCGAGCAGGATTGCTTCATCGATATCATGCGTGATGAACACGATCGTGCAATGCAACTGGTCCCAAAGCGAAGTCAGAAACGTCTGCATGGCGCTGCGCGTCTGCGCATCCAGCGCGCCGAAGGGCTCGTCCATGAGCAGGACCTTGGGCTTCATGACGAGTGCGCGAGCGATCGCCACACGCTGCTGCATCCCGCCGGATAGTTCATAGGGTTTGTGCCGCGCGAAGTTTTCGAGGCCGATGGTGCGCAAGATGTCGGCGGAGGCCCTCTGCCGCTCGGCCTTGGAAACCGAGTGAAGCGAGAGGCCGAACTCGATATTTTCCTCGACGTTGAGCCACGGGAACAATCCGGCCTGCTGGAACACGACGACACGATCTTCGCCGGGCCGATCCTTGATTTCGCCGTCGATATGGATGCTGCCACGAGAGGGCGATGTCAGACCTGCCAGCAGATGCAGCAAGGTCGTCTTGCCGCAGCCGGAAGCCCCGAGCACGGTGACGAATTCGCCGCTCTGGAACTGCAGATTGATGTTCTCGAGGGCGGAGGTTCCGCCGAAGGTCTTGTAAAGCGAATCGATCAGGATAGTCAAGTCCATCTCCTGTTGGCGAGCAGGTGTTCAGCGCCTCAGCGGCACGATTCAGCGATCCGATGCGGCACGTCGATGCAGCACCTCAGTGAGCCAGCGATTGCGAATACTGCGGAGCGACATTGACCTCGAAGCTGGACGGCACCGTCTGGATGCGTCCGATCGAGTTCAGCACCTTGGCGGTATTCACGAGCGTTTCATACGTGGCCGAGGTCTTCACGCCGGCGCCGGAGCCCATGACGTTCGGCGTGGTCTGATCGGCGCCGGAAAAAAGCTCGTAACCCGCCAGCTCGCTCTTCGCGACATCCACGGTGACGCCGGTCTGGCGAGCCATCTCGGCGATGGCCTTGTCCGGGTCCTTCTTCGTGATCTGATAGCCCTCGTCGAGCGCGGCGACGAAGCCGCGCACGAGATCCGGGTGCGCCTTCGCCCAGTCCGCGTTGGCAATACAGACGTTGTAGCTGGACGCGCTGCGTGGCAGATCGCCGTCGGTCTTGATCGCCTTGCCGCCGGCTGCGCGCAACGCGCTGAACACGGGATCCCAGACAATGGCGGCGTCGATCGAGCCCGTCACCCACGAGGTGCGCATCTGCGGCGGCGCCATGTTGATCTGGGTCACGGACGTGTAGGGAACGTGTGCCTCGGCGAGGAACGTCGCCAGTTCGAAGGAAGCCTGCGAGCCCGCGACGATCGCAATCTTCTTGCCCTGCAGGCCCGCGACGTCGCGGATGCCGCTGTCGGACTTGACCACGATGCCGGCAGCGTTCGTATACCGTTCCTGGTTGTACACGATCGTCATCGGCAAGCCCTGCGCGATCGCCGTGACGAGCGGCGGTACGCCGAGGCCGCACATGAACGACAGGCTGTTCGAGGCCAGCGCGCTCATGGCCGCCGGTCCCGAGCTGAAGAGCTTGTACTCGACATCCGCATTCATGTGACGTTCGAAGAGGTGCTCCGCCATCGACACCATGTAGGGGTCGGCGCCGTTGTCCTCGTAGCCGATGATGACCTGCGGCTTGCTCTGTGCCCCGGCGGCGCCGGCATAGAGCACGGTGCCCATCAAGAGGGCGGCGGTCATGGCTTGCTTCGGGCGTCTCGTCTTCATGTCTGGTCTCCTTGGATGGTGTTGATGTCAGTCGTGGCCGCGCCAGGGCACGATCCAGTTTTCGAGTTGGCGAATCACGAGTTCCATGGCGTAGCCGATCACCCCGATCACGATGATGCCCACGATGACGACGGCCACCTGCAGCGCCTGCCCGGCGAACTGCACGAGCCAGCCGAGCCCGCTGCTGGCGGCGATCAGTTCGGCGGCGACGAGGCAGGTCCAGGCCACGCCGATCCCCACACGCATCGAGGTGAAGATCTCGGGCATCGCTGAAGGCAGTACGATCCTGCGGAAGATTTGCGCGTTGGTGGCGCCGAGGGTGCGAGCCACGGCGATACGCAGCGGCGGCGTGCTTTTGACGCCCGACATGGTCCCGATGATGATGACCGGGATGGTGCCGACGAGAATCAGAATGGCCTTCGGCAATTCGCCGATGCCGAACCACACCACCAGAAGCGGGATATAGGCGAGCGGCGGCACGGGACGGATGAACTGCAGCAGCGGGTCGATGATGTCGAAAACGATCTTGCTGCGGGACATCAAAAGACCGACGGGCACGCCGATCGCGATAGCGCCGACAAAGCCGACGATGATGCGAAAGCAACTGATCAGGATGTCGCCGATCAGCGACTGGCCGCCGTAGCCGTTGCGCGAAATGTCGGTGAAGGCCTGCCAGACGGCCACCGGCGAAGGCAGCGCGAACGCGGGGAAGACGCCGGCCATCGATATTGCCTGCCACAGCGCGATCGCAACGATCAGCACGGCGCCGGTCAACCAATAAGACTTCAGGCGTGGGCGCAAGTGACGACGTTGTCTGACCTCCGGCGTGCGCGGTGCCGTCGAAGGCTCGATCGTCTTGCCGTGGTCGGGTAGGGTTCTTACTCTCACTGCCGTCTCCTCAGTTTCAGATTCGAAGGTCCGGGACGCCGCGTGCGCCTCGACATGCCGTCCGTCGCGCACACCGGTGGATCACGCGGGCCGCCGGGGGCTCAGCCATCCCGCAAAAGGAAAACCATTCAAGAACAAAAACAGGGAGCGGGCTTGATTTTCGGAGGTACGCCAGGGCGTTGCCGGCCGAAAATAAACTCAGTGGCGGTTTGCACCTTTTTAAGGCTTTTTCGGGGCACTCGGTTGCAAACTCGCGGCTTTGATCAAGCATCTTCAAACAATAATCGAGCCGGTAGTGCCAGGCTGGAGGTTCTGATAGGTCCAGCCATGGCGGGGTGTCGAAGCCGCCTTTATGTGGCACGTCTGCCTTGTATCCAAGGCTCGAACCTGTTTGCCGTGATGCGTACGCGAAGGTGCATTGCAAGCACGACGACCATCACGTTTGATCTGCACCCGCCGAGACGCTTCGAGCGCCGGCGGAGATCTCTTTCGTCGCGCACCGGTCGATGCGCATCGTGCTCGCTTCTGGGCGGCCGGCCAGGGTGGCGATTGGAATCAGCGATGAAGGAGGGCGCATATGCATTGGCTTCCTCTCATGTGCCGATGCCACATAGTCGAAGCGTCTTGAGCAGCCGGTCTTGTAATGTCCAGTCGGCGCGCTTCACGTGCCCCTTGGCCTGGCTCGTGTTGGCACAGAGCACGTCAACGTTTAGCTCGTACAAGGCCCGTCTAAGACGCCGGCCTTGTCGCTATAAGCTACACGCCTAAAAAGCGCTAACATTCTCCGGGACATCCGCCAGGAGATACAGCACGCGGTCGTACTGTATCGTCAACGCCTTGGCGACTTTGCGCGGCTCGCGTCAAGTCAACGCATGCACCAGATTCTCGTCGTCTCGTACCGGTCGGTGTGCATCAAAGTCGCTCCTGGGCAGCCTGGCAAAGCGCGCGTTGTAATCGGCCATGAAGCAGGGCGCATACGCATTGGCGCGAGCCACCGTGCTAATGCCACGTAGATGCAATTCCTTGACCAAGCCGATCCTGCAAGGTCAGATGCGCGCGCTCCACGCGTCCCTTGGCCGAACTCGAATTGGCGCAGAACGTGTCGATATTGAGCTCGAACATGGCCCGGCCGAATTGCGTCGTGCTGTGGCCAGTGCCGCCCGCCGTGGCATTGCGAAACACCATGAACTTGTCGCTGTAGAAGGCCCCAGGCTTGTCATAGCGCTCAACGTACGTGCGCGTGGCCTCGAAAAAGGCGAAAGTCGATTCTGTGACCGTGAAGTGCAATTGCATCAGACGACTGATCGCATCGTCCACGTACACCAACAGCGTGCACTGCGGCGCACGGTCCTCGAACCAGCGATGCTCGCAGCCATCGATCTGGATCAACTCACCCAGACACGCGCGGCGCGCACGCGGCTGATAGATCTTGGGAGACGGTTGGCGGTGCGGCACCCATAGTCCTGCGTCGATCATCAGATGCCGCACGGTCTGCTTGGCCAGCTTTATGCCGTGACACTCATCAAGCTTCTCGCGCGCCAAAGCCCGGCCGACCACGCCTGCCCGAGGCCACGCCAAGCGGCCCGTACTCGCGATACCGCGTCACCAGCCGCTCGATCCGCCGTACCGTCAGACCCAGTCGCTCAGCCGCACGGCCGGGCTTGAGTCCCGTCTGCACGACCGCCTCGATCACCTTCAGCCTGTCCCATTCGCGCATGGTCAAACTCACAGTTGGGTTCGGTGACATCGCTTGCTCCCGCTGGACGACCCAGCCACCAGCTTGCCGCTCGTTTAAAACCCGACATCTGTAAATAGCCAGAACACGACATTTGAAATTAGGACCTACACTCGAAAATGAGATATTTTGTCTTATGTTAAATTAAAAATTCGGCTTCAAGTTTGGCCCGAAGCCACATCCATCACTCCATTTCCCGCGCTCGCCCCAACAGGAACGCCCGCTCCCGGGCGTTCTTCGCCAACGCCGCCGCGCGCTCGAACTCCAAACGTGCTTCGTCTCTGCGCCCAAGCCGCGCCAGCAAATCCGCCCGCACGCTGGGCAGCCACTGATAATGCTTCAACGCCGGCGCATCACACAACGCATCCACGAGCGGCAGCGCTTCGGCGGCGCCGTACGCCATGCTCACGGCCACCGCGCGATTCAGTTCGACGACCGGCGTCGGCGCCGTCTGCAACAGCACATCGTATAGCGCGACGATCATCGCCCAGTCCGTGTCCGCGGCTGTCGGTGCCCGCGCATGACATGCCGCCAACGCCGCCTGCAACGCATACACGCCCCGCGCGCCGCCCAGCGTTTCGGCGCGCTTCAAGGCAGCGAGCCCGCGCCGGATCAGCAACGGATCCCAGCGACTGCGGTCCTGTTCAGGCAACAACACGGGACGGCCCTGGCCATCGACGCGCGCCCGGGTCCGCGACGCCTGGATCTCCATCAACGCGACCAGGCCGTGAACCTCACTCTCATCCGGCATCAGCCCGGCAAGTATCCGACCGAGCCGCAGCGCATCCTCGCACAGCGCCGGCCGCATCCAGTCGTCGCCAGCGGTCGCCGAGTAGCCTTCATTGAAGATCAGATAAAGCACTTCCAGTACCGAGCCAAGACGCGCCGCACGCGCATCCGCCTGCGGCACCTCGAACGGCACCCGCGCCGCCGACAACGTGCGCTTCGCCCGCACGATGCGCTGCGCGATCGTCGGCTCCGGGACCAGGAACGCCCGCGCGATCTCATCGGTCGTCAGGCCGCCGATCAGCCGCAAGGTCAAGGCCGCCCGGGCATCGACGGACAACACCGGATGACATGCCGTGAAAATGAGCCGCAGCAGGTCGTCGCCGATGTCGTCCTCGCGCGCGGCGCCGAGCGCATCGACGAAATCGGGCGTGACGTAGCCCTCGTGCGCCTCGAGATCGTGTCCATATTCCTCGTGCTTGCGTGCGTGCAACGCATGCTGCCGCAACCGGTCGAGCGCCTTGTTCTTCGCTGTCGTCATGAGCCATGCCCCCGGTTTCTCCGGCACGCCCGTCTCGCTCCAGTGCTCCAGCGCCGCGACGAACGCATCCTGCGCCAGTTCCTCGGCGAGCGCGACGTCGCGCACCACGCGCGCCACGCTCGCAATCACCTTCGCCGACTCGATGCGCCACACCGCGTCGATGGCGCGCCGGGCCGCATCGTCCGCGACCGCGCCGCGCTTGTCCGGCCCGCTCACGCGGCTTCCGGGTTCATGTGCACCAGTTCCCAGATGTGTCCGTCGAGATCCTCGAAGCCGTGGCCATACATGAAGCCGTGATCCTGCGGCTCGCGCGGCGCCCGACCGCCCGCGGCCAGCGCCTTCGCCACCAGTTCGTCCACCTCCGCCCGGCTTTCGCATGACAGGCACACCAGCACTTCGGTGCTCGTGCTCGCATCGACGATGGGCTTCTCCGTGAACGTCTTGAAGAAACTTTCCACGAGCAGCATGGCGTAGATGTTTTCGCCGATCACGAGACACGCGGCATCGTCGTTGGTGAAGGTCGCGTCGAAGCTCAAACCGAGCGCCTTGAAAAACGTCATCGATCGTTTGAGATCGCGGACCGGCAGGTTCACGAAAATCTGCTTGTGCATCGTGTGGGTCTCCAGATTGAAAGCGCGGCCGTTCAATCACCACGACGAACCGTGCGCGTCAGAATCGACATGGGTGCTATCGAAAAAATTGACTGGATGCGGGAAAACACCCGGTCAAAAATAGCAGGGCCCGGTTTTGCGTACTTCGACCGTGCACCACGCAGCAGCGGGACATTCGTTGGCAATGGCAACAGCCTCGTCTTGTGTTTCGCAGTCGAGCAGAAAGAAGCCGCCAATCATTTCCTTCGCTTCCGCGAACGGCCCGTCGACCACCCGCGTATCGCCATGCGCCGTCGACACGCGTGCCGCCTCCTTCTGCGAAGTCAGCGATTCCACTGCCCGCAACACGCCGCGGGCCTTGAGGCCGTCGGCGAACTCGACCATTTGCCGATAGGCTTCCCGCCCCTCCTCCTGGCTGCGCTGGCCACGCTGTTCAACGGGTTCGACGATGAGTAACAGGTATGCCACGACGTCCTCCTGAAAATTTTTTTAGTGGGGTCCAACTTAAACCGTCCGGCGCGCATCGGCAAGACAGACGGGGCCGCGCGTTTCTTGTGATGATTAACTTATTAATCATACGTTACAAGTCATTACTCGCTATTACTCACTGTAACGAGTCTTTCCTAGTAGGATTCGATCCGAAGCATGTCTTACCAATGTTCGCGCGCGCACTGTGTCCAGTGTGCGTTTCTGCCAGCGAACCTGCTGTACGCCTGGCAGCGCCCGGCGCATTCCCGGTCGTTTCGTCCGCATCATTCTTCGCCTGTCGTTCGACAAGCGAAGCGGACGTTTGCGTCCCGACTCCGGACGTCGGCGTTCGAACCGATTAGCGCGGCGCGCCGCTCCGCTCTGGCCGGATGGCTTCGTGCCTTTCCCTGCCTTTCCGTCAACAACTCCCGATGCCGCTGGCATCGCCGGGAGCGCACTGTTGCGCGTCCGGTTCCTGTGCGTATGACACGATGATCAAGAATCCTTTCCTGCTTTCGACGCTCGCGCTGGCGCTCGCTGCCTGTGGCGGCGGCGGTGACGGCAACTCGCCTGCTTCGACCAGCGCAGCCGGCACGGCCGGCGCGGCAAGCGCCAGTGCATCCGGCAGCGCGGCGGCCGGCGCTTCCGGCACCGCAGCGGCGAACGCCGCGCTCGCGAGCGATGCCGCCGTGACCGCGCAAGCCGTCGCCAACGCGGCCGCCAATCTGCGTCTCACGTGTGCTTCTCCTGCGGTTTCATCGGCATCGGGCGGCAGCGGCCAGATCACTGTCGACACACCGGGCTCCGACGGCTCGCGCATGTTCGCGATCAATACCAGGTTCAAGGTGGCGATCACCACGCGCCCCGGCTCGGCCGATACGCTCAAGTGGACCATCGCCGACGCGCTCGGCAAGACGGTCGCGAGCGGCAGCTTCGCGGCGCCCGCCGCGGCCACGACGACCACCCTCACCTGCAGCTCGAACCTCGCCGGTTACTTCGCCGTGTCGGCGACGCTCGCCAACGGCGGCGGCCAGGTGCAGACCTCGGGCACGCGGCCGAACGGCATCGCGACCTTCGGCGTGATCCCGGACGTCTCCGGCGCGATTCCCGCCGTCACGTATGCGAAGCAGGAGCAGCACCGCTTCGGGATGCAGGGCTTCAACGACAACGGCACGATGCTGTCGGCGCTCGGCATCACCTCGACCATCGACGACCGCCAGATGAACGTGATGGAGCCGAATGGCCGCTACACGTTCAAGCCGACCGCCAACAACCTCGACCCGTTCTACACGTCGGGCAAGGTCATGCGTCTCGTGCGTCTCGACGGCCTGCCGGGCTGGGCCAGCATGCACGGCCTGAATCCGGACTACGGCTATATCCCGAACGATCTCGGCTACTACCGTGACTACATGACACGCGTCGGCCAGGAAACCGAAGCGATCCGCGCGAAGTACTACCCGACGATGTCGGCGAACTACTACCAGGTCACGTGGGAGCCGTACATCCAGTGGAAGGACACGGACAAGAACTTCGTCGCGCTGTATCAGCGCACGTACGAAGGGCTGCATGCCGGCGATCCGCACGCGGTCGTGATGGGTCCGGCCGAGCCGTTCCCGTCGCTGACGACCGACCGCCTGAAGCGTCTGGCGCCGCTCGGTCTGGCGCAGTATCTCGACGGCATCGCCACGCACGGTTACTACGACGCGGGCACGTCGCCCTCGCATCCGCCGGAGCGTCATCACACCGACCCGAATCCCGCCGACGCCGCCAACTCGCTGCTCAACGAAATGCGCAACCTGCGCGCGGAAATGGCGAAGGACTACAAGCCGAACATGAAGCTGTTCGTCACGGAAACGGGCATCAGTTATGACGTGGGTTCGAGCTACGGCCCGAACTACCCGACGCCGAACATCCTGTTCGCGCAGGGCGCCGTGGTTGCGCGCACGCATCTGATCCTGCTGGGCGAAGGCGCGGACCAGACCTACGTGTTCTTCGGCCCGGACTTCCCGGGCGAGGCGGGCTATGGCACGTTCTTCGACCTCGATCATCCGCAGGCCGAGTTCGGCACGACCAACATCAGCCCGAAGCCGGCCGCGATGGAAGTCGCCACGATGACCCGCGTGCTCGACGGCACCACGACCCTCGGTCCGGTGAGCAGCCTGCCGTCCGGCGTGTATGCGTACTCGTTCCAGCAGCTGAACAACGGCCGCGTGATCACCGCATTGTGGACGCATAACAACTCGGTATGGCCCGCGTCCAACGGCAGCTTCAGCAGCACGTACAGCACCAGCTACAAGCTCAATGTCGATGCCGCCGGCTCCAGCGGCACGGTGCAGTTGATCGACGCGATGGGCAACGTATCGAGCGTGCCGTATTCGAACGGTGCAGTCACGCTGACGCTGACCGAGTCGCCGCAATATGTCGTCTCGACCAATGCGGATGTCGCGAAGCGCAACAGCACGCGACCGCAGGGCTACACCGGCATGTAAGTCGGCGGTGTCTCGAACCCGGAGCAGGCCTGGCCTGCTCCGGGTTCTTTGATGTGGCTGTCATCGCGACGGTTGACAAGTCAGCTTGCGCCACACGATACTGCAACTCATGCACGCCGCCCTCACGCTCCTCACCGCTGCGATTAAAAACCGTATGAACGCCATTCGTGGCGGGTCTACGGAACAGCGTGTGCGCTAGCGAAAGAGCAAACACAAGGCAGCAATGAGTTCCGAAGGCCCCGCCGCAAGACGGGGCCTTCTTGTTTTTGCGTGCAAGGCTCCCGTCTCCGGCTCACTCACTGGAGAGCAGCATGGAAGAGTTGTCGCAGGATTCCGCATGTCAGGGCGTCGGCCACGGTGTCGCGTCGGGCCGCATCGGCGCGGCCGGATCGTCCGGGACGCGCATCGTGGTCTTCATCGAGGTTGATCCGCACCGGACGGTGTCATGGCGTCTGTCGCGCGACGCCGAACTGCGCGTCGCCTCTGCATCGGTGTGGCTCACGCGTCATCAGGATCCCTACGATTACTGGCTGAAGGCAGGCGATGTCGTGCGCCTGTCGCGTGGCGAGCGTGTCTGGCTATCAACGGAAAGCGCACACGCGGTCGAGGTATCGCTGACCTCGTATCGCGGCGTCATGCACGGACGCGCCGCGCGCTGGCTCGCGAAAATCTGGCCGCGCATCGCAACAGGCCCGGTGAACGCGTCATAAAGCGCATACTCGCCTGAGCCCTTCAAGGCTCGACGCAACGGAAGCTCGCCGCGCTGTTGATGCTGCCCTTCCCCATGTAACGCGGATAGTTCGGATAACGGCATATCGGGCGCGTCCGGCCATTGGTGGCCGGCGCGATGTCGCTGCCGACGAGCGTCTCCGGCGCGACGCCGTTGCTCACCCATTCGTCCAGCGCGCCGAGTTCGTCCCATGCCGGAATGAACACGCCATTGCCGTGCTGAAAGCCCGGGACCATGTAGAGCCGCATGAAGGATTCGACGGTATCGCGGCCATAATGCTCGATCAGGTCGCGATAGAACGCGATGGTCTGGTTCGGGCTGATGACTTCGTCAGAAAGGCCGTGCATCGCAATCAGCTTGCCGCCGTGCGCGATGAACGCGGAGAAGTCCGGATTCATCGCGCCGACCGTGTAGGCGAGCGTCGTCAGACGCTGCTTGAAGCGGCCCGGATTGTCGAGATCGAACGCAAGCCCGCTGAAGGACAGATCGCGCGTGACGAAGTAACGGATATAGGCATCGCCTTGCGCGAACAGGTAGCCGTTCGCGGCGAAGGTCGGCGGACTGAGCAACGTAGGCGAATCGCCGAGGCCGAGCGCGCTCGTGAAATCGACGCCCTGGAACACGTTGTAGCCGGGATACCGGACCACGTTATAGGCCAGCGCATAGGGCAGCGTGAGTCCGTCGCGCAAGGTTTCGAGCGTGTCGATCTGCGCATCGGACAGACAGCTGTCGCGCAGGGACGGGCGCTGCCCGTTCGTGCAGCGCAATGACGCAATGATCTGCGGCTCCAGTTTCCTGCATGCCTCGACATTGCTGACGATGCCATCCGCGGCGCCGTCGAGCTTGTCGCATTCGTGTACGACGGTCTCGAACACGCGCCGCTGCTGCGCCAGTCCGACGAAACCACCAGGCTTCGCATACGACGATTGTCCGACCTTCACGCCCATCAGCCGCACGCCCGAGAAGTTGATCGCGGGCGCGTTGGCGATGACGCCGTCATAGTCGTTCGGGAAGCGCTCGATCACCGTGAAGCCTTCGCGGCCGCCCGTCGAGCCTCCCGCGAAATAGGTTTTTTCCGGTGTGCGGCCATAGCCCATCTGGATCAGTGCGAGCGCCACGTCGCGGGTTTTCTTCAGATGCCCGAAGCCGAAATTGACGATCGCCTCATCGTTGATTGCGAAGTCCGCGCGCCCCGAGTTGCCCACGTGCCCCGAGTCCGAGCCGAAGGTCGCATAGCCGCGCGCCAGAGGCGTGGAATCGGGCGCGAACGGCATCGGCTCGGTGCCGGACACAATGGTCCCGTTGTAGCCGCCGCCGCCCATCTGCAATGCGCGGCCATTCCAGCGGCTCGGCAGGTTCACTTCGAAGCGGATGTCCGGTGTCGTGTCCTGCAGCGCCTTGATGAAACCGGTGATGCGGCAGTATTCGCCGTTGCGGTTGCCCGGCGCCGCCGCCTTCACGACCCACGCCGACACGATGGTCGCGCCGCGCGTCGGCAGACCGATGATCGATGCAGGGACGTGCTTGCCCTCGAGATCATCGCAATGCTTCGTCACATAGGCCGCGGCATGCGCGTGACCGAAGGCCGCGAGCATGATCGTCGCGAGGCAGGCGCGCAGGCGCCACGGAGCGGAACAAAGAGAGCGTATAAGGCGGAACACGTCGTGGAGGGCTACGTCAAACGCCGCACACTATATAAGAACAAATTGTCGCCGGCCATCCGGGACGGCGGGTCGTGACAAGGGCATCACCCACTTGCCGCTGCCTTGTGCTGGTCATCTGCTCATTCGCCATCCCATTTCCCGCGCAGGTCGCTGTCCTGCAGAAGCTGTAGCAAGGTTTCGGCCGGACGGCTCGGATGTTTCGAGCCGAACACGATGAATTCCACTTCCGGCAAAACGGGCAACTCCGTGCGGTTCACCGGCGGCGCCAGACCGCGCGCCGCCAGAAAGTGCGAGCGGACGGTCAGTCCGAGCCCGCCGCGCGCAGCCGCAATGCATCCCGCGTGACTGCTGCTGGTGCAGACCATCTGCCAGCTCGCGCCCGTCATGGCGAGCGTGTCGAGCACAAGTCCGCGCGTGACGCTCGGTTCCGCCACCAGGATCAGCGGCAGCGGCTGGCTCGTGTCCACGACCGTGCCGGTCTTCGCAAGCCATTCCAGGCGCCCGGAAAACAGCCGCGTGCCGCGCGGGTCGCCGAGGCGCCGCTTGCCGACCGCGAGATCCAGTTCACCGGCATCGACCATTTGATAAAGCCTGCCCGTCATGCCGATGGTGATTTCCAGCTCGACATCAGGATGCGTATCCCGGAATGCGGCGAGCACGCTGGGCAGCGGCCCGAGCGCCAGATCGTCCGATGAACCCAGCCGCACCCGCCCGCGCAGCCGCGGCGAACTGAACTGCGACTGCGCGTGCGCCATCGCCTCGAGGATGACGCGGGCGTGGATCAGCATGGCTTCGCCGTCGGCGGTGAGCGCCAGCGAATGCGTGTCCCGCACGAACAGCCGGCGTCCGACACTTTCCTCCAGACGCCGGATGTGCTCCGAGACGCTCGACTGCCGCAGCCCGAGTTGCCGCCCGGCGTCGGTGAAGCTGTGCGACGCGGCCACTGTCGCGAAAGTTGTCAGCCAGACCGGATTGAGCATGCGCCATTGTGATCGCCAAATCCGATTGCAGTCAATGCGGCCAGCGGGCTTCCCGATGACGCCCCGATTCACTAACATGTCACAGTGCGCGCAGGAAGCGGCCTTTCGCCGCCCTTTCGATGACGCGCCGTTTCAGCCTCATCTCCCCACATGACCAGACAGTCTTCGCACACGGCGCTTTTATGGATCGTCGCCGTGGGCTTCTTCATGCAGACGCTCGACACGACCATCGTGAACACGGCGCTGCCGTCGATCGCCCGCAGTCTTCATGCCGCGCCGCTCGCGATGCAGGCGATCGTCGTCGCCTATACGCTGACGATGGCGCTCCTGACGCCCGCCTCCGGCTGGCTCGCGGACCGCTTTGGCACCCGTCTGGTCTATTCGGTATCGATTGCGCTGTTTGTGATCGGCTCGCTCACCTGCGCGAGCGCGCACACCCTCAATCAACTGGTCCTGGCGCGCGTGCTGCAGGGAATCGGCGGGTCGATGCTGCTGCCCATCGGACGCCTGGCCGTGCTGCGCGCGGTGTCGGGGGAAGCCTACGTCTCCGCGCTCGCGATGATTTCCGTCGCCGGCCAGATCGGCCCGATTCTCGGCCCGACGCTCGGCGGCTGGTTCGTCGAATCCTTCTCGTGGCACTGGATCTTCCTCATCAACGTGCCGATCGGCGCGCTCGGCATTTACGCCGTGCAGCGCTTTCTGCCGAACGACGCAGTTCACGACGTGCCGCCGTTCGACTTCGTCGGCTGCGGATTGCTGTCGCTGTGCATGGTGTCGTTCTCGCTGGCGCTGGATTCTCCTGTCGATACGCATCGCGGCGCCGTCTCGGCGGCCCTGTTCGCGCTCTCGGTCGTGTCGGCGCTGGCGTATATCCCATATGCACGGCGCAAGCGCAACCCGCTGTTTCATCTCGGGCTGTTCAGCGAGCGCAACTTCAGCGTCGGGCTGGTGGGCAACCTGGTCTGCCGGATCGGTTCCGCTGCCGTGCCGTTCCTGCTGCCGCTGCTGATGCAACTCGAACTCGGCTACAGTCCGCTGCACTCGGGCCTGATGATGCTGCCCATCGCGATTGCCGGCACCATCAGCAAACGCTGGATCCCTGGGCTCGTGAAGCGCTACGGCTACGACACCTTCCTGCTCGTCAACACGGCGCTCGTCGGCGCGTCCATCATGGCGTGCGCGCTGTTCTCGCCTTCCCTGCCGCTCGCCGTCGAAATCGCGATTCTTGCGCTGTTCGGCGCATGCAATTCGATGCAGTTCGCCGCGATGAACAGCGTCACGCTCAAGGGCCTGTCGAGCAAGGACGCGGGCAGCGGCAACAGCCTGTTCTCGATGGTGCAGATGCTGGCGATCGGCCTGGGCGTGTCGATCGGCGGCTCGCTCGTGCAGGTGTTCCAGGGACCGTTCTCCACCTCGACCGGGTTCCGTCTGAGTTTCGCGTGCATGGGCATGGTCACGCTGCTGTCGTGCCTCGTGTTCCGCCGCCTCGAAGCGGCGCCGCGCGGCACGCCGCCCGCGACGCCTTCCCCCCGCGCCGGCGCCCGCAATGCCTGAGCGTCGGACGGGCTAAGCTGTCGGTCTGATCGGATCATCCATTTTCGGGAGCATCACCGTGCAATACGGCAAATTCGGCAACACCGGGCTCACCGTCTCGCGTCTTACGCTCGGCACGATGACCTTCGGCCTCCAGACCGGCGAGGACGTGTCGCGCAGCATCATGGACTGCGCCGCCGAGGCGGGCGTCAATGTCATCGACACGGCGAATGTCTATCCGCTCGGCAGCAGCCACGATCTCGCCGGCCGCACCGAGGAGATCGTCGGACGCTGGCTGAAGGGACGGCGCGACGACTTCATCCTCGCCACCAAGGCGGTTCACGAGATGGGGCCGCGCGCGTGGCAACAGGGCGCGTCGCGCAAGCATCTGCTCGATGCCATCGACGCGTCGCTCAAGCGCCTGAACACCGATTACGTCGATCTTTACCAGCTGCACAACGACGACCGCGATACCCCGCTCGACGAAATGCTCGAAGCGCTCGACACCATCGTGCGGCAAGGCAAGGCGCGCTATATCGGGGTGTCGAATTTTCTGGCTTATCGGCTGGCGCGTGCGCTGGGGCGCGCGGATGTCGGGCGGCGCGCGCGATTCGTGTCGGTGCAGCCGCGCTATAACCTGCTGTTTCGCCAGATCGAGCGGGAACTGCTGCCGCTCGCGACGGAGGAAGGTCTGGCCGTGATTCCGTACAACCCGCTCGCGGGCGGTCTGCTGACCGGCAAGCACAGTTTTGGCGCCGGGCCGGGCGAAGGCCGTTTCAGCGACACCGTCGGCAAGGCCGGCGCCATGTACACGCAGCGTTACTGGCACGAGCGCGAATTTCACACGATCGAGACGATCAACGGAATCGTCGCACCGACCGGACGCTCGCTCGCGAGCACGGCGCTCGCGTGGGTGCTGGCGAATCCGGCGGTGACGTCGGCGATCATCGGCGCGAGCCGGCCCGAGCAACTGACCGAAACGCTTGCCGCCGTCGATCAGCCTATCGATCCGGACATCAAGGCCAGACTCGATGAAGCGACGGCCGAGTATCGCTATGGCGATGCATTGCGCTGAAGCGCACGCGGCGCGCGTTCACAGGCGGGCTGCGCGCGCCCGGTAGAAGCCTTCCAGCGAGTACAACGCGAGCGCGGCCCAGATCGCGCCATAGCCGATCAGCTGGTCGCGGCCGAAAAACTCCTGATAGATGGCGACGCCGATCAGCAATTGCAGCGTCGGCGTGATGTACTGGATGAGGCCAAGCATCGACAGCGGAATGCGCCGCGCGCCGGCCGCGAACAGCAACAAGGGCACGGCGGTGACCGGGCCCGCCGCGGCAAGCAGAAGCTTCACGCCGGTTGATGCCTGCCCGAAGCCGCTGCCGCCATGCGTGTTCAGCAAGAACAAATACAACAGCGCCACGGGGCAGAGCAGCATGGTTTCGAGCGTCAAGCCCTCCAGCGCGCCGAGCGAAGCGGTCTTGCGCAGCAGCCCATAGCCGCCGAAGGTCAGCGCCAGCGCGAGGCTGATCCACGGCGGCGCGCCGTTCACCCAGGTGAGCCACACGACGCCCAGCGCGGCGACGGTCACGGCGACCCACTGCACGGGCCGCAGCCGCTCATGCAGGAAGGCCATGCCGAACAGCACGTTGACGAGCGGATTGATGAAGTAGCCGAGGCTCGCTTGCACGATGCGGCCGTCATTGACCGCCCAGATATAAATGCCCCAGTTCGCCGACAGCAATACGGCGCTGGCGGCGAAGCGCGCCAGCAGGCGCCTGTCGCGCAGCACCGGACCCAGCCATCGCCATTGACGGCGTAGGGTCATCACGACCAGCAGGAAGAGCATCGACCACGTCATCCGGTGCGCCAGCATCTCGACCGCGCCAATGGAATGCAGCGCCTTGAAGTAGATCGGAAACAGCCCCCAGATGGCGAAGGCCGAGAATGCGTAGATGACGCCTGGATTCATGATTCGATGCGTTGCGCGGAAGCGGAGCGAGCGGTTCTGTCGGCTTGCCGTCGGACGGAAAGCGATCCGCAAGGATTGGAAGCCGGATTTTAGTCGACAAGCAAGCTTGCGCTCCAGCAGCATTTGCCGGATTTAGTAAATCATTCCGAACGATTGGCGGTTCTGGCGCTCGAATCAGCGCAACCAGAAGCAAACCAGCCGCAACGCAACGTGGCCCGTTTCTCGCTTACCGCATGCCTTTTGGCACAATCGCCCTGCCCTTCGGTCACACGCTCGCGAATGAACAATCACACGACTCACCAGAACTTCTTCCACATCCTGCTGTTCTTCGTCACGGTGGCGCTCGCCTGGGTGTTGTTGCCGTTTTTCGGCGCCATTTTCTGGGGGGCGATTCTCGCGATCCTGTTCCAGCCCATGCAGCGCTATCTCGCCGCGCGCTTCGGCAAGCGGCGCAACCTCGCCGCGCTCACGACGCTCGCCGCCGCCATTCTGATCGTGATCATTCCACTGGCGGTCGTGATGGTGACGCTGGTGCAGGAAATCGCGCTGGTCTATGGGCGCATCAAGAGCGGCGATCTCAATTTCGGGCTGTACTTCCAGCATGTGCTGCATGCGCTGCCGGTGTCGGCGCAGCAACTGCTCGGGCGCTTCGGGCTGGACGATATCGTCGGCGTGCAGCGCAAGCTCATGGAAGGCGCGACCCAGATCAGCCAGTTCGCGGCGGCACAGGCGCTGTCGATCGGGCAGAACACATTCCAGTTCGTCGTGAGCTTCGGCGTGATGCTGTACCTGGTGTTCTTCCTGCTGCGCGACGGCGGTGAGATCGCCCGGCGCATCCGTCGCGCCATTCCGCTCGATGCCGAGCCGAAGCAGCATCTGATCGCCAAGTTCACAACGGTTGTGCGCGCGACCGTGAAAGGCAATATCGCCGTGGCGGCGGTGCAGGGTTTGCTGGGTGGGCTGATCTTCTGGATCCTGGGCATCAGCGGCTCGCTGCTGTGGGGCGTGCTGATGGCGTTTCTCTCGCTGTTGCCGGCGGTCGGCGCGGCAATCGTGTGGGCGCCGGCGGCGATTTATTTCTTCATGACCGGACAGGTCGTCAAGGGATTGATCCTCGTGGTGTTCTGCGTCGTCGTGATCGGGCTCGTGGACAACGTGCTGCGGCCGATCCTGGTCGGCAAGGACACCAAGATGCCCGACTGGGTCGTGCTCATTTCCACGCTGGGCGGGATGGCGTTGTTCGGGATCAATGGCTTTGTCATCGGGCCGCTGGTCGCGGCGCTGTTCATGGCCGCCTGGGATCTGTTCTCGCAGGATGAGGCGGGGGCGTAGGCACCGATTAGCTCAGCGGCAGTCGGGAGATTGTGTGGCGAAGGTCATCGGCGCGTGCGGTGTTGAGGGACGCCACGCATGACAGTTGCCCGATGTCGTGAGCGTTGCCGGCTGCGCCGCCGCTGAGGGACGCGATCAGCCCGCATTGTGCCGTGCGATATTGCCTGAAGGCGCGGTTTGCCCGCGCGAGATTCTCCTGAGCGGTTCGAATGTAGCGATCGTCTTCATCCCATCGCGACAGAGCCCGGGCAGCATCACGCTCGGCGTTGGCCAGCTTCGACTCGCTTTCAGCGGCCTTGGCGGTGAGGCAGTCCCGCATTCCCGCTTGCGAAGCGTCACTGCACGCCAGGCGCAAATCGTGGTCGCTTTCGACCGCAGCCAGCGGCGCAGTTGAGATGAATGTCGAAACGATTGCCGCGGTCAGTAAGAAGACCGGTATTTTCCTTTTCATTCTGGCTGCCTCTCGGCTGCATGAATCAAGGCAAGTGCGAATCAAGTTTCCGCTCGTAGTTTGGATCGCCGCCTCCGTTATTGCGGCGCGCCACTGATGCTGCGTTGATGGTGCGCCAACTGACGATCGTTTTTTTGATCGACGCTTTCTGCACTTGAAGGACCTGCCCTGGGCGAAGCATATTCGCGGTTGGATTTAACTCTTTTCGTGCGTCAACTGTGCTTCCGTAAGATCTTGGCTATCCGACCCGAATGTTGTGGACGGGACTGGATCGAACAGTGGCGATTGTCAGGCGCCCCCTCCACAGCGGCGGAAGAATCAGGTCACCACCCTCTTCGGCGGACAACAGCGATTTCAGACCAGGATCTCCCGGAACGCCGATCTGCACGGGTTTGACATTCCATTCGGGACTGTCCGCGCCGGTTTCAACCCAAACCATGGCCTTGATCAATCGCCAATCAAGGGAGAAAAACCCAGCATATTGATAGAGATGCTGCTTGTATTCACTCACAGCGGTTTGAATCTCATGATCCCACTTGTTCCAACGCGTATGTTTTGAGGCGCCGCTCAGCCCGTCTCGCCATTTTTCGAATCCAGTCGCTCGTGGCGCTTGAACAAGGTTGCTCATTTCGAGATTTACGCATTCGGTTGCGGCAAGTTGAGTTCTCACACTGAACCGGATCGTCTTGAATCATCCCGGGCCGATATGCGCAGATTGTCGCTGCGATGGCTGACTGTGTTTATCCGTTTTTTCCGAATTTCACTAATAAAAAACCGGCCTTACCCAAGTAAGGCCGGCTGTCATCGAGATCGTGCCACCACCCTTTCTCTCAGCGCCCCTCCGGCGCCACATACCGGCACTCGAACCGCTTCCTCACCGTCCCGTTCTCATCGACGCTTTCCAGATACACGTCGAATTGCCACAAGCGCGCCATGTGCTTGAGCACTTCGTCGCTGTCGTTGGACAGATGGCGGTTATCGGTCATGAAATGCCGCAGCGTCAGACTCCGGTCGCCGCGTGTATTCACCGAATACACCTGGATGTTCGGCTCGCGGTGGTGAATGTCGTACTGCCTCGACAGCGCCTGCCGCACATAACGATAGCCGCTGCCATCGTGAATGGCGGACACTTCGAGCGCATCGCGCATGTCGTCGTCGAGAATCGCGAACAGACGCATTTCGCGAATCAGATGCGGCGACAGATATTGCGCGATAAAGCTCTCGTCCTTGAAATTGCGCATCGCGTAGTGCAGCGATTCCAGCCAGTCGCTGCCGGCCAGTTCCGGGAACCACTCGCGGTCTTCGTCGGTGGGGTTTTCGCAGATGCGGCGAATGTCGCTCATCATCGAAAAACCCAGTGCGTACGGATTGATGCCGCTGTAATAAGGCTTCGTCACCGGCGGCTGATACACCACGTTCGAATGCGAATGCAGGAACTCCATCATGAAGCCGTCCTCGAGACGGCCTTCGTTGTAGAGCGTGTTGAGCAGCGTGTAGTGCCAGAACGTCGCCCAGCCTTCATTCATGACCTGCGTCTGCCGCTGCGGATAAAAATACTGCCCCACCTTGCGGACGATGCGGATCACTTCCCGCTCCCACGGCTCCAGCAGCGGTGCGTTTTTCTCCGCGAAGTAGAGCAGGTTTTCCTGCGGCTCGGGCGGATAACGGCTCTCGCTTTCCTCGGCGGTCGGTTCTTTACCTTTCGGCAGCGTGCGCCAGAGTTCGTTGACCTGCGATTGCAAATACGCCTCGCGCTCGCGCCGCATCGCGGCTTCCTTCGCCAGCGAAAGCTTCTGCGGACGCTTGTAGCGGTCCACGCCGTAGTTCATCAGCGCATGACATGAATCCAGCAGTTCTTCCACCCGGTCCAGCCCGAAACGTTCCTCGCATTCCGCGATGTAATTCTTCGCGTACACGAGGTAGTCGATGATCGCGTGCGCGTCCGTCCACAGACGGAACAGGTAATTGCCCTTGAAGAAGGAGTTGTGCCCGTAGGCGGCATGCGCGATCACGAGCGCCTGCATCGTCATGGTGTTTTCTTCCATGAGATACGCGATGCAGGGATTCGAATTGATGACGATTTCGTACGCGAGGCCCATCTGCCCGCGCCGATAGCCTTTCTCGGTCGAGAGAAAGTGCTTGCCGAACGACCAGTGCCGATAGTTCACCGGCATGCCGACGGACGCATACGCGTCCATCATCTGCTCGGAGCTGATGATTTCCAGCTGGATGGGATAGGTGTCGAGCCCGTAGCGATTGGCGACGCGGGAGATTTCGGCGTCGTATTCCTCGATCAGCTCGACGCTCCAGTCAGACGGGCACGGCAGCGGCCGCCGTTTCTCTGCAACATTCATCCTGCTTTCCTCGTGCGTCGCCGCGGACGCGTTGCGTTGCCAGGCGCTGGGTCCGGCCGGAAAACGACACGATCGCAACACGATCGTCCGTGCCTTCCCGCCGAACCGCGCGACTCGATTCGCGTGCTGCCGCGGCTTACGCCGCGGCCTGCTGCTTCTCGAACAGTTCGCGGAACACCGGGTAGATATCCGCGGCCGAGTCCACCTTCTTCATGGCCAGTTCGGGCGCTCCGAGCGCGAGCTGGGCATATTCCAGCCAGAGATTCTGCTCCTCTGGCGCAACTTGAATATAGGCAAAATACCGCACCTTCGGCAGGATGTCTTCGGCCAGCAGCTTGCGGCACTTCGGCGAGTCGTCGGTCCAGTTGTCGCCATCGGAGGCCTGCGCCCCGTAGATGTTCCATTCGGACGGCGAATAGCGTTCGTCCATGATCTTCTTCATGAGTTCGAGCGCACTCGACACCACGGTGCCGCCGCTTTCGGTGGAATGGAAGAAGGTGTCCTCGTCCACTTCCTCGGCGCGCGTATGGTGCCGGATGAACACGACCTCGATCTTCTCGTAGTTCCGCTGTAGGAACAGATACAGCAGGATGAAGAAGCGCTTCGACAGGTCCTTGCGCTGCTCGTCCATCGAGCCGGACACGTCCATCAGGCAGAACATGACGGCCTTGCTCGACGGCGTCGGCTGCTTCACGCGGTTGATGTAGCGCAGATCGAAGGGATCGATGAACGGAATGCGCGTGATCCGGCCCTGCAGGATCACGATCTCCGCCTCGCGCCGCGCGATCTCTTCCTTGTCGCCCTTCTCTTCCTTCAGTTGCTCCAGCTGGCGCTCCATCTCGCGCAACTGCGCCGAGAGCGGAAAGCCGAGCGCGATGCGACGGCCCAGCGCGCTGCGCAGCGAGCGCACCACGTCGATGTTGTTCGGCGTGCCTTCCGCCGCCCAGCCCGCGCGCACGTTTTTCCAGGTGGGCACGGCGAGCAACTGGGTCTTGACGAGGCGCGGCAGTTCGAGATCGTCGAAGAAGTACTGCATGAACTCTTCGCGCGAGAGCTCGAAAACGAAGTCGTCCTGCCCTTCGCCCTCGTTGCTGGCGCTCTTGCCGCCGCCGCCCGCGCCGCCCGGCGGACGGGGAATCTTGTCGCCGCGAATGTAGTCGGCGTTGCCCGGATGGACGTACTCGCGCTTGCCGCCCGGTCCATGACGGAACGACGGCTCGGAGATGTCCTTCTTGGGAATGGTGATGCTCTGGGTGCTTTGAATGTCTTTGATACTGCGATCGCGCACCGCGTCGGATACCGCGCGGCGAATGTAACTCTTGACGCGTCGCAGAAAGCGCTCGCGATTGGCGATGCTCTTGTTCTTGCCGGCTAACCTGCGGTCGATGATTTGGTGCAGCACATCCAGTCTCCCGCGTAATGGGCGAGATGGCGAGGCGCTGCGTGAGCCTTCCAACGGTCGCAGCGTCTCTGACTCGCAAACTGTCCACTGAGCGGCCGGCGCAAGCTTCACGCCCGTACGGCCAGTGACATCATAACTCCCGCGCTGCGCGGGACCGGAAGCGGACGCAGGCGCCCGTTCCGGCCAATCGGCGCGCCCCCGTCCACCTGACTGGCGCGCGCCTTCCTGCCTTACATCATGACGACTTGCGCACGCGCAGATACCAGTCGCACAAGAGGCGCACCTGCTTCGGCGTGTAACCCTTGGCGACCATGCGATTGACGAAGTCCTCGTGCTTGCGCTGCTCTTCGGCCGAGCCTTTCGCATTGAACGAGATGACCGGCAGCAGTTCCTCCGTGTTGGAGAACATCTTCTTCTCGATCACGACGCGCAGTTTCTCGTAGCTGATCCACGCGGGATTCTTGCCGCCATTCGCCGCACGCGCGCGCAGGACGAAGTTCACGATTTCGTTGCGGAAGTCCTTCGGGTTGCTGATGCCCGCCGGCTTTTCGATCTTCTCCAGTTCGGCATTCAGCGCCGCGCGGTCGAAGCTCTCGCCGGTGTCGTGATCGCGGAACTCCTGGTCCTGGATCCAGAAGTCGGCATAGGTCACATAGCGGTCGAAGATGTTCTGTCCATACTCCGAATACGATTCGAGATAAGCAGTCTGAATCTCCTTGCCGATGAACTCGGCGTAGCGTGACGCCAGCACGTCCTTGATGAACGACAGGTACTTCTGCTCCGTTTCCGGCGGGAACTGCTCGCGTTCGATCTGCTGCTCCAGCACGTACATCAGGTGCACCGGATTGGCCGCGACCTCGGACGAATCGAAGTTGAAGACGCGTGACAGGATCTTGAACGCGAACCGGGTGGAGACGCCGGTCATGCCTTCGTCGACGCCCGCATAGTCGCGATACTCCTGATACGACTTCGCCTTCGGATCCGTGTCCTTCAGGTTCTCGCCGTCATAGACCTGCATCTTCGAGAACAGGCTCGAATTCTCCGGCTCGTGCAGACGCGTGAGCACGGCCATCTGCGACATCATCTTGAGCGTGCCCGGTGCGCAGACCGCCTCGGCGAGGGACGAATTGCGCAGCAGCTTCTCGTAGATCTTGATCTCTTCGCCGTAGCGCAGGCAGTACGGCACTTTGACGACGAAGATCCGGTCGAGCAGTGCTTCGTTGTTCTTGTTGTTGCGGAACGCCTTCCACTCCGACTCGTTCGAGTGAGCGAGGATGACGCCGTCGAACGGGATCGCACCGAAGCCTTCCGTGCCCTTGAAGTTGCCTTCCTGGGTGGCGGTCAGCAGCGGGTGCAGCACCTTGATCGGCGCCTTGAACATTTCGACGAATTCGAGCAGGCCCTGATTGGCGAGGCACAGGCCGCCCGAATAGCTGTATGCGTCGGCGTCGTCCTGCGAATAGGTCTCGAGCTTGCGGATATCCACCTTGCCGACGAGCGACGAGATGTCCTGATTGTTTTCATCGCCCGGCTCGGTCTTGGCGATGCCGATTTGGCGAAGGATGGACGGATAGCGGCGCACCACGCGGAACTTGCGGATGTCGCCGTTGTACTCGTGCAGGCGCTTGACGGCCCACGGCGACAGGATGCTCTTCAGGTAGCGGCGCGGGATGCCGTACTGCTCTTCGAGCACCGGGCCGTCTTCGTCGTAGTCGAACAGGCCCAGCGGCGATTCATTGACGGGCGAACCCTTGATGGAATAGAACGGGACCCGTTCCATGAGCTGCTTCAGTCGTTCGGCGATTGACGACTTGCCGCCGCCCACCGGACCCAGCAGATACAGGATCTGCTTCTTCTCTTCCAGACCCTGGGCCGCGTGCCGGAAATACGACACGACGTTCTCGATCACTTCTTCCATTCCGTAGAACTCGCGGAACGCCGGGTACACCTTGATGACCTTGTTTGCAAACACACGCGATAAACGCGGGTCGAGGCGAGTGTCGACCATTTCCGGTTCCCCGATGGCCGTCAACATGCGTTCGCCCGCTGTTGCATATGTGGCAGGATCATCTTTGCAGAGCGCGAGATATTCTTCGAGCGAGAACTCCTCCTCGCGTGTTTTTTCGAAGCGGGTCGCGAAACTGCTGTAGATATCCATGCTACCTCCTCGCCGAAGTCAGAAAGCTATGCCGTGCGCAACGCGCGTAATCGAAACGACATCGCTTGAAATCATCCTAAACCCTTTCGAATTTTTTTTCACGCACTTGCGTTGTTCATTTGCTTCGCAGAATTCCTAGCTTGGTGAGTCATTTTCGTTCACCTACAATCATCATCCCAATGTCGCGCATGTGCCTATCCTCTTGCTCGACATGCCCCCTGCCTGTTCGCTTCCCCGCGCTCTTTCGTACATCGTCACCGCGCTTCTCCGCCATCCTTTTTCAGCCGTGTCCTACGCATCTCCCATCACTTACGCAGCGTCGCTGCGCGCGGATGCAAAACCTGCAATGTTCGCGATAACCGTTCCGCTTGCAGGGTGATTGCCCGATGTTGAAGCGCTTCATGCGAGCACCAGTTCGAGCTCGCCGATGCGGTCGATCGAGCCATGCAGCATCGCCGGTCCATCGACGCGATAGGCGCCCGTGTACGAGCCCGTCGTGATGGTCCAGAATGGCTCGACCGTCAAACCCATGCGCGAGCAATGGTTGACGAGCCAGAGCAGCAGTTCGCGCGGATCGCCCGCCGGATTGCCAAGTGCCGCGGGCGCAATCGACATGCCGTCGAGCGTGAGTTCGATGCGCGGTGCAAGAAAGTCGAAGCCGGGTGCGATGACGTCGTAAGGCTCCATTGCCGAGACCACGAGCGCGCCGTTGTTCTGCGAATCGGCGAGCTGCGCGAGCGGGTCGAGATTGGGCCACTGCGTGAAGCGGCTGTCGACGACTTCGAGCGCCACTGCGATCCCGCCGATGGCCGCCATGACTTCCTCACGCGTATAGGGTTCGCTGCGTGCCGGCAGCGAATAGGCGAAGCGAAATGCGATCTCGAGTTCGACCAGCACGCGGAAGAACGACTCGAACGGCAGCCGGGCCGGCGATGCGTGGACCAGCGCGGCATCGATGGGCGCGCCGTTGGCGAGCGCGTCCGGCGCACGCGCGCCGATCTTCCAAGCGCCGATGCGTGCTTCCGTCTCGCGCAGCATCTCGTGCTGGATGGCATAGGCGGTGGGCGCGTCGGCGGGAATGTCGGCGGGCTCCAGCACCTCGATCAGCCGATGCCGGCGGCGGGCTTCCGCAAGCTTCGCAGCGAGTGTCGATCCGGTCATGTCGGTATCCTCGTTATGGGCGGTCACGCATGCTCACCAGTGTACGGGTTACCGGTTCGACATGGCTCGCGCGTGACGCGATGTCCCGAGGCGCCGGCTCCGGCCAAGGTCGGAACGTCAGAACGTCTCCCAGTCGCCGGCCGTATCGGCCGTGATCTTTGCCTTGCACACCGGGGCTGCCATCGGTACGGACTTCGCCGCAGGCTTCGACACGGGCGGCGTCACCATCCTGGTGCGCGGCGCGGCAAACGTCGGATGAGCAGCAAGCGGCGCGCCTTCCGCCAACTGAAAGACCGCCACGGCCTGTCGCAGGCGCGCGGCCTGATCTTCCAGCGACTGCGCCGCGGCCGCCGCTTCCTCGACGAGCGCGGCATTCTGCTGCGTCACCTCGTCCATCTGGGTAACCGCGCGCGACACCTGCTCGATCCCGCTCGACTGCTCCTGCGACGCCGCCGCGATCTCGCCCATGATGTCGGTCACGCGCTGCACCGCGCCGCTGATCTCGGCCATCGTGCGGCCGGCTTCGTCGACGAGCGCGGAGCCGGTCTCGACCCGCGCGACGGAGGTGTCGATGAGTTCCTTGATTTCCTTCGCGGCCGCCGACGAGCGCTGCGCCAGATTGCGAACCTCGCCCGCGACCACCGCGAAGCCGCGGCCTTCCTCGCCGGCGCGCGCCGCTTCGACCGCAGCGTTCAGGGCCAGGATGTTGGTCTGGAACGCGATGCCTTCGATGATCGTGATGATGTCCGCGATCTTCGACGAGCTGCCGTTGATCTCGCGCATCGTGTCGACCACCTGGGTCACGACCGCGCTGCCCTTGCCCGCGATCGCCGACGCGTTCGCCGCGAGCGCGCTTGCCTGGCGTGCGTTGTCGGCGTTCTGGCGTACCGTTCCGGTGAGCTCTTCCATGCTGGACGCGGTTTCCTGCAGCGCGGACGCCTGTTCCTCGGTGCGCGAGGACAGATCCGTATTGCCCGCCGCGATTTGCTGCGTGGCGGAGGCGATCGACTCGCTGCCCGAGCGCACGCTGCGCACCGTGTCGAGCAGGCTGGCGCGCATTCTGGCGAGCCCTTCGAGCAACTGGCCCATTTCATCGCGCGACGTCACGACGACCTCGCGCCGCAAATCGCCGGCGGCGATGGCGTCGAAATGGCCGAGCGCGGCTTCCAGCGGCCGCGCGATCGCGCGTCGCAGCGATACCCACGCGAACCCGGCCGCCGCGACGCCGAGCGCAAGCGCGCTCAGGCTCAGCGCGCGGAACCACAGGAAGCGGTTCTGCGCGGCTTCGTAACTCAGCTTCGAGGATTCGGTGAGGAATGCGCGCAGGGCTTCGTTGGCTGTGGCGAGTTCGTTGTAGGTGGCCTGCATCGCCTTGGCGCTGGCGATGATGGCGTCGTGATCGTTCGCCATGACGGCCGCCACGCCGCGATCGACGATGCCTTGCAGCGCCAGACGCTTGTCCTGCGCGGCGTCGGCGAGACGCTTTTCTCCCGGTGAGAGCGGCAGCGAGGTGTATTGCTTCCAGTAGGCGTCGGCACGGTCGCGCATCAGGCGCGATCGTTCGACGGTGGACGCCACTTCCGGTGTGCCTGCGAGCAGCGCGGCGCGGTCGAACACGAGACGTTCGCGCGCCGCGTACATTTCCGCGTTGCCGACGGCGATAGCGGCAGGCATCTGCACCGAGTAGGTGGCGAGGAACGCGCCGTTCGAGTGGCTCATGCCGATGAGCCCCAGCGCGCCGATCGCGATCAGCAAAGCGCCCAGAAACGCCATCGCGATGCCGAGGCGCGCCTTGATCGTCAAACCCTGTTTCATTGAGTGATCCCCGTGCCGCTCGAGAGCGGTTTGCCCGGCCGCTTGACGGCGGGTGCGTGCGGGGTGGCCGCTGCGCCCGGGAAGCGCGCGCGGCCGATGCGCGCCCTCTTGACCGTTCCAGACGTAAACGGCGTCAACGCGCGACCACTTTAGGAGATTGTTTCGTCAAAAAACAAAATGGCGCGTCAAACGCGCCATTTTTCAGCGAATACTGAAGAATTATGCGGAAATTTCGCTGCGATGCGGTATCGATGGCTGCGCGCCCTCGCGCGTTACCGCAATCGCCGCGGCGCGCTGACCGAAGGCGATCGCGTCGCGCACCGCTGTGCCGCGCGCCAGTTCGGCTGCAAAACCGCCGATGAAGGTATCGCCGGCGGCGGTGGTGTCGATCGCCTCGACGCGCGGCGAAGCGAGATGGACACCCGCTTCGTCCTCGCCGTCCAGCAGCGCGAGCACGCCTTCCGAACCGAGCGTCACGATCACGTTGCGCGCGCCCTTCGCCTTCAGCGTCTGGGCGGCGCGGCGCGCGTCTTCCGGCGAGTTGACCGCGACGCCCGAGAGCGTGGCGGCCTCGTGTTCGTTCGGAATCAGATAGTCGATCAGCGGAAACCAGTCGGGCGGCAGCTTGCGGGCGGCGGGCGCCGGATTGAGGATGGTCGTGCGGCCAAGACGACGGCCGGCGGCCAGCGCGGCGCGCACGGTCTCAAGCGGCGTTTCGAGCTGGCACACGATCAGGTCCGCCCCGGCGATCAGCTGCTCCTGCGCCTCGATGCTCGCCGGCGTCACGAGCGCATTGCTGCCGGCCACGATGACGATGGCGTTCTGGCTGGCATCGTCGACGACGATCAGCGCCACGCCCGTCGATGCCTCGGCGCTCGTCGCGAGCGCGCTGCAATCGATGCCTTCCGCCTCGAGGCTCTGTTTCAGGATCGCGCCGTTCGGATCATCGCCGACGCAGCCGATCATCGCGACCTGCGCACCCAGGCGCGCCGCGGCGACCGCCTGATTGCCGCCCTTGCCGCCAGCCACCTGCGCGAACGCGTGGCCGGCGAGCGTCTCGCCGGGCTTCGGCAGACGCGGCGCGCGCGCCACGAGATCCATGTTGAGACTGCCGACCACGGTCACGCGCCCGGTCTTGTTCGTATCGCCTGCTTTGGCGCTTTCGCCCATCATGCTTCCCTGGTTGACCGGCGTGGCCGGCTGGATCAGGCCCGGACGCTGCGCGATTCCGGCACCACGGCCGTCGATTCGCGGCGCACCAGGCGCGGCGGCACCACGCGGCGGCGCGTCGTACCGGTGAGCTTGCCCGTGATGCGTTCGATCAGCGTCTGCGCGGCCATCTCGCCGAGCGCGCGGACCGATTGCCCGACCGTCGACAGCGCCGGGTACGTATAGCGCGACAGCTCGACATCGTCGAAGCCGATGATCGAGCAGTCCGTCGGCACGTTGATGTGACGTTCGGCCGCCGCCCGCAGCGCGCCGATGCCCATCATGTCGTTGCACGCGAAGATCGCGGTCGGCTTCATGCGGTCGAACAACTGCGATGCGGCAGCATAACCGCCGGTCGCCGAAAAGTCGCTCTGCTGGATGGCGTGCGGCTCGATTTCGATGCCGCGTTCGGCCATCGCGCGGATGAAGCCGTGCAGGCGCATGGCGGACACGGCGGTCTGCACGGGCCCGGTAATGCAGCCGATTTCCGAATGCCCGAGCTGCAGCAGATGCCGGGTCGCGATATACGCGCCTTTTTCGTGATCGATCTGGACGAGGTCCGCCTGCACCCCCTCGATGTTGCGATCGACGATCACGAGCGGCTCGCGCGCGCCCGCCAGACATTGCGCCAGCACCGAATCCTCGCCCGCCGACGCGATCACCAGGCCGTCGATGCGCTTTTCCTGCAGGACGCGCAGATAGCTGCGCTGCTTCGCGGGGTCGTCGTCGGAATTGCAGAAGAACACGCAATAGCCGTTCTTCGCGCAGCCGTCCTCGACGCCGCGCGCGAGTTCCGCGAAATACGGATTCGTCGCGTTTGGCACGAGCAGGCCGATGGTCGCCGTCGAACGCGCCTTCAGCGAGCGCGCCACCGCCGACGGCACGTAATCCAGCTCACGGATCGCCCGCTCCACCTTCGCCCGCACGTCGGCCGAAACCGGCCGTGAATTGTTCACTACGTGGGATACCGTCGTGAACGACACCCCGGCAATGGCTGCCACGTCTTTGATCGTCGCCATACATCGTCCTTCGCTTTGCTTTGGTCCAACTGCTCTCTTATTGGTCGTAAGGCGGGCGGCGCCGGCTGTTTCCAAGACTGCTTCTGCTGCCTGCGCCGCACTGCTTCCCCGCGCCCTGCCTGCTTTCCGTCACTTCGCCGG
Source organism: Caballeronia sp. LZ043 (assembly GCF_031451075.1). Lineage (NCBI taxonomy): Bacteria > Pseudomonadati > Pseudomonadota > Betaproteobacteria > Burkholderiales > Burkholderiaceae > Caballeronia > Caballeronia sp. LZ043. The sequence continues at coordinate 1,479,246 of NZ_JARUXT010000001.1, read as the reverse complement.
CGCCGCGTGCCTGACTACGCGCACGTTTGCTCGCGCCGGTGCTGCCGTTTCCGGCCAGGGCCGCTTCTCCACCCCGTGCGGAGCGCGCGCCGTCGCCGTCCTGCTGCCTGACTTTACCTGCCTTTGCCTTGCTTCAAACGCGCTTGCGGCGGCTGCGATAGGTGTCGAGCACCACCGCCACCACGATCACCGCGCCCGTAATAATGCGCTTGGTCGGCTCGTTCGCGCCGATTTGCGCCAGTCCCGCCGCGAGCACCGAGATGATCAACACGCCGAAAAAGGTGCTGATGACCGAGCCGCGCCCGCCCATCAGGCTCGTGCCGCCGATCACCACCGCCGCGATCACCTGCAGTTCCACACCGGCGCCCGCGTTCGGATCGGCGGCTTCCAGACGCGAGATCTGGAACAGCGCCGCCAGGCCCGACAAGGCGCCCATCAGCGCGAACACGATCACCTTGTAAGGCCGTGGATTGACGCCGGCGAGCCGCACGGCCTCTTCATTCGTGCCTATCCCTACGAGATATCGGCCAAAAACCGTCCGGGTCAAGACCAGATGCGCAATTATCATCACGGCGACCGCAATCAGGAACGCCGGCGAGATGCCGAAGGCGATCGGATTCGACAGGAAATCGAACGCATCGCCAATGTACGCCGTGCGCGAGTTCGTCATCTGATAGGCCAGTCCGCGCGCGCCTTCCAGCACGCCGAGCGACACGATGAACGACGGAATCCGCCATGCCACGGTCACGAGTCCGGTCACCGCGCCCGTCAGCGCGGCGGCCGCGAGCCCGATCAGCGCAGCCGGAATCGCCGGCCAGTGCCATTTGAGCGCGGCCACGCTGACCACCGACGCGCCCAACGCCAGCACCGAGCCCACCGAAAGGTCGATGCTCGCGATGATCAGCACGAAGGTCATGCCCACCGACATCACGACCAGATCCGGAATCTGGTTGGCAATCGTGCTGAACGTGTCGTAGGTCAGGAAATGCGAACTCAGCACCGAAAACAGCGCGATCATCGCGGCGAGCGCACCCGCCAGACCCAGGTAATTCGACAGCCCCAGCCGCGTGCCGACGCCTTTCGTGCTCTTCGGTGCATCGGCTGGAAGGTTCGCTTCGCTCATTCAATGCTCCACGTTGTCTTCGGGCGCCTTCGCGTCGGGCGCGATCGGCTCCTGCAGCAGCGCCTCGCGCCGCGCGTAGCCGGAGAACGCCGCCGCCAGCAGCGCGTCCTGCGACCAGGTCGCGCGTTCGAACACGCCCGTCATGCGTCCCGCCGACATCACGCCGATCCGGTCGCAGATCAGCATCAGTTCGCGCAGGTCGCTCGACACCACGACCAGCGTCCGGCCTTCGCGCGTCAGCGCACCCATCAGGCCGTAAATGTCGAACTTGGCGCCAACGTCGATGCCGCGGGTCGGTTCGTCGAACAGCAGCACCGGGCAGTCGCGCGCCAGCCAGCGGCCGATCACGACCTTCTGCTGATTGCCGCCCGACAGCTCCGACACCGCCTGGGCCGGACCCGACGTGCGGATGCGCATCGCCTCGATCTGGCGTTGCGCGAGGGCCGCTTCCCGGCGCGTGTCGACCACGCCGTGACGCGCCACCGCGCCGAGATTGCCCAGTGAAACGTTCGCGGCGATGGGCAGGCTCAGCAGCAGCCCCTCGCCCTTGCGGTCCTCCGTGATCAGCGCGATGCCCGCCTTCACCGCATCCGACGGCGACTGCACGTTCACGCGCCGCAGCGGCTGCCCGGCCCGCGCCACCGACACCTGGCCCGCGTCCGCGCGATCCGCGCCGTAGATGAGGCGCATCAGTTCCGTCCGCCCCGCGCCGATCAGACCGCTCACGCCGAAAATTTCGCCGGCGCGCACTTGGAACGACACGTCGCGCACCACGGTCCCGCGCGACATGCCTTCCACTTTCAGCGCGACGTCGCCGATGCGCCGCTCGCCCAGATCGATGCGCTCGCCGATCTCGCGTCCGACCATCAGCGTGACGAGCCGGTCGCTGGTCAGCTCGGCCATCGGGCCAAGGTGCACGAGACGGCCGTCGCGCAGCACGGCGGCGCGCTCGGCAATGCGCCGCAATTCTTCCAGCCGGTGCGAGATATACACGAGCGCGACGCCGCGCGCCTTGAGCCGCTCGACCTGCTCGAACAGCAGATCGACTTCGCGCGCGGTAAGCATCGCGGTGGGTTCGTCGAGGATCAGCACGCGGCAATCGCCGATCAGATTGCGCGCGATCTCCACCATCTGCTGATGACCGATGCCCAGGCTCCCGACCAGCGTGTCCGGATCGATGGCATCGAGCCCGACCTGCGCCATCGCGTGCCGCGCGTCCTGCGCGAGCGTGCGCCGGTCGATCCAGCCGAAGCCGCCCTTGCGCGGCAAGCGGTTCAGGAACAGGTTCTCGGCAACCGACAAAGTGGGCAGCAGGTTCAGCTCCTGCATCACCATGCGCACGCCGAGCGCTTCGGCGTCGGAGCGGCTGCGCGGCGCGTAGGGCTGGCCCGCGAGGGTCATGGTGCCGGTGGTCGGATCGGTGAGTCCGCCGATGATCTTCGACAGCGTGCTCTTGCCCGCACCGTTCTCGCCGGTCAGCGCGAGCACCTCGCCCGCGTTGAGCGACAGCGACACGTCCGCCAGCACCGGCTCGACATAGGTCTTGCCGATGCCCGTCACCGTCAGCACGTTCGCGTCGCTTGTGCCGCTCATGCCGCTTGCGTCGTTGGATGGGCTCATGACTGCTTCCAGGCTTCGCTGTGCATCTTCGCTCGACGTTCCGCGCGGTTCGCGTGTCGCTCCTCAGGCACGCCGCGCGCAGTCTGAAGGCACGTTCGCCTGACACATATCGGCACCGCGGCGGCAAACTTGAGGCCGATGTTGAGTCCGACTGAACGCGAAACGGCGCTGCCGCAGCCGTTTCGCCGCCGACGAAATCGCGTCACTTCGTCACGAGATCGACGGGCGTCTCCACCACCTGCGACAGTTCCGACTGCTTCTTGTGCTCGGCGATCGCCTTCAGCGCGACGTCGATGCCGAACACCGCCTGCTTCGCCGCGTACTGGTCGGCGGTGGCGAGCACGCGGCCGTCCTTGAGCATCGGCTTGATCGCGCCGATGTTGTCGAAGCCCACCACCTGCACCTTGCCGGCCTTGCCCGCCGCGCGGATCGCGGAGACTGCGCCGATCGCCATGTTGTCGTTGTCGGCGAGCAGCGCCTTGACGTTGGGGTTCGCATTCAGGATCTGCCCGGCGACGGCATTGCCCTTGTCGATTTCCCACTCACCCGATTGCAGCGCGACGATCTTCATGCCGCCCGCGTCCATCGCGTCCTTGAAGCCGGCGCTGCGCATCTGCGAGTTCGTCGTGGTGGTCACGCCTTCGATGATCGCCACTTCATCGCCCTTCTTGAGGCGTTGCGCCAGATAGTCGCCGACCTTGCGCGCGCCCTTGCGGTTGTCCGGGCCGACGAACGGCACGTTCAGGTCCTTCGACTTGAGCACGTCGGGGTCGAGCCGGTTGTCGATGTTGACCACGATGATGCCCGCATCCGTCGCCTTCTTGATGACCGGCACGAGCGCCTTCGAATCCGCCGGCGCGACGACGATCGCGTTCACCTTGGAGACGATCATCTGCTCGATGATGCGGATCTGCGCGGCGGTGTCGGTCTCGTCCTTGATGCCGTTGGTGATGAGATCGAACTTGGCGGGGTTGTGGGCCTGATAGTCCTTCGCGCCGTTTTCCATGGTCAGGAAGAACTCGTTGGCGAGCGACTTCATGACGAGCGCGACCTTCGGCTTGGCCGCCGCCTGCGCGAACGCTGAAGTGGATGCAAACGGCAGGACGGAACAGACAGCGAGCGCGACGGCAGCCGACAGGACACGCCGGCGAAGGGTTCGGTTCATGCGGATCTCCAGTGCTTTGTTCTGGTTTGTCTGGTTTGAGCGTGAAGCGGCGAACGCAGCAGCGAACGCGAGCATGACGTCATGAACCGCGCGCAGGACGTGAAAGGAGAATGTACGCACAGGCCCGATTCAACGCGCTCGGCGACGGTTGCAACGTTTGCTCGCCGTCGATTCTCGTTGCAGAGGCGCGTGAGGTCAATCGGGCTTACGTGTAGAACGTGCGTTCGCGCGCCGACGCGCCATTGCGCCGGCCTTGTGTGAAGCGTCAGGCTGGAGACCCGTCTTCAGAGATCCTTGACCGACTGGCCCTCGACCTTGTCGTCGATGATGTCGCGCGCGTAGTCGATGCCCGCGCGGGTGGCATCGATCGGGCTCTCGAACGGCTCCTGGTCCGGCACGCCGAACATGACCGAGCGCCCGCTGTCGCCATGCGCGCTGCGCGCGATCGTCACCACGATGTCGAAGTGACGCGGGCCGTCGTCCGGTTCATCACGGTCCTTCGCGCGGCGCAACGCCTGCACCTTGATCTCGAAGCCCTTGTAATGGTCGGAAAGCGGCGTGGACATGATTCGTCTCCTGGATGAGTGCGGTCGGCACGATCATACGTCGGCTGTTTTTCAGGTGCGCCGCGATTGAACAAGATCAGACACTTTGCGACTGATTGCCTTTGCTGCGCTTGATGAAAGTCATCTGCAAGGTGGCAAGCGGCATGCCCGTCGGTTCGCCGCGCGCGTCTCCTGATTTCACCTTATGCCATACACGGTTCAAATTCGGTTTGCCATAATGCGCGGGCTGGACACCGTGTCAGAGAACGAGTCGTCGAAGAATAACCGTCAATCAGATCAGGGAGCATCTCATGACTATTCGAACCACCGCCGTCGCCGCCGTCCTTGCCGCGCTGAGCCTTGCCTTCGGCGCCAACGCGGCCTTCGCTGCGAACAGCCAGCAGACCAAGATGGGCGACTGCAACAAGCAGGCAGGCGACAAGAAAGGCGACGACCGCAAGGCCTTCATGAAGAGCTGTCTGTCCGCCGCGCCCGCCGCCGCTTCCGCGCCGATGACGCAGCAGCAGAAGATGACCGCGTGCAACCAGCAGGCGTCCGGCAAGAAAGGCGACGACCGCAAGACGTTCATGAAGAGCTGTCTCAGCAACAAGGGCTGACCGAATCAATGTCGTTCTTTGAGCCGCGCGGCTTGCGCGGCCATTTCGCTTCCCGCCGGCGCCTCACTTATTTACGCTCGATACGCGCCGTTATTGCACTGCACCCAAGCTCGTGATTCGCACCGTCGTCTTTTTCTCATAAGATGGCGCGAGGCGGCCCCCTCACCCATACAAGCAGAAGCCATCGGCCGCCGCCGTTTCGAGCGGAGCGCAAGCCCCGCATGGAGGCTTTGGATGGCATGGAGACACAAGAACCGCTGGTTCCGGCGCTGGCTCGTGGCAATCACGTTCTGGTTCGTGCCGGTGCTGATCGTCGCGGTCAATGAAGTGCACGAAGAGATGGCCTACAACAGCGTCGATCTTCAAAAGGCCCTCTCCACCTGGGAACTGACCGACGCGCAGCGCGCGGCCGGCGCCGCGGCCCGCTGCCACGGCGTGCCCGACGAGGCGCGCGCGGCCGGCTGTCCCGCCGACATCCTCGCCGCCAATGCCGGCAAGCATCAGGAAGCGCTCGATGAGTACGCGCATCGCAAGGCCACGCTGGCCGACTATCTCTGGCATGCGTTCGTCGGCTACTGGATCGTTCCGGCAGCCTTTCTTCTTGTCCTCGGAGTGCTGATTGGCGGCATCAGGCGCGCGTTGCGGCGGCCGCCGGGCGCGTCGGCAAAACCTTCGGACACTTCCCCGGCAGCGCCAGCAAGCGTTGCTTCCACAAAAGTAAAAACGACGACTACTTCCTGAATACAGGTCGGGTACGGTCGTTGCTACTGCTTGATGCGGTCTTGTCGCACCAGCGCGCGGCGGCATCGCGAAATTAATGCTCGCTTGCAAGGCATCATTCGGGCGAAAGCTCCGCCTTGCATTCCGCTGGTCGAAACATCGTCCAGCGCGAGCTTACAGTCGCGATACGACGGGCGATGTGCGTGATTTGCGACGCTGGAACGGGGACAGGAAAGCGAATTCGGAACGAGCAAGGCCTTCGGGAAAGCTTTAACCCAATTTTGCAAAACCTGAAAACCCGCGTCCGACAAGGTTTCGGCCTGTGCACGGAGAACCGTGCCGGTTTGCGGCCGTGCTATAACTTGTGTGCTTCACCCTCCCGCTCTATGGGGTTTCCACATTTCACGATGGAGAACAATGATGCAAAGACGAAACTTCATGCTCAAGTCCACCGCTGTTCTGGCGCTGGGAGGCCTTGCGCTTGCCGGCTGCACGACCAACACCAACTCGGGCGCTGAACAGTCCGCAGGCGCGGCGGACGCGCGCCGCTCCATCGACTCTGATGTCGATGCCACCATCCAGCGCCTGTATGCCACCGTCGGCGGCTCGCGTGAGCTGGTTGCGAAGGCGCGCGGCGTTCTCGTGTTCCCGCAAGTCCTGCAGGCAGGTTTCATCGTCGGCGCCCAGTACGGCAAGGGTGCGCTGCGCGTGGGCGGCAGCAGCGTCGGCTACTACAGCACGACGTCCGGCTCGTTCGGCCTGCAGGCCGGCGCGCAGTCGAAGGCGCTGATCTTCCTGTTCATGACGCAGGATGCGCTCGACAAATTCCGCAACTCGGACGGCTGGTCGGCAGGCGCGGACGCCTCCGTCGCACTCGTGAAGATGGGCGCGAACGGCGTGATCGACACCACCACGGCCACCAAGCCGGTCGAAGCCATCGTGCTGACGAACGCCGGCCTGATGGCAGACGTGTCGCTGCAAGGCACGAAGATCTCGCGCCTCAAGTTCTGATCCCCTTCCATCGCGGCCCGTCGCTTGGGCCGCATGGCAAAACCGCCGTGTGGCGCGACTCTCGGGTCGCGCC
>NZ_JARUXT010000001.1:1403979-1472362 GCF_031451075.1 Caballeronia sp. LZ043 | reverse complement strand
TTGTCCCCCCCCCCCCCCCGGGGGCGGGGGGGGGGGGGCCCCCCCCCACCCCGCCGGGGGGGCCCCCCCCGGGGGCCCCCCCCCACGGCGGTTTTCTCATGCGCGTAAGAAATGGATCAGGTCGTGGTCGCGCGGTCGATGACCCTGAAACGCGCCCGCTTCTGCGCCCGCACGACGGCCTTGTAGGCGTCGAGATACTGGCGCGCCATGCGGTGCGACGTGAAGCGGTCTTCGAAGCGCTTGCGCACGCCTTCGCGCGACAGCGTATGCAGCCGGTTCACGGCCGCCACCGCGCCGATTTCATCCTCGACGATGAAGCCGGACACCCCTTCATCGACCACTTCCGGCACCGCGCCGCGATTGAAGGCGATCACCGGCGTGCCGCAGGCCATCGCCTCGATCATCACGAGGCCGAACGGCTCCGGCCAGTCGATGGGAAACAGCAACGCATGCGCGCCCGAGAGAAACTCGGCCTTCTGGCTGTCGTTGATTTCACCGACGAATTCCACATAAGGCAGCTTGAGCAGCGGCGCGATCTCGCGCTCGAAGTACTCGTGGTCGGCGAAATCCACTTTCGCGGCGATCTTGATGGGAAGGCCGCAGCGTCCCGCGATGCGGATCGCGGTATCCACCCGTTTCTCCGGCGAAATACGGCCCAGGAAGGCCAGATATTTCTGTTCGACGGGCTGCGGCGTGTACAGATTTTCCGGCAGCCCGTGATAGACCGTCGACACCCATTTGGCCTGCGGCAACGGATGGCGCTGGGCGTCCGAGATGGACACGACCGGCGCGGTGTCGAAAGTATCGAAGACCGGCTGCTGCTCGGGCAGGTCGAGGCGGCCGTGCATCGTGGTGAGGAACGGCGTTTCCTGGCGCTTGAACAGCGAGAACGAGTAGTAATCCATGTGGAAGTGCAGCACGTCGAACTCTTCGGCGCGGCGGCGCACCAGTTCCAGCAGCAGCATGTGCGGCGCGATGCGGTCGCGGATCGCCGGATCGAGCCGCAGCGCGCGCGGCCAGACTGCTTCCAGTCGGGCGCTGGTCTGGGAATCGCCGGTGGCGAAGAGCGTGACCTCGTGACCGAGTTCCACGAGCGCCTCGGTGAGATACGACACGACACGTTCCGTGCCCCCGTAGAGCTTCGGCGGCACCGATTCAGTCAGCGGGGCGATCTGGGCAATTCTCATCGTTCTCGTCTCCATGAGCCTATCGACGGCAGCGCACGCCAGCGCACCCATTATGCGAACCGTCGCCTGCGGCATCGAGTATGACAGCCGGCCCACAGCCCGGCCACGAGGTTTGCCCTTACATCAGATCAATGCCCTGTCACTGGAGTGCCGCGTGCGAGTCGCCGACGCGTACCGGCATTATCGAAGGAGAATGGCGGCCGCCCGGCGCACTCTTGCACTTTCATCGCTCTGTTACAGGGCCGAAACAATCGTGTCGGACAGCCGTTACGCTTTGGAGACGCCGCGCAGATCGATCAGGAAGTTGTCGCGCCAGACGCCCAGATCGTGCTTGCGCAATGCGTTCATGTTGGCTTCGTAGCGCTGCTTGCGTTCCGCGAGCGGCATGGTCAGCGCCCGCGCAATCGCCTCGCTCGTGCCGACGATATCGTGCGGATTCACCAGCACCGCGCCAGTCATCTCGTCGGCGGCGCCCGCGAATTGCGACAGCACGAGCACGCCGGGATCGTCCGGATTCTGCGCGGCGACATACTCCTTCGCGACCAGGTTCATGCCGTCGCGCAACGGCGTCACCAGCCCGACCTGCGATTCCCGGAACAGCGACATCAGCTTCCAGCGGTCATAGCGCTGGTTCAGGTAGCGGATCGGCGTGTAGTCGAGGCCCGAATAACGGCCGTTGATGCGCCCCGCTTCATATTCGAGGTTCTGGCGGATCTGCTGATAACTTTCGACGTCGGAGCGCGTCGGCGGCGCGATCTGCACGAGCGTCACGTTGCCGCGCCACTCCGGCGATTTCTCCAGGAAATGTTCGAAGGCGCGGAAACGCTCGACCAGGCCCTTCGAGTAATCGAGCCGGTCGACGCTCATGATGAGCTTGCGGCCTTCGAGGCTTTGTTTCAGGTCCATCACGTCCTGACGCGCTTCGCCGCGCTCGGCCTGCTCGGCGATTTCATCGGGGAACACGCCGATGCGGTACACATTCGTCGTCAGCTTGCGGCCGAAGGCTTCGACGTGGCCGTCGGCGGTCGCCGTGCCGTGTGCATGGCGCACGATGTAATCGTGGAACGCGACGCGGTCGCCTTCAGTCTGGAAGCCCACGACGTCGTAGCAGCACAGCGACTTGACGAGTTCCTCGTGCGGCGGAATGTTCAGCAGGATCTGCGGCGACGGAAACGGAATGTGCAGGAAGAAGCCGATGCGATTCTTGATGCCCTCCGAACGCAGCGCTTCCGCGAACGGGATCATGTGGTAGTCGTGGACCCAGATGACGTCGTCGGGCTCGAGCAGCTTGATCAGCTTGTGCGCGAGCCAGGCGTTCACGCGGCGGTAACCGGCGTATTCGTCGCGATCGTAGACGGCGAGATCGTTGCGATAGTGGAAGACCGGCCACAGCATCGCATTCGAAAAACCGCGGTAGTACTGGTCGTAGTCCTTCTTCGTCAGGCCCACGGTGGCGAAAGTCACGGCGCCGTCCTGTTCCAGCTTGGGGCCCTGGTTCGCCACGGTTTCGCTCACCACGTCCCCGCTCCAGCCAAACCAGACGCCGCCGCTGTCCTTCAGCGCGCCGAAGACGCCGACAGCCAGCCCGCCCGCGGAACCTTTGGTTTCGGTCGGCGTGGCGACCCGGTTGGATACGACGACGAGACGACTCATAAGCTTGCCTTTTCCTCTTTGATCATGTGGGGTTATGTTTTTCGACTGTGAATTGCCCGCTGGGTTTCCATTCACGGCGCGCGATCCGTCAGCCGACTCCATTGTTCACGTCTTTTCGCCGCGCGTCGGTGCGGTAGACGCCGCCGAATGCGCATGCGGGTCCGGTCCGCTCGCCTCGCCTCGGCTCGCGACCGGATCGGCGGGGGTATTGGCGGTATTGGCCGCGCCGGCAGCGTTGTCCGGCGCCGTGCCCGGACGCTGGAGCGGCGGCGCGAAATCGACGTGGCTTTCCTTGTCCGTCGAAAGATCCGCCCGCGCGCGCGGCAGATAGTTCGGATACGCCGCCTGCACGAAATTCACGAGTCCCTCGCGCACGCGGCAGCGCAAATCCCAGTTCAGCGCGGAATCGAACGAGCTGACGAGCACGCGCAGTTGCAACGCGCGATCCGTCGCGTCGGTGACCTGCAGCACCTGTACGCGACCGTCCCATTCCGGCGCATGCGCGAGAATGCGCTCCAGTTCCTCGCGCAGCGGCGCGAGCGGCATGCGGTAATCCACATAGAGGAACACCGTGCCGATGATCTGCGAGCTGTTGCGGGTCCAGTTCGTGAACGGATTTTCGATGAACCACTGCAACGGCACGATCAGCCGGCGCTGGTCCCAGATGCGGATCGACACATAAGTGCCGGTGATTTCCTCGACCCGCCCCCATTCGCCCTGGATGACGACGACGTCGTCGAGGCGGATCGGCTGCGACAGCGCGATCTGCAAACCCGCGATCAGATTGCCGAGCACCGGCCGCGCGGCGATACCGGCGACCAGTCCCGCGACGCCCGCCGACGCCAGCAGGCTCGCGCCGATCTGGCGCACGCTCGGGAATGCCATCAGCGCCCCGCCGAAGCCGATGATGACGATCACCACCATCACCGAACGCGCGAGCACGCGCGCCTGCGTGTGGATGCGGCGGGCGTCGAGGTTGTCGTCGGTGTCGAGCGGGTGCGCCTGCACGATCGCCTCGCCGACCGCGCCCGCGGAGCGCGCCGCGAGGAACGTGAGCGCGACGATCAGCGCGACGGTCTCGACATCGCGCAGGACGCCGATGAACGGCAACGTGTCGGGCGCCTCGAAGATCATGAAGCCGAGCCCGAGGATGATGAGCAGGACCAGCGCGGGTTTGTCGATGTAGCGCAGCACGACGCTCATCAGCGGATAAGGCCGCGCGATGCGGGTCAGGATGCGCGCGCCCGCCCGATGCACGCCCACCGCGAACAGCACGGCGATGACGGCGACGACCAGCGCGCCCGGCCAGGTGCCGAGCGGCCGTTCGGCCAGGTCAATGAAGTGATCGAAAGAAAGCATGAAGGTCGCGGGATCAGCCTCGGGTTGGAAACAGGGCGAGGTGGATACGGCGGCGCGCATCGCGCGGGTGCGATGTCACAAACCATGGGTGCGGAGGCCGCACCGTATTCAGCGAAACTTGCCGGCTGGCAGGCAAGGTCAGGCAAGATCAGGTCAGCAAGCGGGACGCCAGCACGCTCCTGGCGCCTCCGCTCGACCGTTCAGCCCGCCATCAGCGTTCCGCCTTGCAGGGAAACGCCTTGCCGAGGCCGAGCGACACCATGGTCGTGGCGTTGAAATCGGCTTTGTCCGGATTGCCGGCAATGTACTTGCGCACCGCATCCGTCAGTTGCTGGGGTTTCACGTCCGACGGCAGGCAGAAGTATTGGCCGACCTGCGGCCCGGAGGTTCCGCCGATGGCCTCGATCGTGTTATAGACACCGTCCGCCGCGCCTTCGATATAGGCCGCGCAGGCCGTGCGCGAGTTGGGGTCGGTTTTGGTGCACAGCTTGTTCAGGTCGTTGCCGGTGAACGCGAACGCGCACAGAGGTGTCGCGAGCGCACAGGCGATGACGATTTCCCGCAGCATGATCTTCCTTTTATGTTGAGCGGCGGCTTGGATCCGGACAACGGTTCGGGGCACCGGGGCGGCCGCGCCTGACCGCCGGGTGCGCCAGTGTCCGTGCAGCACTGCGCTATTTTGCACCGTTTGCGCCGCCTGGCGCAGCACCGCCCTGCTGCATCGAGTCGAGGCGCGCCTGCAAACCCTCGGCGACATCCTTCGCCTCGTACTTGCGGGCAAAGTCCACGGCCGTCATGCCGATCTGGTTCTTGACGCGCAGGTCCGCGCCTTCGTCGAGCAACAGCTTGCAGGTCGACAAATGCCCGCCGCGCGCGGCCATCATCAGCGGCGTGGTGCCGTTCGGCGAGCCCGCGTCGATATAGGCCGAATGGTCCAGCAGCAGCTTCACGATGTCGTCATGACCGTTGGTCGCCGCATAGTGCAGCGGCGTCCAGCCCTTCTTGTTCACTTCGGCATCCTTGGCGATCAGCGCATTCACGAAGGTCGCGTCGCCGTTGAGGGCCGCGAGCATCATCGCATTCTCGCCGGCGGGGTCGGTCTTTTCCAGATCGGTCTTCGGATTGTCGGCGAGCAATTGGCCGACCTTGTCGGATTTCTCGCGCGCCGCGATCACGAGCAGCGGCGTGCCGGTGTTGTCGACCGTGTTCGGGTCCGCGCCCTGCGCGAGCTGCTTCTTGACCGCCGAGATGTCGTCGAACTTGACCGCCTTGATGAGCGAATCCACAGACGCGGCCCACACCGGCTGCGCAATCGCACAGCCGGCGACGAGCGCCGCCGCGACCAGCCGGCGCAGCGCGGAGCCTGCGGAGCCCTTCGTGTGCTTCATGTCCGCGGCGAAAACGTTTGACGTGTTTGCCACGGGAAGAGCGGAAATCATCGACGAATTGTTCATGGTTGCCTTCGGGGTGCCTTGAAACAGGTTGCTGTACACGCGGTGCGGCCGCCCTCAGCCTGCCCGCGCGATCTTGAAAAGACGGAAGAAGTTGTCCGTGGTGGCCTGCGCCAGCGCTTCTTCCGGCTGTTCGCGCAATTGCGCGACAAAACGTCCGACATGACTCACGTACGCAGGTTCATTCGGCTTGCCGCGATACGGCACCGGCGCGAGATAAGGCGAATCGGTTTCGATCAGCAGCCGTTCCAGCGGCACGCGGCGCGCCACGTCCTGCACGTCCTTGGCGCTCTTGAACGTGACGATGCCCGACAGCGAAATATGAAAGTTCTGCGCAAGCGCACGTTCGGCCACATCCCACGGTTCGGTGAAACAATGCATCACGCCGCCCGGCACGCCGGCGCGCTCTTCTTCCATGATGCGCAGCGTGTCGTCCGAGGACGCGCGCGTGTGGATGATGAGCGGCTTGCCGGTCTTGTGCGCCGCGCGGATGTGGGTGCGGAAGCGTTCGCGCTGCCACTCCATGTCGGCCAGGCTGCGGCCTTCGAGCCGATAGTAGTCGAGGCCCGTCTCGCCGATCGCGCAGACTTTCGGATGCCCGGCCAGCTCGACGAGCTCGTCCACGCTCGGCTCGCGCATGTCCTCGTGATCCGGATGCACGCCGACCGACGCATACACGTTCTCGTATCGTTCGGCGATGGCGAGCACCGAGGGCAGCGTTTCCAGATCGACCGACACGCACAGCGCATGCGTGACCGAATGCGCGCGCATGTTGTCGAGCACGTCGGGCAGGCGGTCGGCGAGTCCTTCGAAGTTGATGTGGCAGTGTGAATCGACGAACATGCGCGGCTCCCTGATCCTTAATGCGTGTGCTGTGGCGCGGCGCGCTGCGTGTCGAGACGCAGGCCGAGGATCACGAGATCGCGCTCGACGCCGTCCAGCACCGCGACGCGCGGCAGCGCGCCCCAGGTTTCGAAGCCGAAGCCGGCGAACAGCTTGACGCTGGCTTCGTTGTGCCCGAAGACGAAACCGAGCACGGTATCGACCTTCAGCGACGGCGCGCGCTCGAGCGCCTCGCGCAGCAGCGCACGGCCGAGCCCCTTGCCGCGGGCGCGCTCGTGCAGATAAATGCTGACTTCGACGGTGCGCGCATACGCCGGGCGGCCGTAGAAGTCGGAGAAGCTGAGCCACGCGATGACCTCGCCGCCTTCCTCGACGACCCACAGCGGGCGCGATTGCGGCGAATGCGCGTGAAACCACGCGTGACGGCTTTCGAGCGTGACCGGCTCGAGATCGGCGGTGACCTGGCGCGAGGCGATCGTCGAATTGTAGATGGCCACGATGGCAGGCAGATCGTCGAAGGTGGCGTCGCGGTATTGGAGAGTCATGGTTGGATTGAAAAGGCTCCGGGCACCCTGTCAGGCGACGTAGATGCCGCGATAGCCGAGGAACAGTTCCTCGAACACGAGGCGCGCGTTGAGCGGATGATTCTCCACGGCGCGCTGCCGCGTGACGGTTTTCATGTAGCGGGCGAGCGCGGCGCCATCCGCGCCCTGTGCACAGCGCGCGAGCGCCTTGGCCGCGCCTGGAAAGTAACGCGGCCGGCCCGCCGTGCGCTGCGCGAGCAGATCGTAAAGCCAGCGCTGCAGCCAGCCGAGCACGAGCGGCACCGGCAGCTTCTGCAGGTTCTCGCCGCAGGCGAAGGCGTCGCAGTTCGGTCCGGCGGCGAGCTGGGCGAGCGTGAAGTCGCGTAACGCGCGGTTCTCGTCGCTCGCCAGCGCCAGCGCCGCCAGCGGCGCGCCGCCCGCCTGCGCGAGCAGGCCCGCTGCATCGTCGATACCCTGCGCCGCGAGCCATGCATTCGCCTGCGCTGGCTCGGGCACGCTCATCGGCCATTGACGGCAGCGGCTCACGATGGTCGGCAGCAGCCGGTCCATGCGCGCCGAAACCAGCAGAAACACGACGCCCGACGGCGGTTCTTCGAGCGTCTTCAACAGCGCGTTGGCGGCGGCGACATTCAATGCCTCGGCCGGATACAACACCACGACACGCACCCCGCCGCGGTGCGAGCCCAGGGCACAGAAGTCCAGCAGCGCGCGCACCTGCTCGATCTTGATTTCCTTGCTGGGCGCGCGCGATTTCTTGCCTTCGTCGCCATCGGCTTTGTCAGCGGGGGCGTCGGCGGCGTCGCCGGAGGTGGCGACGGCAAGGCCCGCGAGCGCTTCCGGCAGCACGGCGCGATAGTCGGGATGGTTGCCCTGCGAAAACCACAGGCACGCCGGGCAATGGCCGCAGGGTTCGCCGTTCGCCGCGGGCGCCTCGCACAGCAGACCTTGCGCCAGATGTTGTGCGAACTGCAATTTGCCGATGCCCGCCTCGCCATGCAGCAGCAATGCGTGCGGCCAGTGCGCGCGCAGTTGCTGGAGGCGTTGCCAGTCGTCGGTCTGCCAAGGGTAGATCATTGCTGTTATCGTATTGAATCAGAGACTTGCGATCGTTTCTTCAAGTTTTTTGCGAATGTCGTCGATGGTCCGGGTGGCATCGACGACGGCAAAGCGCTGCGGCGACTCCGCGGCCCGGCGCAGATATTCGCCCCGCGTGCGCGCAAAAAACGTCTCCGACTCGCGCTCGAACTTGTCCGGCGCGCGCGCCGCCGAGCGGCGTTCGTTCGCGGTTTCGGTCGGCACGTCGAACAGCACGGTCAGATCCGGCTGGAAACCGCCCTGCACCCATCGTTCCAGCGCTTCGAGCTTGTCGCGCGGCAGGCCGCGGCCGCCGCCCTGGTATGCAAAAGTGGCATCCGTGAAACGGTCCGACAGCACCCAATCGCCGCGCGACAGCGCCGGTTCGATCACCTGCGCCAGATGTTCCCGGCGCGCTGCGAACATCAGCAGCGCCTCGGTTTCGAGGTCCATTGGCTGGTCCAGCAGGATGCCGCGCAGTGTTTCACCGAGCGGCGTGCCGCCTGGCTCGCGCGTCATCACGACCGCATGGCCGGACGGCGCGAGCTTCGCCGCGAGTTGCTGGCGGAACCAGTCGAGATGCGTGGTCTTGCCCGCGCCGTCGATGCCTTCGAACGTAATGAACTTGCCGCGCGCCATTCATTGACCCCGGATGTATTTGTCGACGGCCTTGTTGTGGTCGCCGAGCGTGTCGGAAAAGATGCTGCTGCCGTCGCCGCGCGAGACGAAATACAGCGCGGTGCTGGCGGCCGGGTTGAGCGTGGCGGTCAACGCGGCCACGCCGGGCAGCGCGATCGGCGTCGGCGGCAGGCCCATGCGCGTGTAGGTATTGTACGGAGTGTCCGTCTGCAGGTCCTTCTTCCTGAGCTTGCCGCCATAAGCCGGGCCCAGGCCGTAGATCACGGTGGGATCGGTCTGCAGCGGCATGCCGATGCGCAGCCGGTTCGCGAACACCGCCGCAACCAGCGGCCGGTCCTGCGCGCGCCCGGTTTCCTTCTCCACGATCGACGCCATGATCAGCGCGTCATAAGGCGTCTTGTAAGGCAGATTCGGCGCGCGCGCGTTCCACGCCTCGGTGAGACGCACTTGCATGAGCCGGTAGGCGCGCTGGTAGACGGCGAGATCGCTGGTGTTCTTGTCGAAGAGATAGGTGTCGGGGAAGAACAGCCCTTCAGCCGACGCCCGGTCCACCTCGGCGGCGCCGATCGCCCGCAGCAGGTCCGTGTCGCTCATGCCGGCCGTGTCGTGCTTGAGCGCGGGATTGCCGTCCAGTTCGGCGCGCATCTTCTGCAGCGTCCAGCCTTCGATGACTGTTGCGACGTACTCGTTGACGTCGCCGCGCGCGATCTTCTGCAGCACCTCATAGGGCGTGATGCCGCTCTTGAATGCGTAGTTGCCGGACTTGAGCTGCGCGGACAGGCCGAGCACGCGGGTCATCAGCACGAACAGTTCCGGCTCGACCGGCACGCCGCCGCGGTTCAGCTGATTGCTCACGCTGCGCAGGCTGCTATGCGGTTTGATGGTGACGTCAAGCTCGGGTGTCGCGAGTGCCATGGGACGCTGCGCCCACCAGACGACGCCGCCCGCGACGGCCGCCGCGACCAGCGCGGCGAACACGATGGCCACGACGCATTTCTTCAAGAGGGACATGCGGAACACGCTTGGGATAAGACCAATATAATAACTTGCCGCCTGTGCCGGAGTCGCTTTCACCGGTCCGGGCTTCTCTGAAAGGACAGCCGCGACCTCCATGAATTCCCAGACCCCGACCCTCGCCCCCGCCGATTTCGAAGCCGTCAAGACCGCCGGCGCGTTCATGCCGCTCACGCAGTTCGGCGTGATCGATGTCAGGGGCGAGGACGCCGCGACCTTCCTGCACAACCAGATCACCAACGACGTCCAGCATCTCGATGCCTCCACGGCCCGACTGGCCGGTTATTGCTCGCCGAAGGGACGGCTGCTGGCGTCGTTCCTGATGTGGCGCACGGCCGATGCGGTGCGCCTGCTGATCGCGCAGGACACGCAGGCGGCAGTGCAGAAGCGTCTGTCGATGTTCGTGCTGCGGCTGAAAGCGAAGCTCTCCGACGCGACGCCCGAGGTGGCCGCGGTCGGCTTCGCGGGCGACGTGCGCGCGGCGCTGTCCGGCATCTTCGATGCCCTGCCCGACGGCGTGCACGTGAAGGTCGAAGGTCCGAATGGCGCGCTGATCCGCGTGCCGGATGCGGCGCATCGGCCGCGTTTCCTGTGGGTCGGGCCGAAGGCGCTGGTGGACGAACAGCTCGCGGCCCTCGAAGACAAACTGGTGCGCGTGCCCGGGCAAATGTGGGACTGGCTCGACATCCATGCGGGCGAACCGCGCATCACGCACGCGACGGTCGAGCAGTTCGTGCCGCAGATGGTGAACTTCGACGTGCTCGGCGGCGTGAACTTCAAGAAAGGCTGCTATCCGGGACAGGAGATCGTCGCGCGCAGCCAGTATCGCGGCACGATCAAGCGGCGCACGGCGCTCGCGCACACCGAAGCGGCCGCGCCCGGAGCGGAGCTGTTTCATTCCGACGATCCGGGCCAGCCGTGCGGGCTGGTCGTCAACGCGGCGCCGGCGGAAGCCGGCGGCGTGGACTGTCTGGTCGAGATCAAGCTGGCCGCGCTCGACAACGGCAGCGTTCACGTGGGTTCCGCCGATGGGCCGGCGCTCGAATTTGCGCCGCTGCCCTACGCCTTTCCCGCCGATGCCTGAGGTCCCGCGCGCATGTGCCTGATCGTTTTCGACTGGCAGCCCGCGGCCGCGCCCGGCGAGCGCCGCGCGCTGCTGACGCTGTCGGCGAATCGGGATGAATTCTTGCGCCGCACCGCCGAGCCGATGCACTGGTGGACCGACGCGCCGGGCGTGCTTGCGGGACGCGATCTCACGGGCGGCGGCACATGGCTGGGTGTGTCGCGCGATGGACGCTTCGCGGCGCTGACGAACTATCGCGCGCCGAGCGAGACGCGCCCGGACGCGCCGACGCGCGGCACGCTGGTGAGCGACTTTCTCGCGGGCGAACGGCTTGCGCCGCTGACGTATCTGGAACGCGTGGCCGAGCGAGGTCAGCGTTATAACGGCTTCAACCTGCTGTGCGGCGATTTCGCCCGGCGTGAACTGGGCTGGTATGGCAATCGCGCGGATGCGCCGCCAGCCTTGCTCGAAGCGGGCGTGCATGGCTTGTCGAACAGTCTGCTGAACACGCCTTGGCCAAAGCTGGTGGCTCAGCGCGACGCCTTGCACGACCTGATTCACGCCGACGAGCGGCCGTCACTCGATGTGCTGATCGACACCTTGCGCGATCCGCGTACGGCCAACGACGCGCTGCTGCCCTCCACCGGCATTTCGATCGAGCGGGAACGCGTGTTGTCGGCGGCGTTTATCGAGACGCCCGAGTACGGGACACGCAGCACCACGGCGTTGCGCGTGGACCTGATGCCGCATGGGCTCGCGGTCGATGTCAAGGAACGCAGTGACGATGACGGCTCGCATCGGATCGTGCGGCCCGGCGCGTTCGAGCGGGCTTTTGACTTCGAAGTGGAACGCGGTTGACGCGGGCTTAGCGCGTGCGTCGCATCAGGTAGAGAATGCCCCCGATGATCAGTGCGCCGATGCTGTCCACCACGGTCATTAAAGGAATGGGATTTGTCCATTTGTCCATGTTGGTGGTCCGCGAGTAATACGGCGGGCCGTCGCCGTAGTATTCAGTCAGAGCGAGCACATTCCAGGCGACGAGAAGAGCATAGAGAATGGCAACGATGACATATAAGCCCGCTCTCAACAGGGACTGGTAGCTCGTGATCTGCATTGGTTCAGTAGCGAACGGTCAAAGGAATGTAGCATTCCGGAGAATCGGCTGTAGCGGCTTTCAAGTCGCGGACGAAATCCTCCATTCGAGAACGGAGACCGATGCATCCAGCAGTTCTTGCATACACTCCGCCATGAATGAAGAATCCACCGCGACCGAAGGTTTCCGTGCCTGGGAATATGTGGATTGTGATCCGATGATCTCCCCACGTTGAGCGTAGACCCGACTTGTACCATTCGTTCGTCCACATCTGTGACGGTTGAATCCAATATCGACCCGGCGGAATAGGTCCCTCGTTGCGTGTTCGGTATCGGGCGGGAGAGAAATCAAACCTTCCCCCGATTAGCGGTTTTCCGGAAATTGCCGGATAGGACCGCCCACGCTGAGCATGAACTAAAAGAGCGGAGCCATTGAACGAGAGAGAGATAGTCCCTGAACGTGCATACATGGGACTGCGGGGAAAACCGTGCTCTGCTGCATAGTCATCTGACATACATCCGAGACAGTAGGATTGGACAGCAGTGCAGGGCAAGCTCGTCCCTGATCACTCAATTTCCCGACCCTATCATCCAGCAATCCTGAGGAATCCACCCGCCTGACATTTCAGACGATACTCAATCTTCATCCCTCACCCTTCAAACGCCTCCCGCAGCGCCCTCACCGCTTCCGCATGCGCATCGGCCACTTCAGGCACGAAGCCGCCCATCTTGAAGAACTCGTGGATCATCCCTTCATAGCGCCTGAGCGTCACCGGCACGCCCTGCTGCTCCAGCTTTTCCGCATACGCGACATCTTCATCGAACAGCGGATCGTGATCCGCCGCCGCGATCCACGCCGGCGCGACGCCCGCCATGTCGGGCACGCCGCCCGCGGCATCGAGCGGTGCGAAGCGCCAGTCATCGCGGTCGCGGTCATCGCGCAGATACTGGGCGAAGAACCACTGGATCGTTTCGCCCGAAAGCAGATAGCCCTCCGCCAGTTGCGCGTGCGACGCGCTCTGCTGCCGCGCGCTCGTGCCCGGATAGATCAGCAGTTGCAGCCGCAAGCCGATGCCCGCATCGCGCGCCAGCACCGCGCACACCGTGGCCAGCGTGCCGCCCGCGCTGTCGCCGCCGATCGCCAGTCGCGCCGCATCGATGCCGAACGTGCCCGCCTCACGCGCCAGCCATTGCAGCGCGTCGAACGCGTCGTTCACCGCGACGGGAAAGCGGTGCTCGGGCGCAAGCCGGTAATCGACCGACACCACCGCGCAGCCCGCATCGTGCGCGAGCTTGCGGCACAGCGCATCGTGCGTCGCCACGCTGCCGACGGTAAAGCCGCCGCCATGCAGATACAGCAGCCCCGCCACCGGCTGCGCCCAGTTCGGCTCGACGGGCTGATACACGCGCACGCCGATCGTCGCGCCGTCGCGCGTGGGCACCTGCACGTCCTCGACGCTGAACAGCGGCAGCGGCGCGATGTCGAGGATCGGCGCGCTCATCGCGTAGGCGGCGCGCGCCTGCTGCGGCGTCAGCGTGTGGAACGGCGGGCGGTTCGCACGCGCCACCATCTCGAGGATTTGGGCGATCTTGGGATTGAGCGGCATCGATTGAGGAGCGTTGAAAATACGCGGCTAACGCGGCCGCCTGAGCGACATCGGATCGGTCGGATTGCGCAGTTGGGCGATGTCGTCGAGCCGCAGTTGCACCGACGCCATGATGGCCGGATGCGTGATGACGTAAAAGCGGCGCGCGCGCACGGCATCGAAGGTCAGTGCGGCGATGTCGTCCGCCGTGAGCTTGCCGCCTTCCACCGCTTTCGCGAGTTGCCGCGCGGCGAGTTTCTGCGACGCGGTGTACGGAGCCGCGTTGGCGAGCGCTTCGGGCCGCGCGCGTTCGGCATCGGCGATGCCCGTCGGCACGAACGCGGGACACAGCAGCGACACGCCGATCAGGTCCGCACCCGCCAGCCGCAAATCATGCTGCAGGGTCTCGGTCAGCGCGACGACCGCGTGTTTCGACGCGTTGTAGACGCCCATCGCGGGCGCGGCGAGCAGGCCCGCCACCGACGCCGTATTGACGATGTGCGCCGGCTCGTTCTGCCGCAGCATGATGGGCACGAACGCACGCAGACCGTTCGCGACACCCATCACGTTGACGCCGAAGACCCATTGCCAGTCGTTGGCGCTGTTTTCCCACACGAAGCCGCCCGCGCCGACGCCCGCGTTGTTGAACAACAGATGCACGCCGCCGAAGGCATCGAGCGCGGCCTGCGCCAGCGCCTCTACCTGCGCCGGGTCCGAGACATCCGCCGTCACGCCGAGCGCTTCGCCGCCCTGCGCGCGGATGGCATCCACCGTGGCGGCGAGGCCGGCAGTGTCGAGATCGGCGAGCACGAGCTTCATGCCGAGCGCCGCGCCTTGCTGCGCGAACGCCCGGCCGAAGCCGCTGCCCGCGCCGGTGATGACGGCAACCTTGCCAGCGAAACTGTCCACGTGAGGTTTCCGGGTTCGATCAGATCAGCTTCACGAGCTGCTTGCCGAAGTTCTTTCCGCGCAGCATGCCGAGCAGCGCCTCGGGCGCTTGCTCGAGACCGTCCGCGATGCTCTCGCGGAACAGCAGCTTCTTCGTCGCGACGCGTTCGCCGAGATCCTTGAGCGCCTGCGGCCAGATATCCAGATGTTCGTAGACGATGAAGCCTTGCAGCAAGAGCCGCTGCGTCAGGATGAGCCGGGGCGCGTCCAGCGGCAGGGGTTTGCCGTCATAGCCGGAGATCATGCCGCACACGGCAATGCGTCCGAACGCGTTCATGCGCGCCAGCACTGCGTTGAGGATCTCGCCGCCGACGTTCTCGAAGTAGCCGTCGATGCCATCCGGCACGGCCGCCTTCAGGTCGGCGCGCAGGTTGCCCGCCTTGTAGTCGACGCAGGCATCGAAGCCGAGCGTCTCCACCACATAGCGGCATTTCTCCGCGCCGCCCGCGATGCCCACTGCGCGGCAGCCGGCCGCCTTCGCCAGTTGCCCGACGACGCTGCCCACCGCGCCGCTCGCCGCTGACACCACCACGGTCTCGCCCGCCTTCGGCTTGATGATGCCGTTCAGGCCGTACCACGCGGTGACGCCCGGCATGCCGAGCGCGCCGAGATAGGCGGAGAGCGGCACGCGCGAGGCATCGACCTGGTTCAGCATCGTGCCGTCCGAGGTGCCGTACTCCTGCCAGCCGAGCATGCCCACGACGTTGTCGCCGACCGCGAACTTCGGATTGCGCGACTCGCTGACGACGCCCACCGTGCCGCCGATCATCACTTCGTTCAGCGGCTGCGGCGGCGCGTAGGACTTGGCGTCGTCCATGCGGCCGCGCATGTACGGGTCGAGCGACAGATAGTGGTTGCGGACCCGCACCTCGCCCTCGGCGAGCGGCGCGAGCGGCGTTTCGACGAGCTTGAAGTTGCTCGCCGAGGCTTCGCCATCGGGACGTGAGACGAGCAGGATCTGACGGTTCAGCGGTGCGTCTGCCATGGCGGGTTCTCCTGTCTTCAAAGGGATGATGCCGGTGTTATGCGTCGCTCGGGCCGGGCAGCGCCTTGGGATCGGTACGCATTTTCTGGCGTGCGATGTCGCGTCCGACCGCGAGCCGCTTCATGTACTTGAAGGTGCCGAGCGCCTTGGCCACGAAGTGTCCTTCGCTGTCGCGCACTTCGCCTTCGCAATAAGCCATCGTGGTCGAGCGGTGCAGCACGCGGCCGTAACCGCGCAACTCGCCGCGGCCGGGCTGCATGAAGTTCACCTTCATCTCGACGGTGACGACGCCCATGCCGTCCCCCGCGACGCTGCGCGCGGCGAGCGCGAGCGCGGCGTCGAGCAGGGTCATCGTGACGCCGCCATGGGCGATGCCCCAGGTATTCAGATGCGTGTCGCGCAGCGGCAGGCACACTTCGCTTTCGCCGTCCTGCGCGCGGACGAGATCGACGCCGAGCGAATCGATGAACGGGCTTTCGATGGACACGCCGGCGTTCGCCGGATCGGTGCTGGACATCGCGCTCATACCTCGTAGTCGACGCATTGACGGTCTTCACGGACCGCCGCGACGAAGTCCTTCACGGCCTGATGCTTCGGATGGACCTGATAGGCTTCGAGCGCGGCGCGGTCGTCGAAGTCGGACACCAGCACGACGTCATAGGTGCAGTCGAAGCCCGGCTGAGCGGTGCCGACCTCGAAGTGTCCCTGCCCTTTCACGATGCTGCGGCAGGTTTCGAGCCGGGCCTTCAGCTTCTGCGCATTCTCTGCGCGGCTGGCGCCCTCGGCGGTTTCCTTCAGCTTCCACATGACGATGTGACGCAGCACGGCGGCTCCTGATTCATGATGTCGGTCGAGACCTGAAGCGTAGCAAAAATCGCCGTGCAGTGAGGTGACGCGACGTACGCGCTTTGGTCACACGATCTCGAACAGTCCCGCCGCGCCCTGCCCGCCGCCGACGCACATGGTCACCACGACGAAGCGCGCCCCGCGCCGCTTGCCTTCGAGCAGCGCATGCCCGGTCAGGCGTGCGCCCGACACGCCATACGGATGCCCGACCGCGATCGCGCCGCCGTTCACGTTGAGACGCTCGTCGGGAATGCCCAGCCGGTCGCGGCAATAGAGCACCTGCACGGCGAAGGCTTCGTTCAGTTCCCACAAGCCGATGTCATCGACGGTGAGCCCCGCGCGTTGCAGCAGCTTCGGCACCGCGAACACCGGCCCGATGCCCATCTCGTCAGGCTCGCAGCCCGCGACCGCGAAGCCGCGAAAAATGCCGAGCGGTTGCAGTCCTTCACGCTCGGCAAGCGTCGCGCTCATGACGACGCACGCCGACGCGCCATCCGAAAACTGACTCGCGTTGCCGGCCGTGATGACGCCGCCCGGCAGCGCCGTGCGGATCTTCGCGACGCCTTCGAGCGTCGTGTCCGCGCGAATGCCTTCGTCGGCAGCGAGCGTGACTTCGCGCGTGACAAGCCGGCCGCTGGCCTTGTCCGCGATGCCGGCGAGCACGGTGATCGGCACGATCTCGGCATCGAAGCGGCCCGCTGCCTGCGCGGCGGCCGCGCGCTGCTGCGAACGTGCACCGTATTCGTCCTGGCGCTCCCGCGAGATGTCATAGCGCCGCGCGACGTTCTCGGCGGTCTGGAGCATCGGCCAGTAGATCGCGGGCTTGTGCGTGTCGAGCCAGGCTTCCTTCAGCATGTGGCGGTTCATCTCGTTCTGCACGCAGGAAATCGATTCGACGCCGCCCGCGACGAACACTTCGCCCTCGCCCGTCATCACGCGCTGCGCGGCGAGCGCGATGCTCTGCAAACCCGACGAGCAAAAGCGGTTCACCGTCATGCCCGGCACCGCGGCCGGCAAGCCGGCGCGCAACGCGATCTGCCGCGCGACGTTCATGCCGGTGGCGCCTTCGGGAAACGCGCAGCCCATGACGACGTCCTCGATGCGCACCGGGTCGATGCCCGCGCGTTCGACCGCCGCCCGTACGACGTGGCCGCCGAGCGTCGCGCCATGGGTCATGTTGAGTGCGCCGCGCCACGATTTGGCGAGCGCGGTGCGCGCGGTGGCTACGATCACGGCGTCGGTCATGTCGTCTCTCTCGTTTCGATGTCGTTCGAACTCACGCGCCGCACGCCGGCGCCGAGCATGTCCTGCCACGCGCGCGCCAGCGACCCGTCCAGGTCGATCGCGCGGCATGCGTCCTCGATCACGCTCGTTTCAAAGCCGGCCGCGCGCGCATCGAGCGCCGACCACGCGACGCAATAGTCGGTCGCGAGCCCGGCCAGCCACACGCGCCGGACGCCGGTGTCGCGCAGATAGCCTGTCAGGCCGGTCGGCGTCGTGCGGTCCGCTTCGAGAAACGCCGAATAGCTGTCGACGTGCTCGTGATGCCCCTTGCGCACCACCATCCGCGCATGCGGCACGTGCAGGTCGCGATGCAGCGCCGCGCCCTCGGTATCCTGCACGCAGTGCACCGGCCACAGCACCTGCTCGCCGTAGGGCAGCGTCATGGTCTCGAAGGGCTGGCGTCCCGCGTGATTCGCCGCGAACGACACATGCGAGCGCGGATGCCAGTCCTGGGTCAGCACGACATGCGAAAAGCCGGCCGCGATACGGTTGATGACCGGCACGACCTCGTCGCCGCGCGCGACGGCCAGCGCCCCGCCCGGCATGAAATCAGGTTGCACGTCCACGACGATCAGTACGTCTTCCACGGGTTTCATCATGTTCAGGAAAGCTCAGGCGTTGAAGCGGCCGTTGGCGGCGGCGAGTCCGGCGATGCGCGCGGCGGGCTGCCACGCGTCGCCGTTGGGTTGGGCGGCGTACTTGCGCAACGCGCGATCGACGTTAAAAAGGCCGATGGTATCCGCATACAGCATCGGGCCGCCGCGCCACAACGGGAAGCCATAGCCGGTGAGATACACCATGTCGATGTCGGAGGCCTTTGCCGCGATGCCTTCCTCGAGAATCTTCGCGCCTTCGTTCACGAGCGACAGCACCAGGCGCTCGACGATTTCCTCATCGCCGATCTCGCGCCGCGCCACACCTTGTTCGGCTGAGAACCCCACGATCATTTCGTCGACGGCCTGAGACGGAATGGCATCGCGCTTGCCCGGCGCGTAGTCATACCAGCCCGCGCCGGTCTTCTGTCCGAAGCGGCCCATCTCGCACAAACGGTCGGCCACGCGCGCATAACGCAACTCCGGCTGCTCGCGATAGCGCCGCTTGCGAATAGCCCAGCCGATATCGTTGCCGGCCAGATCGCTCATGCGGAACGGGCCCATCGCGAAGCCGAACTGTTCGATCGCGCGATCCACCTGCGCGGGCAGCGCGCCTTCCTCCAGCATGAAGAGCGCCTGGCGGATGTACTGCTCGATCATGCGGTTGCCGATGAAGCCGTCGCACACGCCCGAAACCACCGCGGTCTTTTTGATTTTCTTCGCAAGCTGCATGACGCTGGCGAGCACGTCTTTCGACGTCTCCTTGCCGCGCACCACTTCGAGCAGCTTCATCACGTTGGCGGGACTGAAGAAGTGCATGCCGATCACATCGCCGGGACGCTTCGTGAACGACGCGATGCGGTTCAGATCGAGCGTCGACGTGTTCGACGCGAGAATCGCGCCAGGCTTCGCCACTTCGTCCAACTGGCGGAATACCTGCTGTTTCACGTCCAGTTCTTCGAACACCGCTTCGATGATCAGATCGGCCTGGGCGAGATCGGTGAACGAGAGCGTCGGACGGATCAGCGCGATGCGGTCCTCCACCTGTTGCTGCGTGAGCTTGCCCTTCTTGACCTGCGCCTCGTAATTGCGGCGAATCGTCGCGAGACCGCGATCCAGCGCGTCCTGCTTCGTTTCCAGCAGCGTGACGGGCAGCTTCGCGTTGAGGAAGTTCATCGCGATGCCACCGCCCATCGTGCCCGCGCCCACGATGCCGATCTGTTCGATCTTCCTGACCGGCGTGTTCGACGGCACGTCGGCGATCTTGCCGGCCGCGCGTTCGCCGAAGAACGCATGCCGCAGCGCGCGGCTCTCAGGCGTCTGCACCAGCGCAAGGAAGCATTCGCGCTCGAACGCAAGGCCGCGTTCGAAGCCTTCCTTGACGCCCTTTTCGATTGCATCGATGGCCTTGTGCGGCGCCGGGAAATGGCGTGCCACCGCCGCCACGCTGTTGCGCGCGAACTGGATGAAGCCCTCCGCGTTCGCATGCTCGATGCGGCGCTCGCGCACCTTTGGATATGGCCCGCCACGGTCCGCGGCTCCGCGCGCGAAGCTCAGCGCGGCGTCGAGCAGATCGCCTTGTATGAAGGCGTCGAAGAGCCCGCTTTGCGCGAGCTGTTCGGACGGCACCGGCGTGCCGGACACGATCATGTTGAGCGCCGTCTCCAGGCCGACCGCGCGTGGCAGCCGCTGCGTGCCGCCCGCACCCGGCAGCAGGCCGAGCTTCACTTCCGGCAGCGCGATCTGCGCGTCCGGCGCGGCGACGCGGTAATGCGCGCCGAGCGCGAGTTCCAGGCCGCCGCCCATCGCCACGGCATGAATCGCCGCGACGACCGGCTTGGCGCTGCCATCGACGGCCTTGATGACGGTCAGGAGCGTCGGTTCCTGCGTGGCCTTCGGGGTATTGAATTCGGTGATGTCGGCGCCGCCCGAGAAGGCCTTGCCCGCGCCGATCAGCACGATGGCGCGCACGGTGGCGTCGCTGTTCGCGCGCCCGATGCCCTCGACGATGCCGAGCCGCGTCGCGTGCCCGAGCCCGTTCACCGGCGGATTGTCGAGCATGATGACGGCGACGCCGTCGCGGATCGAATAATCCACTGCCATGAAGCTGTCTCCCGATGGATCGCGATAAAGGAATGAGCGTGCCGCGCCAGGCGGAAAAGCACGATCGTCACACAGTGCGATCTTAACGCTCAAGCACGCCGAAGACGACAAAGCCCCGGACGCCTGCCTGCATCCGGGGCTTCAAAGACAAGGAAGACCACGCGTCAAATCGGATTTTCGGCCACAGTGGGCAGCACGTGATCGCGATACTGATCGCGCAGCCGGACCTTCTGCAGCTTGCCGGTCGCGGTATGCGGCAGCTCTTCGGCGAAGACCACGTCGTCGGGGATCCACCACTTCGCCACCTTGCCGTCGAAATGGGCGAGCAGTTCCTCGCGCGTGACGGTCGCGCCCGGCTTCAGCACGGCCACGATCAGCGGCCGCTCGGTCCACTTCGGATGCGCGCACGCAATGCACGCCGCCTCGGCCACCTGCGGATGCGATACCGCGATGTTCTCCAGGTCGATCGAGCTGATCCACTCGCCGCCCGACTTGATCACGTCCTTGCTGCGGTCCGTGATCTGCATGAAGCCGTCCGGGTCGATGGTCGCGACATCGCCGGTCGGGAACCAGCCGTCGACGAGCGGAGAGTCGTCACGCCGGAAATAGCGGTCGATGACCCACGGCCCGCGCACGTACAGGTCGCCGAAGGACTTGCCGTCCCACGGCAGTTCGCGGCCGTCGTCGCCCACCACCTTCATGTCCACGCCGAACAGCGCGCGGCCCTGTTTTTCCAGCAAATGGCGCTGCTCCTCGGGCGGCCGCTGCTTCTGGCGGTAGCTCAGACGCGACAGCGTGCCGAGCGGCGACATCTCCGTCATGCCCCACGCATGGATCACCTGCACGCCGTACTCTTCCTCGAAGATGCGCAGCATCGCCGGCGGGCACGCGGAGCCGCCGATCACCGTACGCGTAAGCGTCGAGAAACGCAGGCCGTGCTGCTTCAGATAGGCGAGCAGGCCCATCCAGACAGTGGGCACGCCGGCTGAATAGGTGACGCCTTCCGCTTCCATCAATTCATACAGCGACTGGCCGTCGAGATCCTTGCCCGGCAGCACGAGCTTCGCGCCGACCAGCGGCGCCGCGTGCGGGATGCCCCAGGCGTTCACATGGAACATCGGCACGACGGGAAGAATGGAGTCGCTCGCGGATGCGCCCATCGCGTCGGGCAGCGCCGCGCCGTACGCGTGCAGCACGGTCGAGCGATGTGAATACAGCGCGCCCTTCGGATTGCCGGTCGTGCCCGACGTGTAGCACAGGAACGAAGCCTGGCGTTCGTCAAGCATCGGCCAGTCGTAGTCGCCGTCATGCGCGCCGATGAGCGTCTCGTAGCTCATCACGGGCACGCTCAGGTCCGACAGATGCGTCTCGATGCACGATGCATCGCCGAGCGCAATCCAGCCTTTCACCTTCGGACACTGCGGCGCGATGATCTCGACCAGCGGCGCGAAGGTCATGTCGAAGCAGACATAGGCGTCGTCGGCGTGATCGATGATGAAGGCGACCTGATCCGGGAACAGGCGCGGATTGATCGTGTGGCACACGGCGCCCATGCCCGACACGCCGTAGTAGCACTCGAGGTGCCGGTAGCCGTTCCATGCGAGCGTGCCGACGCGTTCGCCCTGCGCGACGCCCAACGCGGTCAGCGCCTGCGCGAGTTGCTTCGCGCGCCGTTCGCAGTCGCGCCAGGTGGTGCGGTGGATATCGCCCTCGATACGGCGCGAAACGATCTCGGTGTCGCCGAAGTGGCGCGAGGCATGGGACAGCAGGGACGACGCGAGCAACGGTACTTCCATCATCTGGCCGTGGAGCGGCGACATCATGGGCGAAGTCCTCGGAGGGTCGATGGCCTGGTCGATGGTCTGGTCACGCCCGGGCCGGCCCCTGCAGGCCGGCGGGCGCGGAATTACAATATCGTTTAACTCAGAGGCGCTCAATATGTCGTTTTCCCCAAGCGTTTCGCGGGACGAGACACCCGCGGACGCGCAATCGATGCAGCAGGTCGCCGATGCCGTCGAAGCCGGCAAGCCCGGCTCCTTCGCGGCGCTCGGCACCGCGTTCCTCACCCGTCTGCCTGCCGCGCCTGTGCCGGAGCCGTATCTTGTCGGACTGTCGCGCGAGATGGCGCAGACGCTCGGCTTCGATCCCGACATCGCCACCGGCCCGGAGAAAGACGCCTTCGCCGCGTACTTCGCGGGCAATCCCACGCGTGACTGGCCGGCCGATGCCCTGCCCTACGCCGCCGTGTACTCGGGGCATCAGTTCGGCGTGTGGGCGGGCCAGTTGGGCGACGGACGCGCGCTCACGCTCGGCGAAGTGGAGCACGGCGGCGCGCGCCTCGAAGTGCAGCTGAAGGGCGCCGGACGCACGCCGTATTCACGCATGGGCGATGGCCGCGCGGTGCTGCGCTCGTCGATCCGCGAATTCCTGTGTTCGGAAGCGATGCATCACCTCGGCATTCCGACCACGCGCGCCTTCGCGGTGGTCGGCTCCGACCTGCCGGTGCGCCGCGAGGAGATGGAAACCGCGGCGATCGTTACGCGCGTCGCGCCGAGCTTCGTGCGCTTCGGGCACTTCGAGCATTTCTATTCGAACGACCGCCCCGACGATCTCCGCAAGCTCGCCGATCACGTGATCGACCGCTTCCATCCGCACTGCCGCGCGCAGCCGGACCCATATCTCGCGCTGCTGGCCGAGGCGGTGCGCACGACCGCCGACCTGATGGCGCAATGGCAAGGCGTCGGCTTCTGCCATGGCGTGATGAACACCGACAACATGTCGATCCTCGGTCTCACCATCGACTACGGTCCGTTCGGCTTCATGGACGGCTTCAACGCGCATCACATCTGCAATCATTCGGACACGCAGGGCCGCTATTCGTATGGCCGTCAGCCGCAGGTCGGCTACTGGAACCTGTTCTGTCTCGCGCAGGCGCTCGTGCCGCTGTTCGGCGACACCCTGCCCGAGGAAGGCCGCGCGGAACGTGTCGTCGAGGAAGCGCAGAAAGTGCTGGAAGGCTTCAAGGCGCGCTTCGCTCCGGCGCTCGTCGCGACGATGCGCGCGAAACTGGGCCTGGCTGTCGAACGCGAAGGCGACGACGCGCTCGCCAACGGCCTGTTCGAAATCATGCATGCGAACCGGGCGGACTTCACGCTCACGTTCCGCAATTTGTCGAAGCTGCGCAAGGCCGATGCAAGCGGCGACTCAGCCGTGCGCGACCTGTTCCTCGACCGGGCCGCGTTCGACGCGTGGGCCGTGAAGTATCGCGAACGTCTCGCGCACGAAACCCGCGACGACGCCGCGCGCGCCGACGCGATGAATCGCGTGAATCCGAAATACGTGCTGCGCAATCATCTGGCGGAACAGGCGATCCGCCAGGCGGCTGAGAAGGATTTCTCCGAAGTTGCGCGCCTTCTGGACGTGCTGCGCCGCCCCTACGACGAGCAGCCCGAGAACGAGGCCTATGCCGGCCTGCCGCCCGACTGGGCAAGCGATCTCGAAGTGAGTTGTTCTTCGTAGGATCGTCCTCATATACAGGGCCTTCCCGGCCAGACCAAAGGAACCACAGATGAGCCACGACGACACCCCCGCGAGCTATCCGCTGCAAAAGGACGATGCGACCTATCGCAACGAACTGGACGACATGCAGTACCAGGTGACGCGCCATGCCGCGACCGAGCGGCCGTTCACCGGCAAATACTGGGATCACACCGAGCGCGGCGTCTATGATTGCGTGTGCTGCGGCACGCCGCTGTTCGAGTCCGACACGAAATTCGACGCCGGTTGCGGCTGGCCGAGCTATTTCAAGCCGATCAACGGCGAAGTGGTCCAGGAAAAGACCGACCGCTCGCACGGCATGCTGCGTATCGAGGTGGTCTGCAAGAACTGCGGCGCGCATCTCGGCCATGTGTTCGAGGACGGCCCGGCGCCGACCGGCCTGCGCTATTGCATCAACTCGGCTGCGCTACAATTCGAACCCAAGTAAGCGAAACCATGTAATTGGGCGCATGCACGGGACACCGGGTTGCGCTCCTGTTTCAGCTGTCTGATGCCCGCTTGACGCCCGTTCGACGCCCGCTGCAATCCGAGCGGGCGTTCGTTCATGCGCTGCACCTCATCCGCCGCCTTTCATGTCCGGACGCCAATGAAATTTCTGTTCGATCTGTTTCCGATCATTCTCTTTTTCGTCGCATTCAAGGTCTGGGGTATCTACACCGCGACGGCCGTGGCGATCGGGGCGACCTTGCTGCAGATCGCCTGGGTCGCGTTCCGCCACCGCAAGGTCGATCCGATGCTGTGGGTCAGTCTCGGCGTGGTGGTCGTGTTCGGCGGCGCGACGCTCGTGCTGCACAACGACACCTTCATCAAATGGAAGCCCACCGCGCTGTACTGGCTGTTCGCCGTCGCGCTGATCGTCGCGCAACTGGGTTTCAGAAAGAATCTGATCGAAGCGATGATGGGCAAGCAGATCGTGCTGCCGCATCGCGTCTGGGGACAATTGAATGTCGCGTGGGCGGTGTTCTTCGGCTTGCTCGGCATCGTGAACCTGTTCGTCGCGTATCACTTCACGACGGACCAGTGGGTCAACTTCAAGCTGTTCGGCGCCACCGGCTGCCTGGTCGTGTTCATCGTCGCGCAGAGTTTCTGGCTCGCGAAGTACATGAAGGAGGATGGTCAATGAGCGATGCCTTCGATTTCATGAACGCCACGGCCGCCGAAAAGATCGCCCATCTCGAGGCGCGCCTGAACGCGGCGCTGACGCCCCAGTCCGTGCATATCGACGACGACAGCGCGGCTCATGCAGGCCACGCCGGCGCGGCTTCGGGCAGCCACTACACCGTGACGATCGTCGCGGAATGCTTCGCCGGCCGGGCCCGCGTGGGGCGGCATCGGCTGGTGTATGATGCGCTGGCCGACGAAATGCGGCGTGGCGTGCATGCGCTGGCCATCCGGGCTTATACGCCGCAGGAGTTCGCGGAACAATTCGAATAGGTGCGCGAACAGGTGCACCCGGCCACGAATCGTTACGAATTCATGTGACCCGAGACGCGCTCCTTGCTTGCCGCTCTCCCTGCTTTATGAATCTCGCCTGTGAAGGCGTCTGTTTGCTCAGTTAGGACTCTCCGATGACTCTGAAAAAACCCCGCGTCTGGGTGTTGCTGGCTGCGTTCGCGGCGGCTCCCGCGTTCGCGCAGAACGTCGCCGTCGTGAACGGCACGCCGATTCCCACGTCGCGCGCCGATGCGCTCGTGAAGCAACTGGTCGCGCAAGGTCAGCAGGATTCGCCGCAGCTTCAACAAGCCGTGCGCGAAGAACTCATCAATCGCGAAATCCTGATGCAGGAAGCCGCGCGCGAAGGCATCGCGTCGCGTCCCGACGTCAAGGCGCAACTGGCGGTCGCGCAGCAGACCGTGGTGCTGCGCGCGATGATCGAAGATTTCGTCAAGAAGAACACGCCCACCGACGCCGAGATCAAGGCCCGCTATGACCAGCTGGTCAAGCAGAACGGCGGCGGCACGGAACTGCATCTGCATCACATCCTCGTCGACAACGAAGCCCAGGCGAAAGACCTGATCGCCAAGATCAAGGGCGGCGCGAGCTTCGAGGACCTCGCCAAGCAATATTCGAAGGACCCGGGATCGGGCAAGAACGGCGGCGATCTCGACTGGTCGGCGCCGTCGGCGTATGTGCCGGAATTCGGCGCCGCCGCCGAAAAGCTCAAGAAGGGCGAGGTCACGCCGGAGCCGGTCAAGACGCAGTTCGGCTGGCACATCATCCGCCTTGACGATTCCCGCGACGTCGCCCCGCCGCCGCTCGAGCAGGTCAAGCCCCAGATCGCCCAGCAGATTCAGCAGGAGAAGCTGCAGGCGTTCGAAGAAGGTCTGCGCAAGAAGGCCGTGGTGAAGTAAGCGGTACGCGGTACGGCTGGATCGTTCTTGAAGCAAAGCCGCCCTTGGGCGGCTTTGTCGTTTCCGGACGGCGGGTTCGTGTTGGCCTTGAACGTCATGACGATCGCAGGCGGCGCGGCTCAGGCGTCATGCGGTCAATCCGTTTGGCCTCCAAGCCGCTGGGCTCCCGCAAATACGCGCTGACTCACCCGCCACTCGCAAGCCCCAGGCCCGGCCGAACCGTTGCTCCCGCCCGCACCAGCTTCGGCAGTTCGCGGTTCTCCACCACGCTCATGAAACCGGCCCAATCATTCGCGAGCGCGGCCTTGTCGACCTTGTTCGTATCGCCCAGGCGATAGCGCTCGCCCGCCGCGAACGGCCGCTCCCACGCCGCCCTATGCCACGCCCGCTCCGCCAGCGCCAGCAGACGCGGATACACCATGTACTCGAACTGCGTGTCCGTGCGCATCACTTCGGCCCAGGCCTGACCCTGCATGCCCTCGATGCGCGGCGCCGAACCCGCGCTCGTCACCTCGAACGGACGGCCGTCGCGGTCGGGCATGATTTCCGCGTTCTGCGGCAGGTTGTCCGGTGCCAGCGAGAAGGTCTTGAAGCTGTCGGTGGCGTGCGAAGCCCAGTAATAACCGCGCTCCTTCGGATCGAACGAATAGGGAAAGTCGAAGTACAGATAGTCGGGCAGCGCGAGCACGGTCTGGTAGCCCTGTGTATCGAGCGTGCGTGCGGTGTCGGCGGCGCCCCAGAAGAGCGTGTCCCACAGCGTCACCATCACGTTCGAGGTCGCGAAATCCTGCGGCCCGTTCGCATGCCGGATGCCGTCCTGCCAGGCCGCCATCGTGCCAATGCCGTTCGTCCGCACGATCTGGCTGACTTGCTGCGCGAACATCGAAGGCAGTTCGTCGACGGAGGCCGCCTGCCCTGACCTGATCAGCGCCGCGCACTGCGGCGAGCGCCCCCACGGCTTGTCCTGCGCGGCGAGATTCACGCGCCCCTTGCCGGGGTCCGTGCCGTCGAGCGGCTGGAAGCCCGCGCCGAGCAGGATGTTCTTCGCTTCGTCGCCGCCGAAATGCCAGATGGCGAGCGGCGCGCCTGCCTCGCGATGCATCGACGCGATCTCGCCGATCACCTTCGACGCAAACCGCCGCGCACCGTCTGCGCACGGATTGAGAAAGCTGCGACGGTCGTAGAACTGGACCGTGGTTGCGTTCGTGGTGTCGGCGGGATCGAGCAGGCGGTAGGCCGTGGCCGCCGCTTCGTCGCCTTGTGCGTGCAGGCGCCGGTAACGCGCTTCCATCGACACCACGGCCGCCCGCGCGTGCCCCGGCATGTCGATTTCCGGAATGATCTCGACGAAGCGCTCCGTCGCGTAGCGCACCAGCGCCACGTACTCGGCGCGGCTCAGGTAGCCGCCGCCCGAACGGTTGTCCGGCCCCGACGCAAGCTGCGGCACGAGACAGCGGGTTTCGCTGAGGTCATGGCAACGCTTCGCGCCGACCTCGGTGAGTTCGGGCAAGCCTGGAATCTCGATACGCCAGCCCTCGTCGTCCGACAGATGCAGATGCAGCCGGTTGAGCTTGTACGCGCTCATCTGGTCGATCAGGCGGCGCAGCGTGGCCGGCTGGCGAAAGTTGCGCGCGACATCCACCATCATGCCGCGATGCGCATAGCGAGGCGCATCCTCGATGGTCATGGCCGGCACACTGCCGCCGCCCGCGGGCGTCAGCGACAACAGCGTCTGCGTGCCGTAGTAGAGCCCGGCGGCGTCGAAGGCGTCGATGCTGACGCCGCCCGGCGCAATGCTCAGCCGGTAGCCGCCGTGCTTCGCGATATCGGCGGGCAGCGTGCCGGCGGCGATGGCGCCGTTCACGCGCACGGCGGGACCGTTGAGTCCGAGCGTGGCGGCCCGCGTGGCCAGAGCCGCGGTCTGTGCTGCCGTCAGCCCCGGCAGGTTCAGTTCCACCGCGCCGATCTGCGCGACGCCCTGACCGGCCGTCTCGCGCAGCACCGAAGGCAACGCGCGCGCCGCGACCTGCCGGGCATCGGGCAAGGCGGCTTCCGCCCGCGCGCGCAATACTTGAGTGGGCGTCGTGACGAAGGCGGACACGTTGTCCGCAACGGCCGGAAGACGATCGACGTAACGGGTTTCGTCGTCGGTGTCGTTGTTGCGGAGAACGGCCGATCCGGTATCGCCGTCCGCCACGACATACGCGCGCGGCAGCAGGTCGCTGGTGCGCCGGTACCAGTACTCGCCGACGAACGGCACCTCGAGCCGCTCGCCGCTGCCCAGCGTGAACGCGCCTGCCGCGGGCGTCAGCGCATACAGGTCGCCGGTGATGTGCTTCCACGCGATGGCGGGATGCTCGATCATGAGCAACCGCCTGATGCTGTGTACGTACAGCGTCCAGCCGCCCGCTGCCAGCTTGCGCGCCCCGCCGTTCTCCAGGATCAGTCTGCCGCGCGCGCAACTGGCCCAGTCCGCGCCAAGGTCCGCGCAGTTGGTGCCGGTCGCCGCTGCGTCATTGACGTCGATCGCCACGCGCACGGTCAGTGCATCGCCGATGGCGGCAGTCCGCGCCGCAGGCGACAGGCGACTGGCATCCGCATCCGAACTCGAACCGCCGCACGAGGCTACGATGCAAGCCGTAACGACGATGGCCGCCGCTCTTGAAATAGGTATGCCTAAGTAATGTGAAACCCACCGCCGCATCTTGCCTCCGTGATCCACACGCGTCGCCGGGACACGTCGGAGCACTATACCTGCAACTTGCGGCCCTATTTTTTTGGGATAGCTGCCGACAGGCAAGCACAAAACAAAACACCCCGAAGCGTAAACTTCGGGGTGTTTGTGTGAAACGCGCGCGGCGGATCAGCCGAGGAAGCGTCGCGCGTTCTGGAACACGCGCAGCCACGGGCTGCCGTCGCTGGTCCAGTCTTCCGGCGTCCAGCTCATCTGCACGTTGCGATGCACGCGCTCCATGTGCGGCATCAGCACGGAGAAGCGGCCATCGGGTGTCGTGACCGACGTAATGCCTTGCGGCGAGCCGTTCGGATTGAACGGGTACTGTTCGGTCGCGTTGCCGCGATGATCGACGTAACGCATCGCGACGAGCGCCTTCGCCTGATCGCCCTGCTGCGAGAAGTCGGCAAAGCCTTCGCCGTGCGCAACCGCCACCGGAATGCGCGAGCCTTCCATGCCGGCGAAGAAGATCGACGGCGAAGCCTGCACTTCAACCAGCGAGAAGCGCGCCTCGAACTGCTCCGACTTGTTGCGCGTGAACTTCGGCCAGTGTTCGGCGCCGGGGATGATCGACGCCAGGCTCGACATCATCTGGCAGCCATTGCAGATGCCGAGCGCGAAGGTATCCGCGCGGCCGAAGAACGCGGCGAACATGTCCGCGAGTTGCGCATTGAAGCGGATGGTCTTCGCCCAGCCCTCGCCCGCGCCGAGCACGTCGCCGTACGAGAAGCCGCCGCACGCCACCGCGCCCGCGAAATCGGCAAGCGTGGCGCGGCCTTCCAGCAGGTCGCTCATGTGGACGTCGTGTGCGTCGAAACCGGCGCGGTCGAACGCGTACGCCGTTTCCAGATGCGAGTTCACGCCCTGCTCGCGCAGGATCGCGACACGCGGCCGCGCTTTGGTCGCGATGAACGGCGCCGCCACGTCTTCCGCCGGATCGAAGCTCAGGACCGGCGCGATACCGGGATCGGCGGCGTCGAGGAGCGCGTCGTATTCGGCGTCGGCGCAGGCCGGGTTGTCGCGCAGGCGCGCAATGCGCCAGCTGACCTCGCTCCACGCGCGATGCAGTTCGACCCGCGGCGCGTCGAAGATCTTCTTCGCGTCGCGATAGATTTCGATGGCGCCGTTTTCGTTCGGCTTGCCGATCACATGCGAACACGCCGACAGACCGTGCTCGCGCAGCGCGCCCAGCACCGCGTCGCGGTCCGCTGCGCGCACCTGCACCACCGCGCCGAGCTCCTCCGAGAACAGCGCGCGCAGCGTGCGGTCTTCGCGGCGGCCGCTGGTCTGCTTGGCCCAGTCTTTCGCGTCGCCGTAATCGGACTCGTGGTTGGGATCGAGCGTCAGCATGTCCACGTTCAGCGATACGCCCACGTGACCCGCGAAAGCCATCTCGCACACCGTGGCCCACAGGCCGCCGTCCGAGCGGTCATGGTAGGCCAGCAGCTTGCCGTCCAAGTTCAGCGCCTGGATGGCCGCGAAGAAGCGCTTGAGGTCTTCCGGATCGTCGACGTCCGGCACCGTGTCGCCCACCTGCTGCGTGACCTGCGCGAGAATGCTGCCGCCCATGCGGTTGCGGCCCCGCCCGAGGTCGATCGCGATCAGCACCGTGCTGGTGTCGTTGACGAGCTGCGGCGTCAGGTGACGGCGCACGTCCTCGACCGGCGCGAACGCCGAGATGATGAGCGACACCGGCGACACCACTTCGCGCGCGCCGCCGCGTGCATCCTGCCACTTGGTGCGCATCGACAGCGAATCCTTGCCGACCGGAATGCTGATGCCGAGCGCCGGGCACAGCTCCATGCCGATGGCCTGCACCGTGTCGTACAGCGCGGCGTCTTCGCCGGCGCTGCCGCAGGCGGCCATCCAGTTCGCCGAGAGCTTCAGCTTGTCGAGCGACGCAATGGGCGCCGAAGCGATATTGGTCACCGCCTCGCCCACGGCCATGCGGCCGGATGCGGGCGCGTCGATCACAGCGAGCGGCGTGCGCTCGGCCATCGTCATGGCTTCGCCGCGATAGCCGACGTAGTCCATCGTGGTCACCGCGCAGTCCGCCACCGGCACCTGCCACGGACCGACGAACTGGTCACGCGCGGTCGTGCCGCCCACCGAACGGTCGCCGATGGTGATGAGGAACGACTTGCTCGCGACCGTCGGATGCTTCAGCACCTCGACCGCGACTTCCGACAGCGGCAGACCGGTGACATCGACTTTGTTGAATTGCGCGCGCTCGCGCCTCACGTCGCGATGCATCTTGGGCGGCTTGCCGAGCAGCACGTCCATCGGCATGTCGACGGGTTCCTGGCCGCTGTTGGCTTCATCGACCAGCTTCAGCTGACGCTCTTCCGTCGCCACGCCGACCACGGCCACCGGGCAGCGTTCGCGCTCGCAGAGGGCCTGGAACGCGGGCAGATCGTCCGGCGCAATGGCCAGCACGTAGCGCTCTTGCGCCTCGTTCGACCAGATTTCGCGCGGCGACAAACCGCTCTCCTCCAGCTGGACCTTGCGCAGCTCGAACAGCGCGCCCTTGCCCGCGCCGTCGACGAGTTCCGGGAAGGCATTCGAGATGCCGCCCGCGCCGACGTCGTGGATCGACAGGATGGGGTTGTTGTCGCCCAGCTGCCAGCAGCTGTTGATGACTTCCTGGGCGCGCCGCTGGATTTCCGGATTGCCGCGCTGGACGGAATCGAAATCGAGTTCGGCGGTGTTCGCGCCGGTGGCCATCGAGGACGCCGCGCCGCCGCCCATGCCGATGCGCATGCCCGGTCCGCCGATCTGGATCAGCAGTGTGCCGGCCGGCAGGTCGAGCTTGTGGGTGTGCTGGTCGGAGATGTTGCCGATGCCGCCCGCGATCATGATCGGCTTGTGATAGCCGCGCACGCGGCCCGCCACGTTCTGCTCGAAGGTGCGGAAATAGCCGCCGAGGTTCGGCCGGCCGAATTCGTTGTTGAAGGCGGCGGCGCCAATCGGGCCGTCGATCATGATCTGCAACGGCGACGCGATGCGGTCCGGGCGGCCATACGGCTGATGCGCGTCGGCGGGATTGCGCGAGGCGAGCGGCACGGCGGCGTCGCGGTCGTTTTCCCAGTTGCGGCGGGCGTCGGGCAGATCCAGGTTCGACACCGTGAAGCCCGCAAGACCCGCCTTCGGACGCGCGCCGCGGCCGGTGGCGCCTTCGTCGCGAATCTCGCCGCCGGAGCCGGTGGCCGCGCCCGCGAACGGCGAAATGGCGGTCGGGTGATTGTGGGTCTCGACCTTCATCAGCGTGTGGGTCATCTCCACGTGACGCCGGTATTGCTCGTCCTTGCCGCGCGGGAACCAGCGCTCGGCCATGCCGCCCTGCATGATCGCCGAATTGTCCGAATACGCGACGATCGTGCCCGCGTGATTCAGCTTCTCGGTGTTGCGGATCATCTGAAACAGCGACATGTCCTGCTTCGCGCCGTCGATGGTCCATTCGCCGTTGAAGATCTTGTGGCGGCAGTGCTCGCTGTTGGCCTGCGCGAACATCATCAGCTCGACGTCGGTGGGGTTGCGCTTCAGTTCTTCGAACGCGCTCACGAGATAGTCGA
Source organism: Caballeronia sp. LZ043 (assembly GCF_031451075.1). Classification (NCBI taxonomy): domain Bacteria; kingdom Pseudomonadati; phylum Pseudomonadota; class Betaproteobacteria; order Burkholderiales; family Burkholderiaceae; genus Caballeronia; species Caballeronia sp. LZ043. Next base: position 1,439,882 of record NZ_JARUXT010000001.1, on the reverse strand, counting down.
TTTCGTCGTCGGCGAGCGCGAGGCCCAGTTCCAGGTTGGCGGCTTCGAGCGCGCTGCGGCCCGCGCCGATGATGTCGACCGTTTGCAGCGGCCGGGCAGGCAGTTCGTCGAAGAGATGCAGCGCCTGCTCGCGCGAGGCCGCGACGCTTTCGGTCATGCGGTCGTGCAGCGCGTCGGCGACGGCGGCGCGCGCCGCGTCCGTGAGCGACTTCTTGCCGCCGAGGAAGCCGCTCTTCATGATCACCGTGTACTCGACGCCGCGCTCGATGCGCCGTACCTTCGTGAGCCCGCAGTGATGGGCGATGTCGCTGGCCTTGCTGGCCCAAGGCGACACGGTGCCGAAGCGCGGCACGACCATGAAGGTTTCCGTCGCGCCGCGCTCCTTCGATGCCTCGAAGGGTGCACCGTAGTGCATCAGCGCCTCGATGCGGCGATTGTCTTCATCCGTGAGCGGTTCCGACGCATTCACGAAATGCAGGAACTGGCCGCGCACGCCGACGATGTTGGCGTCGATGCGGGCGAGCGTTTCGAGAAGGCGGGTCTGACGGAAATCGGAGAGGGCCGAAGCGCCGGGGAAACACGAGAAGTGGGCCATTGTGACGGTGCGTCGATGACGTCTGTGTGCCGCTCGCGAGGCGCTCGCTGGTGCGCGAAACAAGGCTTGGCGCTCCGTCTGCGAATCTGGACATTCGCAAAACCGGACCCGAGCACGCGAAACGACATGAGGCAAAAGGAAGACCGCGATTATAACCCGGAAGCGGCGCCTGACTGGTCGCGTCCCGTTGGCGCGGGGCGCGCAGTCTGCGCGCTTGTCGCGAACCATTCCTTTCGATCGCCCGTCGCGCGCGGACTACTCGAGGATTACCCACGGTTTACCAGCAGATTGCCGTCCCCCGCAAACGGTTTTGACGCTATCATGGCGCGCTTTCTCCCGGTGCGCGCCGCGCTCAGCGCCGGTCCGCCGCGCTTCCCGTTTCATCGCGCAACGCCGCGTTTCTCGCCCCTGCGGGCGCCATTCAGCATCAGACAGTCATGGATGTCATCGTCATCGGCGGAGGAATCGCCGGCATCGCCACCGCTTATCAGCTGCATGCGGCCGGTCATCGCGTCTGCGTGATCGAGCGGCACGCGACCGTCGCGCAAGGCGCCACCTACGGCCAGGGCGGCGCGCTCCTGCCCTCGCCGCTCGATGTCTGGTTCGGCCCGACCTTCATGACCTCGAGCCGCGCGAAGCAGAGCGGGATGGTGGTCAAGACCGGTTTCGACTCCGGCGCGCGCGAGTTCGTCAGGCAACTGTCGCTGCTGCGCGAGCCCGATGCGTTCACGGCCCAGTACACGAAGCTGGCACCGCTCGTCGAACTGTCGCGGCAGGTGATCGGCGACATCGAGCAGCGGCTGGAACTGGATTTCGAGCAACGGCGCGGCGTCCTGCACGTGTTCCGCCAGCCGCGCGAACTGGAGGACGCCCACGCCGCCATCGAACTGCTCAAGCGCTTCCAGGTGCCGCATCGCGTGCTGACGCCGGCAGAATGCGTCGCCATCGAGCCTTCCGTGCCGGACGACCCCGCTTTTGCCGGCGGCGTGCTGTTGCCCGAAGAGCGCACCGCGAACTGCCCGCTGTTCACCAAACAACTGAAGCAGTTCCTCGAGGAACAAGGCGTGCAATTCCGCATGCAGCAGACCGTCGCATCGTTGCGTCTCGACGGCGCGCGAGCGGCGGTCGTCTTGTCTTCGTCAGGCGAAGGCAGGAAGCGCGCGCACGATGCCGAAACGCTCACGGCCGACGCGCTGGTCGTCGCGGCCGGAACGGACACCCCCGCGCTGGCGGGCGCAGGCAAGGCGGCCTCCGCGCTGTTTCCGCTGCGCGTGCATACGCTCACGGCGCCGGTCGCGTACGAAGAGCGCGCGCCGCATCTGAGCGTCGTCGATTCGGTGAAGCGCATCACGATGACGCGCATTCACCAGCGGCTGCGCGTCGGCGGCGCGGGCGTGCTGCTGAGCGCCGCCAAGGCCGACAAGCCGCTGGATGCCGCGCTCTCGCGCCGCGCGCTCGATCTGCTGGGCCAGGGCACGCACGACTGGATTCCCGGCGCGGCACGGGTGTCCGCCGCGCGCGCCTGGGACGGCCTGCGCCTCCTGAGCGCCGATGGCCTGCCGGTCGCCGGTGCGACGCGCCACCCGCGGCTGTTCGTCAACGCGGCGCACGGCCCGGCGGGCTGGGGCCTGGCGTGCGGCTCTGCTAAAGTAATTGCGGATTTCGTCTCCGGCGTCACGCCCGATCTCCCCGCCGACACCCTCGCCGCGCTGAGTCTCGAACGCTTCTAGTTCGCGCGGCGCGCCGGGCACGATTGCTGCAACGGCGTCGGGTTTCCGACCGCTCCGATTCCCGGGGCGCCCTTCCCTGCGCCGCCATGACCGTTCCCCGCTCGCCCTGGTTCACGCCGAAAGACGAACCGCTCCCGCTCCTCACGCTGAACGAACTGCGCGCGCTCGAAGCACGCGGCGCGGCCGGGCTGCCGCCGCATACGCTGATGGCGCGCGCGGGCGCGGCCGCCGGGCAATGGCTGGAAGAGGTCCTGTCGCACGATGCCGCGAGCCGCGCGCAGCCCGTGTGGCTGGTCGCCGGCCCGGGCAACAACGGCGGCGATGCGCTCGTGATGGCCGAAAGGCTGCATCGGGCGGGCATTGCCGTGCAGGTGTGCATGCCGGTCGAGGTCAAGCCCGACGACGCGCGCTGGGCGCTCGCGTCCGCGCGCGCGGCGGGCGTGCCCATCGATACCGCGCCGCCCGCTTCGTTCGACGGCTTCGGCTGGCTGGTCGACGGCATGTTCGGCATCGGCCTCACGCGGCCGCTCGAAGGCGTGTTCGCGGAGCTTGCCGCGCGCCTCACGCGCCGGGCGCGCAGCACGGGCCGCGTGCTGGCGCTCGACGTGCCGAGCGGCCTCGACAGCGACACCGGTACGCCGGTGCGCGGCGGCGACGCCGTGCGCGCGACCGACACGCTCACCTTCATCGGCGCGAAGCCGGGGCATTTCACGTCGCAGGGACGTGATCTCACGGGCCGGCTGTGCGTCGCCACGCTGGAACTGGAAGCGAGCGCGGCGCCGTCGCTCGTGCTGAACGCGCCCGCGCTGTTCGGCGCAGCCTTGCCGCCGCGCGACAACGCGACCAACAAGGGCACCTTCGGCTCGCTCGCGGTGATCGGCGGCGACACCGGCATGTGCGGCGCGCCGGTGCTGGCAGCGCGCATGGCGCTTTACAGCGGCGCCGGCAAGGTGAACATCGCCTTTCTCGGCGATGGCTTTCCGCCCTACGACCCGCCTCATCCGGAACTGATGCTGCATCACGTCGAAGGCTTTGCGCTCGACAAGATGGACGCGCTCGCGATCGGCTGCGGCATGGGCACGAGCGCGCGCGCCCGCAAGGTGCTCGAGGACGTCCTGAAGCTCGACGTCCCGAAGCTGCTCGACGCCGATGCGCTCAATCTCGTCGCCCGCGACGAGCCGCTGGCGGCCGCCGTCGCGGCACGCGGCGCGCAGGGTGACCCGTGCGTGCTGACGCCGCATCCGCTCGAAGCGGCGCGTCTGTTGCAAAGCGATGCGCAGGCGGTCCAGGCCGACCGCATCGCGGCGGCGCGGCAGTTGTCGGCGCGTTATGGCGCTGTCGCCGTGCTGAAAGGCTCGGGCACCGTGATCGCGGCGCCGGACGGCCGGGTGGCCGTGAATCCGACCGGCAATGCCGGGCTGGCTACGGGCGGCACCGGCGACGTGCTCGGCGGTTTGATCGGAGCATTGCTCGCGCAGAAGCTGCCGGCGTATGAAGCGGCGCTGGCCGGCGTCTATCTGCACGGCCTGGCCGCGCAGACGCTCACCGACGACGGCATCGGCCCGGCCGGCCTGACCGCGGGCGAGCTTGCGCCGGCGGTGCGCGCGCTGCTCAACCGGCGCTTCTATGCGGCACGCGAAGATCACGCCTGAAGGCGCCTGCGACACGTTGCAAGCAGCCGTTCATGCATCGTCGCTATACTCTTTTCGATTCGGGCATCCGCGGCATCCGTCACCGCGTTCACGACACACGCTGACCCAGGCCGCGCAGGCATTGCACGAACGTTTTCCTCTGTCACCCTCAGACTAACGGACCGCTCATGACCCAAACCTCGACGCTCAATTCGCTTCCTGCCTGGTCGGCGCTCCAGTCGCACTACGACTCCATTTCCGGCGAGCGCCTGCGCGACTGGTTCGCGCCGCAAAACGACAGCGCGCCCACGCGCGCCGAACGTCTGACGTTCGAAGGCGGCGGGCTCACCATCGACTTTTCCAAGAACCGCGTCACCGACGCCACGCTCAAGCTGCTGATCCAGCTCGCCGAGGAAGCCGGCGTGACGAAGAAGCGCGACGCGATGTTCAATGGCGATATCGTCAACGTCACCGAGCATCGCGCGGTCTTGCACACCGCCTTGCGCGCCCAGTCGCCGGATGCGCCCTTCCATGCGCAAGTGGAGGCCGAAAAGGCCAAGATGGCCGCCTTCGCCACCAAGGTCCGCGACGGCGCGTGGACCGGCTACACCGGCAAGCGCATCCGCCATGTGGTGAACATCGGCATCGGCGGCTCGGATCTCGGGCCGAAGATGGTCGTCCATGCGCTGCATCATCTCAGCTCGAAGGAGCTCGACACGCACTTCGTGTCCAACGTCGACGGCGCCGACATCTACAACGTGCTGCAACAGATCGACGCAGAGGAAACGCTCGCGATCATCGTCTCGAAAACCTTCACGACACTTGAGACGATGACCAACGCCCACTCGATGCGCGACTGGTTCCTCAAGTCCGGCTGCCCGGAAGACCAGTTGTCGAAACATTTTGTCGGCGTGTCGGCGAATCCGGCCGAAGTGGTCAAGTTCGGCATCGCGAAAGAGAACGTCTTCGAGATGTGGGACTGGGTGGGCGGGCGCTATTCGCTGTGGTCGGCGGTCGGCCTCTCGATCATGATCTCGGTCGGCCCGGACAACTTCGACGCGCTGCTGCAAGGCGCGGACACGATGGACCAGCATTTCCGCACCGCGCCGCTCAACGTGAACCTGCCGGTGCTGATGGGCATGATCGGCATCTGGTATCGCAACTTCTTCGGCTCGCAGAGCGATCTGATCGCGCCGTATTCAGAAGCGCTGCATTTCCTGCCTTCGTATCTGCAACAGCTGGAGATGGAGAGCAACGGCAAGTCGGCGCGTCTGGACGGCACGATGGTCGATTACCCCACCGCCGCCGTGATCTGGGGCGAGCCGGGCACGAACGGCCAGCACGCGTTCTTCCAGATGCTGCACCAGGGCCCGACAATCATCCCGATCGACTTCATCGCGGTGCTGACGCCGGAGCATCCGCTCGTCGATCATCACGCGAAGCTGCTGGCGAACTGTTTCGCGCAGAGCGAAGCGCTGATGCTCGGCCGCACGCTGGAGGAAGCGAAGAAGGTGGCGGGTCCGGGCAAGGAAGAACTGGCGACGCACCTGAGCTTCCCCGGCAACCGTCCGACCACCACCATCATGCTCGACGCGCTGACGCCGCAGACGCTCGGCGCGCTGATCGCGCTGTATGAACACAAGGTGCTGGTGCAAGGCGCCGTGTGGAACATCAACTCGTTCGATCAGTGGGGCGTGGAGCTCGGCAAGATTCTCGGCAAGGTAGTCGAGGCCGACATCACCGCGGCGAGTGCCGATCCGGCAAAGCACGATTCGTCGACGTCGGCGCTGATCGCGCGGGCGCGCAAGGCCTTGAAGCGCTGACGCTGTCTCGTTGCGATGGAGCCCGCGCGCCCTACGCGTCGCGGGCTTTTTTTATACGCCCGATCCGTTGACGATGCGTCCGGCTTCGATGGTCACAGTGGCGTCGCAACGCTCGGCGAGTTCCGCGTCATGCGTGACCAGCACGAGCGTCGCGCCATTGCGGCGGTTCATCTCGAACATCAGGTCGATGATCGCGTAGCCGGTGGCGGCGTCGAGGCTGCCGGTGGGTTCGTCGGCGAACAATACGGCAGGATGCGTGACGAACGCCCGCGCCAGCGCGACGCGTTGTTGTTCGCCGCCGGACAACAGTTTCGGATAATGTCCCATGCGTTGCGCGAGACCGACCTGATCGAGCAATGCGCGGGCGCGTGCGGCGATCTCATGGTGCGGCATCTCGGCGCGCAGTTCGAGCGGCAGCATCACGTTCTCGAGCGCGGTCAGATGCGGCATCAACTGGAACGACTGGAACACGAAGCCCACGGCCCCGCTGCGCAGCGCGGCGCGCTGGTCTTCATCGAGTGTGGAGAGCTCCTTGCCGAGCAGGCGAACCGAGCCCTCCGTCGCGCTGTCCAATCCCGCGAGCAGGCCGAGCAGCGTCGACTTGCCCGACCCCGACGCACCGACGATCGCCACGCTGCTGCCCTGCGCGATCGACAGGTTGATCTGATTCAGGATGGTCAGTTCGCCCGTTGCGTCCTTCACCCGCTTGTTCAATCCCCGAACTTCGATGACCGGCTCGATATTGTTTTGCATGGACACCCTGAAGAAAAACTTGCGCGGCACGCTTCCCGTGCTGGGCCTGATGATGGCGGTCTGCGTCACGGCGCACGCAGCAGATGCCCAGGCGGCGCCTCAACCCGCTCCTCCCGCACAGACACAGACCAGGCCCGCGATCGTCGTGCTGGGCGACAGCCTCTCCGCGGAATACGGCCTGCCGCGTGATACCGGCTGGGTCAATCTGCTGCGCGGCAAGCTCGCGCAAGAGCGCTTCGATTATAGCGTTGCGAATTCGAGCATCAGCGGCGACACCACGAGCGGCGGGCGCGCGCGTCTCACCGCCGTGCTTGCGCGGCTCAAGCCTGCCGTGGTGATTGTCGAACTGGGTGGCAACGATGCACTGCGCGGCGTGCCGCTCACGACGACCGAGGCGAATCTGCGCGGTATCGTCGATGCATCGCAGGCCGCGCATGCGAAGGTTTTACTCATCGGCATGTACGTTCCACCCAATTACGGCCCCGACTACACGCAAAAGTTCCACGCGGTCTACGAGCGCATCGCGAAGGAGAAGAAGGTGCCGCTCGTGCCGTTCCTGCTGGCGGGCCTAGCCGAAACGCCCTCGATGTTCCAGGCCGATCAGATCCATCCGACCGTGCAGGCCCAGCCTTTGCTACTGAACAACGTCTGGCCAACCTTGAAACCCTTGCTGGGCGCGGGCGCGTCGCATTAGGCGATACGCCGGCCGCACGGCTTGATCACATTGACGCGGAACCCGGCCACGATTCAGTCATCTGAAACTTTCGCGTAACTCTTATAACCCCGCTCGTACTGAGCGAGCGATCCGACAAGGAGGTCACGTGAAATTTATCCCTCTTCTCGCCCTGACCGTTGCAATCTCGGCCTGTGCCGCTCAACCGCCTGCCGGCGTGCAGCAAGTCGGCACGAGCCAGAAGGCGCCAAAGGCCGTGGCGCAATGCGTCGCCCAGAAGTGGGCCGACAAGTCGCAGCAGCAAGTCGTGTCGCAGGACACGCTGGCGAACGACCAGGCCGTCGATGTCTACGTTCCCGGCCAGCAGCCGCCGAACGGCGCCGCAGCCGTGGTTCGTCCGGCCTACACCGGTTCGGGCTCGTGGGTGGGCTTCCGCGCTTCGGGCGCGGCCGGCAGCGAGGCCAGCGGCGACGTGCAGGCTTGCCTGTAAGGTCGTGTCGAGGTCCTGCGCCCGCACGCTGGCAGTGCGCCGGGCGTGAATGAAAGAAAGCCCCGCTACTCTTCGGATAGCGGGGCTTTTTGCATCATGCGATCAACGGATCAGTTCGACGGATCCTGCGCCGTTGCGTGGCTCAGCTTGATCTTCGAACGCGCCTTCAGCGCATCCGTATAGGCTTCCATTTCCGCCTGCGCGTAGACCTGCGCGATCTGTTGCTGTGCGCCGGCGAGACGGTCCGCCGCGACCGTTGCGGGCTTCTCGACCGAGTTCACGCGATAGATGGCATAGCCGTCCGCACCGAGGTCGACGCCCACGTAAGCCGGCAGCTTCGCCGCATCCGCCTTGAAGATCGCGCTGAGCGCCGCGGGCGGCAACCCCTGTGCATCGTTGCGCGACACGGTGATCGGCGACGTGAAGCCGTCGGTCGACTTCGACTTCTGCAGGTCAGCAAGCTTCGTCTCGCCTTCCTTCTTCGCCATGGCAGCCGCCATCTCCGCGATGACCTGCTTGCGCACCTGGTCCTTCACGGCGTCGAACGCGGGCACGGCGGACGGCTTGTAGTCGGTCACGCGCGCGGCGATCATCGTGTTGTTGCCGACGTCGATGGCCTGCGTGTTGTTGCGCTCCTTCACCGCATCGGGTGCGAATACGGCGGCGAGGAACTTCGCGTTGTTGAGCGGGTTGTCCTGCGGCAACTGCGGATTCGGCTTCGGACCGACGGTCGCGGTCTGAATGGACAGCTTGTACTTGTCGGCGGCCGGCTGCAGCGACTTCGACTTCTCGTAGACGAGGTCCGTGAACCCTTGCGAGTCGTCGGCGAAACCCTTCGCGCCCTGTTGCGCCGCATAGTCCTTGGCGAGCGCGTCCTTCACTTCGTCGAACGGCTTCGTGACAGCGGGCTTCACGTCGGTGGCCTGGATGATGTGATAGCCAAAGTCCGACTCGACGATGTTGCTCACCTCGCCCTTTTTCAGGCTGAACGCGGCGTCGTCGAAGTCCTTGCCGCCCGCGATCTGGCCGCGTGCGAAGTAACCGAGATCGCCGCCCTTGCTGGCCGAGCCCGGATCTTCCGAATTCTTCTGGGCGATCTGCGCGAACTGGTCCGGATGCGCCTTCACCTGCGCGAGCAGCGCTTCGGCCTTCTGCTTGGCCTTGGCCTTGTCGGCGGCGCTGGCGTCCTTCGGTGCGTTGATCAGGATGTGGCTCGCGCGCACCTGCGCTTCCGTGCGGTAGCGCTGGATGTTGTCGTCGTAGTACTTCTTGAGGTCCGCGTCGCTCGGCTTCGAGGCCGCCGCGAGCGCGCCCGGCGACAGCACCAGATACTGGATCGTGGCCGTCTCGGGCGTGGCGAAGGCGTTGCGATGCGCGTCGTAGTATGCGGTGAGCTGGGCGTCGGTCGGCTGGATCTTCGCCGTGTAGTCGGCCGTGCGCAGCGACATGCCCTGCACCGCGCGCTTCTGCTCGGCAAGTTCGGTGAGGCTTTGCGCGAGCGACTTCGACGTGAACGAGGTCGATTGAATGCTGCCCGGGATCTGCTCGGTGGCAATGCTGTAGCGCATGCGCTCGTCGTATTGCGCGGGCGTCATGCCCTGCATGGCGAGCAACTGCTTGTAGCGCTCGACGTCGATGGTGCCATCCGGCTTGCGCAGTGACGAGATCACCGGGTCGGCGAGCAGTGCGCGGCGCACGGCGTCATCGGAGGCGGTCAGATGCAGGCGCTGGGTTTCGTCGGCGAGTGCGCGCTGCTGCACGAGACTGTCGACCATCGCGGCTCGGGCTTCGGGCGTGTCGAACATCTTGGCGTCGAACTGCGCACCGAGCATCGAACGGGCGCGGTCCACTTGCTGGCGGAAGGCATTATCGAATTCGGGACGGGTGATCTTGTGACCATTGACACTGGCGACCCAGGCGCTTTCGTCGAAGAAGTTGCTGAAACCCTGGATACCCACGATACCCAGACCGGGCACCACGATCAGGATCAGCAGGGCCATCATCAGGCGCTGGTGATTTCGGAAGAAGTCGAGCATGTAGCGCTGCGTTGTCGGAACAAAACGCTCGATATTACAACAGTGGCCGGGGAAAAGGCGAAAGGTGACGGGGAATTGGCCGCGCGAGGCTGGCGGCAATGATGATGAGGTCCGCAAGCGCCAGGCGAAACGGCCGATGAATCAGTGAGTTGAGCGTCTCTGTGACACACTCGCCCGCAGTGTTTCGGCGAAGCGTTGAGGACTAGAAAGGCACCGCATCAGAACGCATAAAACAAAAGTCCCGCAGGCCGTGAAGCGTGCGAGACTTTCGTTTGAATCTGGCGGAGCGGACGGGACTCGAACCCGCGACCCCCGGCGTGACAGGCCGGTATTCTAACCAACTGAACTACCGCTCCAGATACTACGTGCGGCGAGTTGAGTGTGTAATGTCATGCAGACCTGGTGGGTGCTGAGAGGCTCGAACTCCCGACCTACGCCTTGTAAGGGCGCCGCTCTACCAACTGAGCTAAGCACCCGGCCGATGACTTCTTCAACTTGCGCTGCGCTGGTTCAGTGACTCGTCATGCGAGACGCCGTATCCAGCGAGTCCGCTAGTTTAGCGCATCCTTCAGAGCTTTGCCAGGGCGAAATTTCGGTACCTTCGCGGCCTTGATCTTGATCTCGGCGCCCGTGCGCGGATTGCGTCCGGTGCGCGCCGTGCGCTTGCCGACCGCAAACGTGCCGAAGCCCACGAGTGTCACGGTGCCGCCCTTCGAGAGCGTCGCGCGCACGCCGCCGATGAGCGCATCCAGCGCGCGGCCGGCAGTGGCTTTGGAGATGTCGGCTTCCTGCGCAATGTGGTCGATCAGTTCCGTCTTGTTCATGATGATCCCCAAATCGTTGATGGCACGTTGTAGTGACAGTTGTAGTCAGCCGGATGGTGTCCGGATGCGGCGCTCATTAGACGCAGCCGAAAGCGCGGTGTCAACGAGGGCTGAGCCTGATTCAGCGGGCCTTTCGGGGAATTGGAGGCGCTTCACTAGACGGCGCGGGCAATAAAAAACCCGCGGGAAAATCCCGCGGGTTTCGAGTCCTGCCTTGAGCGATGCAGCGCCGATCACCTCGCGCCGCACTCCAGGACAGAGGCTTAGTGCTTCACGAACTCGCCTGCTGCCGGCGCATCCTTCTGCTGTTCGGCAGCGACGGGTGCAGCAGCCTTCGCCTCTTCTTCGGGCAGCGCTTCCGGCGTGCGTTCGAGCGCCAGTTCCAGCACGCGGTCGATCCAGCGCACCGGCACGATCTCGATGGCGTTCTTCACGTTGTCGGGGATGTCGGCCAGATCCTTGGTGTTCTCTTCCGGGATCAGCACGAGCTTGATGCCGCCGCGATGCGCCGCCAGCAGCTTCTCCTTCAACCCGCCAATCGGCAGCACTTCGCCGCGCAGCGTGATTTCGCCCGTCATCGCGACATCCGCGCGAACCGGAATACCGGTCAGCACCGACACCAGCGCCGTGGTCATCGCGATACCGGCGGACGGACCGTCCTTCGGCGTCGCGCCTTCGGGCACGTGGATGTGGATGTCCTTCTTCTCAAACGACTCGTCCGTGATGCCGAGACGACGCGAACGCGAACGCACGACCGAGCGCGCCGCTTCCACCGATTCCTTCATCACGTCGCCGAGCGAACCGGTGCGGATCACGCCGCCCTTGCCGGGCATCACGGCCGCTTCGATAGTCAGCAGATCGCCGCCCACTTCCGTCCACGCGAGACCCGTGACCTGACCGGTCTGGTTTTCCTTCGCGGCCAAACCGAAGTCGTACTTGCGCACGCCGAGGAAGGTATCGAGATTGGAGCCGTCGACCTTCACGGCGCCCTCGGCCTTCTTGAGCAGCAGCATCTTCACGACCTTGCGGCAGATCTTCGACACTTCACGCTCGAGCGAACGCACGCCCGCTTCACGCGTGTAGTAGCGGATGATGTCGCGGATAGCCTGCTCCGTGACTTCGATCTCACCTTCCTTCAGGCCGTTGTTGCGCTTCTGCTTCGGCAGCAGGTAACGCTGCGCGATGCTGACCTTCTCGTCTTCCGTGTAACCCGACAGACGGATGACTTCCATCCGGTCGAGCAGCGGCGGCGGGATGTTCAGCGAGTTCGAGGTGGCGACGAACATCACGTCGGACAGGTCGAAGTCCACTTCGATGTAGTGGTCCGCGAACGTGTGATTCTGTTCCGGGTCGAGCACTTCGAGCAGCGCGGAGGCCGGATCGCCGCGGAAATCCATGCCCATCTTGTCGACTTCGTCGAGCAGGAAGAGCGGATTGCGCACGCCGACCTTGGTCAGGCTCTGCAGGATCTTGCCGGGCATCGAACCGATATAGGTGCGGCGGTGACCGCGAATCTCGGATTCGTCATGCACGCCGCCCAGCGCCATGCGCACGAACTTGCGGTTCGTGGCGCGGGCAATGGACTGCCCGAGCGAGGTCTTGCCGACGCCCGGAGGCCCGACGAGACACAGGATGGGCGCCTTCACCTTCTCGACGCGTTGCTGGACCGCGAGATACTCGAGAATGCGTTCCTTGACCTTTTCGAGGCCGAAGTGATCTTCGTCGAGCACGCGCTCGGCGTTGGTCAGGTCGTTGTTGACCTTGCTCTTCTTGCGCCACGGCAGGCCGATCAGCGTGTCGATGTAGTTGCGCACGACGGTCGCTTCCGCGGACATGGGCGACATCAGCTTGAGCTTTTTCAGCTCGGCGTCGGCCTTCTTCTTGGCTTCCTTCGGCATGCGCGCGGCGGTGATGCGCTTCTCGAGTTCCTCGAGATCCGCGCCCTCTTCGCCTTCGCCCAGTTCCTTCTGGATGGCCTTGACCTGCTCGTTCAGGTAATACTCGCGCTGGCTCTTTTCCATCTGGCGCTTGACGCGGCCACGGATGCGCTTTTCGACCTGGAGGATGTCGATTTCGGCTTCGAGTTGCGCGAGCAGATGCTCGAGCCGCTCGATGACCGGGAACATCTCGAGGATGTGCTGCTTCTGGTCGAGCTTGAGCGGCAGATGCGCCGCGATGGTGTCCGCCAGACGACCCGCTTCGTCGATGCCCGACAGCGACGTCAGGATCTCCGGCGGAATCTTCTTGTTGAGCTTCACGTATTGATCGAACTGCGACACGATCGCGCGGCGCAGCGCTTCGGTTTCTGCGCTGTCGGCGTGATCGGGTTCGAGCGGCATCACGTCGCAGGAAAACTGCGTTTCCTGTTCTTCGATCGTGAGCGTCTTCGCGCGCTGCAGGCCTTCGACGAGCACTTTCACGGTGCCGTCAGGCAGCTTCAGCATTTGCAGGATGTTGGCGATACATCCCACTTCATACATGTCTTTTTCGGTCGGCTCGTCCTTCGCCGCCGTCTTCTGGGCGACCAGCATGATGTGCTTGCCACCTTCCATCGCGGCTTCGAGGGCCTTGATCGACTTGGGTCGCCCGACGAAGAGCGGAATCACCATATGCGGGAAAACGACTACGTCGCGCAGCGGGAGCAGCGGCAGCGTAATGCGTTCCTGCGGGAGGAGTTGGGTTCCTGACATTTCATTTCCCCATGAGTGGAATCAGTTCAGTCGTAAGTAAGGCCGTTCAGAGCTATTGCAAGCCTTTATCGGAAGGGAAAAGTCGGTAGTCAAAGATCGCGTCAGTCACGTCCACACAATAAACCGAAAAAAATAAAAGGCCGTTCACGTTGCCATGAACGGCCTCTCGCCGAGCCACAGCCTGCTTCAGTTGGAACCCGCCACCTTGGGCGCATCTTCATAGATGAGCAGGGGCTTGCCGTCGCCGTCGATGGTGTTGTCGTCGAGGATCACCTTCGAGACGCCCTTCATGGTCGGCAGTTCGTACATCACGTCGAGCAACGCTTGTTCCAGAATGGAACGCAGCCCGCGCGCGCCCGTCTTGCGACGGATGGCCTTCTGCGCGATGGCCTGCAGCGCCGCCGGACGGATCTCGAGTTCCACGCGTTCCATGGCGAACAGCTTGTGATATTGCTTCACGAGCGCGTTCTTCGGCTCGATCAGGATTTTCACGAGCGCGGCTTCGTCGAGCTTGCCGAGCGTGGCGACCACCGGCAGGCGGCCGATCAGTTCGGGAATCAGACCGAACTTGATCAGATCCTCGGGTTCCACGTCACGCAGCACTTCGCCCGCGTCGCGGTCCTGCTTGCTCTTCACGCTGGCTGCGAAACCGATGCCGGTCTTCTCGGTGCGGTCGGTGATGACCTTTTCGAGGCCGTCGAACGCGCCGCCGCAGATGAACAGGATGTTGGTCGTGTCGACCTGGATGAAGTCCTGGTTCGGATGCTTGCGTCCGCCTTGCGGCGGCACCGACGCCATCGTGCCTTCGACCAGCTTGAGCAGCGCCTGCTGGACGCCTTCGCCCGACACGTCGCGCGTGATGGACGGGTTGTCCGACTTGCGGCTGATCTTGTCGATTTCGTCGATATAGACGATGCCGCGCTGCGCCTTGTCGACTTCGTAGTTGCAGTTTTGCAGCAGCTTCTGAATGATGTTCTCGACGTCCTCGCCGACATAGCCGGCTTCGGTCAGCGTCGTGGCATCCGCGATGACGAACGGCACGTTCAGCATGCGCGCCAGCGTCTGCGCGAGCAGCGTCTTGCCGGAGCCGGTCGGCCCGATCAGCAGGATGTTGCTCTTGGACAGCTCGATGTCGTCCTTCTTGTCCAGATGCTTGAGCCGCTTGTAGTGGTTGTACACCGCGACCGCGAGAATCTTCTTCGCGCGTTCCTGGCCAATCACGTACTGGTTGAGGATGTCGCTGATTTCCTGCGGGCTCGGCAGGTCGGACTTGGTCAGTCCGGCTTCTTCCGCCGCACCGGCCGCTTCGTCGCGAATGATCTCGTTGCAGAGGTCGATACATTCATCGCAGATGAACACCGACGGGCCCGCGATGAGCTTCTTCACCTCATGCTGACTCTTTCCGCAGAACGAGCAATAGAGCAGCTTTTCGCTACTGGAACCTTTCTTGTCCGCCATAAATGTGTACGCCTCCGGACACGCTTGTTACATGATACGCCCTTCAATCTGGCCACGCAGATTCGCACCCGCGCGGCCTGGTTGAAGCGCTGTGTGGCGCGGCGCCGCTTCGTGCGCCCTCAAGTCTGCTTAGGGACGCTTGTGCAACACCTGATCGACGAGGCCATAAGCCTGCGCGTCATCGCCCGACATGAAGTTGTCGCGGTCGGTGTCGCGCGCAATGCGCTCGACCGGCTGACCGGTGTGATGCGACAACAGCTGGTTCAGACGTTCCTTCAGGTACAGGATTTCGCGCGCCTGGATCTCGATGTCCGATGCCTGGCCACGTGCGCCGCCGAGCGGCTGGTGGATCATCACGCGGGCGTTCGGCAGCGCGACGCGCTTGCCCTTCGCGCCTGCGGCCAGCAGGAACGCACCCATGCTGGCGGCGAGACCCATGCACAGCGTGGAGACGTCCGGCTTGACGAACTGCATCGTGTCGTAGATCGCCATGCCGGCCGATACCGAGCCACCCGGGCTGTTGATGTACAGGCTGATGTCCTTGTCGGGATTCTCGCTTTCGAGGAACAGCAACTGTGCCACGACGAGATTCGCCGACTGGTCGTTCACTTCTCCGACCAGGAACACCACGCGCTCCTTGAGAAGACGCGAATAAATGTCGTAGGCACGCTCGCCGCGGCCGCTCGTTTCGACGACCATCGGAACGAGGCCGAGCGCCTGGGCTTCGAAGTCCCGTGGTGCGTGGGATGCCAGCGTGTCGAGCAATTCAGCGCGAAAGGTCATGCAATTTCCTTGTTCGGAATAGGGATACTGGATGACAAAGGAACATCACTAGAACGGCCTGGAAATGCCCAAACTTTAATGCAAAAAAGGCGTGAGAGCCGTGAACCCACGACTCGCACGCCCCTTGCCACCGCGCGTCAGGCTTGCGCCGTTGCGCTGGCCAGTTCCTCGAAGCTGACTTCCTTGTCGGTCACCTTGGCCTTGCCGAGGACGAAATCGACGACGTTGCTCTCAACGACGAACGCTTCCATTTCGGCGAGGCGCTGCTGGTTCGAATAATACCAGCGGACGACTTCCTTCGGGTCTTCGTAGCTTTTGGCGAACTCGTCCACTTCAGCGCGGATCTGCTCGGGCTTCGCCTGCAGCTCGTTGGCCTTCACCAGTTCGGCCAGCACCAGGCCCAGCTTGACGCGGCGCTCGGCTTGCTCGGCGAACATTTCGGCCGGGATCGGCGCGTCCGCGGCGTTCGGCACGCCACGTTGCTGCAGGTCCTGACGGGCCATTTCGACCAGACGCTGCTGATCCTGCTCGATCAGCGCCTTCGGCACGTCGAGTTCGGAAATCTTGAGCAGCGCGTCCATGACCTGGTTCTTCACGATCTGCTGCGTGCGGCGCTTGGCTTCGCGCTCCAGGTTGTCCTTGATCTCGCCGCGCATCTTCGTCAGGTCACCGTCTTCGATACCCAGCGACTTCGCGAAATCCGCGTTGATTTCCGGCAGATGCGGCCATTCGATCTTCTTGATCGTGACGGTGAATTGCGCCGTCTTGCCCGCCACGTCCTTGCCGTGGTAGTCCTCGGGGAACTTGAGGTCGAAGTCCTTCGACTCGCCCACCTTCAGCCCCGTGGCAGCCTGTTCGAACTCCGGCAGCATGCGGCCTTCGCCCAGCACGAACGCGAAGTCCTGCGCGCTGCCGCCTTCGAATGCGACGCCGTCGAGCTTGCCGACGAAGTCCAGCGTCACGCGGTCGCCTTCCTTGGCGGCCGTGTCACCGCCGCCGTCGCCATGCTCGCCGGCTTCGCCGCGTGCGTGGAAGTGCACGCGCTGCTTGCGCAGGATGTCCAGCGTGCGGTCCACTTCGGCTTCGGAAATGGTGGTGACCGTGCGTTCGATTTCAGCGTCGGCGACGTCGCCCAGTTTCACGTCCGGATAGACCTCGAAGGTGGCGTCGAACGCGTAGGCGTCGGCGGCGTCTTCGACCTTCGGCGCGAAGCTCGGCTGGCCTGCGACGCGCAGGTTTTCCGCGCGGGTGACATCGAAGAATTCCTTGCCGACCTTGTCGCTCAGCACTTCAGCTTCCACTTGGCCGGCGTACTGCTGGGTCACCATCTTGAGCGGCACCTTGCCCGGGCGGAAACCCGGCATGCGCACGTTCTTGGCCAACTGGCGGATTCGCGAATCCACTTCCTTCTGCACTGTCTCTTTCGGCAGGGAAATCGTCACGCGGCGTTCGAGCTTGCCGAGGTTCTCAACTACGTTAGCCATGGCTGAAATCGTCCTAAAGTGAAACGTCAATTCGGTGTTCGGTTCTTCCGCGGTTCTAAAGGCGCGGGTCCGGATGCGGGCTCTGGCCGGATCTGTTCCCAGAATCCGGCTGCTGCCGCCGGCCGGGATCGGTGACCGGCACCGCGGCGCGCATTGCAGCGCATTGAATGCGTCGTGAGCGTCTCGCCGAGTGCCGGGCCGTCGCCCGACACGGTGTCAGCCAACAGAGCCCAGTAGTTTAGCAAACAAATCAGACCGCTCTGTCCGACGCATCCGCGCAGCGCCCGTGACGTCCCTGCACGGCTCGAAAAACGCCTCGTTTGCGCCTGAATTCGGCGTAATTCCGCGTTTTCCCGGCTTCGCCGCGCGCGCAGAATCCCCGTTATCCGCACGCGGCTATTTTGCGCGGCGCGCCACGCTGATAAGCTTGCCTGCGCACGATTCACGCGATCAATCGGCACCTTGCGCAATCCATGACCGAAAGGCATGAGTCGCATGCAATAAATGAATGGCCGATGACGCCTTGCACGTGCGTTCGTACACTTTCAAACCAGAACATTCGAGACACCATGTCCAACGTCATGTCCGCTCCAGTCGTCGTCATCGCTCCCGATTCGTTCAAGGGCTCGCTTTCCGCGGAAGGCGTCGCGGACGCGATCGCCGAGGGCATCCGGCGCGCGCGGCCGGACGCCGAGATCCGCATCCGTCCGATGGCCGACGGCGGCGAAGGCACCCTCGACGCAATGCTGGCCGCCGGCGGCGAGCGCCGCCTGCTCAACGTGCGCGGCGCGGCGGCGGCACGGCGCGACGCCGCGACCGGTCTGCTCGCCGACGGCGGCGCGATCATCGAGACGGCCGAAGTGGTCGGCATCACCGATCCGGACGGCATGGCGGTGCCCGTCACCGAGCGCAGCACGCTCGGCATGGGCGAGGCGATCCGCGCGCTGCTCGACTCGGGCGCCCGCACCTTCTACGTCGCGCTGGGCGGCAGCAGCACCAACGACGGCGGCGCGGGCCTGCTCGTCGGCCTCGGGCTCAGATTGCTCGATGCCGGCGGCAACGAACTCGAGCCGGTGCCTTCCGCGCTGGCGAAGATCGCGCGCATCGATGCGTCGGGGCTCGATCCGCGTGTGAAGGAGGCGCAGTTCATCGGCATGTCGGACGTGGACAATCCGCTCACCGGCGAGCACGGCGCCACCGCGATCTTCGGTCCGCAGAAAGGCGTGACGCCGGAACAGATCGCCCCGGTCGACGCCGCGCTCGGTCATTTCGCGGATCTGCTGGAACCGGCGCTGGGCGTCGTGAAGCGCGACGCGCCCGGTGCGGGCGCCGCGGGCGGGTTGGGTTTCGCGCTGCATATGCTGGGCGCGCGCTTCGAAACGGGCGCGGAAGTGGTGGCGCGCGAGATCGCACTCGACGACGCCCTCGCCGGCGCAAACTGGCTCATCACCGGCGAAGGCCGTTCGGATGTGCAGACGCTGCACGGCAAGGCGCCGTTCATCGCCTGCAAGCACGCGCGGGCGGCGAGCGTGCCGGCGTCGCTGCTGTCGGGCGCGGTGGATTCGGCGGCGCTGCCGCGTTTGTCGGAGTTCTTCGAGGGATGCTTTTCGCCCGCGCCCGGCCCCATCACGCTCGACACCGCCATCCGCGACGCCGCGCGGCTGCTCGCCAACGAAGCCGAGCAGCTCACGCGGCTGAAGTTTGGTTCGCGCTGATTCGCGTTGAGCCTCACGCGGCCACGCGCTTCCCGCCAAGAGCAATCCGGTCGATGCACCACACCGCGAGCATCGTCGCGCCCATCAGCGGAAAGATCATGCCGAGCAGCGTCAGGCCGCCGCGCCAGGCGCGCATCGGCGGACGCCGTGCCGGACGCGACGGTGCGCCGATAGTCCGCGCCGGCCGGCGCTTCAGCCACATGACGAAACCCGTCAGCGCCAGCGCGGCGAGTCCGAGCGAAATCGCCGCGCAGACGATCTGGTTCGCCAGACCGAAATACCGCCCCATGTGCAACGACGTGCCGTACGAGATCCACTGCGCGACGCGGCCATAGTTCGGGTACGCGATGTCGGCGAGCACGCGGCCGCTGTACTGGTCGATGTGCAGCGTGCGTTCATCGCGTGGATCGGCGGGGAACGACGACACCGTATAGACGCCGCCCGGTGTGTTCGGCAGCGCGATGCCGTAGTCGTCGGCGACACCGTTGCGCGCCGCGAGCGCCACCACCTGGTCCAGCGACAGCCGCGCCGCCGTAACCGGCGCCGCCATGCCGCCCGGCACGGGCGTCGCGCCGACGGCCCACGGCGTCTGCTTGAGCGGCAATTCGTCCATGGTCATCGGCATGGCGTGTCCGGCATGTCCAGAATGTGCGGCGTGAGCATCGGCCTCCTGCGCGCCTGTTGCAGGCACGCTCGAATGCACGTGCGCGTCGCCCCACGCGCCTTTCGGATAACCCAGCGACGCGGACGTCGCGAGCGCCTTGAACTCGCGCCCCCACGATCCCGACCAAGGCAACCCCGACAGCACGAAGAACAGCGCGCCCGCCGCCAGCCACACGCCGCCGACCGCATGCAGGTCGCGCCACCACGCGCGGCCCCGCAATGACAATCGCGGCAGCCAGACCCCGCCGTTGCGGACATTCGTGCGATCCGGCCACCACAGCGCGACGCCCGTGCCGATCATCACGAGCGCCCAGCATCCGGCCAGTTCCATCAGCAGTTCGCCGGTCTTGCCGAGCATCAGTCCGCGATGCAGGTCGCGCACCTGTTTCATCAGCCGATGCTCGACCGACAGCGTGCCGAGCACCGCGCCGTCATAAGGATTCACATACACGCTTTCCCTTTCGCCCGACGGCAGGCGAAACACGAATTCGGCGCTGCGCGTGCGGTCGGATTGGATCTGCGCGAGCGTCGCGACCGCGCCGCGCGGTTCGCTCGCGGCGGCCCTGGCGAGCAGGACATCGCGCGGCAGGGGCGGCACGTGCGGATCTGCGACGACCATCCGGTCGCGATACAGAAGCGGTTCGAGTTGCGGCTGGAAACAGTAGATCGTGCCGGTGATGGCGAGCACGAGCAGCAGCGGCATGACGAACAGGCCGGCATAGAAGTGCCAGCGCCAGAGCGTGCGGCGCTGCGCGATGACATCGCCTTGATTGGGATGAACGGCGGCAGGGGATACAGGTGCGAGCATGGCGATTCTCTGAAGGGGTTGTGCGTGTCCGGTCGATGGCATCAGATCCCGATGCGCCCTTCCACATAAAACGTGCGCCCTGCATACGGGTGATACACGTAATAACGTTCGTCGAACAGGTTGTCGACGCCCACGCCCAGGTCGCCGCGAGGTTCGCCCGCCACAACGGGACGCGATAGAAGTACTTCCCCACCGACGCCGGATTGCCGCTGTTCGCGATGATCTTCGACTGCGTGTACGCGACATTGGCCACGGGATCGAGGCCGCGCACGAGCACGTCCTGGCCTTCATAGGCGAACTCGGCGCCGCGCGAACGCACGCGGTCGATGTTCTGGAAGTTAGTGATGTTAGGAATCACGGTCGTGTTGGTCTGGCTGAGGATCGTGTTCTTCACGTCGTCCTGGAACAGCGTGAAGCGATAGAGACCGTTGCCGTGCACCCACTCCGCGCTGAGCTCCTTCGAGAGATCGTCTCGTTCTACGTGCATCAGTGCGTGCTGCTGGCCATGGACGGCGAACCCGTGTGGTATGGGCGCGGCCAGGCGAATTGGGTCGGCATGCGCGTGGTGATGGCCACGGTCGCGCCGATCGAATTGCCCGCATAAAGCGCCGAGTAAGGGCCGTAGATAACGTCGGTGCGTTCGATGTCGTCCGCGAAGATCATCGACCAGCGCGGCGCGAAGTTCCACGGGTTGCCGAGGAAGTTGCCGAGCAGCAGGCCGTCGGCATAGACCAGGCCGCGCGCCGTCTGCGCATTGCTGGCGCCGCGCACTGCGATCGTCGAATTGAGGTCGCCGATGAAACGCTTGCGCACGGCCAGATTCGGCGCGTACTTGAGCACGTCTTCGGCCGACGTCACGTTCCAGTACTGGAACTGGTCGGCGGTGACGGTGTTGACGGTCGCGGGCAGGTTCGGGGCCAGCGACGACGCGCGCGGCGCGGACTGCGCGCTGATGTGTACTGGCGCAAAGGCGGTGTCGGCTGTCTCGGTGGGATCGGCGGACTCCACTGCCGATGCGGCAGGCGTAGCAGCGGCCGATAGCGCCGCGTGCGCCATCAGCGAGATGGGAAGCCATGCGCGTGAATGCGCGAAGGCACGGCGCCGCGAACACTGCCGCGCGCGCGTGATGAGCGGGAACATCGTGAATTCCTGAAAGGACGGACGAGCGGTCACGCGACCGTCGTGCTCATGCGCGCGACGAATGTCGGTCGGACCGGACGAAGGACGGATTCAGGAAAGGACGGGCGGCGCGCGTGGACGCGCGGCGTTGAATGCCTTCGAATGAATCGAGACAATTTGCGCGCGCGGCGCCACCCGTGCGACGCGCTCGATGCGCGCGGCCTGCGGCGTGGTGCCCGGCACGACCGGCAGATGATGCGCGAGCAGGCCGCAATAGGAGCAGGCGTCGAAATGGCCGGCGTCTTCGTGATGGCTTGCGGCATCGTGCGACGGCAGCAACGCCGATGTTGCATGCGCGGCTTGACCGGAAGGCGAGACGGCGCAGAGCGCCGCGAGCGGATCATCGGCGGCTGCACGGGCCGCGAGCGTCTGGCTGATGACCGGCGCGACAATAGCGAGCCACATGGCGGCAATGCCGAGCCAGGCGACGAAGCGATTGCGCGCGTTGCGGGTCATGAGAGCGGAGTGGAGGTCAAAGCGAAGAGTCGGACGAGATTGTAGGCAGCGCGCCGGCAGGCCGCAATCTCATGATGCACATGGAGAGCATCACGCGCGCAATTGACTCAATTGACGCAGGCGCGGCGCCGTCGCCGCATTGCCGCAAATTCCCGGACATCGACAGATGAATCGGTTAGAATCTCGGGCTTGGCACGTTGGACCGGTGCCGGACACGGCGGCATCGCCGGGCATCGAGACAGGCCGCAAGGCGTCGAGAACCCCGCCGCGCAAGCCGTGATGCGAGGATGGCGAAATTGGTAGACGCACCAGGTTTAGGTCCTGACGCCCGCAAGGGTGTGCGGGTTCGAGTCCCGCTCCTCGCACCACCCATCCCTCTCTGAATCAAGAGCCTGGATAAGCCAGGCGATCTTTGATTTGCCTGCATTCGCGCTGTTTTGCCATTCGAAAGACAGCAATGCGACAGCACAAAAAAAGCCACCGGGAAGGTGGCTTTTTGGTTTGTGCGCGAGTCAGCTTCCGCGCTGATGATCTGGCGCGCCGGCGCGACTGAGACCGTGGGTGGCCGCGCTGGCAATGATCGAGTCATGGTCGGGGTCTGCGCCGCATCGGGCCGAATATCAGCCTGCCGTATTCTCATGCAGTACAGGCGGCCGGAAACCCGTCAGACCCGTTTCTCTCGCCCGGACCTGAAACAAACCCGCGCCGGTTCCGGCTGACGCGGGTTTTTTTCGTCGACTCGATTCCGCTCGGACAGATCCCGTCCACGTCTCGCGCAAGCTCGCGATCGCGATCGCGAAGCATCCCGAATCATTCGCTAGACGCTGATATCGCCGAGTTCGACCATCATCACCTCGCCCTTCTCCTGCGAGCGGCCCGCGAAGTCCACTCCGGACTGATTCATCACCCGCCGGATCTCGTTCGGCAACAATTCGCTCGCGCGCGCCGCCGCGATCGGCCGATCCACGTGCGACAGGAACTGCCGCACGCCCGAGGGCTGCCAGAACACGAAGACATTGAGCGGATAGGACAGCGTGGCATCGGCCTTGCGATTCGCCGTGATGTGCAGACCCACCGTCGGCGACACATGCATCTGGCGCGGACACACACGGAAGTCGAAGCCTAGATCCGTCGCCACGCTCTTGACGAGGAACGGCAGGCATCGATCGCCGAATTGCTTGTTCTCGGATTTGCTCAGGGCCATGGGCGCCTCCCGACTGCGCGCACTGCAATGGAACGTCATACTCGGACGGATTGCGGCAGTGTTGCGCCGGGCGTGGGCGGCGTCAGTGGTGCGCCGCACATCCGGAACCAGCGGCGTTCGCCGGCAAGCGGCGGCAAAGGCATCGCGGGGCGGATAAAATGGGCGCCCATGCGTCGGCGGATATCGCCCCGCCCACCCTTGCCTCCCCACACATCAAGTTCGTGAATTTCGACGACCACTGCCAGCGGAAAGCCGCACCCGAAGGCTCCGGCACGTATTACGCCTTGCGCCGCGCCCCCGCCGCCGTGCAGCCGCTCCTGACCGCCCTGTTCGCGCTGCGGCGCGAGCTGGAGGAAACGGTCAAGGAAACCAGCGATCCGACCATCGGCCGCACCAAGCACGCCTGGTGGCAAAGCGAACTCGGCCGGCTCGACGAAGGCACGCCGACCCATCCCGTCACCAAGGCGCTGCAGGCGCACGCAGGCGACGCCCGGCATGCCGTGCTCGACGAGGCCGGGCGCGGGTTGCTGGCCACGGTCGTCGACGGCTTCGGCATGGATCTGGATCAGGCGCGCTATCTCGACTGGCCCGGCTTGCGGCGCTATCTCGACCAGACCGGCGGCGCGTTCGCCACGGCGATCGCCCGTGTGACCGCGCGCGAGCCGCAACAGACCGCCGCGTGGGCCGCTCCGCTCGGCGCGGCGCTGCAACTGGCCGAACGCGTGCAGAACATCGGCGACGACGCGCGTCATGGCCGCATCTACATTCCGATCGATGAATTGCAGCGCTTCAACGTGACGGCGGCGGACATCATCAACCGCAAATATGGCGACGCTTTCGCCGAGCTGATGCGCTTCCAGACGACGCGCGCCCGCCAGACGCTCGACACGGCCTTCGCCGCCCTGCCGCCCGCCGAACGCGCCACGCAGCGCGTGCTGCGCGCCGAGGCGGCGCTCGCTTATGCCTTGTTCGATGAAATCGAGCGGGAAGACTTCAAGGTGCTGCATCAACGCATTTCGCTCACGCCGATCCGCAAGCTGTGGATCACGTGGCGCACGCGTTGACTGCACTAGGCGCGCAATAGCGGCAGCGGCGCGAAGCGTTCCACCGATGACGACGGCACGACGCCCAGATGCGCGCACGCCGTGGCGTGCAGTTGCCTGAAGTCGAGGGTCACGGGTATGCCCTCATCGGCTTCGAGTGCATCGAGGCGCGGCGCCGCGCCCCACAGGCCGCCGCGCACGTTGCCGCCCATCAGGAAATGCGCCGCGGCGGCGCCGTGATCCGTGCCGCCGGCCGCATTCTCACGCACCGACCGTCCGAAATCCGAGCTCGTCATGACGAGCGTCCGATGCCAGTCGCCGGATGCGATCAACTGTGCTCGCAACACCATCAGCCCCTTCGCCAGTTGCCCCAGCAGCGCCGCATGCCGCGACGCCTGGTTCTCGTGCGTGTCGAAGCCGTGCAGCGCGATGCGCGCCACGGCCGCTTCGCGTTGCGCGATCGAGCGCGCGGCGTCCTCGCATGAAGCAGCGAACGAGCCGGCGGGCGAGCTTGGGGCAAGCGGCACGCCCGCGTTTGCAAACCAGCTGTCGTCGCGGTATTCATGCGTATCGGAAGCCGTGTCCCAGATCTGCCGTGAGCGGAAATGCGAGCGGTTGCACGCGTCATGACCGACGCCCTGCACGATCGCCAGTTCCTGTTCACGCCAGGCCCCGAGCAAGGGTAAAAGCGACGGATGCAAACCCGTGCGTGCATCGAGCGTCAAGACCAGCTCTTCCGGTACGGCGAGCGTCGGCCGCAGCGCACGGTACAGCGGATCGCCGATCGGGATGACGGTATTCACGCCATCGTTGCCGCCATCCAGGTCGACGAGCACCAGCGCGCGATCGGATGTGGAAGCTCCTGCAAGCGGCCGGCATGCGACGCCGCCCGACCATCCCGCGAACGCGCCGGCCGTGCAGAGAAACTGGCGTCGGTTCATCGGCGTGGGCGCCTAGCGCTTGTACAGATCGCGCACCGCTTCTTCGATGTGCTGCCGCAAGAGACGGCGCTCGTCGGCGGTCATCACGGTATGGCGCGGCGGGCGCGCGGGCGGCGCCTGATCGACCTGCTGGATGGGTTGCATCGCGGGCGCCTGGCTGTCATGCGCACTGGTCGCACCGGACCCGCGCTTGTTCACGCGCTGCTGTGCGCGAATCATGCGGCCATCGAAACGTTTGGGTGATGTGGTGACGTTGCTGTCGAAACGGTCGGAACGGTTGCCGTCGAGCGCGAAACCGGCGTTCTGCGCATGCGCGTGAGGCGTGCTCAGTACTGCATAGAGCGCACTGGCAAGAAGTGTCTTTCTGAAAATGCGCTCGGCGCGCACGGGTCCGCGTTGCCGCGCTCCCTTCATATTGTTCCCTTCGTTGCTCGACAACCGGACAGCCTCAGTCTTTTCATGCACGTCCTGCCATGGCTGGTCGGGCCGCACGACGCGCTGGTCTAATGGAGTATCTACCGAATGGCGGGCTCAGGTAACGCAGTGTACGGCCCAAACCCTTAGGCCGTGCCACAGGCCCCGTAAATTTTGTAACCAACTGTTACACTCGCTTTTGTTACAAACTCGACGTTTGACTAATCGCGCTAAGATGCCGCCATGGAAACCAAGAACCCTTCAAAAATTCTCGTAGTCGACGACGACCCGCGCCTGCGTGACCTCTTGCGCCGTTACCTCGGCGAGCAAGGCTTCAACGTGTACGTCGCGGAAAACGCCCCGGCCATGAACAAGCTCTGGGTGCGCGAGCGTTTCGACCTGCTGGTGCTCGACCTGATGCTCCCCGGCGAAGACGGCCTTTCCATCTGTCGTCGTCTGCGCGGCAGCAATGACCGCACGCCCATCATCATGCTGACCGCGAAGGGCGAAGATGTGGATCGTATCGTCGGGCTGGAAATGGGCGCCGACGATTATTTGCCGAAGCCGTTCAACCCGCGCGAACTCGTGGCGCGCATTCATGCGGTGCTGCGTCGCCAGACGCCGTCCGAACTGCCGGGCGCGCCGTCGGAAACCACCGAGGTGTTCGAGTTCGGCGAATTCGCGCTGAACCTCGCAACGCGTACGCTCACGAAGAACGGTCAGGAAATTCCGCTGACCACCGGCGAATTCTCGGTGCTGAAAGTCTTCGCGCGTCATCCGCGCCAGCCGCTGTCGCGCGAAAAGCTGATGGAGCTCGCACGCGGCCGTGAATACGAAGTGTTCGACCGCAGTCTCGACGTACAGATCTCGCGTCTGCGCAAGCTGATCGAGCCCGATCCGAGCAGTCCGCGCTTCATTCAGACGGTGTGGGGCCTGGGCTACGTGTTCATTCCCGACGGCGCGGCCTGAGTGTTTCTAAGCTTCTTGAGCTTGAGCGAGTTTGGTCACGCTTTCTTCCCTTACCCGAGCTGAACCCGACAGACCCATGCGCATCGACAGGCGGCTACTGGCGCTCGCGTTCGGCGGCCTGTTCTGGCGTACCTTCGCGCTGATCGCGCTGCTCATCGCGGTCAGCCTGACCGCATGGTTCCAGAGCTTTCGCGTGATCGAACGCGAGCCGCGCGCGCAGCGCGTGGCGCTGCAGCTCGTCGCGGTCGTCAAGCTGACGCGCACCGCCCTGCTCTATTCCGATCCCGACCTGCGCCGCGCGCTGTTGCAGGATCTGGAGAGCAACGAGGGTGTGCGCGTCTATCCGCGCGAAACCACCGACAAGTACAAGCTCCAGCCCGACGAGTCGCTCAACCGGCTGATCGAGCGCGACGTGCGCGGCCGGCTCGGCAACGACACGATCATCGCCCAGTCGGTGAACGAGATTCCCGGCGTGTGGATCAGCTTCAAGATCGATGACGACGATTACTGGGTCGCACTCGACCGCGACCAGCTCGACACCGTCACCGGCCTGCAATGGGCCGGCTGGGGCGTGTTCGCGCTGGCGCTGTCGCTGTTCGGCGCGGCCTTCATTACAAGCCTAGTGAACCGGCCGTTCGCGCGGCTGGCGCTGGCCGCGCGCAAGCTCGGTTCGGGACAGTCGCCGGAACCCTTGCCGGAACGCGGCATGGGCGTTGCCGCCGAGACCAACCGCAGCTTCAACCAGATGGTGCAGGACCTCGAACAACTCGAGGCGGACCGCGCGCTGATGCTCGCGGGCATTTCGCACGACTTGCGCACGCCGCTCGCGCGGCTGCGGCTCGAAACCGAAATGAGTCCGTCGGACGAGGCCACCAAGCTCGCGATGATCGACGACATCGAGCAGATGGACATGATCATCGGGCGCTTCCTGGACTACGCGCGGCCGATGCAGCGCATGCCTGAAGCCGTCGATCTCTCGATGATCGCCAGCGAACTGGCCGCACGTTTCCACGCCGACGAAGGCGTCGTGATGCGCACCGATCTCGCGCCCGGCGCGGTGATCGAGGGCGATCCGACCGATGCGCGCCGCGTCGTCGGCAACCTGCTGGAGAACGCGCGCAAGTACGGCCGCAGCGAGCACGACGACATCGCCCGCATCACGCTGCAGACGCGGGTGTCGCACGGCAAGGTGGAGCTCTCGGTGATGGACGAAGGCCGCGGCATCCCCGACGACCAGGTCGCGCTGATCACGCGTCCGTTCTATCGCGTCGATACCGCCCGCACCCAGGCGAACGGCACGGGCCTCGGCATGGCGATCGTGCAGCGCCTCGTCACGCGGCAGCGTGGCACGCTGCGCCTGCGCAACCGCGCGCCGCTGGCGGGCTTCGAGGTGACGATCGATTTCCCGTCGATGAAGGGCGGCGCGCGCTTCGAAGGCTGAATCGCGGCTTGAAACCCGGCGACGTCATGGGTGTCTGATTCGAACGCGTTCTATTTCTTCCTCAGGAGTCTCTGCATGAAGACCGTCGGCGACAAAGTCGAGGCTTTCACCGTCACCGCGGCGAAGCCGGGCTTCAACCATTACGAGGAAAACGGCCAGTTTGCCTTCGAGGACATCACGGAGCAATCCTTTCCGGGCAAGTGGAAGATCATCTACTTCTACCCGCGCGATTTCGGCTTCGTCTGCCCGACGGAGATCATCGAGTTCGCGCGCATTGCACGGGACTTCGAGGATCGTGACGCGGTGCTGATGGGCGGCAGCGTCGACAACGAGTTCGTCAAGCTGGCCTGGCGCCGTGAGCACCGGGAACTGAGCAAGCTCAATCACTATGCCTTCGGCGACGTGAAGGGCGAACTGATTGATCAGTTGGGCATCCGCGACAAGGAAGCGGGCGTGGCGTTGCGCGCGACCTTCATCGTCGATCCCGAGAACGTGATCCAGCACGTGTCGGTCAACAACCTGAACGTCGGCCGCAGCCCCGAGGAAGTGCTGCGCGTGCTCGACGCGCTGCAAACCGGCGAGCTGTGTGCCTGCGAGCGCCCGGCCGGCGGCGCGACGCTCTGAGCGCGCGCCGCTCGCCTGTCGCGTATAAAACGCGTCAAGCGTCGATGGACGTCCTGCGCAGCAGCACGGCCGCCTGCGCCTCGATGCCTTCCTTGCGGCCGAGGTAGCCGAGCTTCTCGTTGGTCTTGGCCTTGACGTTGACGCGGTCGAGCGGCAGGTCGAGATCGTCGGCGATGTTCGCGCGCATGGCCTCGATATGCGGCGCGAGCTTCGGCGCCTGGGCGATCACAGTGCTGTCCACATTGACGATCGCGAAACCGGCGTCTGTCACGCGGTGCATCGCTTCTCGCAACAGCACGCGGCTGTCGGCGCCGGCGAATTCGGTCGCGGTATCCGGAAAATGCCGGCCGATATCGCCGAGCGACGCCGCGCCGAACAGCGCGTCGGTGATGGCGTGCAGCAGGACGTCCGCGTCCGAGTGGCCGAGCAGGCCGCGTTCGTAAGGCACCGTCACGCCGCCGATGATGAGCGGGCGGCCCTCGACGAGCTGGTGGACGTCGTAGCCCTGTCCGATTCTGAAATCCATCGATGCAAACCTTGGTTGAGTGAGAGGTGGACGAGCTTCAGGCGTGCGCGGCGAGCATCGCGCCGGCGAGCGCGAAGTCTTCCGGATACGTCACCTTGAAGTTGCGCAGGCTGCCCTGAACTAGCTTCGGCGAGTGCCCGAGCCATTCGATGGCGCTGGCTTCGTCGGTCAGGTCGTGGCCGTCGTGACGCGCACGTTCGATTGCCTCGCGCAGCATGCCGACGCGGAACATCTGCGGCGTCTGCGCCTGCCAGAGGCCGTCGCGCGATTCCGTGCGGGCGATCCGTACATCATGGACGTCGTTGCTGGGCACGTCGGGCATGTTCGGTGCGACGCGCTTGAGCGTGTCCGCGACCGGCAGCGCGAGAATGCCGCCCACTGCGTCGTCGCGCAGTTCCGCGACGAGCTTGCGGATCATCTCCGGCGTGATGCCGGGGCGCGCGGCGTCATGCACGAGCACCCAGTCGTCGTCGCGCGCGCCGAAGCCGGCGAGCGCGAGCAGACCGTTGTACACCGAGGCCTGCCGCGAAGGGCCGCCGCAGCGCGCCACCACGAAGCGCAGGCCGGCGAAGCGGCGCGCGTCGAAGTGCGGGTCGTCCGGTGCAAGCACGACCAGGGTCTGCGAGAATTCGGAACATGCGTCGAATGCCGCGAGCGTGTAGGCGAGCATCGGGCGGCCTGCGACGGTCTGGTATTGCTTCGGCATCGGCGCGCCGGAACGGCTGCCGGTGCCGGCGCAGGGAATCAGTGAGAAGAGGCGCGAAGTCACGGGCGGGTAACGTGGTTTAACGTGGCCAAGTCAAAGTCGAAGCCCGGATTTTATAATAGGTCCATCGCGACCACGTCCGGCGCACGCCAGTTCGCTCCTTCGAACGGCCTGCCGGACGGCTCCATGCACACCCTATGCCTTCCAAAGCCGTCACCGCGCAGTCCAGTTCTCCCATTGCCCTAGTCAAGCCTGGTCAGCGTTTCGTCTTCGCCGGCGCGACCGTTTCGTCCGACGCCCTCGCCCTCGCCCGTTATCACGCGGCGTATCGCGACAGCGTGCCGCTGCTCACGATCGTCACGGCCAGCGCGGTCGATGCCCAGCGTCTCGCGGCCGAAATTCCTTACTTCGCGCCCGATGCCCGCGTGCGGCTGCTGCCCGACTGGGAAACGCTTCCGTACGACACCTTTTCCCCACATCAGGACCTGGTGTCGGAGCGTCTGGCGACGCTGCATGATCTCGGCGAAGGCCGCTGCGACATCCTGATCGTGCCGGCGACCACGGCGCTGTACCGGATGCCGCCGGCGTCGTTCCTGGCGGCCTATACGTTCTCGTTCAAGCAGGGCGAGCGCCTCGACGAAGCGAAGCTCAAGGCACAGCTGACGCTGGCGGGCTACGAACATGTGAGCCAGGTCGTGCGGCCGGGCGAATACTGTGTGCGCGGTTCGCTGATCGATCTCTACCCGATGGGTTCGCCGCTGCCCTACCGGCTCGATTTGTTCGACGACCAGGTGGATTCGATCCGCGCGTTCGATCCCGACACGCAACGCAGCCTCTATCCGGTGAAGGACGTGCGCCTGCTGCCGGGCCGCGAGTTTCCCTTCGACGAAGCCGCGCGCACGGCCTTTCGCAGCCGTTGGCGGGAAGTGTTCGAGGGGGATCCGAGCCGCTCGCAGATCTACAAGGACATGGGCAACGGCGTGCCGTCGGCGGGCATCGAATACTACTTGCCGCTGTTCTTCGACGACACCGCGACGCTCTTCCACTATCTGCCCGAAGGCTCGCAACTGGCTTTCGTCGGCGACCTGGATGCGGCCATCAAGCGTTTCACGCACGACACCAAGCAGCGCCACGCCTTCCTGTCGCACGACCGCGAACGGCCGCTGCTCGAACCGCGCCGCCTGTTCCTGACGGACGACGACTTCTTCACGTTCGCGAAGCCGTTCGCGCAGCTCAAGTTTCCGGCCGTGCCCGAAGGCGGCTGGGCCGCGCCCTTGCCGGGGCTCGCGCTCGACCGCCACGCCGACGAGCCCCTGCTCGCGCTGCGCCATTACCTGGAGCAGACGGAGAATCGCGTGATGCTGGTGGC
Source organism: Caballeronia sp. LZ043 (assembly GCF_031451075.1). NCBI lineage: Bacteria > Pseudomonadati > Pseudomonadota > Betaproteobacteria > Burkholderiales > Burkholderiaceae > Caballeronia > Caballeronia sp. LZ043. The sequence continues at coordinate 1,408,854 of NZ_JARUXT010000001.1, read as the reverse complement.
GGAATCGGCGGGACGGCGCGAGACCATCCAGCAGTTGCTCGCCGAGAATCACCTGCGCGGCGAGATGCACGACACCTTCCACGAGTGGCTGACGAGCGACGGCAAGTTCACGCTCGGCATCGCGCCGCTGGCGAACGGTTTTTCGCTGCCGTCCGAGAAGCTCGCGATCATCACGGAGACCGAACTCTACGGACCGCTGGCGCGCCGGCCCGGACGGCGCCGTCAGGAACAGGCGAGCAATGTCGATTCGATGGTGCGCGACCTTGCCGAACTGAAGGTGGGCGATCCGGTCGTGCATGCGCAGCACGGTATTGGCCGCTACATGGGATTGGTGTCGATGGATCTCGGCGAGGGCGAAACCGAGTTCCTGCATCTCGAGTATCAGAACGAGGCGAAGCTGTACGTGCCGGTGTCGCAACTGCATGTGATCTCGCGCTATAGCGGCGCGGATCCGGAGAGCGCGCCGCTGCATCAGCTGGGTTCGGGACAATGGGAAAAGGCCAAGCGCAAGGCGGCCCAGCAGATCCGCGATACCGCCGCCGAACTGCTCAACCTCTATGCACGCCGTGCCGCGCGAGAGGGCTACGCGTTCAAGCTGGAGCCGCGCGACTACACGAAGTTCGCGGAGAGCTTCGGCTTCGAGGAAACGCCCGATCAGGCGGCGGCGATTGCCGCGGTCATCGGCGACATGACGAGCGGCAAGCCGATGGACCGTCTCGTGTGCGGCGACGTCGGCTTCGGCAAGACGGAGGTGGCGTTGCGGGCCGCGTTCATCGCGGTGATGGCGGGCAAGCAGGTGGCGATTCTCTCGCCGACGACGCTGCTTGCCGAGCAGCATACGCAGACCTTCACCGATCGCTTCGCGGACTGGCCGGTGCGCATCGCGGAGCTGTCGCGCTTCAAGACGGGCAAGGAAGTCTCGACGGCCGTGCAGCAGATCAACGATGGCTCGGTCGATATCGTCATCGGCACGCACAAGCTCTTGTCCGGCGACGTGAAGTTCAAACGGCTGGGGCTGGTGATCATCGACGAGGAGCATCGTTTTGGCGTGCGTCAGAAGGAAGGGTTGAAGGCGTTGCGCGCCGAGGTTGACGTGCTCACGCTGACCGCCACGCCGATCCCGCGTACGCTCGGCATGGCGCTGGAAGGCTTGCGCGATTTCTCGGTGATCGCGACGGCGCCGCAGAAGCGTCTGGCCATCAAGACCTTCGTGCGTCGCGAGGAAGACGGCGTGATACGCGAGGCGATGCTGCGCGAACTGAAGCGCGGCGGCCAGGTGTACTTCCTGCACAACGAGGTGGAGACCATCGAGAATCGCCGCGCGATGCTGGAGGCGCTGGTGCCTGAGGCGCGCATTGCGGTGGCGCATGGACAAATGCATGAGCGCGAACTCGAACGCGTGATGCGTGACTTTGTCGGTCAGCGTGCGAATGTGCTGTTGTGCACGACGATCATCGAGACTGGCATCGATGTGCCGAGTGCGAACACGATTCTCATGCATCGGGCGGACAAGTTCGGTCTGGCGCAGTTGCATCAGTTGCGTGGGCGGGTCGGGCGTTCGCATCACCAGGCGTATGCGTATTTGCTGGTGCATGATCCGCAGTCGCTGACGAAGCAGGCGCAGCGCCGGCTGGAGGCGATCCAGCAGATGGAGGAACTCGGTTCGGGCTTCTATCTCGCGATGCATGACCTGGAGATTCGCGGCACGGGTGAGGTGCTGGGCGACAAGCAGTCGGGCGAGATTCACGAGATTGGCTTTCAGCTTTACACCGACATGCTGAACGATGCCGTGCGGGCGCTGAAGGATGGGCGCGAGCCGGATCTGAATGCGCCGCTTGCCGCGACGACGGAGATCAATCTGCATGCGCCGGCCATTCTTCCTGCGGATTATTGCGGCGATGTGCAGGAGCGTCTGTCGCTGTACAAGCGGCTGGCCAACTGCGAATCGAGCGATGCGATCGACGGGATTCTCGAGGAGCTGGTGGACCGCTTTGGCAAGTTGCCGCCGCAGGCGCATGCGCTGGTGGAGACGCATCGGTTGAGGCTTGCCGCCAAGCCGTTGGGCATCTCCAAGATCGATGCTGGGGAGCAGGCCATTTCGTTGCAGTTCGTGCCGAATCCTCCGGTTGATGGGATGAAGATCATCGAGATGGTGCAGAAGCACAAGCACATCAAGCTGGCGGGGCAGGACAAGTTGCGGATCGAGACGAGGAGTCCGGATCTGGCTGTGCGGATCGGGACGGTGAAGGAGACGCTCCGAGCGTTGGGGGCGCCGGTCAGGCAGCCGGCGGTTTCTGGGCGGTGAAAAGGGGCTTTTTCTGAGGGATCTATTTCGTTGGCTTTGCGCTTCGATGGACTTCCTGTATTCGCGTCGGTCTATTGGCACTGCCCCTCCCCGGGGCGGGGGGCTTCGCTCTCGTCCTTCGCGTGGGTTGCTTGTGTTCGCTTGCGCTTCTATGGACTTCCTGTTTTCGCGTCGGTGTATTAGCACTGCCCCTCCCCGGGGCGGGGGTAACTTTCTTTGCCGCTGCAAAGAAAGTCACCAAAGAAAGCAGCTTTTCTTCTCGCCCAGCGTCATTTAGCGGCACGACACAGAACCACGTTTCTGGCGCCGCAGTAGAGAGTGCCCTCATAGGCCACACCCGGCGTGGATCGCGGACCCACTGTGAAAATTGCACCACAGAACAGACCGGTGCAGCCCTTGCATGCTCCGGCGCTGCGCTACGCGCCGCCGTCCGGTCAATCGGGGATGCCAGTGCACTCTTGCTTACGCGTCCATCTCATTGCTCTTGCCTCCCACTGGTTTCCCTTGCATACCCTCCGGCAGCGCGTAGCGCTGGGCCGGAACCCTCAGGTGCTGCACCAGTTCGCTGAACGGCAGTTTGTCCCAGTGGGTCCGCGATCCACGCCCGGTATGGCCTACGAGGGCACTCGCTAGTGCCGGGCCAGTGAGGCTTTTCTGTGTCGTGCCGCTGGTGGACCTTGGGCGGTAAGAAAGCTGCTTTCTTTGGTGACCTTCTTTGCAGAAAAAAAGAATGTAGACCGAAAAAAACCTGAAAAACGGTTTCAATTCAACGCGATACGTCGTCGACCCTGAACAACGCGCCGAGCCCTGCACGAGTTGAGTTACGAGAGGAACATCCGAGGAGGCATGCTGAAGAACAAGCTCAGCATTAAGACGTAAAAGCGTGATCGAATTGCGCGAGCTCAACAAGAGCGGCGAGGACGCCCATCAGGACCACGCGGCACAGGCACAGGATCCGCAACAAGCCGAAGAACCCGAGCGAGCTTAAAAGGAGGATCAACGTCAGCACGGCATGCGCGCGCAGCGTGCCGTGCTCGTCATCGTTTCACCGTGCGCGCCATTGCTTGCGTGATCGCGCCATAACGAAAAAATTGGACAACAGGCAACGAATCACGCACAGTCAACGCATCGCATAATTCGGAATCTTCTCAAAGGCAAACGCGCAGTTGTGCGTACTCTCTGCGTTTAGGTGAATGCGTCGTCTATTTAGGCGATTGCACCGCCGAAGCAGGTCTTGACTGGACTTGTGAGCCGTAAATGAGAAGAACCCCGCTTCGCCTGTCATGGGCGAGGCGGTTAAGTCCGCATGTCTGCGATCTCGCACGTCCTTGCACGGACGTGCATCGTGTCCGACCGTTCAATGGCGGGCCGTAGTAGAGGGTGCAGAGCGATTTGGTTCTTCGTCGCTCCGCCCAGTCAACTCTGCTATTGGCCCGTCTCCCTCTTCCATTGGGACGCGGGACCTCACCACAAGAGGGCGAACCCGTGAGCGTCAGAGACACCGCAATCCATTCCCGTCTTTCATCCGAACCACCGCCGTACGCGCGACTCCACGCCGGTCGGTTTGCGACGCCCGAGCGCGCCGCCTTCGCCGCGTGGCGGCGCCCCCTGCATTCGTTCGAGGAGCACTTCGTCGGGCACGTGAGCGCAATCGGCGCATTGCGCGCCTTATCGCGGCGTGATCCTCTCCCGCTCCTGTGCTATGTGCAGGAAGCGCGTGGCTCGATCACCGCACATCGAGACTCGTTTCTCGACATCGTGCGCGTAGGCGGCAAGGTCGGACGACGCGCCGAACTGCTCGCGCCGCTCGCCGAAATCCTCGACACATCGGGCGCCCGCGCGCTTGAGAGCGACGTCATCGAATGCGCCGCTCAGGCACTCAGAGAGTGCTTTCTCGTGCTGCAGAGCGGACCGCGCATCGATTCCGTGCTCACGTACCTGAGTCAGCTGCAGGCGACGTGCTCAATCACGATCCACCACGCAAGCAAGCTGCGCAGGCTCATTGCGAACGAGGTCGCCGCGCTCGGCTGACCCGTTTTCGCCTCTCCGAAAAGCTCCTGTCCCGGGCTCCCGGGGGACGTGCCGTCGCGCCGCGAACTGACAACAGGCACGCCTTCGGTTTTGCGCCTCGCCCCGTGCGAGGCTTTTTTTTTCAGATTTATCGGCCTACGCCGGGCAATTCGGAGCGCTGACAATACACGTGCTGCTTGCTTACGTTGCCATGCCTCGCGAGCCGGTTCCGCCGACTCCCTTCCTGCAAGAACATGAATCACGGTCTTTTCAAGCTGGTGTACAGCTGTCTGCGGAAGATGCACGTCGCTGTCGCCGATTTTGCATGCGCTCACGGCAGCGGACCGGACATGCGGGTCGCAGGCACGCGCAACGCGCCGCCTCCCCTCCTGCTGCGTCCGCTCGTTGCCGCCGCCATGCTGTGCTTCGGAGGGCTCGTCGTAGTCGTACCGACGTGGGCGCAGATCGTCGCGGTCCCGGGCTCTGGTGCGCAGGTTCTACAGGCGCAGAATGGCGTCGCACAGGTGAATATCGCGAAGCCTTCGGGTGCGGGTGTGTCG
>NZ_JARUXT010000001.1:1291053-1403879 GCF_031451075.1 Caballeronia sp. LZ043 | reverse complement strand
AGGTACCGCACGCAACGCGAAGCCGTCGCGGACTTGTTCGAATACATCGAAGTGTTTTATAACCGCAGTCGTCGTCATTCATCGCTTGGCTTCGTGTCGGCAACCCAGTTCATGCAAGACTGGGTTGTGGCTCAGCGGACAAGGGATGCGGCTGCATAACCCGGGGCCTCTGGAAGGCGAAAAACCGAGGGAACCTCAGTCCATAGAAGCACAGGCGAACGTCAGAGCCCTGTCACCCGACGCAAAACCGTCAAATCCATCGAAGCGCGAGCGAAACGCCAACCCAAACCCCAAGCGAGGGAACGAGCGTTTTTGGGCTATGATCAAACCCTACCCGCAGGAGCCAAAAAATGTCACAGATCGCTGACCAGGCGCATCTCGAAGCCTCATCGTCCTCATCCGGAAACGCCTCACCGCTCTCCCTCCCCTGGATCGAAAAACTGATTTCTTTCGATACCGTCAGCCGCAACCCCAACCTTGGCCTGATCGAAACTGTCCGCGACGAACTGCGCCGCGCGGGCATCGAGGCCACGATCACCAACGATCCACGCGGCCAGTGGGCCAATCTCTTCGCCACGGTCCCGGCCCACGACGGCCAGACCAACGGCGGCATCGTGCTGTCGGGCCATACCGACGTCGTACCCGTCGACGGCCAGAACTGGCACAGCGACCCCTTCAAGCCCGAGGTCCGCGACGGCCTCCTCTACGGCCGCGGCTCGTGCGACATGAAAGGCTTCATCGGCGCCGCACTCGCGATGCTGCCAAAAATGCAGGCCACGAAGCTCGCCAAACCCATTCACTTCGCGCTTTCGTATGACGAAGAAGTCGGCTGCGCCGGCGCGCCGCTGATGATCGCCGACCTCAAGAAGCGCGGCCTGCAACCGGACGGCTGCATCGTCGGCGAACCGACCTCCATGCGGCCGATCATCGCCCACAAGGGCATCAACACCTATCACTGCTGCGTGCGCGGTTTCGCCGCGCATTCGTCGCTGACGCCGAAAGGCCTCAACGCCATCGAGTACGCCGCGCGCCTCATCTGCCATATCCGCGACCTCGTCGACGAGTTCCGCGCCAAAGGCCCGTTCGACGAACTCTACGACGTTCCCTTCACCACCGGCCAGACCAGCACCATCAAGGGCGGCAACGCCATCAACACCGTGCCGGCCGAATGCAACTTCGAGTTCGAATTCCGTAACCTGCCGACCATCGATCCCGATCAGATCTTCGGGCGCATCGAGTCCTATGCACGCGAGACGCTGCTGCCGCGCATGCTGAAGGAACACGGCAACGCCGCCATCGAATTCACGAAGCTCGCCTCCGCGCCCGGCCTCGACGCCACCGAGCAAGCCGCCATCACGCAACTCGTGCGCGCCCTCACCGCGGACCAGGAAAAACACAAGGTCGCCTACGGCACCGAAGCCGGCCTGTTCGCCAACGCGGGTGTGCCGAGCATCGTCTGCGGGCCCGGCAACATCGAACAGGCGCACAAGGCGAACGAATATGTGTCGCTCGAACAGCTCGCGCAGTGCGAAGCGTTCCTCGGCAAGTTCATCCACAGCATGTCCGTCGAAGCGCAAGCACGCTGATCCAACCCAAGCCACTACGCGTCATGTCCACCGACACGCACCATTCCGACAACACGATCGACGGCACGCCGATCCCCACGCTCGACGACATCGCCGGGCAGCACATGGCCCTCACGCCCTGGGTCGCCCGCACGCCCACCTTCGAGCGTCACGATTTCCCGACGCTCGAAGGCACGCCCGTCACCTTCAAGATGGAGCTGTTGCAGGCGAGCGGCACCTTCAAGGCCCGCGGTGCGTTCTCCAATCTGCTGGCGCTCACCGACAGTGAACGCTCGGCAGGCGTCACCTGCGTGTCGGCGGGAAATCATGCGGTGGCGGTCGCCTACGCCGCGCAACGCATGGACGTGGGCGCCAAGGTCGTGATCATCCGCAGCGCAAGCCCCGCGCGCGTCGCGCTGTGCCGGCGCTACGGCGCGGAAGTCGTGTTCGCGGAGAACGTCGCGGAAGCGTTTGATGTCGTGCGCCGCGTCGAGGCGGAAGAAGGACGCGTGTTCATCCATCCGTTCAACGGCTATCGCACCGTGCTCGGCACGGCCACGCTCGGCTACGAATGGGCCTCGCAGGCGCCGGATCTCGATGCGGTCATCCTGCCGATCGGCGGCGGCGGACTCGCGGCGGGCGTCTCCACCGCGATGCGCCTCGCGAATCCGTCACTGCATGTGTACGGCGTCGAACCGGAAGGCTCGGACGTGATGAAGCGCAGCTTCGAAGCCAAACACACGATCAAGATGGGCGCGATGCACGGAATCGCCGATTCATTGATGGCGCCGCACACCGAGCAGTACAGCTACGAGCTGTGCCGGCGGCATATCGACGAGATCGTCACCGTGTCGGACAACGCGTTGCGGCACGGCATGCTGCAACTGTTCGGCGAACTCAAGCTGGCCGTCGAGCCGGCTTGCGCCGCCGCCACCGCCGCCCTGCTCGGGCCGCTGCGAGAACGCCTGCAAGGCAAGCGCGTCGGCGTACTGCTGTGCGGCACCAATACCGATCCAGCCACCTTCGCACGCCATCTCGCCGCCGTCTGAAGGTCGGAAACGCACGCGGCCCCGCGTCTTTCGACGCGGGGCCGCGCATCATCAAACCTTCGCAATAATACCTACATCACCCCCGCGAGCCTTCTGCGCTCGCTGCGCTGCATGAAGTAATTCGCCGCGATCACCCCGACCGTCACCACCGCGATGAACAACGTCGCCAGCGCGTTCATCTCCGGATTGAGGCCCAGCCGCACGCGCGAGAACACGACCAGCGGCAGCGTCGTGGAGCCCGGCCCGGACAGGAACGCGGACAGCACGAGATCGTCGATCGACAGCGTGAACGACAGCAGCCATCCCGCCACCAGCGCCTGCGAGATGAGCGGGAGCGTGATCGTGAAGAACACGCGCAAGGGCGTCGCGCCCAGATCGAGCGCGGCCTCCTCCAGCGACGGATTCAGCTCGCGCACGCGCGATTCCACGATGATCGCCACATACGAGATGCACAGCATCACGTGCCCGACCCAGATCGTGAACAGCCCGCGCCCCGCGGGCCAGCCGATCAGCTTCGCCATCTCGACGAACAGCAGCAGCAACGAAATGCCCTGGATCACCTCGGGGATCACGAGCGGCGCGTTGATCATGCCGGTATAGAGCGTGAAGCCCCTGAAGCGGCCCATGCGCGCGAGCACGAAGCCCGCCCACGTGCCGATCACCACCGACGCGCACGCGGTCAGGAACGCAATGCGCAACGAGAGCCACGCGGCGTTGATGAGCTCGTCGTCGGACCAGAGCGCGCGGTACCACTTGAGCGAGAACGAAGTCCATACGGTCACCAGCTGCGACTCGTTGAACGAATAGACGATCAGGCTGAGGATCGGGATATACAGGAACGCAAAGCCGATGCCGAGCGACGTGATCTGCAACGGACGACTGGTCTTGATCATCGCTTGCCCTCCAGCTGCTTCGCCTGAAAGTGCTGGAACAGCGCCATCGGCACGAGCAGCAGCAGGACCATCGCGCAAGTGACGGCGGAGGCCATCGGCCAGTCGGCGTTATCGAAGAACTCGTTCCACATGACCCGTCCGATCATCAGGGTATCCGCGCCGCCGAGCAGTTCGGGAATCACGTACTCGCCCACCGCCGGAATGAACACGAGCAGGCAGCCCGCGATGATGCCGTTCTTCGACAGCGGCAGCGTGATCTGCACGAACGCTTTCCACGGCTTGGCGCCGAGGTCGTAGGCCGCTTCGAGCAGCGTCAGGTCCATCTTCACGAGATGCGCGTACAGCGGCATCACGAGAAACGGCAGATACGAATACACCATGCCGATATAGACCGCGATGTTGGTGTGATACAGCTCGATCGGCGAATGGATCAGCCCGATCGACATCAGGAAGTTGTTGAGCAGGCCGTTGTTCTTGAGAATGCCGATCCACGCATACACGCGGATCAGGAACGACGTCCAGAACGGCAGCATCACCGCCATCAGCAACAGGTTGCGCGAAGCCGGATTCGAGCGCGCGATGTAATACGCCATCGGATAGCCGATCAGCAGGCACAGCAGCGTCGAGACCGCCGCGACCAGCAGCGAATTCATGTAGGTCGCGAAGTACAGGCTGTCCTGCACCAGGAACGCGTAGTGCGAGAAATCGAGCGCGATATTCATCACGCCGTCTTTCAGCGCGACCAGTTCCGTGTACGGCGGAATGCCAAGCTGGCTGTCGGCGAAACTGATCTTCACGACCAGCAGGAACGGCACGAAGAACAGCAGCAGCAGCCACAGATACGGCCCGCCGATCACCAGCGTGCGCCCCGACAGGCCCATGCGCCGGAACAGGTTGGCCATCATGACGTCAGCACCACGCCGGCCGACGCGCTCCAGCGCACGTAGACTTCGTCGTCGAAGGTCGGGGACTCGATTTCGCCGATCGCCAGGCTCGACAGGTTCGCGACCACGACCTTGCCCGAATCCAGCGTCACGTGATACAGCGTGTAGCCGCCCATGTACGCGATGTTGCTCACCTTGCCGCGGCCCCAGTTATAGGCGCCTTCAGGCGGCTTGCGCGTCAGCGCAATGCGCTCGGGCCGCACGGAAATCGTCACGGGCATGCCGAGCGGCCCGGTGATGCCGTGGTTCACATAGAGGCGCACCGGCAGGTCCGTCGATTCGACGAACACGTGATCCGGTTCGTCTTCCACGACATTGCCGTCGAACAGGTTGGTCGAACCGATGAACTGTGCGGAGAAGCGGCTGTTCGGGAATTCATAGACTTCGTGCGGCGTGCCGAGCTGCACGATCTGCCCTTCGCTCATCACGGCCAGGCGGTTGGCCATGGTCATGGCCTCTTCCTGATCGTGCGTCACCATGATGCAGGTCACGCCGACCTGATCAAGAATGTTCACCAGCTCGATCTGCGTGCGCTGGCGAATCTGTTTGTCGAGCGCGGACATCGGCTCGTCGAGCAGCAGGAGCTTCGGGCGCTTGACGAGGCTGCGCGCCAGCGCCACGCGCTGCTGCTGGCCGCCCGAGAGCTGATGCGGCTTGCGCTTCGCATACGGCGCCATCTGCACGAGCCTGAGCGCGGTGTCGACACGATCCTTCAGCTCCGCGCCGCGCACGCCTTCCTGCTTGAGCCCGTACGCAACGTTCGACTCCACGCTCATGTGCGGAAACAGCGCGTACGACTGGAACATCATGTTGACCGGCCGCCGATACGGCGGCATCTGCGCGAGATCTTCGCCGTCGATCAGGATCTGGCCTTCGGTCACGGACTCGAGGCCGGCCAGCATCCGCAACAGCGTGGACTTGCCGCATCCGGAACTGCCGAGCAGCGCGAACAGTTCGCCCTTCTTCACCGACAGATTGACCCCCCGCACGGCCGTAGTCTCGCCGAACTTCTTGACGACATCGACGACCTGCACGAAGTTGTCGGTGAGACTCGTGCCGGACAAGGTGCCGCGCGGCTCCTGCCGGCCATTGACTCCGCCCGGTCCACCCGATCCACCCGATCCATTCGGCGCCGCCTGCGACGCGCTCGACTGCTCACTCATGATTGCCTGTCCGACTCCTGCGTAGTTGCGCCGCGTTGCGCGCGTCATTGCCCATCATTGCCATCGTTGCCCGTCGCTGCCGCAGTTGCATTCCGCACGAACAAAGCCCCCGGAGGACCAGGGGCTTCGTCGATTCAGGAGCGCGGCCGGCGTGTCTTAATCATCGGCCGGACTTGAACTCGGTCCAGAGCCGCGTCTGCAGACGCTGGATTTCCGGCGGCAGCGGCTTCAGCAGGAACAGCGTCTTGATGACGTCCTGCGGCGGGTACACGGCCGGATCGTTGGCGACGTCCTTGTCCACGTACTTGCGCGCTTCGAGGTTCGCGCTCGGGTAGTAGACCGCGTTGGTGATCGCGGCGTGCACCTGCGGCGTCTCGATGTAGTTGATCCACTCGTGCGCCGCTTCCTTGTTCTTCGCGTCCTTCGGAATGGCCATCACGTCGAACCACACCGGCGCGCCGCCCTTCGGAATGTAGTACTCGATCTTGAACGGCTTCTTCGCATCCACCGCGCGATGCTTGGCGATCACGACGTCGCCCGACCAGCCGTAGGTGAAGCAGATGTCGCCGCCCACCATGTCGTTGATGTAGCCCGACGAGTTGAACTGCGTGATGTACGGGCGGATCTTCTTCAGCATCGCCAGGGCCGCGCGATAGTCGGCCGGGTTCGTGCTCATCGGATCCTTGCCCATGTAGTGCAGCGCGGCCGCGAACATCTGGTCGGGCGCGTCGAGCACGGACACGCCACAGGCCTTCAGCTTCGAGATGTTCTCGGGCTTGAAGAGAATGTCCCAGTTATTGAGTTCGACGTTGTCGCCGAGCAGCTTCTTCGCCTTGTCGACGTTGTAGCCCAGGCCGGTCGTGCCGTACGCCCAGGGCACCGTGTACTGATTGCCCGGGTCCGCGCCCGCGACCAGCTTCATCAGGTCGGGATCGAGATACTTCAGGTTGGGCAGCTTCGATTTGTCGAGCGGCGAGAAGATATTGGCGGCAATCTGCTTGCCGGCATAGTTGCTGGTCGGCACGACGATGTCGTAGCCCGAATTGCCGGTGAGCAGCTTGGCCTGGAGGGTGTCGTCGCTGTCGTAGTTGTCGTACTTCACCTTGACGCCGGTTTGCTTGGTGAAGTTGGGAATCGTGTCCTTGGCGATGTAATCCGACCAGTTGTACACGTTCAGCTGTGTGTCCTTCGCCATTGCAGCGAGCGGAGTCAACATCGCGGCGCAGGTCAGCGCGCCCGCCAGCTTGGCCATGCGGCCCGCCAGTTTCTCGTTCATCTCGATTCTCCGTTGTTGCGACTGTCAAGACGTCGTGCCGCGCGCTTCCGCCACCGGTTGAAGTTCCGGTCGCTTCAGGCCCGACCCTGGCGCGCGACGCCCCTCAAAACCCCGAAAACTACCATTAAACGCAAGCACGACAAAAATTAACGGGCCGCCTGTCGCACAAAATCTACAACCACGCGGCACGTCGGTCCGGAAGTCTTGCGCAGCAAGCTTCGACGAGGCAAACCGCACCCGCGGGGAGCGCGCATTTTAGCCCCTAATCGCCCCCTGCGGCACCTGATAAAACCACACTCGCCACAGGGACCGCGGGCGCCTTGTGCCGATGGGGTGTCATTATCTGTGGTCGGCTGCCGGCATGCCCTTCCCTTGCCCGCCTTTCAGTTTCTTTCAGGCGGCAAGCGGAACAATGGGCTGCGGCATCCGACCACGAATAGCCAGCGGAACAGTTGTTGCGAGCCAATTCGACGAGCGCCGCCTAGGCGGCTCGCGACGAGCGCCGTGCATGCGGCGCGTCCAGAACCCGCAACGACCGCACGTCATCGCTGCGCCGTTGCCCGCTATTCGAGGCCGCCTTCGCATGAACACCAACCCGTCCACGCTTGGCGCACTGTCCGCCGCGCAATCCGACGCGCAGTCGCACCCGGCGAATCTGGACGAGCGGGACGCCCCACGCCGGCGCGGGCCGCGCTCGGGCGGGCGCTGGTATTCGTTCGCCGGCGCGGGTGCGCTCGTCGCCGTGGGCTACATGGATCCGGGCAACTGGGCGACAGCCCTCGCCAGCGGCGCGCGCTACGGTTATTCGCTGCTCTTCGTCGTGCTGGTTGCAAGCCTGATGGGCATGCTGCTGCAATGGGTGGCCTCGCGCGTGGGCGTCGTCACGGGCCGCGATCTCGCGCAGCTGTGCCGTGAACGTTTCGGCCCGCGCACGAACTTCGCGCTATGGGTGGCGTGCGAGATCGCGATCATCGCGTGCGACGTAGCCGAAGTAGTCGGCAGCGCGGTGGCGTTGCAGCTGCTGTTCGGCATCTCGCTCACGGCGGGCGTGCTGTTCTCGGCGGTCGGCACGTTCGCGATGCTCGCACTGCAAAGCCGCGGGCGACGGCCCTTGCAGCGCGTCGTGACCGCGCTGATCCTGTTCGTGAGCGTCTGCTTCGTGGTCGAACTGGCGCTGGCGCATCCGTCATGGAGCGACGCGCTGCGCGGCGTGGCGCCCTCGCCCCAGCTCGTGCGCGATGCGGGCATGCTGTGGCTCGCCGCCGGCGTGCTCGGCGCCACGGTGATGCCGCACAACCTGTATCTCCATTCCACGCTCGTCAGGGGCCATGCGCGCGGCCGCGACGACGTGTCGATCGGGCAGGCACTGCGTGGCGTGAACATCGATACCTTCGCGTCGCTCGGTCTGGCGTTCGTCGTCAATGCGTCGCTGCTGATCGTGGCCGCGGCCGTGTTTCATGCGAGCGGCCACACCGAAGTCGAAGATCTCGCCGATGCCCACCGGCTGATTGCGCCCCTCGTCGGCAGTCAATGGGCGGGCGTCGTGTTCGCGGCCGCGCTGCTCGCCTGCGGTCTCAATGCGACCGTCACCGGCACGCTGGCCGGGCAAGCCGTGATGGAAGGCTTTCTGCGCCTCAAAATGGCGCGCTGGGCGCGTGCGCTGACGACGCGGGCGCTCGCGATCGGTCCGGCGCTGGTGGCGGTGGCGTGCTTTGGCCAGCACGGCTCGAACACGCTGCTGGTCGCGACGCAGGTCGTGCTGAGCCTGCAACTGCCGCTGGCGGTGATTCCGCTCGTCAGCTTCGCGTCCGATGCGCGGCTGATGGGCCGCTGGCGCGTCGCACGCCTGCCGCTCGCGCTGGCGTGGGGTTGCGCGGGTGTGATCGTCGCGTTGAACGGCGCGATGCTCTGGCAGGCGGTGTTTTCGGGTTAAATCTGGCTGTTTCCGTGCAAGTGGGGCGTCGAGGCATGATTTTCGCTATCTCATCCCGACGCGCGGCATTTCTTGCCGCTTCGTCGGACCGCGCCGGACCACGCCACAGCACGCCGCAGCGTGCTGGATTTCGCCTGCAACAGGACACTGACCAGACATGCCTTACCGCCCACGACGGCTTTCTCCCGCTCACGCCCTGCTGCTCGCCACGTTGTGCGCGAGCGGAGCTGCTCACGCTACCGTCGCCGTGCTGCAACCCGCGCGCGAAGCGGCGGCTTCCCAGCCGCTCGAACTGACGCTGCTTTATACCGATGACGACGCAAAAGCACTCGCCGTCGATGTGCCGAAACAACTGACCGTGAATTTGACCAACGGCGACCTGCCGCCCGCGCCGTTGACGCTCACGCGCGATCCCAAGGTGCCCGACCGTCTGCGGCTCGCGCCGGGGCAGTATCGACGGGTGCGGTTTTCAGCGCCGTGGCCGGATGCGGCGCGCGGCACCGTGAAGATCGATCCGGTGGGCTTCGACGCCTCGCCGATGCTGGTCACGATCAACCGCGGCGAGTCGCAGACGCAGGTGGCGGCCGCCGAGCATCGCGAAACGCAGGCGACCACGCCCTCGCAACTCGCGACCGCAACGGCCGCGGCCAACACGCAGGCGGCGCCGACCTCGACCGCGGATACCCTGCTGTCGGGCCGCTTCTCGAGCTTCGAGCCGATCTATTTCGCCGATGGCAAGAACGGCGACAACCTCGCGAAATTCCAGTTCAGCTTCAAGTACCGGCTGCATTTGCCGGACGATCCGCGTTCGCGCGGCTTCCTGGACAACCTCTACTTCGGTTACACGCAGACGGCCATCTGGAATCTCTCCGCGGAGTCGGTGCCGTTCCGCGACATCAGCTTCCAGCCGCAGCTGTTCTACTACGTGCAGGACACGGGCTGGAACAGTCCGCTCTATACGCGCATGGGCATGGCGGCGGGTATCGGGCATGAATCGAACGGCAAGAGCGGCGCGGATTCGCGGGCGATCAACATCGCCTTCGTGCGGCCCACCTGGGAATTCGGCGACCTCGACAGCAATCACCTGACGCTCTCGCCGAAGTTCTACTATTACCTGTCGAAGTCGGGAAATCAGGACATCGCGGATTATCGCGGTTATGTGGACTTTCTCGTGAAGTACGGCAGCCCGGAGGGCCTGCAACTCGCGACCACGCTGCGCAAGGGCACGAAGCACTGGTACGGCAGCGTCGATTCGCAGCTCACGTATCCGCTGGCCAAGCTGATCGGGAGCGCATGGGGCGGGTATCTGTTCGTGAGCTACTTCAACGGCTACGGCGAGGATATCCTCGATTACAACCAGCGACATCACTGGATCGCGCGGATAGGCTACAGTATCGCGCGCTGAGTTTTCTTTTGTTTCCGATCGCCTGGTCGCCGGGCCGCATTGCGGACGGCGGCGGGCCATGACCCGTTCTTATGTCTTCCATTCTTCACGATCAGCCCGACAGCCCGTGCATCGGCGTGTGTTCCACCCTCTTCGACGATGTCTGCAAAGGCTGCGGCCGGACGGCCGTCGAGGTGTCCAACTGGGTGTTTCTCTCCGATGAGGAGAAGCGCGTGGTCTGGGAACGCATACGGCGCGAAGGCACCGCGATGCGGTTCCGCAACGACCATCTGTAAATCTGGAAGCAGACGCAAAAACGGCCCGCTCTTGCGAGACGGGGCGTTGCATTTGACGCGCAGTTGCCGGACTTACTGAATCCCCTGGCTCGCCAGGAAGTCCTCGTAATTCCCGCCGAAGTCCCGCAACGTGCCGTCGGTCTTCACTTCGATGATCCGGTCCGCCAGGCCGCTCACGAACTCGCGGTCATGCGACACGAAGATCAGCGTGCCTTCGAACTTCTCGAGCGCGATCTGCAGCGACTCGATCGATTCCATGTCCATGTGATTGGTCGGCTCGTCCATCAGCAGCACGTTGTGGCGGCCGAGCATCAGCTTGCCCCAGATCATGCGGCCCTTCTCGCCGCCCGACAGCACCTTCACGTTCTTCTTGATGTCGTCCGCATTGAACAGCAGACGGCCGAGCGTGCCGCGCATCATCTGCTCGTCGTCGCCTTCCTTGCGGTACTGGTCGATCCACTCGGTCAGCGTTTCGTCCTTCGGAAACTCTTCGTACGTGTCCTGCGGCATGTAGCCGACATTCGCGTTCTCGGCCCATTTCACCGTGCCGTGATCGAGGTCCAGCACGCCCTTGAGCGACTTGAGCAGCGTGGTCTTGCCCGCGCCGTTCTCGCCGATGATCGCGATGCGTTCGCCCGGCTGCACCGACAACGAAAAGTTCTGGAAGATGGTGCGGTCGTACTTCTTGGTCAGGTCTTCCGCCACTACCGCGATGTTGTGCAGCTTCTTTTCGAACTCGAAGCGGATGAACGGGTTCTGACGCGACGACGGCTTGAATTCCTCGATCTTGATCTTGTCGATCATCTTCAGACGGCTGGTGGCCTGACGCGCCTTCGACTTGTTGGCCGAGAAGCGCCGCACGAAGTCCTGCAAGTCCGCCACGCGTTCCTTCGCCTTCTGGTTGGCGGCCTGCTGACGCTCGCGCGCCTGCGTGGAGGCCAGCATGTAGTCGTCGTAGTTGCCCGGCCAGACCTTCAGCGTGCCGTAGTCCATGTCCGCCATGTGCGTGCACACCTGGTTCAGGAAGTGGCGATCATGGGAGATGATGATCATCGTCGAGTTGTACTGGTTGAGCACGTCTTCCAGCCAACGGATCGAGTTGATGTCCAGGTTGTTGGTCGGCTCGTCGAGCAGCAGCACGTCGGGCTTCGAGAACAGCGCCTGCGCCAGCAGCACACGCAGTTTCCAGCCCGGCGCCACATTGCTCATCGGGCCGTTGTGATCGCTTATGTTGATGCCGATGCCCAGCAGCAGCTCGCCCGCGCGCGCCTCGGCCGTGTAGCCGTCGTATTCCGCGAACTTGGCTTCCAGGTCCGCCGCGCGCATGTAGTCGTCGTCGGTGGCGTCGGGGTTGGCATAGATCGCGTCGCGCTCGGTCATCGCGGCCCACATCTCGGTGTGGCCCATCATGACGACGTCGAGCACGCGCATGTCTTCGTAGGCGAACTGATCCTGGCGCAGCTTGCCCAGGCGGACGTTCGGCTCCAGCATCACGTTGCCGGAACTGGGCTCGAGATCGCCGCCCAGAATCTTCATGAAGGTGGATTTGCCGCAGCCGTTCGCCCCGATCAGCCCATAGCGATTCCCTCCGCCGAACTTGACCGAGATATTCTCGAAGAGGGGCTTGGGCCCGAATTGCATGGTGATGTTGGCGGTAGACAGCACGGCGCGTCCTTTCGAATGAAGTACGACGAAAAACCTGAGATTTTAGCAGCTTTTGGCGGGCTTTGAGCCTTGTTCAGGCCCGGAAGGCCTTCGCGCGTGCCGCAAAAGCGTGCGTCAAAACGATTCGGGGCGCAGCGATGCCCGCTGCGCCCCGTGCGTTCCCGCGACGCTCCGCCCGTGGCGGATGCGCTCCTGTGGTCAGGTGCGCTCGGCGATGAACGCTTTCACGACGTCTGCATCCGCAGGAACGATATCGAACCTTTGTGGCAGTTTTTCAAGTCCCGCGAACGCCGCCGGGCGCTCCGGCTCGCGATTCAGCGCTTCGCGGATCGTTTCGCCGAACTTGATCGGCTGCGCGGTTTCGAGAACGATCATCGGCACGCCGGGTTTCAGGTTTTCGCGCGCGACCTTCACGCCATCCGCCGTGTGGGTGTCGATCATCGTGTGATAACGCTCGAACACGTCGCGAATGGTGTTCACGCGGTCGTCGTGCCCGCTCTTGCCCGACACGAAGCCGAATTCCTTCACGCGCGCGAAGTCGCCGCTCGCGGCGAGGTCGAAGCCGCCCTTTTCCTCGACGTCGTGGAACAGTTGCAGCACGCGCGCAGGATCGCGTCCGAGCAGGTCGTACACGAAACGCTCGAAGTTCGACGCCTTCGAGATATCCATGCTCGGGCTCGTGGTGTGATACGTCTCCGCCGCGCCGCGCACGCGATACACACCGGTGCGGAAGAACTCGTCGAGCACGTCGTTCTCATTCGTGGCAACGACCAGCTGGTCGATCGGCAAACCCATCATGCGCGCGATGTGTCCCGCGCACACGTTGCCGAAATTGCCCGACGGCACCGTGAACGACGCCTGCTGGCTGTTGTCCGTGGTCGCCGCGAAATAGCCGCGGAAGTAGTACACGACCTGCGCGACGACGCGCGCCCAGTTGATCGAATTGACCGTGCCGATCTTGTGGCGCGCCTTGTAGGCGTGATCGTTCGAGACGGCCTTCACGATGTCCTGGCAATGGTCGAAGTTGCCTTCCACCGCGAGGTTGAAGATGTTGGGATCCTGCAGCGAGAACATCTGCGCCGTCTGGAACGCGCTCATCTTCTTGTGCGGAGAAAGCATGAACACGCGCACGCCGGCCTTGCCGCGCATCGCGTATTCGGCGGCGCTGCCGGTGTCGCCGGAGGTGGCGCCCAGGATGTTCAGCGTCTCGCCGTGTTTCGCCAGCGCGTACTCGAACAGGTTGCCGAGCAGCTGCATGGCCATGTCCTTGAATGCGAGCGTCGGACCGTTCGACAGCTCCAGCAGCGACAGCGCCGTGCCGTTCTCGACGCCGAGCGTCCTGAGCGGCGTGATCTGCACCGCGCTTTCCTCGTGGCGCACGTTGCTGTACACCTGGGCGGTGTAGGTCTTGCGCGTGAGCGAGCGGAGATCGGCGGCAGGAATGTCGTCGCTGAACTTAGAGAGCACCTCGAACGCGAGATCCGCGTACGACAGCGTGCGCCAGCGCGCGAGTTCGTCGGCGCTGACCTTCGGATACTCCGCCGGCAGATACAGCCCGCCGTCTTTCGCGAGTCCGCCCAGCAGGATGTCGGAGAACGTGTGGCGCTCGTTGCTGCCCGCGCCGCGCGTCGAAATGTAGTTCATG
Organism: Caballeronia sp. LZ043; assembly: GCF_031451075.1. NCBI lineage: Bacteria > Pseudomonadati > Pseudomonadota > Betaproteobacteria > Burkholderiales > Burkholderiaceae > Caballeronia > Caballeronia sp. LZ043. The sequence goes on along the minus strand of NZ_JARUXT010000001.1, from coordinate 1,390,066 downwards.
TCACGTACCTGATCAGTTGAGCGCTTCCATGCGCAGCTTCGTCACCTTCGAGACCACCGTGGACAGCGCCTCGATCTCCGCGATCGCCGCGTTCACGTTCTTTTCCACCGTCTCGTGCGTGATGAGGATGATGTCGGTCTCGCCCTTGCCGGCGCCGTCCACTTCCTCCGATTCCTTCTGCAACAGCGCGTCGATGGAAATGCCCTTGTCCGCGAGGATGCGCGTGATGTTGGCGAGCACGCCGGTCACGTCGGCGACGCGCAGGCGCAGGTAGTAGCCGCTCGTCACGTCGTCGATCGGCAGGATGGGCGTGTTCGACAGGCTGTCCGGCTGGAACGCCAGGTGCGGCACGCGATGCTCCGGATCCGCCGTATGCAGGCGCGTCACGTCGACGAGATCCGCGACCACCGCCGATGCCGTCGGCTCCGCGCCCGCGCCCTTGCCGTAGTACAGCGTGGTGCCGACCGCGTCGCCATGCACGACGACCGCGTTCATCGCGCCCTCGACGTTCGCCAGCAGGCGCTTCGCCGGGATCAGCGTGGGATGCGTGCGCAGCTCGATGCCCTGCTCCGTGCGCCGCGCGATGCCCAGCAGCTTGATGCGGTAGCCGAGGTCTTCGGCATAGCGGATGTCGATGGCGGCAAGCTTGCTGATGCCTTCCACGTAGGCCCGCTCGAACTGCACCGGCACGCCGAACGCGATGGCGCTCATGATCGTGACCTTGTGCGCGGCGTCGACGCCTTCGATGTCGAAGGTCGGGTCCGCTTCCGCGTAGCCGAGTTCCTGCGCGGCCTTGAGCGCGGTGGCGAAGTCGAGCCCGCGATCGCGCATTTCGGAGAGGATGTAGTTCGTGGTGCCGTTGATGATGCCGGCGATGTACGCGATGCGGTTCGCCGTCAGGCCTTCGCGCAGCGCCTTGATGATCGGAATGCCGCCGGCCACCGCGGCTTCGAACGCGACCATGACGCCCTTGGCGCGCGCGGCTTCGAAGATTTCCGTGCCGTGCACCGCGAGCAGCGCCTTGTTGGCGGTGACCACGTGCTTGCCGTTGGCGATGGCGCGCAGCACGAGTTCGCGCGCGAAGCCCGTGCCGCCGATCATTTCGCAGACGATCGCGATGGACGGGTCGTCCACCACCGCGTTGAAGTCGTCCGTCACCGGGATGCCCTGCGCCGTGGCCGCTTCTGCCTTGGACGGCGTGCGCACGGCGATGCGCGAGATTTCGATGCCGCGACCCGCCCGGCGTTTGATTTCTTCCTGGTTGCGGCGCAGCACCGTGAAGGTGCCGCTGCCGACCGTGCCGAAGCCCAAAAGTCCTACTTTGATCGGTTCCATGCAGCGTGCTTCTTTAAAAGGGAAATTAAGCGGAGTGGCGTTTGCGATAACCGTCGAGGAATCGTGCGATGCGATTCACGGAGTCGGCGAGGTCGTCGACATTCGGCAGGAAAACCACGCGGAAGTGATCCGGCGTCGGCCAGTTGAAGCCCGTGCCCTGCACCAGCAGCACGCGCTCCTCCAGCAGGAGATCCGTGATGAACTGCTGGTCGTCCTGGATCGGGTACATCTTCGGATCGAGGCGCGGGAACATGTAGAGCGCCGCCTGCGGTTTCACGCAGGTCACGCCCGGAATGGCGGTGAGCATGTCGTAGGCGAGCTCGCGCTGCTTGTAGAGGCGTCCGCCCGGCAGGATCAGGTCGTTGATGCTCTGGTAGCCGCCGAGCGCCGTCTGGATCGCATACTGGCCCGGGACGTTCGGGCACAGGCGCATCGACGCCAGAATGCCCAGCCCTTCGAGATAGTCCTTCGCGCGGCGGCGGTTCTCTTCGATCAGCCCGGAAATGGCCATCCAGCCCGCGCGGTAGCCGCACGAGCGATAGCTCTTCGACAGGCTGTTGAAGGTCACCGTGATGACGTCTTCGGAGAGCGCGGCCATCGACGTGTGCGTGAGGCCGTCGTAGATGATCTTGTCGTAGACCTCGTCGGCGAAAATGATGAGGCCGTGCTCGCGCGCGATCGCAATCAGGTCCAGCAGCAGCTGATCCGAGTACAGCGCGCCGGTGGGGTTGTTCGGGTTGATGACGACGAGCGCCTTGGTGTTCGGCGTGATCTTCGCGCGGATGTCGTCGAGGTCGGGCATCCAGCCGTTGCCTTCGTCGCACAGGTAGTGGCGCGGCGTGCCGGCCGAGAGACTCACGGCCGCCGTCCACAGCGGATAGTCGGGGGCGGGCAGCAGGACTTCGTCGCCGTCGTTGAGGAGCGCCTGCATGGCCATGACGATCAGCTCGGACGCGCCGTTGCCGATGTAGATGTCGTCCAGTCCCACCCCTTCCACGCCCTTCTGCTGCGTGTAATGCATGATCGCCTTGCGCGCGGCGAACACGCCTTTCGAATCCGAGTAACCCGACGAACCCGGCAGGTTGCGGATCATGTCCTGGATGATTTCATCGGGCGCCTCGAAACCGAACGGGGCCAGATTGCCGATATTGAGCTTGATGATGCGGTGGCCTTCTTCCTCGAGGCGCTTCGCGTGCTCGAGCACGGGTCCGCGAATGTCGTAGCAGACGTTTTGCAGCTTGTTGGATTTCAGAATCGGTTTCACGGCGGGCGCTCTGGTCTGGATGTGTGGACGGACGTTGTCTGGTTCGGTGCGGCTTGGGCGTCGTACTCGCCGGTTTTGCACGCGGGTGTTACACGCGGTGTTGCACGCCAAAGGTTGCGCGATTCCGGCCCGGTCATCCGTGCGTCCAGCCTCGCGCGCGGACAGCGTGCGGACGAGCGTGGCAGACCGGGATGGGGAGCCTGGGCTTCGAAAGCGACTTCAACCTGGGCTGATGAGTTTCGGGCAAGCCGCCCGGGCGCCGGACGACATATTCTAGACGCAGCGCCGGGTAGGCTTGAGCGTTGCGGACCGGAGACTAAGCCGGAGGCGGCGATTGCGCGCGATGGCGGCTTGTGGCGGCAGCGAGCGCAACGGGCGGCGCGAGCGGGCCCGGCAGCCGGAAAGTTATAATTTACTGATTATGGCTCCGTTGCGCAATGCACCAAAGTCGCGCCGCCGCGCCCTGCGGGCGGGCGCGAGTGACCTGGCCGGCGCGTCCGCACGCCTGCACGTCGCGTAACACCTGCCGGGCCCTTCATCCCTTCCCTGCCGGATCACTGTTTTGAAACTTCACCAGGATTCCACCAGCGCACTCAATACCATCACGAGCTACGGAGACGGTTTCGTCGCGATCAACCTCGAACGGCACGAAGGCAGCGTGATCGTGATGCCCGAAACGCCGGTGACCGCATGGCCGGTTGCGTCGTTCGACGCGCTGGCCCCCGAGCACTTCCAGGCGCTGATCGACGCCGCGCCCGAGGTGGTCATCTTCGGCAGCGGCACGCGCCTGCGCTTTCCGCATCCGCGCCTCACGGCGAGCCTGGCGCAGCATCGCATCGGCGTCGAAACGATGGACTTCGGCGCCGCCTGCCGGACCTACAACATCCTCATGTCCGAAGGCCGGCGCGTGGCGGCGGCCTTGCTGATCGAGCGCTGATCGATCCGGAGGCAAACGCCAGAAGTGCGCTAAGGAACCGTTAAGGAACGGCTGGCAGACTCCGGCCGCGCGCCTGAATTCGGTGCAGGCTGCGGTGCAGGCGAGCACGCTCCAGCAGGGTGCGCCGTGGCGTACTGCTAAACTCCCGCCCGGCATTCATGGCAACGGACCGCAGGACGCCGGACCGTCGCGGCGGCAACGCAGACGCGCCCGGCGCCGCGAATACCCCGAACCGCCGGGCGTTGCCGCCCCTTTCGTTCCACTAGCGCCGCGCATCGCGGCATCGGACAGGTCGACTTCATGAACGATACGCCTTCGCGGCTACCGCTCACCCGTCTCGCGCTCATCCTCCTGGTCCTGGCGCTCGCGCTCGTCTGGTTCGGGCCGCTGGGCTATCGCCACCTGGTGCCGAGCGACGAAGGCCGCTACGCCGAAATGGCGCGCGAGATGTTCGTGACCGGCGACTGGATCACGCCGCGCTACAACGGCTACAAGTATTTCGAGAAACCGCCCCTGCAAACCTGGGCAAACGCGCTGAGCTTCGCGTGGTTCGGCATCGGCGAATGGCAAGCTCGGCTTTACACGGCGCTCACGGGCTTCGCCGGCGTGCTGCTGGTCGGCTATACCGGCACGCGCGTGTTCAACGCGATGACGGGCTTCGCCGCCGCCGTCGTGCTCGCGACCTGCCCCTACTGGAACCTGATGGGCCACTTCAACACGCTCGACATGGCCCTGTCGTTCTGGATGCAGGTCACGCTGTGCGCGCTGCTGCTGGCGCAGCGTCCTGGGCTGCCGGCGCGCGCCGTGCGCGGCTGGATGTGGCTGTGCTGGGGCGGCATGGCCGCGGCGGTGCTGTCGAAAGGCCTGGTCGGGCTGATCCTGCCGGGCGCCGTGCTGATCCTCTATTCGCTCGTCGCACGCGACTGGGCGCTGTGGAAGCGGCTCTATATCGGCAGCGGACTGATCGTGTTCCTGGTCATCACCGCGCCGTGGTTCGTGCTCGTGCAGATGAAGAATCCCGAATTCTTCAACTTCTTCTTCATCGTCCAGCAATTTCAGAGATATCTGACGCCCGAGCAGAATCGCCCGGGCGCGTTCTACTACTTCGTGCCCGTGCTGCTGGTCGGCTTCCTGCCGTGGCTGTCGGTGGCCGCGCAGAGCGTGTGGCACGGCATCCGCACGCCGCGCCAGCCAAACGGCTTCGCGCCCGTCACCTTGCTGCTGATCTGGTCGGCGTTCATTTTCCTGTTCTTCAGCGCGTCGCACTCGAAGCTCATCTCCTACGTACTGCCCGTCGCGCCGGCGCTGGCGCTCGTGATCGGGCTCTATCTGCCGTCGCTGACGCCGCAGCGCTATCGCATGCATCTGATCGGCTATGCGGTGTTCCTGGTCGCGGCGGCGCTCGGGGCGATCTTCATCGGCCGGGCCGGCAGCGCCAACACGCCGAACGCGCTCTATCGCGTCTTCCAGCTGTGGGTGTGGGCCGGGCTTGCCGTGGCGTTCGTCGCGACGCTGGTCGCGCTGTGGCTGAACCGCCGCAGCGTCCTGGCGGGCGCCACCGGACTGGGGGCCGCGTGGCTGCTGCTGGGCACCATCGCCGGCTGCGGCCACGATGTCTTCGGCACGCAGAGTTCGGGCGTGCAGCTCGTGCCGGCCGTCAAGGCCGCGATGGCGAAACTGCCCGCCGACACGCCCTTCTATTCGATCGCCAAGCTCGATCACACGATGCCCTTCTACCTCGGCCACACGATGATCATGGTCGGCGAAGCGGACGAGCTGACCTTCGGCGTGCATGCCGAGCCGCAGAAATGGGTGCCGAGCATCGACGAGTGGGTCCGAATCTGGGATTCGGAGCACGCGGCGCTCGCGCTGATGCCGCCCTACCGTTACGACGAGCTTGAAAAACGTCACGTGCCCATGCAGGTGATCGCGCGCGACGAGCGTCGCGTGATCGTCGAGAAACCGCAGCCCTGAGCCTTCGAATGCCTTTCGGCCGCGCATTTGAAGCGCACGGCCGTGCGGCATTTGGTGGCGAACCGGGTATCCTTGTCCCGCACCCGACCTTTCACGATGAACCTGATTTCCTTCATTTGCATCATCATCGGCGTATCGTTGAACGCATGCGCCCAGTTGCTGCTCAAAGCCGGCGTGAACGCGGTGGGCCATTTCGACTTCACGCCTGCCAATATCGTGCCGGTCGGGATGAAGATCGCCACGCAGCTGCCCATCATCGGCGGGTTGAGCTGTTACGTGCTGAGCGTGGTCGTGTGGATCGTCGGGCTGTCGCGCGTGGACGTGTCGATCGCCTATCCGATGCTCTCGCTCGGCTACGTCGTCAACGCGTTCGCGGCGTGGTACCTGTTCGGCGAAGTGATGTCGATGCAGCGGCTCATCGGCATCGGCATCATCCTGGTCGGCGTGGTGGTGCTCGCGCGCGGCTGAAGCGCAGCCCGCCTCGCGTCCCGACCCGCGGCGGCCCTGTCCGGATCAATCATCAATTACAACGCATAGCCCATGACTCAAACCTCGCGGCCGTTCCTGCCTTTCGTGAAGCCCGACATCGACGAAGAAACCATCCAGGGCGTGGTCGACGTGCTGCGTTCGGGCTGGATCACCACCGGCCCGCAGAACCAGCAGTTCGAAGCGGAGCTGTCGGCGTATTGCGGCGGCCGGCCGGTGCGGGTGTTCAACTCCGGCACCTGCACGATGGAAATCGGCCTGCGCATCGCGGGCGTCGGCGCGGGCGACGAAGTCATCACCACGCCGATGACCTGGGTGTCCACGGCGAACGTGATCCTCGAAGTGGGCGCGACGCCGGTGTTCGTCGACATCGATCCGGTCACGCGCAATCTCGACCTGAACCTGCTCGAAGCCGCCATCACGCCGCGCACGAAAGCCATCATGCCGGTGTATCTGGCGGGGCTGCCGGTGGACATGGACCGGCTCTATGAGATTGCACGGGCGCACGGGCTGCGCGTGATCGAGGACGCGGCGCAGGCCTTCGGGTCGAGCTGGAACGGCAAGCGCATCGGCGCCATCGGCGACCTGGTTTCGTTCAGCTTCCACGCGAACAAGAACCTGACGTCGATCGAAGGCGGCGCGCTCGTGCTCAACAACGAGGACGAGGCGGAACTCGCGCGCAAGTACCGCCTGCAAGGCATCACGCGCACCGGTTTCGACGGCATGGACTGCGACGTGCTCGGCGGCAAGTACAACCTGACCGACGTCGCGGCGCGCGTCGGGCTGGGCCAGTTGCGCCAGATCGACCGCTTCACGGAAAAACGCCGCCAGCTGGCGCGCGCGTACTTCGACGCGTTCGAAGGCGGCGCAGCCGTGCGCCTCGGCACGGGCCTGCCGCCGCGCAACTTCAGCGACGCCAACTGGCACATGTTCCAGATCGCGCTGCCTCTGGAGCGGCTCACGCTCACGCGCGCCGAGTTCATGCAGGAGATGAAGGAACGCGGCGTCGGCACGGGCGTGCACTATCCGGCGCTGCATCTGTTCACGCTGTATCGCGCGCGCGGTTTCCACGAAGGCATGTTCCCGCATGCCGAGAAGCTCGGCGCGGCCACGCTCACGCTGCCGCTCTTCACGCTGATGGAGACCGCCGACGTGGATCATGTCGTGAAGTCCATCGATGCGATCTGCGAGCAGTTCGGACGATGAACACGCCTAGAGAAACGCTCAAGACATGCATCCGAATAACGGGCAACCCAGGGACAACCAGCGCAACATGAGTCATTTCGATTTTCCGGCGACTTCCCCCGAGCTTTCGGTGATCATCCCCGTCTACAACGAGGAAGCCGGCCTCGCCGCCCTGTTCCAGCGCCTGTATCCGGCGCTCGACGCGCTCGGCACGTCGTACGAGGTGATCTTCATCAACGACGGCAGCCGCGACAAGTCGGCCGCGCTGCTGGCGAAGCAGTTCCACGCACGCCCCGACACCACGCGCGTCATCCTGCTGAACGGCAACTACGGCCAGCACATGGCGATCCTCGCGGGCTTCGAGCAGTCGCGCGGCGAGATCGTCGTCACGCTCGACGCCGACCTGCAGAACCCGCCCGAGGAAATCGGCAAGCTGGTCGCGAAGATGCACGAGGGTTATGACTACGTCGGCACGATCCGCCAGCAGCGCCAGGACAGCCTGTGGCGCAAGAAGGCGTCGCGCGCAATGAACCGGCTGCGCGAGCGCATCACCAAGATCCGCATGACGGACCAGGGCTGCATGCTGCGCGCCTACAGCCGCCATATCATCGACACGATCAACCGCTGCGGCGAAATCAATACCTTCATTCCGGCCCTCGCCTACACCTTCGCGCAGAACCCCATCGAAGTGGACGTGGCCCACGAGGAGCGCTTCGCCGGCGAATCCAAGTATTCGCTCTACAGCCTCATCCGCCTGAACTTCGACCTGGTCACCGGCTTCTCGGTGGTGCCGCTGCAATGGCTGTCGTTCATCGGCGTGATTCTTTCGGTGGGTTCCGCGGGCCTGTTCCTGCTGCTCCTGATCCGCCGCTTCATGTTCGGCGCGGAAGTCCAGGGTGTGTTCACCCTGTTCGCCATCACCTTCTTCATGCTCGGCGTGATCATCTTCGCGCTCGGGCTGCTGGGCGAATACATCGGCCGGATCTACCAGCAAGTGCGCGCGCGGCCCCGCTATCTGGTGCAGACCATCCTCGAGGAACGCGACGGCCTGCCCACCGCCACCCGGCCGCTGCAGGACGCCGTGCAGCAGGTCGCCGTGGTCACGCGCGAGGAAGACGGCGCATGAAGCCGCGCGCAGTCGTCTTCGCCTATCACGACGTCGGCGTGCGTTGCCTGCAGGTGCTGCTCGCGCGCGGCGTGGAGGTCGCGCTGGTGGTCACGCACGAGGACAGCGCGAGCGAGAACATCTGGTTCGGGAGCGTCGCGCAGGTGGCGGCGGAGCATGGCATCGCCACGCTCATGCCGGCGGATCCGAAGTCGCCCGAGCTTCACGAGGCGGTCGAACGCCTCGCACCTGACTTCATCTTCTCGTTCTACTACCGCCACATGCTGCCGGTGGCGCTGCTGTCGCTGGCGCGTCGCGGCGCGTACAACATGCACGGCTCGCTGCTGCCGAAGTACCGCGGCCGCGTGCCCACCAATTGGGCGGTGCTCAACGGAGAGACCGAATCCGGCGCGACACTGCATGAAATGGCCGCGAAGCCCGACGCCGGCGCGATCCTCGCGCAGACGCCGGTGCCCATCCTGCCCGACGATACCGCCGCGCAGGTCTTCGACAAGACCGTGGTCGCCGCCGAGCAGACGCTCTGGCGCGTGCTGCCCGCGCTGCTGGCCGGAGACGCCCCACGCCTGCCGAACGATCTCGCCGCCGGCAGCTACTACGGCGGGCGCAAGCCGGAAGACGGACGCATCGACTGGACCCAGCCGGCCACGCGCGTCTACAACCTGGTTCGCGCCGTGGCGCCGCCTTATCCGGGCGCGTTCACGGATCTCGGCGCTGACCGCTTCATCGTCGCGCGGGCGCGGCTCGTGCCGGAAACCGGCGCACCGGGCGTCACGCCGGAAAGGCTCGGTGAGCTGCGCGGTTTGCCCCCGGGCCTTGCCGTGACGGATAATGCGCTGTTCGGCGTGTGCGGCGATGGCCGCGTCATCGCCCTCCACGAATTGCGCCATCGGCCGCTGTCCGCCGACGGTCAACCCGTGGGCGACGAGCGCGTCATCAGCCCTGCCGAATTCGCCACCGCTTTCGGCCGCCTCACTCAATCCTCTCGTCATTCATGAAAAAAGTTCTGATCCTGGGTGTCAACGGCTTCATCGGCCACCACCTGTCCAAGCGCATCCTCGAGACCACCGACTGGGAAGTCTTCGGGATGGACATGCAAACCGATCGTCTGGGCGACCTCGCGAATCACGAACGGATGCACTTCTTCGAAGGCGACATCACGATCAACAAGGAATGGGTCGAGTATCACGTCAAGAAGTGCGACGTGATCCTGCCGCTGGTCGCCATCGCCACGCCCGCCACCTACGTGAAGCAGCCGCTGCGCGTGTTCGAACTCGACTTCGAGGCGAACCTGCCCATCGTGCGATCGGCCGTGAAGTACGGCAAGCACCTGGTGTTTCCGTCGACGTCCGAGGTGTACGGCATGTGCACCGACGAGCAGTTCGACCCGGAGAACTCGCAGCTCTCCTACGGCCCGATCAACAAGCCGCGCTGGATCTACGCGTGCTCCAAGCAGCTGATGGACCGCGTGATCTGGGGCTACGGCATGGAAGGCCTGAACTTCACGCTGTTCCGTCCGTTCAACTGGATCGGCCCGGGCCTCGACTCCATCTACACGCCGAAGGAAGGGTCGTCGCGCGTGGTGACGCAGTTCCTCGGCCATATCGTGCGCGGCGAGAACATCAGCCTCGTCGACGGCGGCGCGCAGAAGCGCGCGTTCACCGACATCGACGACGGCATCGGCGCGCTGATGAAGATCATCGAGAACAAGGGCGGCGTGGCCAGCGGCAAGATCTATAACATCGGCAACCCGAAGAACAACTTCTCGGTGCGCGAGCTGGCGGGCAAGATGCTGGCGCTCGCCAACGAATATGCCGAGTACGCGGACACGGCGAAGAAAGTACAGCTCGTCGAGACCTCGTCGGGCGCGTACTACGGCGAGGGCTATCAGGACGTGCAGAACCGCGTGCCGAAGATCGACAACACGATGCAGGAACTCGGCTGGGCCCCGCAGGCCAGCATGGACGACGCGCTGCGCAAGATCTTCGAAGCGTATCGCGGGCACGTGGGCGAAGCCCGCAAGCTCGTCGAGCAGGCGTAAGCGCGAGGACGCCGCGTGGCACGCATTGTCCTCAAGATCGACGTCGATACCCTGCGCGGCACGCGCGAAGGCGTGCCCAATCTCGGGCGTCTGCTCGACCAGTACGCCGCGCGCGCCACTTTCCTGTTCAGCCTCGGTCCGGACCATACCGGCTGGGCCTTGCGCCGCGTGTTCCGGCCGGGCTTCCTGAAGAAGGTGTCGCGGACTTCGGTGGTGGAACACTACGGGCTCAAGACGCTGATGTACGGCGTGCTGCTGCCGGGACCGGACATCGGCCGCGAAGCCGTGTCGGAGATGCGCGCCATCCACGAAGCCGGCTTCGAATGCGGCATCCATACGTGGGACCACGTGTACTGGCAGGACAACGTGCGCGCGCGTGACCGCGACTGGACCGTGGCGCAGATGCAGCAGAGCCATGCGCGCTTCATCGAGATCTTCGGCGCGCCGCCCGTCACGCACGGCGCGGCCGGCTGGCAGATGAACGGCCACGCGTTCGAGCAGATCGACGCGTGGGGCATGCGCTACGCCTCCGACGGCCGCGGCCACACGCCCTACATTCCCGTGCTCGACGGCCGCACGCTGAACCACGTGCAGATGCCCACCACCCTGCCGACGCTCGACGAAGTGCTCGGCGTGGCGGGTGTCGACGAAAGCAACGTCGCCGCGCATCTGCTGAAGCACACCGAGAACAACCCGCACGACCAGGTGTTCACGCTGCACGCGGAGCTCGAAGGCCAGAAGCTCGCGCCCGTGTTCGGGCAACTGCTGGCCGGCTGGCGCGCGCAGGGACACGTCTTCGCCACGATGGGCGATTATCATGCGGCGCTGGACCGCGCGACGCTGCCCACGTACCCTGTCACGTGGGGCGAGATTCCGGGCCGCGCGGGCGAACTGATCGTCCAGCCGGGCTGAATCCGGGCCTGAGTCTCGTTCGGGCAGCGCGCGTGCGGATCGTCTCCCTCACCAACAACCCACAACAACGGAGAAGCCTTCGTGTCAGTCGCTGTCGACCAGCCCGTTCCCGATTTCACCGCACCCGCAACTGGTGGCGAGTTCACCCTCTCCTCCCTGCGCGGCAAGAAGGTCGTGCTGTTTTTCTATCCGAAGGACAACACGCCGGGTTGCACGACCGAAAGCCTGCAGTTCCGCGACCACTACGAGCTGTTCCGGAAGGCCGGCGCGGAAGTGGTCGGCATCTCGCGCGACAGCGTGAAGTCGCACGACAACTTCAAGGCCAAGCTGGAACTGCCCTACACGCTGGTGTCGGACAGCGACGAAGCCATCTGCGCACAGTTCGATGTCGTCAAGATGAAGAAGATGTACGGCAAGGAAGTGCGCGGCATCGAGCGCTCGACCTTCCTGATCGACGCCCAGGGCGTGTTGCGGCAGGAGTTCCGCGGCGTGCGCGTGCCTGGGCACGTCGAGGCCATCGTGGAGGCTGTACAAGCCATTTGAGGCACGATATATTGGTTCGCAATGAGCGCCTGTCCCTTCACTTTCCTCCTTCCCGGCACGAGCCGTCGTGCGCCCTGCGGCGCGGTCGGCATGGATCCGGGTTATCCGGGCGGTGAGGCAGCGGGTCGGCGCAGGCGCTCTGAAAGAGAAGTCAGCCGCTGGTTCCGGTAGTCGGAACGGCGGCTTTTTTATTGGGCATCGCGCGGAGCCACGCACCGCGCAATGATCCACTGACGCAATCCCGAGGAGCAGATCGACACCTAGGCGAACCGGCGTTTTCGACATTGAAGCGCGCCGCCGGGCGCAAACTGCGGCACGCGTCTCGCTGCGAGGGCGGACGAGCAGGATGCGACAGGCGGCGCACGATACACGACCCGATTCCTTTCGAGGGAACACCATGCCTTTGCCTACCGCCCCGGCCAAGCTCGGCCATCTCCTTCCGTCCGACGAGTACAAGGCCAAAGCCCGGCCTTCGAAATCGTCGAAGAAGCCCGCTGCGGCGAGCGACGACGAAGTCCATGGCGGCGCCGCCACGGCCACCGCCGAACGTCCCGCGAACGCGGCGCACACGCTGCGCGCCATCGCCAGCGAAGTGCTGACCCAGGTTCCCGCCGAAGCGCAGGTGGATGCGGCCGTGCCGCCGCCCGCGCCCGGCACCATTCCCACACGCGGCCGCAAATCGCGGCAGACCGCGGCGCTGTTGCAGCCGGCGCCCGCCGTCCGCTCGAAGCAGGACGAAACCGAAGTACGCTCCGAGCGCGTCGAGCAGGCCGATGCGCCTGTCGCGGTTGCCCCGTCGAACGCGAAGGACACGCGCGCGTCCGGCAAACGCCGCAAGGGCGCCGCCGCCGAAGCCGAATTGCGCAAGCTGTTCGTGCTCGACACCAACGTGCTGATGCACGATCCGAGCTCGCTGTTCCGCTTCGAGGAACACGACGTCTATCTGCCGATGATGACGCTCGAAGAGCTCGACAACCACAAGAAGGGCATGTCCGAAGTGGCGCGCAATGCGCGTCAGGTGAGCCGCACGCTGGACGCGCTCGTCGCTCATGCAGGCAAGATGACGGAAGGCATTCCGCTCGCCGCGCAGGGCAACCGCGACGCGCTCGGCCGCCTCTACTTCCAGACGACGCTCACCGACATCGAGCCGGTTGAGGGCCTGCCGGTCGGCAAGGCCGACAACCAGATCCTCGGCGTCGTGCGCGCATTGCAGAAGGAGCGCCCGGAAAGCCAGGTCGTGCTGGTGTCGAAAGACATCAACATGCGCATCAAGGCGCACGCGCTCGGGCTGCCCGCCGAAGACTACTTCAACGATCAGGTCCTGGAAGACAAGGACCTGCTCTACTCCGGCGTGCGCGCGCTGCCGCAGGACTTCTGGACGCGGCATGCCAAGGGCATGGAAAGCTGGCAGGACACCAAGACCGGCACCACGTATTACCGCGTGACCGGTCCGCTGTGTCCGTCGATGCTCGTCAACGAGTTCGTCTATCTCGAACCGCAGAACGGCGAGCCGTCGTTCCACGCCGTGGTGCGCGAACTCAACGGCAAGACGGCGCTGCTGCAGACGCTGCGTGACTACGGCCATCACAAGAACAATGTGTGGGGCATCACCGCGCGCAATCGCGAGCAGAACTTCGCCCTCAACCTGCTGATGAACCCCGAAGTCGACTTCGTCACGCTGCTCGGTCAGGCCGGTACCGGCAAGACGCTGATGGCGCTCGCCGCCGGCTTGGCACAGGTGCTCGACGACAAGCGCTACAACGAGATCATCGTGACGCGCGCGACCGTGCCGGTGGGCGAGGACATCGGCTTCCTGCCGGGCACCGAGGAAGAGAAGATGCAGCCGTGGATGGGCGCCTTCGACGACAACCTCGAAGTGCTCCAGAAGACCGACGACGCCGCCGGTGAATGGGGCCGCGCCGCGACGCAGGAGCTGATCCGCTCGCGTCTGAAGGTGAAGAGCATGAACTTCATGCGCGGCCGGACGTTCGTCGACAAGTACGTGATCATCGACGAAGCGCAGAACCTGACGCCCAAGCAGATGAAGACGCTCGTCACGCGTGCGGGCCCGGGCACGAAGATCGTGTGCCTCGGCAATATCGCGCAGATCGACACGCCTTATCTGACGGAAGGCAGTTCGGGGCTCACGTATGTCGTCGACCGCTTCAAGGGCTGGACGCACAGCGGGCACGTGACGCTGGCGCGCGGCGAACGCTCGCGACTCGCGGATTACGCGTCGGACATTCTGTAAGCGGCTTTACGGCTGCCATGCACGGCCCGGCGGAGCGATCCGCCGGGCCGTTTTTCATGGTGGTTCCACTCATTCCGCCGTTCCGCATGGGCAACACTTACAGCCGAATCTTCATGTAAAACTTCAACAGCGCTTGCCGCACGCCCGTGCGACGGGCTAGTATCGGCACACTGCCCTTACTGGCGAGCCTGCGCTCGCCTTCTGCAATGCGTCGAATCTGGTTGCCGCTACTCGTGTCCGTGCTGCTCGCCGCGTGTGGTTCCGCGCCGCAGCAGGCCACGCGCAAGCCCGCGTCCAGCACCGCCGCCACCCGCACCTTCAAGCCGCCGCCCGGCTTCCCGACGTTCGTCGATCACAGCATCGGACGCGAGGAAATCTCCATTCAGGCGATGTCGCTCGTCGGCGTGCCGTATCGCTGGGGCGGCAACACGCCCGACGCAGGCTTCGATTGCAGCGGCCTCGTGCGCTATGTCGTCGGGCGCGCGGCGTCCGTCGATCTGCCGCGCACCACTGGCGAGATGAGTTCGCGCGGCGAATCGGTCGAACCGGACGAAATCGCCGCCGGCGACCTCATCTTCTTCAACACGACCGGGCGGGCGCATTCGCACGTCGGCATCTATGTCGGCAAGCTGCGCTTCGTGAACGCGCCATCGACGGGCGGCACGGTGCGTCTCGATTACCTCACCAACCCGTACTGGGCCAAGCGTTTCGACGGCATACGCCGCGTCGCGGCGCCCAAGGCCGCACCGACGCCGTTCGATGGCCCGACTTACCTGGCATCGCCTGCACCTGCTGCACCCGCTGCGTCGCCTGCGGTTCAAGCCGCCGCGCCAGCCGCGCAGCCTGCGCCGACCTACGCGCGCCAGACCGCGCCGGCTCCAGTGACTCCAGTGACTCCAGTGGCTCCAGTGGCCCCGGTGACCGCGAGCGCCGACGCCTTCGAACCGCCGCCTTCGTCGCTGAGCGCGGCGCAGCGGCAATCGCAAGCGGCCGGCGCGATCGCGCCCGCTGCCGCCACGGCCGCGATCAACGCCGCGCCGGATCCGATCCAGGCCGCCGCCGACGCCTTCGAGCCGCCGCCGCCCAGCTCGCGCGCCGCGCGGCAACAGGCCTACGACAACGCCTCGCCCGCCGATCCACCCGTGCGCGTGATGCGCGCTTCGACTGGCTCGCTTGCCGCGCCACGTCCCGCACCGAACGACGACCCCATCGCCCGCTTCGCCACCGGAACGAACTGACGCCCGCCGCGCGCGTCTGCTATCGTGTTCCGATCGACTTCACCACGGAGCGCAACACCATGGACTTGGGACTGGCGGGCAAGGTCGTGCTGATCACGGGCGGCAGCAAGGGTATCGGTTTCGCCTGCGCCAAGGCGTTCGCCGCGGAAGGCGCGAAAGTGGCCATCGTCTCGCGCGATGCCGCCAATCTCGCCCGCGCCCGCGAGCAGCTCGCGAGCAGCGGCTATCACGTGCATCTGGCGCGTGCCGACCTGCACGAGGCGCACAGCGCTGACGACGTCGTCGAGGAAGCGAGTGCGGCGCTCGGCCCGATCGACATCCTGATCAACAGCGCGGGCGCCGCAAAACGCTACGATCCCGACACGCTCGACGCCGCCGCGTATAAGGCCGCGATGGACGCCAAGTACTTCTCCTACGTGTATCCGCAGCAAGTGGTGCTCAAGCGCATGGCCGAACGCCTGCGCGCCGATCCGCAGGCGGAACCGGGCGCCATCGTCAACATCATCGGGATGGGCGGGAAGATGGCCAGCGACATCCACATCGCGGGCGGCGCCGCCAATGCCGCGCTGATGCTCAATACCGTGGGGCTGGCGCATCACTATGCAAAGCTCGGCATCCGCATCAATGCGATCAATCCGGGCTCGACGCTCACCGAACGCGTCGAGGAAGCGCTCGATCTCGAAGCGAAGCGTCAAGGTGTGACGCGCGATCAGGTGCTCGCCGACAGTCAGGCCAAGGTGCCGTTCGGCCGCTATGCGAAGCCGGAGGAAATCGCCGACGTCGCGCTCTTCCTGGCGAGCCGCCGGGCGAGTTACGTATCGGGCGCGCTGATTCCGATGGACGGGGTGTCGTCGCCGATCATCTGAAGCGGCTCTGCCTCGCCGTCACGCGGGGCGGACGCGCTCATGACACTTACAGGAAGCGATGTCCGAGCCACCAGCCCGCTGCGGCAAGCAGAGCGGAGGCCGGAATGGTCAGAATCCACGCCCACACGATGTTGCCCGCGACGCCCCAGCGCACCGCGCTGAACTTCTGCGTCGCGCCCACGCCGACAATGGCGCCGGTGATCGTGTGCGTGGTGGACACCGGAATGCCGAGGAACGACGCGAGAAACAGCGTGATCGCCCCGCCCGTCTCCGCGCAGAAACCGCCGACCGGCTTGAGCTTGGTGATCTTCTGACCCATCGTCCGCACGATGCGCCAGCCGCCGAACAGCGTGCCCAAGCCCATCGAGAGATAGCACAGGCCGATGACCCAGATCGGCGGCGCATCGGCGGTGGCGGACGCGTAGCCGGTGGCGATCAGCAGCATCCAGATGATGCCGATGGTCTTCTGCGCATCATTGCCGCCGTGTCCCAGCGAGTACAAGCCCGCCGAAACCAGCTGCATGCGGCGGAAGCGCCGGTCGACCTTCGAGGGCGGCGTGCGGAAATACAGCCACGACACCAGCAGCATGAAGAACGAGCCGAGCACGAAGCCCAGCAGCGGCGAGATGAAGATGAACGCGACCGTCTTCAGCAGGCCGTCCCAGTTGAGCGAGCCCCAGCCTGACTTGGCGAGCGCCGCGCCGACCAGCCCGCCGATCAGCGCATGCGACGAACTCGACGGAATGCCGTAGATCCAGGTGACGATGTTCCAGCCGATCGCCCCGACCAGCGCGCCGAAGATCACGTAGTGATCGACGATCTCGGGGTCGATGGTGCCCTTCCCGACCGTGGCGGCGACCTTCAGATGAAAGATGAAATACGCGATGACGTTGAACGCCGCCGCGAAGGCGACCGCTTGCTGCGGCTTGAGCACGCCGGTCGAGACGACCGTGGCGATGGAATTGGCGGCGTCGTGGAAGCCGTTCATGAAGTCGAACGCGAGTGCGACCACGACGAGCAAGGCGACGGCCCAGATGGCGAGTTGAATCGAATGCATCAGTGAATGGTGTTGTGACTGGAGTTCAAAGCGCCGCCGGTCAGGCGTTTTCCAGCACGATGCCTTCGATGATGTTCGCGACGTCTTCGCACTTGTCGGTGATCGTCTCGAGCAGCTCGTAGATCGCCTTCAGCTTGATGAGCGTCTTCACGTCGTCTTCCTCGCGGAACAGTTTCGACATCGCCGAGCGCAGCACGCGGTCCGCATCCGACTCGAGCCGGTCGATTTCCTCGCAGATCTTCAGGATTTCGCTCGCGCGCTTCATGTCGGACAGCAGCCCGACCGCTTGCTGCACGCGCTCGCACGTTGCCGTGCTGATGTGCGCGAGCTGGCTCGCCTCCGAGGTCACCGCACGCACGTCATACAGCGAAATGGCCGTGGCGACATCCTCCATCAGGTCGAGGATGTCGTCCATCGTCGTGATCAGCTTGTGGATCTCGTCGCGGTCGAGCGGCGTGATGAAGGTCTTGTGCAGCAGGTCGATGGTTTCATGCGTGAGTTTGTCGGCGCGCTTCTCGTTCGCCTGCACTTTCTGCTTGTGCATCTCGGCTTCGTCGAGGTTGTCGATCAGCAGCTCGAGTTCGCGGCTGGCCTCTACGATGCACTTGGCATGCGCGTTGAAGATTTCGAAGAATTTGCCCTCAGTGGGCATGAAACGACCGAACATGAAAATCCCGATCCCGATTAATGGGTCAATTTAAAGACAGACATCAAACTGACATATTGTACCCGTGCGCGCACCCTGACGTCCCGCGCTCATGCGCCGCGAATCGTGACTCGCATCCGGGACGGCAAAGCAGTCGTCATGTCTTCGTGTACGCTCCGCACCTTGCAGAATGCTTGCGCCACGGCACTTGACCGCTTTAATTCGATGCCGAGAGGCAGTGGTCTTACTCGCTGCCGTAGAAGGTCTGCGAGCCCGCGAAATTGTCAAATTTCGTGAACTGGCCGTGGAAGGTCAGGCGCACTGGTCCAATCGGACCGTTACGCTGCTTGCCGATGATGATTTCCGCCGTGCCCTTGTCGGGACTGTCGGGGTTATAGACTTCGTCGCGATAGATGAACAGGATCACGTCCGCATCCTGTTCGATTGCGCCAGATTCGCGCAGGTCCGACATGATCGGGCGCTTGTTCGGACGCTGTTCCAGACCGCGGTTCAGCTGCGACAACGCGATCACGGGCACGTCGAGTTCCTTGGCGAGACTCTTCAGCGAGCGCGATATTTCCGAGATTTCAGTGGCGCGGTTTTCGCCGCCGCCCGAGCCCGACATCAGCTGCAAATAGTCGACGATGATGAGCCCCAGCTTGCCACACTGGCGCGACAGACGCCGCGCACGCGAGCGCAGTTCCATCGGGTTGAGGCCGCCGGTTTCGTCGATGAACAATTGCGCCTCGCTCATCTTCTGCACGGCGTGCGTGAGCTTCGGCCAGTCTTCGTCGGTGAGGCGGCCCGTGCGCATGCGGTGTTGATCGAGCCGGCCCACCGAGCCGAGCATACGCATGGTGAGCTGCGTGCCGGGCATTTCCATCGAAAACACGGCGACCGGCAGGCCATATTCCACCGCCACGTATTCGCCGATGTTCATCGAGAACGCCGTCTTGCCCATTGACGGACGTCCCGCCACGATGATCAGCTCGCCGCCGTGCATGCCCGAGGTCATGCGGTCGAGATCGACGAAGCCGGTGGGCGTGCCGGTCACGTCGCTGGGATTGGCGGTGTGGTACAGCGTGTCGATGCGCTCCACCACTTGCGTCAGCAGCGGTCCGATCTCGAGAAAGCCCTGCGTGCCGCGCGCGCCGTCTTCGGCGATCGAGAACACGCGCGATTCGGCTTCGTCGAGAATCTGGCGGACTTCCTTGCCCTGCGGATTGAACGCGTCGGCGGAGATTTCGTCCGCGACCGACACCAGACGGCGCAACACCGCGCGATCCCGCACGATCTCGGCATAACGCCGGATATTCGCCGCGCTCGGCGTGTTCTGCGCCAGCGCATTCAGGTACGCGAGCCCGCCCACTTCGTCGGCCTTGCCGGCCATCGTCAGCGCTTCGTGGACGGTGATGACGTCCGCGGGACGCGTCGCCGCGATCAGCTTGCCGATGTGTTCGTAGATGATGCGATGGTCATAGCGATAGAAATCGCTTTGCGTCATCACGTCGGCGATGCGGTCCCACGCGGCATTGTCCAGCAGCAGGCCGCCGATGACCGATTGTTCAGCTTCGATCGAATGCGGCGGGACCTTCAGCGCGTCGAGTTGCGGGTCTTTGGACGGAGCGTTCATGGGGTGGAATTATCGGACAATGGCCGGGCATGGACAATAAAAAATGGCAGGAGCCATTCAGCTCCTGCCATTTCTGATCCGATTCGCGAGGCGTGGCGCCTCGCGTCAGACTTAGGCGTGCTCGCCGAGCACCGACACCGTGACGTCGACCAGCACGTCCGTGTGCAGCGCCACTTGAACCGGATGGTCGCCGACCAGCTTGATCGGGCCTTGCGGCAGGCGCACTTGCGCCTTTTCGACTTCGGCGAAGCCTTGCGACTTCAGCGCTTCGGCGATGTCCGCGTTCGTGACCGAACCGAACAGACGGCCGTCGACGCCGGCCTTTTGCGAGATCTGAACGGTGAAACCGCTGAGCTTTTCGCCTTGGGCCTGAGCTGCTGCCAGCTTTTCAGCGGCATTCTTTTCGAGTTCGGCGCGGCGAACTTCGAATTCAGCAATGGCGTCCTTGGTCGCGCGGCGTGCCTTCTTGCCGGGGATCAGGAAGTTACGTGCGTAGCCGTCCTTGACCTTGACGATGTCGCCCAGGTTGCCCAGATTGACGACCTTTTCCAAGAGAATGATTTGCATTTTTGGCTTTCCCTATTGCGTCGTCTGATTAGGCCTTGTGCAGGTCGGTGTACGGCAGCAGCGCGAGGAAACGTGCGCGCTTGATGGCCGTGTCGAGCTGACGCTGATAGTGCGACTTCGTACCGGTCAGACGAGCCGGCGTGATCTTGCCGTTTTCGCCGATGAAGTCCTTCAGCGTTTCCGTGTCCTTGTAGTCGATCTGTTCGACACCGGCTGCCGTGAAACGGCAGAACTTCTTGCGCTTGAAGAGCGGATTTTGTTGCTGACGACGCTTGTCGAATTTCTTACCAGTCGGGCGGGGCATGATTAGTCCTTTCCAATGTCCTGCAATTCTGTGATGTGAAACACCAGGGTTCGTGCGTTACGGCTCTTCTTGGCCAGGAAGCCGATGAAGCGTGTTTCGACGCCCATCGGACAGCTTTCCAGCCTGCCGCTCGCCTCTCCGGCGGCGACCGCCTGCAGTGTCAGTTCGATTTTCCGGGCGATGCCCGCTTCGACGACTTCTGCGGCGTGTTGCAACGTGCAGCTGGCGATCGGGATGCCGGCGGGCGTGTACCGCACCGGTTCGCGTTCCACGACGCTTGCTGTCAGTTGCAGCCGATTCACTTGAACCTTGGTGGCTGTGACGAACTGATTCGCCTTAAGCCTGCGCTTCGGACGGCTGGCTGGCCGCCTTCTTGGCTTCTTCGCGCTGCACTTCCTTCATCATCGGCGACGGGCCGGTTTCGGCCTTCTTCATCTTGACGATGAGGTGACGCAGAACGGCGTCGTTGAATTTGAATGCGTGTTCCAGCTCTTCCAGCGTGGGCTGGTCGCACTCGATGTTCATGCAGACGTAGTGAGCCTTGGCGAGTTTCTCGATCATGTAGGCCAGTTGACGGCGGCCCCAGTCCTCGATGCGGTGGATCTGGCCACCGTGCGACGTGATCGTGCTCTTGTAGCGCTCGATCATGGCGGGCACTTGCTCGCTTTGATCGGGATGCACGATGAAGACGATTTCGTAATGACGCATATTCACTCCTTGTGGATATAAGCCACCCGGGCGTCGGACCGGTGCGGCAAGTGAGAAGCCCGAGACTATAGCGTGGAATGGCGCTTTTCGCAAGCTGCATAGCCTTTTTCAGGCCGAAATCGGCAGTGATTTCAGGCAGTTAGCGGTCCTTGACCGTCGCAGCCGCCGCATGGACCGGCTCGCCCGGCAAGCGGACCGGCTTGCCCGGCAAGCTGGGCGGACGGCTCCAGTAACCCGGTTGGGCGAAGATTTCCTTAAGATAATCAATGAAGTAGCGTACACGCGCCGGCACGTAGCGCTGCTGCGGGTAGACCGCAAGGATGTCGTAGTCAGGCAGTTCGAAATCGTCCAGCACGGTCTCGAGCTCGCCGGCTTCCAGTTGCCGCTGGATTTCCCACGTCGATCGCCAGCCCAGCCCCAGCCCTTCCGATGCCCAGCGGTGCAGCAGTTCTCCGTCGTTGCAATCGAGATTGCCGGCCACGCGCACCGTCACGATCTTGCCGTTGCGGCGGAAATACCAGCCACGGTTCTGGCCGCCCTGCAGATTGAACGCCAGGCAGTTGTGGTTCGGCAGGTCTTCAAGCGTTTTCGGCCGGCCGTGCTTCCTGAAGTACGCGGGCGTCCCGCACACGACGCGCCGGTTGCCCGCCAGCTTCACCGCGACGAAGTTCGGATCGACGGCCCCGCCGATGCGTATCGACAGGTCATAGCCCTCGCGCACGAGATCCACGACGCGGTCGGTCAGATTGAACGACATCTGCAATTCGGGCTTGTCGGCGAGGAAGCGCGGCGCGTGCGGCGCGACATGCATCCGCCCGAACGCCGCCGGCGCGGACACGATCAGATGCCCGCCCACCGCGCGCCGCCCCGCCGCAAGTTCGTTCTCCGCCTGATCCCATTCCGCCAGCAGATTCCGGCAGCGGTCGAGAAACGCGGCGCCTTCCTCGCTGACCACGAGTCGACGGGTCGAGCGATACATCAGCTTCACGCCGAGTCGCTTCTCCAGGGCGTCTATGCGCCGCCCGAGAATCACCGGCGACACGCCCTCCTCCAGCGCCGCCGCCGCCAGGCTGCCGGCCTCGGCCACGCGCACGAAGGTTTCGATCTGCTTGAAACGGTCCATCGGTCGTCTCCGGACGGGCACTCGCCGCTCAGTCGCGCCACGTCGTCATTCGATACTTTTTGTTTGGTAAAAAGCGACTCGCGCTGATCTTATCAAACCTTTTTCACAGACTTAAAGTGCATCGAACCCTGCATGAAAGCAGACAGCCATTTCCCCGAATTCAGTTAGAGCCCCCAGGAAGGAGACAACCATGCCCAAGATGAGAGCCGTCGATGCAGCCGTCCTCGTGCTGGAAAAAGAAGGAATCGATACCGCGTTCGGCGTGCCGGGCGCGGCCATCAACCCGTTCTACTCGGCGATGAAGAAGTCGGGCGGCATCAGCCACGTGCTGGCGCGCCACGTCGAGGGCGCCTCGCACATGGCCGAAGGTTATACCCGTGCGGCGCCGGGCAACATCGGTGTGTGCATCGGCACGTCGGGTCCTGCGGGCACCGACATGATCACCGGCCTGTATTCCGCCCAGGCCGACTCCATTCCGATCCTCGCGATCACCGGCCAGGCGCCGCGCGCGCGGCTCTACAAGGAAGATTTCCAGGCCGTCGATATCGAATCGATCGCCAAGCCCGTGACGAAATGGGCCGTCACCGTGCGCGAGCCGGCGCTCGTGCCGCGCGTGTTCCAGCAGGCGTTCCACCTGATGCGCTCGGGCCGTCCGGGTCCGGTGCTGGTCGATCTGCCGATCGACGTGCAGATGGCCGAGATCGAATTCGACATCGATACGTATGAGCCGCTGCCGGTCTACAAGCCGAAGGCAACCCGCGCGCAGATCGAGAAGGCGCTGACGATGCTCAACGACGCCGACAAGCCGTTGATCGTCTCCGGCGGCGGCGTGCTCAACGCGGCGGCTGAGGACCTGCTCGTGAAGTTCGCGGAAACCATCGGCGTGCCGGTGATCCCCACGCTGATGTCCTGGGGCGCGATCCCCGACGACCATCCGCTGATGGCCGGCATGGTCGGCCTGCAAACCTCGCACCGCTACGGCAACGCGACGATGCTCGCCTCCGACTTCGTGCTCGGCATCGGCAATCGCTGGGCGAACCGCCATACGGGCAGCGTCGAGGTGTACACGAAGGGCCGCAAGTTCGTGCACGTCGATATCGAGCCGACGCAGATCGGCCGCGTGTTCGGGCCGGATCTCGGCATCGTGTCGGACGCGAAGGCGGCGCTGGAACTGTTCGTCGAAATCGCGCAGGAGTGGAAGGCCGCCGGCAAGCTGAAGGATCGCGGCGCGTGGGTGGCGGACTGCCAGCAGCGCAAGCGCACGATGCAGCGCAAGACGCACTTCGACAATGTGCCGATGAAGCCGCAGCGCGTCTACGAGGAAATGAACCTCGCCTTCGACCGCGATACCTGCTTCGTCACGACGATCGGTCTGTCGCAGATCGCCGGCGCCCAGTTCCTGCATGTGTTCAAGGCGCGCAACTGGATCAACTGCGGCCAGGCCGGCCCGCTCGGCTGGACCATTCCGGCGGCGCTCGGCGTGCGGGCAGCCGATCCGCAACGCAAGATCGTCGCGCTGTCGGGCGACTACGACTTCCAGTTCATGATCGAAGAGCTCGCCGTTGGCGCGCAATTCAAGCTGCCGTACGTGCACGTGGTCGTGAACAACTCGTATCTCGGGCTGATCCGTCAGGCACAGCGCGGCTTCGACATGGACTACTGCGTGCAGCTCGCGTTCGACAACATCAATGCGCCCGAACTCGAAGGCTATGGCGTCGATCACGTGGCGGTGGCCGAAGGGCTCGGCTGCAAGGCGCTGCGCGTGCACAAGCCGGAGGAGATCGCGCCCGCATTGAAGCAGGCGCAGGCGCTGGCCGCGCAACATCAGGTGCCGGTCGTCGTCGAGATGATTCTCGAACGCGTGACCAACATCGCGATGGGCACGGAGATCGACGCGATCAACGAGTTCGAGCAACTCGCGGAAAGCAAGTCGGATGCGCCGACTGCCGTCACGCCGCTGGACTGATTCCCCTGCTTCGCCGCCGCGCGTTCGTTAAACGAGCGCGCGGCCTTCATCACTGACCGACCATCAGGACCGAACCATGCCGAAATTTGCTGCGAACCTGACCATGCTGTTCAACGAAGTCCCGTTCCTCGACCGCTTCGCGGCCGCGGCGAACGCGGGCTTCAGCGCGGTCGAGTTCCTGTTCCCGTACGCGTTTTCGATCAGCGATATCCAGCAACGCCTGAAGGACCACGATCTGCGCATCGTGCTGCACAACCTGCCCGCCGGAAACTGGGAAGCGGGCGAGCGCGGCATCGCCTGCCTGCCGGACCGCGTGGCGGAATTCCGTGAAGGCGTGCCGCGCGCCATCGAATACGCGAAGGCGCTGAACGTGCCGCAACTGAACTGCCTCGTCGGCATTCCGACGGCCGGCGTTTCGACGGAACAGGCGCGCGCGACCATCATCGAGAACCTGCGCTTCGCTGCCGCTGCGCTCAAGAAGGAAAACATCCGCCTGCTGGTCGAGCCGTGCAATGCGTACGACATTCCCGGCTTCGCGCTGAACCGCTCGAAGGACGGGCTCGACGTGATCCGCGCGGTCGGCTCGGACAACCTGTTCCTGCAGTACGACATCTATCACATGCAGCGCATGGAAGGCGAACTCGCGGCGACCATCAGGAAGCATCTGCCGCAGATCGCGCACATCCAGCTCGCCGACAACCCCGGCCGCAATGAACCGGGCACCGGCGAAATCAACTACGCGTTCCTGTTCCGGCTGCTCGACGAGATCGGCTATCAAGGCTGGATCGGCTGCGAGTACAAGCCGCTCGACGGCACCGAAGCGGGCCTCGGCTGGCTCGAACGCATCGGCGGCGTGACGGCGGGCAGCGCGGCATAACCCACGGATCCGGACATTCAAGGACACAAGGAGGAGCATCCAGTATGGCAACGATCGGTTTCATCGGCCTCGGCATCATGGGCGCGCACATGGCGCGCAATCTCATCAAGGGCGGCCACGCGCTCGTCGTGAACGGCAAGTTTCCGGTGCCGGACGACATCCGCGCGCAGACCAAGGTCGTGGAAGACTCGGCCGCGGTCGCGAAGGCCAGCGAGATCGTCATCACGATGGTGCCCGACACGCCCGATGTCGCCAATGTGCTGTTCGCCGACGACGGCGTCGCCAAGGGCCTCTCGAAGGGCAAGCTCGTGATCGACATGAGCTCGATCGCGCCGCTCGACACGCAGGAATTCGCGAAGAAGATCAACGCGCTCGGCTGCGACTATCTCGATGCGCCGGTCTCGGGCGGCGAAGTCGGCGCCCGCGAAGCCACGCTCACCATCATGGTCGGCGGCCCGGAAAAGTCCTTCGAGATCGCGAAGCCGCTGTTCGAGCTGATGGGCAAGAACATCTCGCTGATCGGCGACAACGGCGCGGGCCAGACCTGCAAGGTGGCGAACCAGATCATCGTCGCGCTGAACATCGAGGCGGTCGCCGAAGCGCTGCTGTTCGCCGCGCGTTCGGGCGCCGATCCGGAGCGCGTCCGCAAAGCGCTGATGGGCGGCTTCGCGTCGTCGCGCATCCTCGAAGTGCACGGCGAGCGCATGACGAAGCGCACCTTCAATCCGGGCTTCCGGATCGAACTGCATCAAAAGGATTTGAACCTCGCGCTCGACGGCGCGCGCAAGATGGGCCTCGCCCTGCCCCACACGGCCAGCGCGCAGCAACTCTTCAGCGTATGCGCCGCGAACGGCGGCAAGGCATGGGATCACTCGGCGCTCGTGCGCGCGCTCGAAATCATGTCCAACTTCCAGGTGGCCGACGAGCCGGCGCAAGCCAAAGCCGCCGCGTAACGCGCGGCACCTGAACCGTGGGGCGTCCCGCGTATGGGCACGCGGGACAAATGCCGTCCTGGGCTGAGGGCGGCAAGTGGGGTCCGAGAGCGGCACCCGGCGTTGCGCCGGGTAAGCCTTGGTCGGTCAGACGGAGTGTCGTCGGGTGTCCGCGTCGGATTGTCATGCATCGATTCCTGCCGCTTGTCATGAGCGGGGCTGCAACTCCTGTGTTGAAACTCCTGGGTTGAAACTCAGAACTATCTGGTGGTGCGCGCGACTAAACTGCGTGAAAGTCGCAGGCCGTCTCACCACTTCAACCAAGGAGCCAGACAATGGGAATCCTCAGCTTTATCAAGGAAGCAGGCGAGAAACTCTTCGGCGCAGCCACGCCGGCCGCACAGGCTGCGGCGCCCGCCGCGGCGCCGGATGTCGCCGCGCTGAACCAGAAAGCGGGCGAAGCGATCGCCACCTATATCCGCTCGCAAGGCCTCAACGCGGATAACCTCGATGTGAAATACGACGGCGCGTCGCACACGGTCACCGTGTCGGGCCAGGCGCCGGATCAGGCGACGAAGGAAAAGATTCTGGTCGCCGCGGGCAACGTGCAGCACGTCGACAAGGTGGACGACCAGCTGACCGTGCCGAACTCGGAACCCGAGTCGCAGTATTACACCGTCGTGTCGGGCGACAATCTCTGGAAGATCGCCGAGAAGTATTACGGCAGCGGCGCGAAGAACGACCTGATCTTCGAAGCGAACAAGCCGATGCTGAAGAGCCCCGACAAGATCTATCCGGGACAGGTGTTGCGCATTCCTCCTGCTGCCTGAGCCTCAGGCGCACACCATGAAAAACGCGAGCAGTGAGCTCGCGTTTTTTTTTAGTACGTATCGAATACGCGTTGCAGGTCATTATCGCCTCTGGCCAGCGCCAGCATCAGCAGCACGCGCGCCTTGTACGGGTTCAGCGTGCCCGCGCTGACCGTGCCCAACGCGTCATCCGAGGCCGCGCCATTGCGCATCACATGCCCCGACCCCACCCGCGACGCACGCACCACCGCCACGCCCCGCTTCACCGCATCGGCGAGCGCCTGCGTCAGCGTGGCGTGCATCGAGCCGTTGCCCGTACCCGCCACGACGATCCCCTTCACGCCGGCCGTCACGAGTGCATCGACGCTCACGCGCGACGCGTCCGCATAACTCGCGACGATCTCCACCATCGGCCATTGATCCGTCACGGCGAATTCGCTCGCCACGGTATGCGGCCGCACGGCCGTGCGCTGAAACTCGACGCGTCCGTCCTGCACGAAGCCCAGCACGCCGGTTTCGGGAGAACGGAAGGCATCGACGGCATAGGTGCTCGTCTTGGTGACATCGCGGGCGCAGTGGATCTGGTTGTTGAACGCCACCAGTACGCCCTTCCCCGCCGCGTCCGGCGATGCCGCCACCGTCACCGCATTGAGCAGATTGAGCGGACCATCGGCGGACAGCGCGGTGGACGGCCGCATCGCCGCCGTCAGCACGACGGGCTTCGCGTGCTTCACCGTCAGATGCAGCAGGTAAGCGGTTTCTTCGAGCGTATCGGTGCCGTGCGTGACCACGATGCCGTCGATGTCGTCCTGCGCCAGCAGCGCGTCGATGCGGCGCGACAGCGTCGTCCAGAGCGCGGCGCTCATGTCCTTGCTGTCGATGCTCGCAACCTGTTCCGCGTGGATGGTCGCAACCGAACCGAGTACGGGCACGGCGTCGAGCAGCTTGTCGACACCCACGACGCCCGCCTTGTAGCCCGCTGTTTTCGAGGCATCGCCGGCCGATCCGGCGATGGTGCCGCCGGTTGCCAGCACGGCGATGCGAGGGAGAGAGGATGGTTTCATGCCGGCGATTGTAAATCAGCCGGCAAGGACATCACGCGTGGCTCACGCCGCTTCGCGCAGCTGCGCGGCGATCTGCGCTTCGTCGAGTTGCGGGGCGAACATCTCGATCAGCCGATACGCATAGGCGCGCAGGAACGCGCCCTTGCGCAGGCCGACGCGCGTCGTGCTCGCCTCGAACAGATGCTGCGTATCCAGCGCGACAAGTTCCGAATCGCGCTTCGCGTCGTAGGCCATCGCCGCGACGATGCCGATGCCCATGCCGAGTTCCACATAGGTCTTGATGACGTCGGCGTCGATGGCGGTGAGCACGATGTCGGGAATCGCGCCGACGCTCGCGAACGCCTGGTCGACGTGCGAGCGGCCGGTGAAGTCCGTGTCATAGGTGACAATCGGATATTCGGCGATGTGCTCCAGCGAGAGGTTCTCGCGCCCGACCAGCGGATGATCCTTCGGCACCACCACCGTGTGATGCCACGAATAGCACGGGAACGTGACGATGTCCGGATAGCGGTCCAGCGCTTCGGTTGAGATGCCGATGTCGGCCTCGCCGTTGATGATCATCTGCGCGATCTGCTGCGGGCTGCCCTGGCGCAGCGCGAGATGGACCTTCGGAAACACTTCCGTGAACTGGCGAATCACCTTGGGCAGCGCGTAGCGCGCCTGCGTATGCGTGGTCGCGACGACCAGATGGCCGTTGTCCTGATCAGCGAACTGGCGTGCGACGCGCCGCAGGTTTTCGGCGTCGAGCAGCATGCGCTCGATCAGCTGATGCACTTCCTTGCCCGGCTCCGTCAGTCCGGTGAGACGCTTGCCGCGGCGCACGAAGATATCGACGCCGAGTTCGTCCTCGAGGTCCTTGATCTGTTTCGACACGCCCGATTGCGACGTGTACAGCACGTTGGCCACTTCCGTCAGATTCATGTTCTGACGCACGGCCTCGCGCACGAAACGCAGTTGCTGGAAGTTCATGGGAGTCTCTCCGTGATGCTTTTTGTCGCTTGTTCTGTGTGTTTCTGTGTATTTCTGTTTGTCATTGCGCCGGAAACACGCGCAGCGAGCGCGGCACCGCGGTCACGCCGTCGCCGACCTCGAGCCGCAGCGCGCGCCAGGCCTCGCGATCCAGCTCCGCTTCGATCACGCCGCCCGCGCTGCCTTCCAGCTCCACACGCACCGAACCGCCGAGCGTCACGACGCGCCGCACCCCGACCGTGATGCCGTCGCGATGCGCGCCGTCCGCCGGATACAGCGCGAGATCGTGCGGCCGGACGTAAGCGAGCGCGCGGCCGCTGAAATGGGCCTGCGCGGCGATCGGGCTCGCGGCGCCGTCGGCGGTGAAGCCGTTGGCATCGACCTGCCCTTGCAGGCGGTTCGCCGCGCCGAGAAACTCGTAGACGAACGAAGTCTGCGGATGATCGTACACGTCCTGCGGACTGCCGACCTGCTCCACGCGGCCGTGATTCATCACGACGATGCGGTCCGCCACCTCCAGCGCTTCTTCCTGGTCGTGCGTGACGAACAGCGTCGAGATATGCAGGTCGTCGTGCAGGCGCCGCAGCCAGCTGCGCAGTTCCTTGCGCACCTTGGCATCGAGCGCGCCGAACGGTTCGTCGAGCAGCAGGACCTTCGGCTCGACAGCCAGCGCCCGCGCCAATGCAATGCGCTGCCGCTGTCCGCCCGACAGCTCCGAAGGAAAGCGTTCCGCGAGCCAGTCGAGCTGCACGAGCTTGAGCAGTTCATGCACCTTCTCGCGGATCACGGCTTCGCTCGGGCGCTCGCGGCGCGGCTTCACGCGCAGGCCGAACGCGACGTTCTCGAACACCGTCATGTGACGGAACAGCGCGTAATGCTGGAACACGAAGCCGACCTGGCGCTCGCGGGCGCCCACTTCCGCAACGTCCTCGCCATGCAGGACGACCTGCCCTGCATCGGCGAATTCGAGGCCCGCGATGACCCGCAGCAGCGTGGTCTTGCCGCAGCCCGACGGCCCGAGCAGCGCGACCAGTTCGCCGGCGGGAAAGTCCAGCGAGACCTGGTCGAGCGCGGTGAAATCGCCGAAGCGTTTTTGCAGATTGCGAACGATGATGCTCATGATGATGTCGGCCTGTCAGTTCTGTGCGGTGGCGGAGGCTTTGGCTTCGCTCACGGACTGCGTCATGCGCCGCTCCGCGAGGAGCTTGAGCGCGAGCGTCACGAGCGCGAGCAGCGCAAGCAGCGACGCCACCGCGAACGCCGCCGAGAAGTTGTATTCGTTGTAGAGGATTTCGACGTGCAGCGGCATGGTGTCGGTCTGGCCGCGAATGTGCCCGGAGACCACCGACACCGCGCCGAATTCGCCCATGGCGCGCGCGTTGCAGAGGATCACGCCGTACAGCAGGCCCCACTTCACGTTGGGCAGGGTCACGCGGCGGAAGATCTGCCAGCCCGATGCGCCCAGCACGTGCGCTGCTTCTTCTTCGTCGTTGCCCTGCGCCTGCATCAGCGGGATCAGTTCACGCGCGACGAACGGAAACGTCACGAAGATGGTCGCGAGCACAATGCCCGGCACCGCGAAGATGATCTGCACGTCGTGCGCGGCGAGCCACGGACCGAACCAGCCCTGGGCGCCGAACATCAGCACGTAGATAAGGCCAGAGATTACCGGCGACACCGAGAACGGCAGATCGATCAGCGTCGTCAGCAGCGCCTTGCCGCGAAACTCGAACTTCGCGATGGCCCACGAAGCCGCCAGCCCGAACCCGAGATTGAGCGGCACGGCGATCGCGGCGGTGAGGAGCGTCAGCTTGATCGCGGACCACGCATCCGGGTCCTTCAGCGACTCGAAGTAATAGTCGAGGCCCTTGGCGAAGGCCTGCGCGAACACGGCGGCGAGCGGCACCACGAGAAAGAACGCGAGGAACGCGAGCGCGATGCCCGTCAGCAGCCAGCGCACCGCGCGCGGCTCGGTGACGGGATTGAGCGTGTGCGTCTCGCGCTGCGACGAGGTTTGCAATGGCAGGACCTTGCTCATGCCGGTTCTCCTGCCGTCGCCTGCGCGACCTGTGCCGGCGCCGCGCCGGTCTTGCTCGTGCGCCGTTGCAGGAACCACTGCAAGGTGTTGATGAGCAGCAGCATCAGGAACGACACGCACAGCATCACGACGGCGAGCGCGGTGGCGCCGGCATAGTCGTATTGTTCGAGCTTGGTGATGATGAGGAGGGACGTGATCTCGGACTTCATCGGCACGTTGCCGGCGATGAAAATCACCGAGCCGTATTCGCCGAGCGCGCGTGCGAATGCGAGCGCGAAGCCCGTCAGCAAGGCGGGCAACAGCGACGGCAGCACCACTCGGCGGAACGTCAGCCAGCGCGATGCGCCGAGGCACGCGGCGGCTTCCTCCTGCTCGCGCTCGAAGTCCTCCAGCACCGGCTGCACCGTGCGCACGACGAACGGCAAGCCGATGAACGTCAGCGCGACCAGCACGCCGAGCGGCTTGAAGGCGACCTTGATGCCGAGCGGCGCGAGATACTGGCCCACCCAGCCGTTGCTCGCATAGACCGCGGCGAGCGAGATGCCCGCGACCGACGTGGGCAGCGCGAACGGCAGGTCGACGATGGCATCGACGATGCGCTTGAACGGGAACGTGTAGCGCACCAGCACCCACGCGACGAGAAAGCCGAACACGGCGTTGATGAGCGCGCCGCCGAGCGCCGCGCTGAAGGTCAGCCGGTACGAGGCCAGCACGCGCGGCGACGTGACCGCGCGGACGAACTGGGCCCAGTCGAGCGTCGCGGTCTTCGCGAAGGTGGCCGCAAGCGGAATCAGCACCACGAGGCTCAGATAAGCCAGCGTGATGCCGAGGGTCAGGCCGAAGCCGGGCAAGGCGCTCGGCTTCCTGAATGTGAGGGTCGTCATCCTTGAGTCTTCCTTTTGCGCCGGGGGAGGCGCGTGCTGCCGGGTACTGCATGAACGACGCGCGGCGTCATGAGTGCGCCGCGTCGCCGGGACCTGTCCTTACTGCGGCTGATAGATCGAGTCGAACACGCCGCCGTCGGCAAAGTGCGTCTTCTGCGCCTTGGCCCAGCCGCCGAACGTATCGTCGATGGTGTAAAGCTTCAGCTTCGGAAACTGCTTCGTGAGCTCGGCCGGCACCGTCTTCGAACGCGGCCGATAGAAATTGCGCGCGGCAATCTGCTGGCCTTCGTCGCTATACAGATACTTGAGATACGCCTCGGCGAGCTTGCGGGTGCCGTGCTTGTCGACGACCTTGTCCACCACCGCGACCGGCGGCTCCGCCAGGATGCTCACCGACGGCACCACGATCTCGAATTTCTCCGGACCGAACTCCTTCAGCGACAGAAACGCCTCGTTCTCCCACGCGATCAGCACGTCGCCCTGACCGCGCTGCACGAAGCTCGTCGTTGCGCCGCGCGCGCCGGAATCGAGCACGCCTGCATTCTTGTAGAGCTTCGTCACGAAGTCCTTCGCGGTCTGCTCGTTGCCGCCCGGCTTGTGCTGCGCATACGCCCACGCGGCCAGGTAGTTCCAGCGCGCGCCGCCCGAGGTCTTGGGATTCGGCGTAACGATGGACACGCCCGGCTTCGCCAGGTCGTCCCAGTCCTTGATGTGCTTCGGATTGCCCTTGCGCACCAGGAACACGATGGTCGAGGTGTACGGCGAGGCATTGTCCGGCAGGCGTTTCTGCCAGTCTGCGTTGACGAGGCCCTTGCCCGCGAGGGCGTCGATGTCGTACGCCAGCGCGAGGGTGACGACATCGGCCTGCAGGCCGTCGAGGACCGCGCGCGCCTGGCCGCCGGAGCCGCCGTGGGACTGCTTGAAGGTGACGGTCTCGCCCGTCTCGGCCTTCCACTTCTTCGCGAAGGCCTGATTGAAGTCCTGATAGAGCTCGCGCGTCGGATCGTAGGACACGTTCAGGAACGATGTCTCCGCGCTCGCGGACGCCGCCATGCCGATGCCCGCCGCTGTCAGCGCAGCCGCCGCGAGCAGGCGTCGCGCGCCCCGACCCAATCCCCATTTCAAGCTTTGCATTCCCCGTTCTCCGTCTTATCGAATTGACGGAATCAGTCTAACGACGGGTCTATATGATTAGAAATAATCGTTTGTCACTTTTTTATACGTGAAACTGCTAAGAAGCTTATTCCTCTACGTAGAAAGGGTGGCTGGGGCTCGAACGCGCTCGCTGCGGGCCTGCACAACCGAACTTAAAGTAAAGCTTGAAAAGCGCGGAATACTGTATAAAAATACAGTCACCTGTCCATCCATACAGTGCCCCAGGGGTCCGAGCCAGTGAACAAGACATCCAAACTCACCGCGCGGCAGCAGCAGGTGTTCGAGTTGATCCAGCGCGCGATCGAGCGTACGGGCTTCCCGCCCACGCGCGCCGAGATCGCCGCCGAACTCGGCTTCAGTTCGGCCAATTCGGCCGAGGAGCATTTGCGGGCGCTGGCGCGCAAGGGCGTGATCGAACTCGCGGCGGGCTCGTCGCGCGGCATTCGCCTGCTGAGCGACTCAGCGCGCATCGAGCGGCCGGAAGACGTGCCGCATCAGTTCACGCTGCCGCATGCGAGCATCATGCAGCTTTCGCTGCCGCTGGTCGGCCGGGTCGCGGCCGGTAGTCCCATCCTCGCGCAGGAGCACATCTCGCAGCACTACGCCTGCGACCCTGCGCTGTTTTCGAGCAAGCCGGACTACCTGCTGAAGGTGCGCGGGCTGTCCATGCGCGACGCGGGCATTCTCGACGGCGACCTGCTGGCCGTGCAAAAGCGCACCGAAGCGAAGGACGGGCAAATCGTGGTCGCGCGTCTGGGCGACGACGTGACGGTGAAGCGCTGGAAGCGTCATCGCGATGGCGTCGAACTGATCGCCGAGAATCCGGACTACGAGAACATTTTCGTGCGCTCCGGCAGCGGCGAGTTCGCGCTCGAAGGCATCGCGGTCGGCCTGATTCGCTCCGGCGAGTTCTGATATTCCGGCATACGCGGTGGTGAGCGTGGTGAGACCAAGCCTCAGAAAAGATTGGAAGTTTTTATGTTTCGCCTGTCTCACTGAGACAAGAAATGTCCTGGTAATAGCGGAATATCAACTCACCAACCGCAGCGACGCTCACCCGGGCGTTCAACCGAAAAAACCAGCATGACGGCCACCGTTCGCGGCGGGCCGCTGTGCGCCCTATCGTCTGGAGAGTCACCATGGAACGTTTCGCCCGCTTGTTGCCCTTCCGCCAATTCGGCCGTCTGCGTCATCTGCGCACGCTGATTTCGTGCGGCATGCCGCGCGCCGAAACCACGCCGGATCTCTTCGAGACGGACATGCCCGCACTGCCGTCGCGTCAGCCGGCGTTTGCGCGGGTTTCGCTGAACAGCGGCGTGCATGCGGAAGCAGCCGAACGCGCGCCGGTGCGCGTGTATCGCGGACAATCGCGCGTGATCCTGGTCGGCAAGATCGATGAAGTGTCGCGCATGATCGACCGCTGCATCGCGGAGGAAAGCGCCGGGCTGGCGGGCGGGATCCTCGCGTAAGCGGGTTCCGGCAGACGCCGATTTCGGGTTCGCGGGATTTATCGGGCCCTTGCGCGGTCAATCGGGATTCACGTTCCGCGCGAGGCCCTTTCACCGCATGTCCCGCACTACCCGCTCCATCCTGACCGCGCTCGTCGTCCTGATCGTCATCGGACTGCTGGGCTATATCTATGCATCGCCCTATATCGCGTTGAATCGCCTCAAGCGCGCAGCCGATGCGCGCGACGCGCAGACGGTCAATGAATACGTCGATTACCCCGCGCTGCGCGCGAGCCTCAAGGAGCAAGTCGCCGCCTTGCTCACGCGGCGTGTGGATATCCAGAAAAACGGAAATCCGCTCGCCATCATCGGCGCGATGATCGGCGCGGCGGTCGTCGGTCCGCTGGTGGACACCTATGCCACGCCTGACGGCGTCGCGGCCATTCTCAACGGCATCCCGCCGCGCGGCACCCCCGGCGAACGCCCGCCGCCGGCCGGAACGAACGAGGCGGCGGTTTCATCCGCAGCACCGGCATCGGGCAGCGCCGCCCCGACACCCGAAGCCGCGCCGAAACCGCCTGCCACCACCGCGGGCTATCGCGACTTGAATACCTTCGCCGTGACCTATCAGCACGGCGCCGGCGACGCCCGTTACTCGGCCATCTTTCATCGCGATGGCCTCGTGTCATGGAAGCTCGTCGCGGTGAATCTGGACGGCTGAGGCGTTTCTGAAGCGTCGCTGAAGCGTCGTTCAGGCGCCCGCTTCCGCCTTCACAGGCCGGGCCGCCATGGCGGCCTCTTCTTCCGCCTCGGTCGACTCACCCGCCTGACACACTGCGACCAGAATGCTGCACTTCACGCGATCGAGCAGCGGCGTGTTGCCCGCGCCCATCCACCAGCGCGCGAGTCCATTGCGGCAGCGGTGCCCGACGACCACCAGATCCACGTTCAGCTGTTCGGCGAGCGCCGCAATCTCGTCGATCGGATGGCCGAACGCGAAGTGTCCCTGCGCCGGCAAACCGCGTTCGCGCAACCAGTCGACGCCTTCCTGAAGGATGTCGCGCGCGGCATCCTCGAAGCGGCCACAGGCCATGTCGGTGAGCAGCCCGGCGCTCTGTGCGATGCTCGAGCGCATGTCGACGACGGCCAGAATGTGCGTTTCCGCCTTCAGGTCGAGCGCGAGATTCGCGCCCTGACGCAGCGCCTTGCGGCCCTCTCTGGAGCCGTCATAGCACAGCAGGATTTTTCGATAGCTATCCATCTTGACCTCCCTGGCCAGACTTGCCCTTGACGCCTGCGCTCCGGACCGGAACGAGGCGTGTGATGGCAATGCGATTTCCCGTGGTGTCGCATCTTCATGATCGTGTGTCCCCCGGGGCGTCACAACGGTGGAAAACGCTAACCGGATGCGTGCGCCGTGCATGCTAGCTGGCGTCGTGCCAGCCGTGCAACATCCTTGCCAGGCAGGCCTCGCGCACTACGGCCGAAAAAAGCACGCGGCTTCCGCACGGATTCGAAACGGGCTTGCCGCTTGCAACAGCACGTCGAGCGCCACGCTGGTGCATTGGATTACACTAGCCCGCTGGATTTCCCATCGCTTTTTCCTCGCAACACGATTGCATGACTGATCAAACATTGCAGCAGCCATCGCGTGCCGGCCTTCACGACGATGCCGGCGCCGGCGCACCCGCCATCGAGTTCAGCGAGGTCAGGAAGCACTACGGCACGCGCACGGTGGTGGACGGCCTTTCGTTCGATGTGCGCCCCGGCGAGTGCTTCGGCCTGCTCGGTCCCAACGGCGCAGGCAAGACCACGACACTCAAGATGCTGCTCGGCATCACGTCGCCGGACAGCGGCTCGATCCGGCTCGTCGGCGAACCCGTTCCGGCGCGCGCCCGCTTCGCTCGCGAACGCGTGGGCGTGGTGCCGCAGTTCGACAACCTCGATCCCGATTTCACCGTCCGCGAAAACCTCGTCGTGTTCGGTCGTTACTTCGGCCTGAAGGGAGCGCGCATGGACGCGCTGGTGCCGTCGCTGCTCGAATTCGCGCGGCTGGAGAGCAAGGCCGATGCGCGCGTCGGCGAGCTGTCGGGCGGCATGAAACGGCGCCTCACGCTGGCGCGCGCCCTCGTCAACGACCCCGACGTGCTCGTGATGGACGAACCGACCACCGGTCTCGATCCGCAAGCGCGCCATCTGATCTGGGAACGGCTTCGTTCCCTGCTCGCGCGCGGCAAGACCATCCTGCTGACCACGCATTTCATGGAAGAAGCGGAGCGTCTGTGCAACCGCCTGTGCGTGATCGAGGAAGGACGCAAGATCGCCGAAGGCAGGCCGGGCGAACTGATCGAGTCGGTGATCGGCTCGGACGTGATCGAGATCTACGGGCCGGACCCGAAAGCCCTCGCCGCCGAACTGGAACCGCTCGTTGCGCGCATGGAAGTCAGCGGCGAGACGCTGTTCTGCTACGTCGATGACCCGCAACCCGTGCATGCGCTCGTCCGCGGCCGCGCCGGCGTGCGTTATCTGCATCGTCCGGCGAATCTGGAAGATGTGTTCCTGCGCCTCACGGGCCGCGAGATGGTGGACTGAACCGCACACGCTCATGAATACCTTCGATCAATCCAGCGCCAAGGCCAAAGCCGCGCGCCGGAAACAAACGCAAGCGCAGGCCGACAACCTCACGCCCCTCTCGAGCGCGCTGCCCGCCAACGCCACCCACTGGATGTCCGTGTGGCGGCGCAATTACCTGGTGTGGAAGAAGCTCGCGATCGCCTCGATGATCGGCAATCTCGCCGACCCGATGATCTATCTGTTTGGCCTGGGCCTGGGTCTCGGCCTGATGGTCGGGCATGTCGACGGCGTGTCGTATATCGCGTTTCTCGCGGCGGGCACGGCGGCGTCGAGCGTGATGATGTCGTCGAGCTTCGAGGCGATGTACTCCGGCTTCTCGCGCATGCACGTGCAGCGCACCTGGGAAGCCATCATGCACACGCCGCTCACGCTCGGCGACATCGTGCTGGGCGAGATTGTCTGGGCCGCCAGCAAGTCGGTGCTGTCGGGCGTCGCGATCATGATCGTCGCGGGCGCGCTTGGCTACGCGAGCTTTCCGTCGATGCTGATCGCGGTGCCGGTCATCGTGCTGACCGGGCTGGCTTTCTCCAGCACGGCGATGATCGTGACGGCGCTCGCGCCGAGCTACGACTTCTTCATGTTCTACCAGACGCTCGCGCTCACGCCGATGCTGCTGCTCTCCGGCGTGTTCTTCCCCATCGCGCAACTGCCCGCGCTCGCGCAGCACGTCACCCAGGTGCTGCCGCTCTATCATGCGGTGGAGCTGATCCGTCCTGCCATGCTCGGCCGTCCGCTCGATGGCTGGGCACTGCATGTGCTCTCGTTGTGCGCGTACGCCGTGGTGCCGTTCTTCCTGTGCGCCTGGCTTTTCAGGCGGCGCATGATGAAATGAAAACGGCGCCGGACCGCGAAGGTCCGGCGCCGCTGTTTCAAGCAGCCAGCGTGACGGCCGCTATTTCACCGGAAACTCGTGATGGCCGCCAAAGCCGAAGCGCATGGCCGACAGCATCCGCTCGGGGAACGACTCGGCGTCGCGCGAGCGAAAGCGCGTGTACAGCGCCGCCGATAACACCTGCGCAGGCACCGCCTCTTCGATCGCCGCCTCGATGGTCCAGCGTCCTTCGCCGCTGTCGGCGACTTCGGCTGAATAGCGATCGAGCGAGCCGTCGCCGGCGAGCGCGCCCGCCGTGAGATCCAGCAGCCACGACGACACCACGCTGCCGCGCCGCCACACCTCGGCGACATCGGCGAGATCGAGTGAATAGCGCTCGTTCTCCGGCAGGTCGGTGGAGTCCTTGCGTTCGAGCACGTGGAAGCCTTCGGCATACGCCTGCATCAGGCCGTACTCGATGCCGTTGTGGACCATCTTGACGAAGTGCCCCGAACCGACCGGCCCGCAATGCATGTAGCCGTTCTCCACGCGCGCATCGCGGCCTTCGCGGCCGGGCGTCGCCGGGATGTCGCCGCGTCCGGGCGCGAGCGTCGCGAGAATCGGATCGATGCGGCGCACGATCGCCTCTTCGCCGCCGATCATCATGCAATAGCCGCGCGTCAGGCCCCACACGCCGCCCGACGTGCCCACGTCGACGTAATGCAGGCCCTGCTCCCGCAACTGCGCGGCGCGGCGGATGTCGTCCTTGTAGAAGCTGTTGCCGCCGTCGATGATCACGTCGTCCGCCGTGAGGATCTTGCGCAGGTCGCCGAGCGTGTCCTCGGTGATCTTGCCCGCCGGCAGCATCAGCCAGATGACGCGCGGCGTCTCCAGTTTCGCGACGAGATCGCCGAGATCCTTCGCGCCGGTCGCGCCCTCGCCCGCGAGCGTGGCGGTGACTTCGGGGTTGTGGTCGTACACGACGCACTGGTGTCCGTCGCGCATCAGGCGGCGCCCGATGTTGCCGCCCATGCGCCCCAGTCCCACGATGCCGATCTGCATGTCCGTTACTCCTTGCCGTTGGATTTCACACGTTCGAGCTGTTTCTTCGCGGCGTCGACCACCGCTTCCGGCGTGAAGCCGAACTTCGTCTTGAGCGCCTTCAACGGCGCCGACGCGCCGAACGTATGCATGACGATCTGCGCCCCGAGCCGGCCGACATAGCGGTCCCAGCCGAGCGTCGCCGCCTGCTCGACGCACACGCGCGCATGCACGTCTGTCGGCAGCACCGACTCCTTGTAGGCTTCATCCTGCTTTTCGAAGAGGTCCCACGAGGGCATCGACACGACGCGCGCCGCAACGCCTTCGGCCGTGAGCTTCTCGAAGGCTTCCACACACAGCGACACTTCGCTGCCGCTGGCCATCAGGATGACCTCCGGCTGCTTGCCGCCGTCGGCGTCGGCGAGCACATACGCGCCGCGCCGCACGCCTTCCGCCGAGCCGTACTTCGAGCGGTCGAACGTAGGCAGCGGCTGGCGCGTCAGCACGAGGCACGACGGTTCCTTGTTGTGCGTCAGCGCGACGCGCCACGACTCGCCCACTTCGTTCGCGTCCGCGGGGCGCAGCAGCGTGAGCCCCGGCACCGCGCGCAGCGACGCGAGCTGTTCGATCGGCTGGTGGGTCGGACCGTCTTCGCCCACGCCAATCGAGTCATGTGTGAAGACGTAGATGACCGGCACTTCCATGATGGCCGAGAGTCGGATCGGCGGCTTCATGTAGTCGCTGAAGATCAGGAAGGTGGAACCGTAGGGACGCATGTCGGACAGCGCCATGCCGTTGCAGACCGAGCCCATGCCGTGCTCGCGGATGCCAAAGTGCAGGTTGCGTCCCGAGTAGTCGTCATGTTCGAAGCTGCCGGCGCCCTCGAACTTGAGGTTCGTCTTCGTCGACGGCGACAGGTCCGCCGCGCCGCCGATCAGCCAGGGAATGCGCTGCGCGATCGCGTTCAGCACCTTGCCCGACGAGTCGCGCGTGGCGAGGCCCTTCGGATCTGCGTCGAAGTTCGGAATCGCGTCTTCCCAACCTTCGGGAAGCGTGTGATCCAGCATCTGCCGGGCTTCCTTCGCGAGTTCGGGATGGCTGTTCTCGTAGGCGTCGAAGCGCTGCTTCCATTCGGCATGCAGCTTCTTGCCGCGCGCGCCCATGCCTTCGGCGAAGTGCTGCATCACGCCGTCGGGCACGTAGAACTGCTTGTCCTCGGGCCAGCCATAGAACTTCTTGGCGAGCTTCACTTCGTCCTCGCCCAGCGCCTCGCCGTGGGCGCCCGCCGTGTTCTGCTTGTGCGGCGCGCCCCAGCCGATGATGCTCTTGACGATGATCAGCGTCGGCTTGTCCTGGGTCGCCTTCGCCTCCTTGAACGCGGCTTCGAGCGCGGCGCCGTCGTTGGCGTCATCGACGTGGAGCACGTTCCAGTTGTAGCCATGGAAGCGCGAGGCCACGTCGTCGCTGTAGGCGAGTTCCGTGTGGCCTTCGATGGTGATCGTGTTGCTGTCGTAGATCCACGTCAGGTTTGACAGCTTCAGGTGCCCCGCCAGCGATGCCGCCTCGTGCGAGATGCCTTCCATCATGTCGCCGTCGCCGCACAGCGTCCAGACGTGATAGTCGAACAGCGTGTCGCCGCCCTGGTTGAAGTGGGCTTCCTTCCAGCGCGCGGCCATCGCCATGCCCACGCTGTTGCCGAGACCCTGCCCGAGCGGACCGGTGGTCGTCTCGACGCCGGTCGTCATGCGGAACTCCGGGTGACCGGGCGTCTTGCTGTCGAGCTGACGGAAGTGCTCGATGTCGTCGATCGAGACCGCGGCCTTGCCGGTCGGCTTGCCGTGTTCGTCGACTTCCTTGACGCCGGTGAGATGCAGCATCGAGTACAGCAGCATCGACGCATGGCCGACCGAGAGCACGAAGCGGTCGCGGTTCGGCCACAGCGGCGCGTCGGGATCGTAGCGCAGGTGGTTCTGCCACAGGTGGAACGCCACGGGCGCGAGCGCCATCGGCGTGCCGGGGTGGCCGGAGTTGGCCTTCTGCACGGCGTCCATCGACAGCGTGCGGATGGTGTCGATCGACAGGCGATCGAGGTCTTTTGCTTGAGGTGATGCTTGAGACATGAGCGACGACTCCTTTGCGAAGAGCGCGCTGTGGCTTGAGGCGCCGCAGCGGGCAACCAGGACCATCGAGCAAGTGTAGTGCCTTGCAGCCGGCACGGCACCGCGAGTGATGCGAAGGACGCGCCGTGGCGCGCGGCGATGCGGCGCTACGGGCGTTCAGACGGCGTTGTTGATGCAGGATGCGGGCGCGAAGTGCTTCCTGTCCTGCCTTGTTACCTTGCGGCGTGCGGCACTTCCAGCGGGTAATGTCTTCAAGCGGTTTTCCTGGAGGCCGGGCGATGAAGCGCCGAGGCCCGCCGCCGCGAGAACCTCCATGCTGACACATTCACGGCGTTGCCCGCAAAAAGCGTGGCAAATCCCTGAACGCACAGGAAATTCCGCGGCGCGTCCGGCCGACGCATCCGGAAAACTTCAGGGCGCCGGATTCGGCTGACGCTCGTGCAGCGCGTCGATTTCGGCCAGAATTTCTTCCGACAGTTCGATCTCCACGCTGCCGATGTTTTCCTTCAACTGCTCCATCGTCGTCGCGCCGATCAGTGTGCTGGTCGTGAAAGGCCGCTGATTGACGAACGCGAGCGCGAGCTGCGTGGGCGTGAGGCCGTGGCGCGCGGCAAGTTCGACATAGGACGTGATGGCCGCGACCGACTGCGGCTTGCTGTAGCGCTGGAAGCGCTCATACAGCGTGATGCGCGCGCCGGCCGGACGTGCGCCGCCTTCGTACTTGCCGGAGAGCCAGCCGAACGCCAGCGGCGAATACGCGAGCAGCCCGACGCCATCCCGGTGCGTGAACTCCGACAGCCCCAGTTCATAGGTGCGATTCACGAGGCTGTAGGGATTCTGAATGCTGACGATCTTCGGCAGCCCGGCCTTCTCGGCCGCGTGCAGGAACTGTGCGA
This sequence comes from Caballeronia sp. LZ043, assembly GCF_031451075.1. Classification (NCBI taxonomy): domain Bacteria; kingdom Pseudomonadati; phylum Pseudomonadota; class Betaproteobacteria; order Burkholderiales; family Burkholderiaceae; genus Caballeronia; species Caballeronia sp. LZ043. The sequence continues at coordinate 1,348,229 of NZ_JARUXT010000001.1, read as the reverse complement.
CGCCCCAGGGCGTTTCGTTCGACACGCCGACATGACGGATCTTGCCTGCCTTCACGAGTTCGGCGAGCGCGGCGAGGGTCTCCTCGATGGGCACCGTGTACTCGTCGTCGACGTACGGATACGCCGAACGGCCGAAGGTCATCGTGCTGCGGTCGGGCCAGTGCAGTTGATACAGGTCGACATAGTCGGTGTGCAGGCGCTTCAGGCTGCTGTCGATGGCTTCGTTCAGGTTCTTGCGGTCGAACTGGTTGCCCGCGCCGCGAATGTGACGCGGATTGTGCGGCTGGCGCGCGGGTCCGGCGATCTTGGTGGCGAGCACGATATCGGCGCGCTTCGACGGGTTCCGCGCGAGCCACGTGCCGATGTATTGCTCGGTGCGGCCCTGTGTTTCAGGACGCGGCGGCACCGGGTACATTTCGGCGGCATCGACGAGATTGACGCCCTGCGCCAGCGCGTAGTCGATCTGTTCGTGCGCGTCGCGCTCGGTGTTCTGCTCGCCCCAGGTCATGGTGCCGAGTCCGATCAGACTCACATCGATACCCGAGTCACCCAGTTTCCGAAACTTCATTGTCCAATCCCTCTTGTTGGCGTTATGTCTGCATGCCGTCAGCGCTTCGTCAGCGCGTGGCCAGCCTTGGCTGCGGCGGGCTTCCAGGCAAGCGCGAAAACTACCATAGGCGCGCAAGCTCTGCTGTCGCGGCTAGAATGGCAGCCTCGCCCACCGTCCATCCGCCCGTTCAGGAATGCCCGATCCGATGCCGTCCGCAAGCGAGCGCGCCCGCCAGCGCAGCGCGTCGCTCATCGTCATGCTGGTCGCTGCGACCTTCTTCATGGAGAACCTCGACGGCACGATCATCGCCACGGCGCTGCCGCAGATGGCGCGCTCCTTCAACGTGCATCCCGCCGACATGAGTCTCGGCATCACGGCGTATCTGCTGACGCTCGCCGTCTTCATTCCGATCTCCGGCTGGGCCGCCGACCGCTTCGGCCTGCGCACCGTGTTCGGCAGCGCGATCGCCGTGTTCACGGCGGCGTCCGTCCTGTGCGCGACCACCTCGACCCTGCCCGCGTTCGCCGCGGCGCGCGTGCTGCAGGGCATCGGCGGCGCGATGATGGTGCCGGTCGGACGGCTCGCCGTGCTGCGCGCAACACCCAAGGAAGGCTTGATGCGCGCCATCGCCATCATCACGTGGCCGGGGCTCGTCGCGCCGGTGATCGGGCCGCCGCTGGGCGGCTTCATCACCACGTACTCGTCATGGCGCTGGATCTTCTATCTCAACGTGCCGCTCGGGCTGATCGGCCTCCTGCTCACGCTGCGCTATCTCGACAACACGCGTGAGGACGCGCGGCGCCGCTTCGACCTGCCCGGCTTCGCGCTGTGCGGCATCGCCTGCACCACGCTGCTGTATGCGATGGAACTGAGCGGCCGCAGCGACGCCGACTGGACCTCGGTCGGCGTGCTCGTGCTGGTGGGGGGAATCGCGGGCATCGCGTCGTGGCTGCATCTGCGCCGCGCGGCGCAACCGGTCGTGGACCTCGCCGCGTTGCGCGTGAAGACCTTCGCCGTGGCGATGGGCGGCGGTTCGCTGTTTCGCATCGCGATCAGCGCCGCGCCGTTCCTGCTGCCGCTGATGTTCCAGGTCGGCTTCGGCATGAACGCGTTCGAATCGGGCCTGCTGACGCTCGCGGTGTTCGCGGGCAACCTCTCGATGAAACTCGTCACGACGCCCGTCATGCGCCGCTTCGGCTTTCGGCAGGTGTTGATCGTGAACGGCGTGCTCGCCGCGCTCTCGCTCGCCGCGATGAGCCTGCTCGCGCCGTCGACACCCAAGCTCGTGATCGCCGCCGTGCTGTTCGCAAGCGGATTGTCGCGCTCGTTGCAGTTCACGGCGCTCAACACGCTCAGTTTCGCGGACGTGCCCAAGGCGCAGATGAGCGCGGCCTCCGCGCTGTCGAGCACGCTGTTCCAGATGACGATGGGCATCGGTGTGGCGATCGGCGCCATTGCGCTGCGCTTCGGCGAATGGCTGCATGGGCACGATGCCCATAGCATCGGCCCGGAGGATTTCAGCGTGGCGTTCCTGATCGTCGGGTTGATCGGGCTGATCGGCGTCGCCGATCTCTTTACGCTCGCACCGGATGCGGGCGCGCTGGTTTCAGGGCACGGCAAATCGAGGACCTGATGCGCGGGCGCGCCGAATTTGCGCGTCCGCTCTAAAGGCTGATCCGTCCCTGCCGTAAAAGTGCGCTATGAACTCGCACACGCTCGACTCCATCGCCGCCCTGACCGAAACGGTCGCCGTCATCCGCCACGCCAAAGGCCTCAAGAATCCTCACGACTTCACCGCAGGCTCGCTCGAACATGAGCTGGCCAGCGCCGCCTTCGCCGACGACTTCCTGCGCGCCCTCGACGCCGAGCCCGGCATCGGCGCCTGGTGGCCGATGCAGTGATCCGCGCGGCATGGCCGGAAGCAGGTCCATGCCGTATTGGATGAGATCAGAGCTGGCTCATCCCGCCGTCGATCACGATCTCCGTCCCGACGATGAATCCCGACTCCGGCGCGGAGAGATGCAAAACCGTCGCCGCCACTTCGCTCGACTTGCCGAAGCGGCCGAGCGGAATCTGGGCTTGCAGCTGCGCACGCGCGTCATCGACGATGCCGAGCTTTTCGTGCAACGGCGTCGAGACCGGACCGGGGCTCACCACGTTGACGCGCACGCCGCGCGGCAGCAGTTCCGCCGAGAGCGTTTTCGCCAGCGACACGAGCGCCGCCTTGCTGGCTGCGTAGACCGAAGACGTCGGCATGCCGATGTGCGCGTTGATCGAACCGTTCAGCACGATCGATGCACCTTTGTTGAACAGAGGCACCAACGCCTGGATCTGGAAGTACGGGCCTTTCACGTTGATCGAGAAAGTGTCGTCCCAGGCGTTTTCGTCGATGTCGGTGAACGGCGCGAAGATGCCGATACCCGCATTGACGAATACCGCGTCGAGGCGGATTTGAGCGTCTGAAAGTTGCTGCGCGAGTTCACGTGCGGCGGCGACCGTGCCCGCGATGTTGCGGATCGCGAGCGCATGTTCGCCGAGCGTGGCGCGCGCCTCGGCGAGTGAAGCCTCGTCGCGACCCGTGATGACGACGCGCGCGCCTTCAGCCGCAAACGCCTGCGCGGCCGCCAGGCCAATGCCGCTGTTGCCGCCGGTAACCAGGACTGTCTTGCCTTCGAAGCGATTCATGACGTTCTCCTTTGAACGTTGATCTGTGTGAAGGCATTATGGGCGCGGGTTTGCGCGTTGCCGTACAAGCAGCTTGGCGAACTCGTTCGAAGTCATCGAACGAGTTTCTGTCCAGCTTTGTGCGACGGATGGGTTCAGCGGTCGTTCGACATGCCTTTCAGGCGGTCATTGCCGGCATCGCGCGCGGCGTCGGCGGTCGAGAAATTTTCCTCCGAGACCAATGCACGCTTGACCTCCTTCGCGGAAAAATCAACCAGCGCGATGACCCAGACGAAACCGCCCGCCTGTTCCGCGGTTTGTACGAACGCGCGCAGATTCCCTTCATTCGACGATGCCATACCGACCTCCTCGTGGATGGTGACGCACCGGCGGCGTCGCGAATGCAGCGCCGCTGCGTGTTGCACTGGCTGGACGGGCGCAGCCGTCGGCCAGCATCACGCGTGCGATGAGGGCAGCGCCGCTTGCGCACGCGCGATCGGATGTCGCAGGAAACGGACCGCGCCGGGATCAGACGGCGGGGAGATCCTCGAGCGATTTCTCGATCTGCCCGTCCTGAACCCGCGCCTCGATGCCCACGTGGCCGTTTGTATAAGGCAGCGCGCCCACTTTCGGCCCGAGAAAGGTCCGCCCGCCGAGCGTGAACAGCGTGCGCACTTCCTTGCCGCTGTGGATGGCGTCCACGACCTGCTGAACGTCCACGATGGTGGTGGGCGCGGTCCAGTCGTTAGTGGATGAATCGAAACTGCCCCATCGCACGCTGGTCACGCGGTCGTTGACCCAGCGCACGCCGTCGATCGCCAAGGTTGCCATGGCTGCCTCCAATTTCGTCCCGGGGGAAGGGAAAATCGTAGCATGGGGTGGCGTGGGGGTGGGCGGAGCGAACGGGGTCCCGGACGCCGCGCGACGCCTTCCTGCCCGGTTTTCCGCCGCAGTGCGGTAAAATCGCAAATTCCCTTTATTTTCAAGCGGCTCGCGTTCAGTGGGCCCGTTGCTCATTCGCTCATGGCCGCCGTACCCAAGCTCAAGTCCCGTCGTGTCTCCGTCGCTCCGATGATGGATTGGACCGACCGCCATTGCCGTTCTCTGCATCGTCTGGTGTCACGGCACACCTGGCTTTATACAGAGATGGTGACGACCGGCGCCCTGCTGTATGGCGACGTCGCCCGTCATCTCGCCTTCACGCCGGCCGAAGCGCCCGTCGCGTTGCAACTTGGCGGCAGCGAGCCAGCCGATCTCGCCCGCAGCGCGAAGCTCGGCGAACAGTGGGGCTACGACGAAATCAACCTCAATTGCGGCTGCCCGTCGGAGCGCGTGCAGCGCGGCGCGTTCGGTGCGTGCCTGATGAAGGAGCCGCAGCTCGTCGCGGACGGTGTGAAGGCGATGCGCGACGCCGTATCGATACCGGTCACGGTCAAGCATCGCATCGGCGTGGACGAGGTCGAGGATTACGCGTTCGTGCGGGATTTTGTCGGGACCGTGGCGGACGCGGGTTGCGAGGTTTTCATCGTGCACGCGCGCAACGCGATCCTGAAAGGGCTAAGCCCGAAGGAAAATCGCGAGATTCCGCCGTTGAAGTATGACTATGCGTATCGGCTGAAGCGGGATTTTCCGCATCTGGAGATTTCGATCAATGGCGGCATCAAGACGCTGGACGAAGTCGAAGAGCATCTGAAGCACGTCGACGGCGTGATGCTCGGCCGCGAGGCCTATCACAACCCCTACGTGCTGGCAGCCGTGGACACGCGGTTCTATGGCGCGTCCACGCCAGTGCCTTCGCGTGAAGAGATCGAGGAAGCGCTGATTGCATATGCGCGCGGCGAGCTCGCGCGCGGCACTTATCTCGGCGCGGTGACACGGCATGCGCTCGGACTGTATCGCGGCGTGGCGGGTGCGCGCGGATGGCGTCGTGTCCTGTCCGACAGCCGCCGCCTCGCCACCGGCGATCTCGCGATCTTCGACGAAGCGCGCGGGCATCTGCGTGAGGCGATGGAAGCAATCGAATCGTGAACGCCGATGGGCGGAAAAAGACGCTCAAAAGGACTAGTCAAGTGTGGTCTTTGTTCGTATAATCTCGCTTCTTGATTGCTGCGGTAGCTGTTTCAAAGCAGTCGGGATCGCAGTAACAGTGGTGGCTGTAGCTCAGTTGGTAGAGTCCAGGATTGTGATTCCTGTCGTCGTGGGTTCGAGTCCCATCAGCCACCCCAAGAATTCATGCAAAAAGCCCAGTTCCATGAACTGGGCTTTTTGCTTTTCGGGGTTCGTGTTTGCGCTAGGTCGGCAATCCGGGCAACGCGAAAATGATGTTTGCATTCTTCTCAGGCGAGCGCTCGCTCGCGCATGAGGTCGGTCGGAATCAGTGGAGGCCAACGCGTTAAGCAACGGTACGATCCAGATAGAATCGCCGCGTAAATGCGGCAGGCGACAGGTAGTTCAGACGTGCCTGCGTGCGCTGCCGGTTGTAGAACATTTCGATGTACTCGGCGATGGCGAGCCTGGCCTGCTCGCGCGTTGCGAAGCGCTGATGATAGATCAGTTCGTTCTTGAGTGCCCCCCAGAACGATTCGATCGGCGTGTTATCGCAGCAATTTCCGCGGCGACTCATCGACGCGCGCATGCCGAACTGCCTGAGGAGCTTCTGGACATCGGTGGCACCGGATAATCCTGTCGCATCTGTTCAATCACGCCGTACTTCACCGCGACTCCCTCGCAAAGTACGTCGCGAATTTTTTTAACAGGTCGCGCTCCATTTTCACTTCCGCCAGTTCTCGCTGCACGCGCGCCAGCTCGGCCTCCAGTTCGGTCAGCGGCTTCTGGTCCCTGCCGACCTTCTGCAGTTTGCCTGCCTTGGCTGAACGCACTCAGTTCGCCAGTGTCTTGAGCGGAACCGAGAGCCGGCGTGCCGCTTCCAAAACACCGACACCTTCAGTCAATGCCTGCTTGACCGCCTCCTCGCGAAACTCGCTCGTGTAGACCGCTTTGGGAATTCGATTCATTCATGCCTCCGTTTCACGATTGTACGAAACGTTGGCTTCCACTTTTTTCAGCCGACCTCACCCTAGTCCGGTCGCAGACCCGCGTACGACTGGACAGAAGGCCCGTCCACTTAACCTCTCCGGGCTGGGCAGAAACTTGCTGTACTTCTCCGTGCACTCAGCCAAGGCATTTCGCCTACGCCGCCCGGAGAACCATCATGCCCCGCCATCGTCTCGCGACAGCTGCTCTCCTTCTCAGCGCCGCGCTTGCCCACACAGCGCAAGCCCAGCCCAGCCGCCCGGACAACGGCGCCTCGATGGTCAAACCGCCGACCACGCCCGGTGCGCCATCCGCAAGCGCGACCCGTCCCGACAACCCCGACAACATGCCGGTCAAGCGCCCCACTCCGCCGCAGAACAGCGATCGCATGCTGCACCACAGCCCCGCGAGCGACGCAATCGCGAAATAGTCATGCACGGCGCCGGTCGCAGGCTGGAAGCACCCGCGACGCCCCTATAATGGCGCTCGTCACGATACTCCGAGAGAACCGCGGCTCCGGGCTTGACATGTTCAAGCGATCCAAGCGGTCCTGCCAATGCAAAAAATCATTCTGCCGTTCGTTTCCGGTTTCCTCGCCGCACTCTTTTTTCGCGAATCGACCTTGGCACTGCTGCACGCGGCAGGCCTCATCGATCCCGCTGGCTTCTCCACCCTGCCCTTCCTTCCGCTCGGCATCCCGGAATTCATCGCCAACGCGCTCTGGAGCGCGGTCTTCGGCGTTCTGATGGCGTGGCTGCTGCGTGTCGCGCCGGACCGCAGCGCACCATGGATCGGGGCACTTGTGTTCGGCGGCATCGTATTGACGGCGGTCGGCGCGTTCATCATCGATCCCATCCGCGGCATCTGGCCCGCCGGCAACATGCTGCCGCGCCTCGCGCCCAGTTTCATCGCCAACGCGATCTGGGGCTGGGGCGCCCTCGTCTTCATGCGCGCCTTGATGGCAGGCAGCGACACACGCTGATCCGCGCTCACGCCGCAAATAAAACAAAAACGGCCCGACCGGGCCGCTTGCACGCCGCGAGGCTCCCCCGTTCAATCCTTCAAAAGCCTGAGCGGATGCGCCGCCGGCGTCCACGCGCTTTCGAACATGCGCTCGACGTCCGCGGCCTTCACGTCTTCCAGCCGCGCCAGCTTCCATTGCGGCTGATTGTCCTTGTCGACGATGCGCGCGCGGATGCCCTCCACCACGTCGCCGCGTTCGAATACCGTGCGCGTGAGGTCGAGATCGCGACGCAAGGTCTCCGCCATGGTCGAGAACTTCGCGCGGTCCACTTGCTGCAAGGCCACATCGACCGATAGCGGCGAACGCTCGCGCAATTCCATGGCCGTCTGTCGCGGCCACTCTTGACCGGCATCGGCATCGCGCTCGAGCGACGCCAGGATCGACGCGCCATTGCCCGCCGCAAAATGCTTGTCGATCAGGGTGCGCGCATCGGCGAGCGCGCTGCGTTCGGGGATGGGCGCCACCTTGTACTTCGTGGTTTCACCCTGCACGAAACGCACGATCTCCACGCCATCGAGGAAGCGCTGATGTCGCAGCGATTCGATCAAGCCGGGCAACGCGCCGTCGTCGAGATAGGCGTCGGCCATGCGGGCATAGAGCGCATCGGCAGCGGCCATGGTCGCGCCGGTGGCCGCGAGATAGCGGCCGATCGCGCCCGGCGCGCGCGCAAGAAACCAGCTCACGCCGACATCCGGAAACAGCCCGATGCGCGTCTCGGGCATCGCCATCCTGGTGGATTGCGTGACGATACGCAGGCCGCCCGTATGATGCGCGCCCTGCGAGATACCCATGCCCCCGCCCATCACGACGCCGTTCACCACCGCGATATATGGTTTCGGGAACGTGAAGATCGCGTGATTGAGCTTGTATTCCTCGGTGAAGAAAGCGTCGATGGCTTCGCGCTCGCCCGCCTTCGCCGATTCGTACAGGAAGCGGATGTCGCCGCCCGCGCAGAACGCGCGCACGTGCGGACTGAAGATGACGACTGCGCGGATCGCCTGGTCGTGCCGCCATGCGCGCAGCGCCTCGCTGATCGCGCCCAGCATCGGCGCGGTCAGCGCATTGAGTGCCTTCGGACGTTCGAGCGCAATGAAGCCGATGCCGTTGGCGGTGTCGATTCGGATGTCTTCGGTGGTCATCGTGTTGAGGTGTCGGGTCGGTTCGCTGAATTGCCTTGAGGTTCTGCTTTCCGAGGTTTGGTTCCCGTGTTTCGCGTCTGGCCGGCGCGCTCGTCCGCCTGCTTGCACCACGCTTCGAGCGACAGCTCGACGAGCGTTTCCACTAATGTGGCGGGCCATGCCGCGCCGTTCAGCTTCAGCGCGACGATGCCATGCAGACTCGCCCAGAGTCCTTCCGCACAGGCCGCGGGCACGGCGTGCGGCGGCAGGCGTCCGGCCGCGCGCAGCTCGAGGAACGCGTCGGCGATCGGCGCCAGCATGGCCGCAACGGCGCCGGAGGCTTCTTGAGCATCTGCTGGAGCCTGCGCCCCGACATCATCCGTCGCGGCTTCGCCGGAGAGCGCCGGCTCCATGAACATCAGCCGATACGTCTGCGGTTCGGCCAGACCAAATTCGACGTACGCGCGCGCCATCGCATGCAGACGGGCGGCCGGGTCCACGATGCTCGCCTGCGCAACGAACGCCTCGCGCAAACGCAGGTGGCCTTCCATGCACAGCGCCCGCGCAATCTCGCTGCGGCTCCTGAAGTGAAGATAGAGCGCGGCGGGAGAATAATCGATGGCTCCGGCAAGCTTTCTCATCGACAGCGAAGCGAAGCCTTCCCGCCTGACGATCTCGCGCGAGACTTCAAGTATGCGCTCGCGCAGCGCCATGCGCTGCTCGCGTCTCTGCTCGGTGCGGTGCGCTCGCGGTCCCATGCGAGGCATTGTCGGCACCGTCAATTTCGAAGTCAATTCGCGGCCCCGCCCTGCGCCGCCGATGACCCGGTCAGACCGGCATGCGGTCGTTGTCCGGCCGCGCGACCGACTCGTACAGCGGCTCGTCCGAGTCGCGCAGGACGACAGAAGCGAACACGATGCATACCGCCAGAATCAGCACACCGACGGCTGCCCAGATGAGCCATAGCGCATTGGACTCGACAAGCGAGTGAAGAAAGGAATGGAACATGACGACCCCGTGCGATTTTTATAATGTGGTTGCTCAAGCCGAGCGCATGGCGTCGAGCAAGTACTATGCCGAGCGAATCGCATCGCGTGCGGCGAGTCTGGAGATGGTACTCCGTTGCGTGATAACGCGAAAGCAGACGCTCGGGGGCGTTCGCATCTTTTTATCGGCGGGCACAAACACCGCGATGCAGGTCTTACATCGCGCCATGTAAGAGTGGAATTCGCGTGGGCTTCAGTGCTGCGTCGGCGTTACCGGACCGGGCGGGAAGTGGCCGCTTTTCAGGAGCACCGGCATGCCGTTGGTCACGCGCAAATGCTCGCGCGCCACGGCTTCGATGTGCGTGCGCGCGGCGTCGAACGCATTGATCCAGCCCGCGCTGTCATAGGTCTGCGCGCCGAAATGATCTTCGAGCGCTTCGACCGAGATCGCGCAGGGCACGCGCCGGCCATCGACGAGCGCGGCGAATTCGACGGTCAGATTGGAATCGCGATAGTCGGGCGCGTCCTGAAGAAATCGGATGTCCATGATGGTCTCGTAGCTTGGCCGTGACGGCCCGCTCCACGCGAATGATGCGGAGCGCTCGACCGGCTCATGCTTCGCGTAAAGCGGTGCGGCGACTATGGTAACTGCGCGGCCGTCGTGCGGTCCATACCCCGCGGCCTTCGCGATAACGCCAGCGAGTGCGTTACGCAGCAAGCACGTGCTCGTGGATATCGACCACCAGCAGCGAGCTCGCCAAGGGATCGGCGTAATTGAAATCCAGCAGACGGCTCATCTCGCGCACGCGCTCGCAGACCCGCTCGCGGGCGTCGTCGGCGAGCTGCGGATAGGTGCGCAGCACCTGCGCATCGAAGCGGTAATGCACGCCCCATGCGATGTTGCCAGGATGATTGGCCACCCCACCCGTGCGCCAACTGACGAACAGCGAAGGCGCCGCCTCCAGTCCGATCTCCGCGATGTCTGCGCCGCTCGGAAACAAGTCGGCCAGGCAGCTCGCGACGTCGAACAGCACCGCGTGTCTCAGGTGAATGGGGCGTATCATGCCGGACGCAGCAAGCGGTCGATATACTCGCGCGCTGCCTGTTCGACGTGGGCGAGCGCCTCGTCTTCGGTCGAGAAACGCTGCTCCGGGCCGAGGTCGACGAGCGCCTCGAAACGATGCACGTCGTCCGGGCCGCCCTGCGCGAGACTCACCGATCCGACGTAGATCGGCCCGGCCTCGCTCTGTGGCTCGTGGTTCTGCACGAGCCGCGCCGAAGCGCTGATGTAGTAGCCCCGGTATGGCCCCGTGACTCGTTCTGCCATGTTTCTTCCTCCTTTGACGGACCGCGCGCCGCGGCTCACGACGCTTCGATCAGGCAATTTCAACCGCCGATCAGAACAGTAAGGCGTCGGATCCGGAAATTAGTTCATTCGTTCCCATTGTTTCATCGGCGCCGCGGTCGTCTCGCCGCGGCGTAGGTCCTTCAGCCTTCTTTCGCAAGCATCGCGCCCGGCGGACGGCTTCGCTAACAAGCGCTTACGTGTTGCGTAAGGCGTGTATGGGACAATGCGCTCTCTCAAAAAGGCCCTCATGCGACTGTCCTGTGACCGTCCTGTGAGCGGCGCAACATCATTCGTTTTCACGAGGTAAAGATGAAGGATCACGGCCGGCGCACGCGCCGACACTCCGCATGCGCAATTCAACCCGACGCTTCGGACGTTGCTTCGAAGGCTTCCTGGCTGCGTGCCGCGCTGACTGGCGCGGCCGCGCTCGCAATGGCGAGTCTCGGCGCATGTGCATCGTCGAACGATGCTTCGCTGATCAACCTGCCCGATGGCCAGACGGGCTACGCGGTCAACTGCAGCGGCGCCGATGCCGGATCCAGCTGGGCCAGCTGCTACGTCCTGGCCGGCGAGAAATGCGGCGCGACCGGCTACGACATCGTGTCGAAGGACAACGAGGAAGGCGGCCCCACCGGCGGCGGCATCACCAACGTGATCTCGGCGAACGTGAAGAATCGTTCGATGATCGTCCGCTGCAAATAACGCCGCAGCGTTCGCACGCGCGGTCCCGATCATTCGATGGTTCTCAGTGCGCGCTCATCTTCGAGAACGCGTTGAGCACGACGACGCCCGCCACGATGAGACCCATGCCGAGCATCGCGGGCAGATCAGGCGTCTGCTTGAAGAGCAGCGCGGCGACCAGCGTGATCAGCACGATGCCCGCGCCCGACCACACGGCATAGACGACGCCGACCGGCAACGCGCGCAGCGTCAGCGACAGCAGATAGAACGACACTCCGTATCCGGCCACGACGATCGCCGCGGGAAGCGGGCGCGTGAAGCCATCGGAGGCGCGCAGCGCGGAGGTTGCGATGACTTCGGCGACGATCGCGATCGCGAGCAGGACATAAGCGGTTGAGCGCATCGATTCCTTCAAGGCTGGGAGGTTGCGTGTCGGTCGTCGTACGTCAGTCCTGACCGAGCGAGAGCTGGCTGAAGTCGTGGCCAAGTACCGCGCAGAGCGCTTCGACGACCATCTGGTGATCGTCGCGCTGCGCCAGTCCCGAGACCGCCACCGAGCCGATCACGCCCGCGCCCGCGACGCGCAGCGGAAAGGCTCCGCCATGCGTGGCGAACTCGGCGGGATCGAGGCTGAACTTGTCGGCGAGCGTGGTGCCCGCCTGTTGCAGCGTGAGCCCGAGCGCATACGAACTGCGGCGGAAGTGTTCGACGGTGCGTGACTTTCGTTCGATCCAGCGCGCGTTGTCGGGTGTGGTGCCGTCGAGCGCGATATAGAACAGCTTGCGGCCGAAGGTGCGCACATCGATGGCCACGGCCGCGCCGCGCGCCACCGCCATCTCGCGCAATTGCGAGCCGATCTGCCACGCCTGTTCGGCATGGAACTGCGGGAACACGAGCGTGCGTTCCTGATGCGCGATGGCCTGCAGAACGTGTGGAATGTCCATGAGCGTGCGACTCCTTGACTGGCTTGTCTGGTGGGTGTGTGCCGCGCTTGAGTCACGGCACCTCTGTGCGTGGCACACGGCCGAGGCTTGCGATTTTGACATGCGCGGATGCAACAGCAACATGCGAACCGGCCATGCATCGGTGCTAAAGCGACTCGATGCAGCATCGTCTCGTTCAGGCAATTCGGTTCGACATGCATCGAAAGACGAGCAAGCCATTGCGCTCAAGTAAGCGATGACTTATAATCTTTTCTTCGACGGACGCGGGGTGGAGCAGTCTGGCAGCTCGTCGGGCTCATAACCCGAAGGTCGTAGGTTCAAATCCTACCCCCGCAACCACAGTTGAAGATTCATGCAGCAGCGCGTCAGTCAAGACGAGTGAATCAGGCAACACGTCGTACACTTCAACCCGCCATCGAGCGGGTTTTTTGTTGTCTGCCGTTCTTCTTCTGCATTCCTCCGCGTCGAACCGTCGCTCCCCGAGACGCCGCCCCGCCAGACCCCCATGGCATAATCCCTCGCTCAGCATCGTCCAACCATCGAACGCGGCATGCATCATTTGCGTCGGGCCATCGTCAGGAAGATCGGCGGAATCGCGGCACTTTGCGCGATCCTGCTGCTCTCGCTTGTGCCCGTCACGTCGCAGGCGCTCGAACACGCGCGCATCGATGCATTGCTCGCTTCAGTCTGCGCTTCCGTTGCACCCACCGCGCTGTCAGACCAGCAGCCTCCCGCGCATCGCACTAAACACGACAGTCTCGCGCACCTGCAAGCCTGCGCCTATTGCGACTTCATCGCGCACGCGCCCACTCCGCCCGCAACGCCATCCAGCTCCAACATTCTGCAAGCCACGCGCGAGCCGTTCGTGACCCAAGCTCCCGCCGACGCACCATTCAGCGCACGACTGCGCGCCGCACAGCCCCGCGCCCCGCCCGCCGCTTTCTGACGTCTGACGCGCGCGCCTGAAACCACCACGCCGCGCCTCCATTTCAACACCCTTCCGCGACGCACCCCGTCCGGAACCTTCAAGGACACGTCATGAAGTCATCATCGCTTGTGCGCGGCGCGCTCGCGCTCGCCTGCGCCCTGGCCGCGCAACTCACGCTCGCCCACGCCTTGCCCAAATTGCAGCAGCCCGGCCCCGGCGCGACCGTCAGCGCGCCGCACGAAGTCGCCATCGACTTCGGCGAAGCGCTCGAACCGACCTTCAGCAAGCTCATCGTCACGAATGCGCAAGGCACCCAGGTCAACACCGAAAAGTCCGTGGTCGCCGACAACGACAAGAAGCACATGAGCGTCGCGCTTCCTGCGCTGCAACCGGGCGTCTACAAGGTGCAATGGACCGCGCTTGCCGCGGACGGACATCGCACGCAAGGCCACTACAACTTCACCGTCAAGTGAGCATCATGAAAAAAATCGCTTTCTTCACAGGCGCGCTCGCGTGCGCGTCCCTCGCTCAGGCGGCCACGCTCGAAGCGCATGACTGCTGGATTCGCGCGATGCCGCCCACGCTGCCGTCGTCGGGGTATTTCAGCCTCGCCAACAACGGCGACACGCCCGTCACGCTCACCGACGCGCAAACCCCTGCCTTCGGCATGGCGATGATGCACAAGTCCGAAATGAAGAGCGGCACGGCCACGATGTCGCCCGTCGATTCCGTCGATGTCCCCGCCCACGGCAAGCTCGACTTCGCGCCGAAGGGCTATCACCTGATGCTCGAGGAACCGGCAAAGCCGCTCAAGGTGGGCTCCACGATTCCGCTGACGCTGACGTTCGCGGACAAGTCCACGCTGAACATGAACTGCTCGGTCAAGCCGGCGGGAGCGACCGGTCACTGACCAGCGGCCGCCTGACCCAGAAAAAACGCGCCGGATTCGGAAAGAACCCGGCGCGTTTGCTTTACGACGCAGCGTCTGAAAACAGCACAGCCTAAGGCTTGCTGAACATGTCCATGATCTGCTTGCGCTCGTCGGTGGTGACTTGCGGCGGCGGCGGCGCCTGCATGCCCGCCGGACCGACACCGCCCATGGTGGTCGCATCGCCCGCCATCGGATTGGTGTTGTCGAGCCCGACGCTCGCGACGAAGCCCATGCCCGGCGTCCGATCGGCATAGAACAACTCGCCGTCGACCGTCGTGACGCCGTCGGGCTGGGTCATCTCCTGCTGCGGAATGCCGCGCAGCGCGCGCCCCATGTACTCGACCCAGATCGGCAACGCCAATTGCGCGCCGAACTCGCGGCTGCCGAGCGTCTTCGGCTGGTCATAGCCCATCCAGGCCACGGCAACCAGCTGCTTCTGATAGCCCGCGAACCAGCCATCCTTTGCATCGTTGGTCGTGCCGGTCTTGCCTTGCAGGTCGTTGCGCTTCAGCACGTTGGTGCCCGCGCCCGTGCCCTGCGTCGCCACCGTGTGCAGCAGGCTGTTCATGATGTAGGCGTTGCGCGGCTCCAGCGTCTGCGGCGCATTGCTGCCCGCCGTCAACGGATTGGCGCGCGAGATGACGGCGCCACGCGCGTCGTCGACTTCGCCGATCAGATACGGATTGATGCGATAGCCGCCGTTCGCGAACACCGAATACGCGCCGGACAGCTGCAGCGGCGTGACAAGACCCGCGCCGAGCGCGAGCGGCAGGTACGGCGGCGTCTTGTCCTTGTCGAAGCCGAAGTTCTTCGTGACGAAGTCCTGCGCGTAGTTCGTGCCGATATACGACAGGATCCGGATAGACACCAGATTCTTCGACTTCTGCAAGCCGGTGCGCATGGACATCGGGCCATCGGGCTGGTCGTCGTCCTTCGGCTCCCACGGATCGCCGCCGTTGGTCGCCGGGAAGTACAGCGGCGCGTCGTTGATGATGGTCGCCGGCCCGAGCCCCTTGTCGAGCGCCGCCGAGTAGATGAACGGCTTGAAGCTCGAACCCGGCTGGCGCCAGGCCTGCGTCACGTGGTTGAACTTGTTCTTGTTGAAGTCGAAGCCGCCGACCAGCGCGCGGATCGCGCCGTCCTGCGGCACCATCGACACCAGCGCGCCTTCGACCTGCGGCAGCTGCGTGATCTGCCAGCCGCCCTTCTCCTTGTCGTCGCGCGTGAGGCGCACGATCGAACCCGGCTTGATGGCCAGCGCCTTCGACGCATTGCTGCGCAGCGCGGCCGCGACGAAGCGCAGGGCATCGCCGGATAGCGTCGCGGTATCGCCGCCGACGAACTGCGCCGTCACCTGCTTCGGGCTCGCCGACGTCACCACGGCGGACACGAGTTCGCCGTTGTCCGGGTGATCGACGAGCGCGTCCTCGATGGCCTCGGCGCGATCGTCCGCGTTCGACGGCAGGTTGATGTTGCCTTCCGGACCGCGATAGCCGTGGCGACGCTCATAGTCCATCACGCCCTTGCGCACGGCCTTGTAGGCGGCGTCCTGATCCGCGGAATCGATAGTCGTGACCACCGTCAGGCCGCGCGTGTAGGTTTCTTCCTTGTACTGCGCGTACATCATCTGCCGCACCATTTCCGCGACGTATTCGGCATGCACGCCGTACTCGGTGCCGGCGGACTTCGTGTGGATTTCTTCCGCAGCGGCCTGGTCGTACTGCTCGCGCGTGATGAAGTTCAGGTCCAGCATGCGCTTCAGGATGTACTGCTGGCGCACCTTCGCGCGCTTCGGATTCACCACCGGGTTATACGCGGAAGGCGCCTTTGGCAGGCCCGCGAGCATCGCGGCCTCGGCGAGCGAGATGTCCTTCAGGTCCTTGCCGAAGTACACGCGCGCCGCAGCCGAAAAGCCATACGCGCGCTCGCCCAGATAAATCTGATTCATGTACAGCTCGAGAATCTGATCCTTGCTCAAGGCGCGCTCGATCTTGTACGCGAGCAGCATCTCGTAGACCTTGCGGGTGTAGGTCTTTTCGCTGGAGAGGAAGAAGTTGCGCGCCACCTGCATCGTGATCGTGCTGGCGCCCTGCGACGCGCCGCCGTGCATCAGGTCGGCGACCCCCGCCCGCAGGATGCCGACGAAATCCACCCCGCCGTGATCGTAGAAGCGGTAGTCCTCGATCGCGAGCACGGCCTTCTTCATCTGGTCGGGGATATCCTGGAAGCGCACGAGGCTGCGGCGTTCCTCGCCGAATTCGCCGATCAGCACGTGGTCCGCCGTGTAGACGCGCAGCGGCACCTTCGGCCGATAGTCGATCAGCGCATTCAGCGACGGCAGGTTCGGCTCCATTACGACGAGCGCATAGCCGACGATGAGTCCGCCCACCACGGCGCCCAGCGCCACGAGGCCGGCGCACCAGAGCGCGATGCGCCCGAGCACGGAGCGGCCGCCACGGCCGCCTCCGCCGTTCCTGCCGTTGCGATCATTGCGGCCGTTGCCGCCGCCTCGGCGGCCGCCGCCATCACCGCCGCCGCGGCCATTGCGGCTGCCGGCGTCGGAGTCGTTGCGTGCCTGGTTACGTGATTCGTTCCAGCTGGGTTCGCGATCGTGTCGCGTGGAATTCGATGAGTCGGGTCGTTTGATGATTGGCATGACTGGGTTCGTTCGGCGTGCGCCGGTGGCGCGCGCTGCGCCGCTGCACTGCTGTGCGGGCGCGACTGCAAAGACGGGCGAGCGAATGAGCGGGCCGGTGTCGACCGAGGGTAACAGCGCATTTTAAAGAATTCGCGCGCGTCACCCCAAAACCGCACGGATTTTTTTGTAAGTGAGTGCGCGGATGGATGCGCACGGCGCCCGTAACCGCACTTGTGTTGGGTTACCCACAGAGGTTGAGCACAGAGTTGTGGACAACTGTATGAGAATATAGGCAAGTGTTTGAACGCACGGCAGTTTCGGTGCGTGCTCAAAGCGTGATCAGCGAGCGGCGGCACACCGCTTCCCCAACCCACGCCCGCGCGCAAACCGATATGATGGATGCATGGATTGCAGGTTTCCGGTCGGTCATGCGCGAACCCTGCGGTAAAGATGTCGTGCCGTTTGATGAACCGAAGTTGCGATTCGTCCCGCCACTCGTCCGGTTACGATCGCCTTACTGTTTGCGAGCCGCCCATGTCGACCAAACCCAGCGAACGCATCGTTGTCTTTGTCACTCCCGCGCAGAAGCTGGCCATCAGCAAGACAGCGGATACGCTCGGCATCAGCGTGAGCGAACTCATGCGCCGCGCCGTGCTGAACTTCAACGCCACCAGCGAGCAGATCAAGGCGGCCGGCATCGTCGACCGCCTGCGCGCCCCGAAGGCGCCCGATCCGCTCGATGTCGCGCTGAAGAGCGTCGCCGCCAAGGCCGCCGCCCGCGAGGCGCGTGAAGCGGCGGCAAGCGCCACCAAGCGCGCTGCCCTGACGCCCCGGATTCGGCCGGAACTGCCTGGCGCCGGCGCCACGACCCCGCACACGGCCGACTCCCTCAACGAAGACAACTCGATCGGTACAGGCGAAGACGCCTCGCTCACCGATGGCTCGCGCTCCGGTCATTGAGGCCGTCTCGCCTCCGTACCAGCCTTGACGCGTCCTTCGTTACACTCCCTAACGTCAGGTTAAGGTCGGATTAAGCCCGGGCGTGCTCTAATGGGCGGATCAACCCGACGCATTCGCACGGTCGCGCAAGCCCTCGCCGGAAGTTTTTCTCGAGCCACGCTTGCAATCCCGCACCTTGCCCTTCACCTACGCGCCGCGCACGCCTGCTGAACGTGCACAGGGGCACGCGGCACAAGGCGAGCCGCAGTCTTCATCCAGGAGAAATACATGTCGCTTTTCGATTCGATCACCCGCACGGTCAAGGGTCTCTTGAACGACGCCGCCGACACCATGCAGGACCCGTCGCGTGACGCGCGCCAGATCGTGCGCGAGCTCGACGACAGCATTGCGAAGGCGGAGAACTCGCTCATCGAGATCGAGGCGCAGGTCGCGACGCAGCAAAGCAAGCGCGACGCCGCCGCCGACAAGGCGAAGAAGTACGAGGACGGCGCCCGCCGCGCGCTGCAATCCGGCGACGAAGGCCTGGCGCGTGAAGCGCTCGCGGCGCAAGCCAACGCCGAAACCGAGCGCGACGCACTCGCCGGTGAACTGCAGACGCTGGAACCGTCGGTCGAGCATCTGAAGACGCAGATCGCCGACATGCGTCAACGCCGCAACGACCTCAACGCGCGTTCGAACATCCTCCAGGCCAAGCAGCAGATCGCGCAGGCGAAGGACACCGCGGCCACGGCGCTGGGCGGGATCGGCGGAAAGAATCTTTCCGAGGACTTTCAGAAGCTCGAAGACAAGATCCAGCTGGCCAACGCGCGCTCCGACGCCCGCCTGAACTCCGCCGACCAGAAATCCGGCAAGGCGCTCGACGACAAGCTTGCCGCGCTCAATCGCGGGCCGTCGGTGGAAGACCGCCTCGAAGCGCTGAAGAAGCAGGTCAATCCGCCGGCGCAGTAATTGCGCGATGGCTGCATGTGCAGTTGAATCATCTGGCGCGCCGTGGACTCACCGGTTCGCAACGCGCCGGAGCGTGATGCGCTATCTTGAGCAGGACTCTGAGCAGGACATGTTTGCAGCTTCGAAAGGAGACGGACGTTAATCGCGTCCGGCCCGCCTCATGAAAAAGTTTTTGACGGCCCTCGCCTTGTCGCTGTCGCTCGCTTCGCCGCTCGCCTTCGCCCTACCGACGGTGCAGCAGGTCGAGCAATCGATGACCCAAGGCAACTGGCAGAAAGCCGACTCGCAGTTGAGCGAAGTGCTCGACGCCCATCCGAAGAATGCCCACGCGCATTACCTGTACGCGCAGGTGCTGGATCGCGAAGGACGCTACAGCGATGCGCTGTCGCATCTGCAGCAGGCCAAGGCCATCGATCCTTCGCTGAGCTTCACCGACCCGTCGCGCTTCGCCGCCACCCAGGCGCGCATTCAAGCCGATTCGACCCGCGCGACCATCTCGCCGCGCTCGGACAACGGCGCGAACACCACGGCGGTGCGCAATCCGTTCAACCAGGATCAGGCCGCCGCTGCCGCGCCGCAGAAGCACGGTATCGGCATGGGTGCGTGGATCGGCTTCGCGGTGCTGATCGCGGCCATCGCGCTGGTGCTGCGCTGGGGCTTGCGGCGCGCGCGGGCACGCGACGACGGCCAGGCCGAAACCGACCGCCGCGGGCAACTGAAGCGCGCCACCGACCTCCTCAACGAAGTGCGCTCGCTCAAGCTCGATGTGCGGCTCTCGACCGCGCCGGGACATGAGGCGCTGCTGAAGGACGTCGAGGGCGCGGAAGCGCAGTTGCGCGACACCGTCGAGTCCCTGACGAACGCGAAGAATCCGGTGCCGCCGTACGCCATCGAGGATCTGGAGAATCAGGTCGCGAGCCTCAAGGCCCGCGCCGAAGGCCGCCCGGACCCGGCCGCCGCTGCGCAGGCTGGCGCCCCGAACGCGTCGCCGTATGCGCAGGAAGCCGAGCGCTTCGGCCGCGGCCAGCAGCCGCCTTATCCGCAACAGCAAGGACCCTATCCCCCGCAGCAGGGACAACCGCCCGTCATCATCCAGCAAGGCGGCGGCGGGTTCGGCGGCGGCATGGGCGGGTTGTTGACCGGCGTGCTGCTCGGCGAGGCGCTGTCGCACGGACGCGATCGCGTGATCGAGCGCGATGTGCCGGTCGATCGTCCGGCGCAGAACGACAACGGCGGTCTCGACTTCGGCAACAACGGCGGCGGTGGCGGCCTCGACTTCGGCAATGGCTCCAACGACTGGAGCGACGGCGGCGGCGGCGGCATGGATCTCGGCAACAACGACGACGGCTGGCGCGACACCTGATCCGCCTCGTATCCGCCTCATCTGCATAAGCCAGGGCCCCGCACGCGGGGCCTTGTTTTTTGGCGCGAGTAACACGCGCGCTCAGCCGCCTCCGCCGAGAAAGCGCAGCAGGCCCCACAGGAACTTGAAGAAGCCGACGACGAACGCCCAGATCCGTTCGAGCTGATCCCAGTTCGCGAGATAGAGCAGCGTTCGCAGCATCATGCGGCGCGCGCGGCGCGGCAGAGAAACCGCGCGCGGTCAGGCAAGGTTGAAGCGGCCATCGGCGAAATCGGAGAAAAAAAGAAGGCGGCTCGCGCCGCCTTCGATTGCCATCGCAAAGATCGCATGATACCGCCCCCCCGATCAGCGACTCACCTGCCGTCTTACTGATCCGTCGGCTTCGACTCGTCCTGCGGCGGGATCTCATCCGTCAGCGCTTCTTCCAGGCGCTTGAAGATGCGTCGCGTCGCGCCGCGCGGCTGAAGCGCGAACAGCAGCAGCGAGCGGCCCGTCACCTGGTAGACATCGTCGGAACCGAACACCGGCAGCTCCTCGCGGACCGGCGCGTTGGTATCGATCAGACAGATCCACTCGTCCGGTCCCGGAACGTCCGGCAGCGTGAAGTCGACGACATCGTGGTACGAATTCACGATCAGCAGCAAGGTCGCATCCGACGCCGGCTTGCGAATGCCCGTCGCCTGCGCGCGCCCGTCCATCACAACGCCGAAGCAGCGCATGTTCGGATCGTCCCATTGCTCCTGCGTCAGCTCGTCGCTGCTCGGACTGAGCCACCGGACATCCGCGACCTGCAGATCCTCGCGATATTCCCCGGTCAGGAAGCGTTGCCGGCGCAGCACCGGCAGCGTATGCCGCAAGGTCGTCAGCTTGCGCACGAACTCGGTGAGCGCGAGACCGTTTTCATCGATGTCCCAGTTCACCCAGCTGATGTCGTCGTCCTGGCAATACGCATTGTTGTTGCCCTGCTGCGTGCGGCCGAACTCGTCGCCGGCCAGCAGCATCGGCGTCCCTTGAGAAAACAGCAGCGTCGCCAGCAGGTTGCGCTTCTGGCGCTCGCGCAGCGTGCGGATCTCTTCATCGTCGGTCGGGCCTTCGGCGCCGCAGTTCCACGACTTGTTATCCGAATGGCCGTCCTTGTTGTCTTCGCCGTTCGCCTCGTTGTGCTTGTCGTTGTAGGAGACGAGATCGTTCAGCGTGAAGCCGTCGTGCGCCGTGATGAAGTTCACGCTCGCCCACGGACGCCGGCCGCGCTTGTTGAACTTGTCGCCGGACGCGGTCATGCGCGTCGCCAGCTCGGGCGCTTCGCCCTCGTCGCCCTTCCAGAAAGCGCGCACCGTGTCGCGATAGCGATCGTTCCACTCGGCCCAGCCCGGCGGAAAACCGCCGACCTGATAGCCGCCCGGGCCGCAATCCCACGGCTCGGCGATCAGCTTGACGCTGGACAGAATCGGATCCTGACGGCAGCTGTCGAGGAACCCGCCGCCTTCGTCGAAGCCATAGGGCTCGCGGCCGAGAATCGTCGCGAGGTCGAAGCGGAAGCCGTCGACGTTCATCTCCGTGACCCAGTAGCGCAGGCTGTCGGTGACCATCTGCAGCACGCGCGGATGCGACAGGTTCAGCGTGTTGCCGGTGCCGGTATCGTTGATGTAATAGCGCGACTCTTCCGGCATCAGCCGGTAGTACGACGCGTTGTCGATGCCGCGGAACGACAGCGTCGGGCCGCGCTCGTTGCCTTCCGCCGTGTGGTTGTAGACCACGTCGAGAATCACTTCGAGACCGGCTTCGTGCAGACGGTCCACCATCTCCTTGAATTCGGCGACGACGCCCGCGCCGCGCGCGAAGTAACGCGGGTCCGCCGCGAAGAAGCCGATCGTGTTGTAGCCCCAGTAGTTCGTCAGGCCCTTGTCGGTGAGATGGCTGTCGTTGACGAACGCGTGAATCGGCAGCAGTTCGACCGATGTCACGCCAAGGCTCTTGATGTACTCCACCACTTCCTTCTGGCCGAGGCCCTCGAAGGTGCCGCGCAGGTGCTCGGGCACCGCCGGATGGCGCTTCGTGAAGCCGCGCACGTGGGTCTCATAGAAGATCGTGTGTTCCCAGGGCACGCGCACGCGGGTGGCGTGCGTCCAGGAGAAGCTCTGGTCGACGACCTGGCACTTCGGCATGAAGGGCGCGCTGTCGCGCTCGTCGAAGGTGAGATCGTCGCCTTCGGCGAGCAGCGTATAGCCGAACACGGCCGGGTCCCATTTCAGCTCCCCGACATGCGCCTTCGCGTACGGGTCGAGCAGCAGCTTGTTCGGGTTGAAGCGATGGCCGGCTTCCGGCTCGTAAGGACCATGCACACGATAGCCGTAGACGGCGCCGGGCTTGAGGTCGGGGATATAGACGTGCCAGACTTCGTCGGTGTATTCGGGCAGTTCGATGCGCTGCAGTTCCTGTTCGCCTTTCTCGTCGAACAGGCACAGGTCGACCCGGGTGGCGTTCGCGGAAAACAGCGCGAAGTTGACGCCGTTACCGTCCCAGGTGGCGCCGAGCGGAAATGGGGAGCCTTCGGCAATGCGGAATTCGTTCGGCATGAGATGATCGGATTCGAGTAATGACGCGCGCGGCGTCGGGATCGTACGGTGTGTGCTGCGTGCATTGCGGACGTGTAAGGCGGATCGAAAACAGCATTTTGCGTGCCCATGGAAGGGCACGGCGCGCGGCTTGCTGGCGCTCCCTTGGACGTGGATGCGCCGCGTGCTCGTGTGCGCTGCCGTCCGCCCGACGCGTACAGCGTGTAAAACGTGCCTGTCCATGACACCGTTGCGCATCTGCCCGACGCTCCACCGCATTCAAGTCCCAAGGAGAACCTGCCTTGTCCACGCGCCCCGGTTCCACTCCGACGAATCCCCAGGCCGGCGGCACGGCCGAAGCCAGCCGCGCCGCCGGGCGCGCGCTGCGCGACGCGGTGCCGTTCGAGCAGCACGCCGCATGGCAGCCAGACCCTGCCCGGCCCGATCCGGTCGAGCGCGTCCTCGCGGGCAACGCCGGCCGGCAGGAGCGACTCATTCCGCTGCGCATGCAGCGCATGGCGGAGTCACCGTTCGCATTCCTGCGCGGCTCCGCCACTGTGATGGCATGGGACCTGGCGAAATCGCCTTCGATCGGGCACAACGTCATCATCGACGGCGACGCCCATATCAATAATTTCGGCCTGTTCCGCACGCCGCGTCAGGACGTGGTGTTCGATCTGAACGACTTCGACGAGACGCTCGTCGGACCGTGGGAATGGGACCTGAAACGCCTGACTGCGAGCATCAATGTCGCGGCGCGCGAGAACGGCGTGGACGCGGCCGGACGCGAGCGCGCGGTGCGGTCAGCGTGCGCGGGCTATCGCACGACCATGGCGACGCTCTGGCAGGTGAATCCGTACGATCTCTGGCAGATGCGCAGCTACGCGAGCGCCCTGCACATGGATGCGCCGACCCGGCTCGACGCCGACGAGAAAGCCACCATCGAGAAGACCGTCGAGCGCGCGATGAAGCGCTCGCACGCGACCATGCTCGCGAAGGTCGCCGAGCCGGTGGGCAAGGGCTATCGCTTCAAGGTCGATCCGCCGATCCTCACGCAACTCGACGCCGCCGAGAAAAATCATGTGATCGATGGCCTGAAGGCCTATCTGCAGACCATCGCCGGCGAGTGGCGCATGATGCTCGAACGCTATGATGTGGCGGATGTCGCGCACCGGGTGGTCGGCGTGGGCAGCGTCGGCACGCGCGCCTACCTGGTGCTGATGCTCGGCCGCGCGCTCGGCGATCCGCTGTTCGTGCAGGTGAAGGAAGGCATCGTGCCGGCCGCAGCGCCGTTCGTGCCGCCGCTGGACGAGCCGTACCAGCATCAGGGACGGCGCGTCGTGCACGGTCAGCGGCTGATGCAGAGCTCGTCGGACGCCCTGCTCGGCTGGACCACGATCTCCGGCCGCGACTTCTACGTACGCCAGATGAAGCAGATTCGCGGCTCGATTCCGGTGGACTGGCTGCACGGCGCCACCTTCGATTTCTACGCCTGGTGCCTCGGCATGCTGCTCGCGCGCGCCCACGCCCGCACGGGCGATGCTGCGCTCATTGCCGGCTATTGCGGCAGTTCGGACCGGCTCGATGCCGCCTATGCGACCTGGGCCGAGCGCTATGGCGCGCAGACCGTGGCCGATCACGCCGCGTTCTGCGCGGCGATCAGCCAGGGACGCGTGCCGGCGAAGTAACGCCTGGGCAGCAGGATGAGATGTGCGGTGCGCGGGCGGCTCCCAGTCGAATTGACTATCATGGACGCTGTCCACGCCGCAATGCCCGACGCGGCGCGGCTCGCCGGCGTTTCAATGGCATAGCCCTTGCTGTCGCCTTACCCCGATTCATCGTTTCGAACTTCAACTGGAGGAAGCCGCGCATGAGCATGATCGAAGAATTCAAGAACTTCGCCCTGAAGGGCAATGTCATGGACCTCGCGGTCGGCGTCATCATCGGCGGCGCATTTTCGACGATCGTCAACTCCGTTGTGAAAGACCTGATCATGCCGGTGGTCGGCCTCGCCACCGGCGGCCTCGACTTTTCCAATCTCTTCATCAAACTCGGGCCCATACCCCCAACCTTCAAGGGCAACCCGGATTCGTACAAGGACCTGCAGACCGCGGGCGTGGCCGTGTTCGGCTACGGCTCGTTCATCACGGTGCTGATCAATTTCATCATCCTCGCGTTCATCATCTTTCTGATGGTCAAGTTCATCAACAACCTGCGCAAGCCCACCGAAGCCGCCCCGCCGCCGTCCACGCCGGAAGATGTGCTGCTGCTGCGCGAAATCCGCGACGAACTGAAGAACGCGCCGCGCGTCTAGCCACGCCTGTGGATTGAGATTTTCAGGAACCCGCGCGGCGTGCGCGGGTCTCCAACCACAGCAGCCCACTTCCGTGGGTGTCCATTAGTGCGCCCTGCCGCTTTTTTCTTTACGAAAGCTGTTCTTGCGGGCAGGAGCGGGACTATTATTGGGATTAGATGCTCAGAGGGATGCCCAGATGGATGCCAAGCGGGCCGCCAATCGGTCAACGGCATGAATCGTGCGCCAGGATCGTGCAATCAGGCAGGAGGCCGTGCAAATCGCCGGTCGTGATCCTTGGCCCGAATCACCGTGACCTATTCACATCGATGCGCTATAAAAGATCGACGTGCGGCGCGCAAGACGGGAGTGGCCGCATGAGGACGCTGCGTTTCTTGCAATTCTTTTTCAGGCGAGTTTTTATGTCCTTCCCGAAAAAGCGTAGACGCGTGAAAGCCGACGGCGACGAGTCGTTTCTCGCCGTGCTCCGGCATTTCAGGCCTTTCGGTCAGCTAGACACCAAGATCGCGCGCGCTCGCGCGCAGGACGAACCGGTGCTCTACGCCCATGCGTTGCCCGGACTCGATGTCCTCCTGTGCAGCGTGCGCGGCGCCCAGCCGCCCTATCCAGCCATCGATGAACTGCACCGGCGCTGTGTCGAATCCATCACCAATGCGCTCGAACAACCGCTCGACGGACTCGAGAACGGCGGCTACTGGTATGAAGCCAACGGCTTCGGCTTCCTGGTTTTCGCAAGCCGCGCCCGCACCCAGATCCTGAACGACTTCGGCGCGACCGTCTCGGCGCGCAGGCGGCGCGGCGCGCGCCGGCAGGATGCGGGCGACGCTGCATCGCGTCCGCTGCGCTGAGTTCTCTTCCGAACCTCCGGTAGCGTGAAGCAGCATGAAACGATCGGGCCTCCCTGCGAGGCCCGATGCGTTCAGGGCCTGGGTTCAGGCACGTCCCTCGCGCAAACCCCGACTATTCCCGCACGCCTGCATGTTCTCTAATGGAAGCCGCGCGCCGCCGCAGACAATGGCGCGCGCCTTGCTGCAACGACATTGCAAGCTTCTCGCGACGCCACCGGCCATTCGCGCCGCCCATCATCAAGAACGGAGAACACCATGTCGGAACACGTCTACAAGCAGATCGAACTCACCGGTTCCTCGCCCCAGTCCAGCGACGACGCCGTGCGCGTCGCGCTGTCCAAAGCCTCGAAGACGCTGCGCAACATTCACTGGTTCGAAGTCACGGAAACGCGCGGCCACGTGGAGGACGGCAAGGTCGCGCACTGGCAGGTGACGCTCAAGGTCGGCATCCGCCTCGAGGATTGACGCGTTCACACGCCGGATGCAAAAAGCCGCGCTTCGTTTCACAACGAAGCGCGGCTTTTGTTTCGACGGCAGCCAGCATCCTTACTTCGGCAGCGAACCGTCCACGCCTTCCACATACCAGTTGATGCGTTGCAGTTCCGGATCCGTCAGCGTCTTGCCGGCCGGCACCTTCTCCGCGCCCGACTGATCCTTGATCGGACCGCTGAACACATCCCACTTGCCGCCATGCATTTCGTCACGCTTCGCGGCGACGGCCTGCACCGCCTTCGCGGGAATCACGCCGGTATTCAGGTCTTCGAGGTCCACGGCCTTCTGCGGAATGCCGAGCCACACCGGATCGTTCTTCCACTTGCCGTCGATCACCTTCTGGATCACGTCGTTGTAATAGACGCCCCAGTGCGCGACCACCGAACCCAGATGCGCGTTCGGGCCGAACTTCTTCATGTTCGAATCCCAGCCGAAGGCATACACGTGTTTCTCGGCGGCCGTGTTGAGCGTCGCGTTCGAATCCGTGTTCTGCAACAGCACGTCGGCGCCTTGGCCGATCAACGTTTCAGCCGCCTGCTTTTCCTTGCCCGGATCGAACCAGCTGTTGATCCAGATGACCTTCGTGTGGATCTTCGGATTCACCGAACGCGCGCCCAGCGTGTACGCATTGATGTTGCGCACCACTTCCGGAATCGGCACCGAGGCGACGAAGCCCAGCGTGTTGGTCTTCGTCACGTAACCGGCCGCGACGCCCGCGAGATACGCGCCCTGGTACATGCGCACGTCATAGGTGCCGAAATTCTTCGCCTTCTTGAAGCCGGTGGCCGTCAGGAACGTGGTGTCGGGAAAGTCCTTCGCGACCTTCAGCGCGAAATCCTGGTAGCCGAAGCTCGTCGCGAAGATCACCTTGTTGCCCTTGTTGGCGAGATCGCGGAACACGCGTTCCGAGTCGGCCGATTCCGGCACGTTCTCCACGCGCGTGATCTTGATCTTGCTGCCGTACTTCGCTTCGGCTTCCTTGCTGCCCGCGTCGTGTGCGAAGGTCCAGCCGGCATCGCCCGGATTGCCGAGATAGACGAACGCGACGCCCGGCGCATCGGCGGCCTGCGTGCTCATCGCGGCGACGCTGGCCGACAGCGCGACCGTCGCGGCGACGGCCTTGAGCCATGGTTTATTCATTGTGATTCTCCTGGTCGATGTTGTGTGTGAATCGGTTGTGCGTGTGACAGAGTGTGGTCGGCCAAAAAAACGGACGAAACCGCCGGGCGTGCCGTGACGGACCGCTAGCTCGCCGCGAAAAACGGCTTGCCCAGCGACGCCGGCGCATTGAGCTTGATCGTGTTCAGGTTGCGCGAGATCAGCACCAGCACGACGATCGTCGCGATGTACGGCAGCATTGCGAGAAACTGTGTAGGCACCGGCACGCCGATGGCCTGCGCGTAGAACTGCAGCGCCATCACCGCGCCGAACAGCAGCGCGCCGATCAGCAGGCGTCCCGGCCGCCAGGTCGCGAACACGACGAGCGCGAGCGCGATCCAGCCGCGACCCGAGGTCAGTTGCTCCTGCCAGACGTGCAGATAGACGATCGAGTAATAGCCGCCCGCGATGCCGGCCATCGCGCCGCCGAACAGCGTCGCGCCGTAGCGCACGCCGACGACCGGAAAGCCCACCGAATGCGCGACCGCCGGCGATTCGCCGACCGAGCGCAGCACGAGCCCCGCGCGCGTCTTGTAGAGGAACCAGCCGATCACCGCGAACATGACGAACGCGAGATAGCCGAGCGGCGTCAGCGAGAACACCGCCGGGCCGAGCACGGGAATCGACGAAAGGCCGGGAATCGGCATCACGTCGATGCTCGCGCGCACCGCCGCCGAGGTGTACGGCTTGCCGACATAGGCCGAGAAGCCAATGCCGAAGATCGTCAGCGAGAGGCCGGTGGCGACCTGGTTGGCGAGCATCGTGATGGTGAGAAAGCCGAACAGCAGGGCCATCGCGAGTCCGGCGAACACCGAGGCGACAATGCCGAGCCACGGGCTGCCGGTGATCGCGGTGACGGCGTAGCCGGTGACGGCGCCCATCAGCATCATGCCTTCCACACCGAGGTTGAGCACGCCCGACTTCTCGGCGACGAGTTCGCCCGCGCCGGCGTACATCAGCGGGATCGCGGCGATGACGGCGCTCGAGGCGAGGTTGCTGGCCTGATTGATATCCATGGTCTTCTGCTCTCGTTAAGCTTAAGCGGTGTGATGCGCCGAACGCCGCGTAATGCGGTAGTTCACAAAGAGATCGCAGCCGAGCAGGCAGAACAGCAGCAGGCCCTGGAACACGCCCGCGAGCGCCTGCGGCAGTTGCAGCGAGGTCTGCACGGCTTCGCCGCCGAGATAGAGCAGCGCCATCAGCAGACTCGCGAGCACGATGCCCACCGGATGCAGCCGGCCGACGAACACGACGATGATCGCCGTGAAGCCATAGCCGGGCGACCAGCCCGCCTGCAGCTGGCCGATCGGCCCGGCCACCTCGCCCATGCCGGCCAAGCCCGCGAGGCCGCCCGAGAGCAGCAGCGAGGTCCAGATGGTCTTCTTGTCGGAGAAGCCGGCATAGCGCGCGGCCAGCGGCGCGAGGCCGCCGACGTTCATCCGGAAGCCCGCGAAACTCTTGCGCATGAAGACCCACACGCAGGGAATCGCGATTGCCGTGAGAAACACCGACGCGTTGATGCGCGTGCCCTTGAGCCACGCCCAGTGCCAGTCGCCGTAGAGGCGCGGGAACAGCGCGTCGTCGCCGAACATGGCCGAGATCGGGAAGTTCATGCCGTCCGGGTCGCGCCACGGGCCGCTCACCAGATAGATCAGCAACTGGGCCGCGACGTAGGTGAGCATCAGGCTCGTCAGGATTTCGTTGGTGTTGAAACGGCTCTTGAGCAACGCCGGAATCGCCGCCCACAACATGCCGCCGATCACGCCGCCCGCCATCATCAGCGGCAGCGTCCACCAGCCTGAGGCATCGCCGGCATGGATCGCGATCCCGCCCGCGACGATGCCGCCCAGCAGCATCTGCCCTTCCGCGCCGATGTTCCACACGTTCGCGCGATAGCCGACCGCGAGACCCAGACCGATCAGGCACAGCGGCGAAGCCTTCAGCACGAGTTCCGACCAGCCGTTGACGCTCGAGAGCGGTTCGATGAAGAACGCGTGCATCGCGCGCAGCGGATCCTGGCCGACGAGGCTGAAAATCAGAAAGCCAATGACGAGCGTCGCGACCGCGGCGACCACCGGCACGGCAAGCTGCATGGCGCGCGACGGCGTCGGGCGCGCTTCGAGTCGATAGGGAAAGATCATCGTTCGCTTACTTCGGGAGTGAATCGAGTTCGGCCGCCTGCGCGCGCTTGCCGTCGAACAGGCCGGCCATGAACAGGCCGATCTCTTCCGCGTTGGTTTCGCTGGTCGGGCGCACCGGCGAGAGCTTGCCGCCCGCGATCACCGCGAGCCGGTCGCAGATGTCGAAGAGTTCTTCCAGTTCCTCGGAGATCACGAGAATCGCGACGCCGCGCGCCGCGAGATCGAGCAGTTGCTGTCGGATGAAGCCCGCCGCGCCGACATCGACGCCCCAGGTGGGCTGCGCGACCACCAGCACTTTCGGCTCCTGGAGAATCTCGCGCCCGACGATGAACTTCTGCAGGTTGCCGCCCGACAGGCTCTGCGCGAGCGCGCCGCTGCCGCCGCAGCGCACGTCGAAGGATTTGATGCAGCGATCCGCGAACGCCTGCACCGCGCCCGAGCGGATCCAGCCGCCGCGCACCATGTTCTCTCTGTGGGCCGTGAGCAGGCCGTTGTCCGCGAGCGACATCGCCGGGACCGCGCCGCGTCCGAGCCGCTCTTCCGGCACGAACGCGAAGCCCAGCCGCCGCCGTCCGCCCGCACTCAGGCGCGCGGCGGGCTTGCCGCAGATCGACACGGCATCGGCGGCGATGTGCTTGTCGCGGATCTCGCCCGAGAGCGCCGCCAGCAATTCGGCCTGGCCGTTGCCCGACAC
Organism: Caballeronia sp. LZ043; assembly: GCF_031451075.1. Taxonomy (NCBI): domain Bacteria; kingdom Pseudomonadati; phylum Pseudomonadota; class Betaproteobacteria; order Burkholderiales; family Burkholderiaceae; genus Caballeronia; species Caballeronia sp. LZ043. Next base: position 1,317,911 of record NZ_JARUXT010000001.1, on the reverse strand, counting down.
GCCCGCGATGCCGAAGATCTCGCCCGCGTGGACGGCGAACGAGACGTTGTCGAGCGAGGTGCCGAACGGATCCGGACTCGCCGCCGACAGGTTCTTCACCGCGAGCCGGATCTCGCCCGGCTGGTGCTCGCGCCGCGTGTAGTCCGGCAGCGAATGGCCGACCATCATCTGCGCGAGCGACGCCGGCGTCTCACGGCGCGGATCGGCATTGCCGGTCACGCGGCCGCCGCGCATCACCGTGGCGTTCTCGCAAAGCGACTGGATTTCGTCGAGCTTGTGGCTGATGTAGAGAATGCTGCAGCCTTCGGACGCGAGCCGGCGCAACACCTTGAACAGCTTCTGGACCGCCTGCGGCGTGAGCACCGACGTGGGCTCGTCCATGATGAGCAGACGCGGATTCTGCAGCAGGCAGCGCACGATCTCCACGCGCTGCCGCTCGCCGACCGTCAGGCTGTGGACATGGCGCTGCGGATCGACATCGAGCCCGTAGTCTTTCGACACCTCGCGAATGCGCTTGCCGAGCGCCTTCATGTCGAACTTTTCGTCGAGCGCGAGCGCGATGTTCTCGCCCACCGTCAGCGTTTCGAACAGTGAGAAATGCTGGAACACCATCCCGATGCCGAGCTTGCGCGCCGCCGCCGGGCTGCCGATCTCGATGGCCTCGCCCTCCCAGCGGATCTCGCCTTCGTCGGGCCGCACGGCGCCGTAGATGATCTTCATCAGCGTGGACTTGCCCGCGCCGTTTTCGCCCAGCACGGCGTGGATTTCACCCGGCATGACGACCAGATTCACGCCGTCGTTCGCCTTGACCGACGGATACTGCTTGCTGATGCCTGACAACGCCAGGCGCGGTGGCGTTGTCGACGATTGGATGGCGTCGCCCATTGAGATCCAGAGATGCGCCCGGCCACCGAGCAGGCCAGGCTGGAAAAAGTTACCGCGAAACCGGCGCGCGACAAATGGACGTCACGCAAATCGGGCCGCGGGCAGAATGTACAGAATTCGGGTCTCCAAGTCGATCACTCAAAATAACGCGCCAAATCACGTACAGCCAGGCTTTGCGGGTAAGCCACACCTTGACGAAATTTTTGCTACATATTAAAAATGATATGGACAACCCCTGCTGATATCAGGCAGAACGTATAGTGGAGATAACATGAGTCAGCAACGCGAGGCGATCGATACTTACTTATTGCGCGTCTTGCACACCCTGCTGATGGAACGCAGCGTGACCCGCGCGGCCGTCAAGCTCAACCAGTCGCAACCGGCTATCAGTGCAGCGCTGCGCCGCCTGCGCGACATCACCGGCGACCCGCTGCTGGTACGCGGCAAGTCCGGCATGGTGCCCACCGAATACGGCCTGCGCCTCCTCGAACCCACCCAAAACGCCTTGCGCGAAATCGAGCGCATCAAGGTGCAGCAGCACAACTTCGACCCGTCGACGTCGGTCCGGTGTTATCGCATCGGCTGCCCCGATTATCTCAACGTGCTGTTCGTGCCGACGGTCGTCGAACGCTTTCGCCAGGCCGCGCCCGACGCCACGCTCGAATTTCATTCGCTCGGCCCGGCGTTCGACTACGAGCTCGCGCTGGAAGACGGCAAGCTCGATATCGTCGTCGGCAACTGGCCCGAACCGCCCGAGCAACTGCATCTGTCCAATCTGTTCGTCGACAAGATCGTCTGTCTCGTCAGCAATACGCATCCCTTCGCCAAGCGCGGCGGCCTGACGCTCGACCAGTACCTGAACGCCCCGCATCTCGCGCCGACGCCCTATTCGGTCGGCCAGCGCGGCGCGATCGACGTGCATCTGGCGCGCGAGCGGCTCAAGCGCCATGTGGTCGTGACGCTGCCGTACTTCAATCTCGCGCCATACGTGCTGATCAAGTCGGACCTCGTGTTCACGACGACGCGGCTCTTCGCGGATCATTACGCGCGCTTCCTGCCGCTGGCCGTCGTGGCCGCGCCGCTGGATTTTCCGCCGATGCAGTACTACCAGCTGTGGCACGAGCGCTGCCATTACTCCGATGAAGTCCGCTGGCTGCGCGGGCTCGTCGCGGAGGCGACGCGCTCGCTGATCGATCAGCCGTGATGCCGCACGGGGCGCCTTCGGGCGCCCCGCTGCTTTTTACGCCTGGTTTGCCAGCTCGCCCGCCAGACGGTTGTGCCGTTCGACGACCGCGCCGAGATCGAGCGTCGTCAGGCGGCCGTCCTTCACGACAACCTTGCCGTCGATCACGCTCGTCGATACCTGCGACGGCGCGCAGAACACCAGCGCCGCGACCGGATCGTGCAGCGCGCCCGCGAACGCCGTCTGCGCCAGATCGAACGACACGAAGTCCGCTGCCATACCGGGCGCGAGTGCGCCGATGTCGTCGCGATTGAGCACTTTCGCGCCGCCGAGCGTGGCGATTTCGAGCGCCTCGCGCGCGGTCATCGCGTCGGGGCCGAAGCCCACGCGCTGCAAGAGCAAGGCCTGGCGCACTTCCGCGACCATCTGCGCGCCGTCGTTCGACGCAGAGCCGTCCACGCCGAGCCCCACCGGCACGCCGGCATCGCGCATGGCGCGAATCGGCGCGATGCCGGAAGCCAGCCGCATGTTCGAGCACGGACAATGCGCGACGCCGGTGCCGGTGCGCGCAAACAGTTCGATACCGGCGCGATCCAGCTGCACGCAGTGCGCGTGCCATACGTCATGGCCGACCCAGCCGAGATCCTCCACGTATTCGGCGGGCGTCATGCCGAATTTCTCGCGGCTGTAGGCGACGTCGTTGACGTTTTCGGCCAGATGCGTGTGCAGCGAGACGCCGTGTTCGCGCGCGAGCAGCGCGGCGTCGCGCATCAGCTCGCGGCTCACGGAAAACGGCGAGCACGGCGCCACGACGACGCGCAGCATCGCGTAGCGGCCGGCGTCGTGATACGTCTCGATGAGGCGCTGCGTGTCCTTCAGGATCGCGTCTTCCTGCTCGACGACGGAATCGGGCGGCAGACCGCCGTCCTTCTGGCCGACGCTCATGCTGCCCCGCGCCGCGTGGAAGCGCATGCCGATCTCGCGCGCGGCCGCGATGCTGTCGTCGAGCCGGCTGCCGTTCGGGTAGATGTAAAGATGGTCGCTGGACGTCGTGCAGCCGGAGAGCAGCAGCTCGGCCATCGCAGTCTGGGTGGAAACGTGGATCATCTCCGGCGTGAGATGCGCCCAGATCTTGTAGAGATTAGTGAGCCAGCCGAACAGCTCGGCATTCTGCGCGGCAGGAATCGCGCGCGTCAGGCTCTGGTACATGTGATGGTGAGTGTTGACGAGGCCTGGAATCACAAGCTGGCCGCGCATGTCGAGGATGTCGTCGGCGGTTGACGGCAGTTCGCTCATCGGGCCGACTGCAACAATGCGGTTGCCTTCGATATACATGCCGCCGTCGGCGATTTCGCGGCGCTGCGCGTCCATCGTGACGAGCATGTGGGCGTTTCTGACCAACAGGGTTCTGGCTTGCATCGATTGTTTCTCCTGAAAACGGTGATGGGGTCCGGTGAAGCCCCGGTTACCCAGCGCAGGACGCCGTCTTCGGGACGCGGCACAGTATCCAGATATCGTGCGCGCACTGCCACTGTCCGCAGCCAAAAATTCGGACGCAATCAGACTCCCGTCATGGTCGTCCTCAGCCCGCCGATATATTCCTGATTTTTGGCGCGGTTAGCATCGCCGGGAGACCCCGGCAGATGCGCGCGAGGGCTGTTCGGACCGCGCTCATGCGTTGGGCATTATCTTTCCTATCGCGGGCGCACAGCGCGCGGCGACTTCCTACAATGCTGTACACGGCGCGCATCCGAAACGCCGACGGGTATGTAGCCACTGACGTGGAGCCTCGATCCGCCGCACACGCATCCCGCCCCGGGGACGCGGAATTTCGGATCAGCGCTCCGCCAGATCTCGCATAACTCAAGGAAACTGCGAATGGGCAAGCTCACTACCCACGTCCTCGACACCGCGCACGGCCGCCCGGGCGCGCATCTTCAGGTCGAACTGTTCGCGCTCGACGGCGACTCGCGCCGCGCGCTCAAGACCATCCACACCAACGACGACGGCCGCGCCGATGCGCCGCTGCTCGAAGGCGCCGAATTCCGCATCGGCGAATACGAACTCGTGTTCCATGCGGGCGATTACTTCGCGAAGCTGGGCGTGAAAGTGCCCGAACCACGTTTCGTCGACCGCGTGGTGCTGCGCTTCGGCATCGCGGACGCGGCGTCGCACTATCACGTGCCGCTGCTGGTTTCGCCGTGGGCGTACAGCACGTATCGCGGCAGTTGAGAACACGCTCAAGACAATGACTTCGCGCCCTGCCCCTGGTCCCCTCGCAGACGGCGCGCATAAAACAAATCGGTAGTGGAGGAGTACATGGAAGGCTTTGTCACCGACTGGCTCAATCTCGTATTGCGCTGTCTGCACGTCATCGTGGCGATCGCCTGGATCGGCGAATCGTTCTACTTCGTCGCCCTGGATAACAGCCTGAAACCGCCGACCGACCCGAACGCGCGCCGTCGCGGCGTGTTCGGCGACTTCTGGCACGTGCACGGCGGCGGGTTCTATCACATGCAGAAGTATTCTGTCGCGCCGCAGGACATGCCGGAGAACCTGCACTGGTCGTTCTGGCCGTCGTACACGACGTGGATGTCCGGCTTCGGCCTCTTCTTCGTGCTGTATCTGCTGTCGCCGTCGACGTATCTGATCGACAAGAGCGTGCTGGACATGGGCCCGGTGGTCGCGGTGTCGGCGGCGCTGGGCTTCCTGATGGCCGGCTGGATCGTGTACGACACGCTGTGCCGCCTGCTCGGCACCAACGACAAGCTGCTCGGCATCTGCGTAGGCGTGTATGTGCTGGTGGCGGCGTTCATCGCGTGCCACGTGTTCGCGGGCCGTGCCGCCTACCTGATCACCGGCGCGATGATTGCGACCATCATGTCGGCGAACGTGTTCTTCGTGATCATTCCGGGGCAGCGCAAGATGGTCGCCGCGATGCTCAAGGGCGAAACGCCGAATGCCATCTACGGCAAGCGCGGCAAGCAGCGCTCGGTGCACAACACGTATTTCACGCTGCCGGTGGTGTTCGCGATGCTGTCGAACCACTATGCGATGACCTACACGCACAAGTTCAACTGGCTGATTCTGGTGCTGATCATGCTGGCCGGCGCGCTGATCCGCCAGTTCTTCGTGATGCGTCATCGCGGCCAGGTGCTGTGGTACATGCCAGTCGCGGGACTGGTGCTGGTGCTGGGCGCGTTCGCGTGGACGATGCCCGCGCCGACGATGCCCGTCGCGCAGGCCGCCGGTGCGCCGACGATCAAGGTCGCGGATATCCAGCCGATCATTCAGCAGCGCTGCGCGACGTGTCATTCCGCGCATCCGACGATGATGGGCAGCGCGCCGGCGGGCGTGTTGCTGGATACGCCGGCGGAGATCAAGCAGAACGCGCAGCGCGTGAATCAGCAGGCGGTGACGCTGAAGGCGATGCCGCTGGGGAATGTCACGCAGATGACCGATGCCGAGCGGCAGAAGGTGGCGGCGTGGTTTGCGGGAGGGGCGGTGGAGTAAGGTGGTGCTTCTGGCTTGAAAAAGCCTGGTTCAAGTTTGAACGGAACCCCGCTTCGGTGGACTTCGGTCCAGGAAACCGGGGTTTTTGTTTTGCAGCGCCGATTGCGGGGTATCGAATACGTTCGCGACCGCTTTACGAGAACAGACCCGTATTTTTAAGACTATTCGTGTATCAGCCTTCGATCCGGCGCGAGAGTATCGCCTGGATAGCGCGCTTGTGCGCTTATTCTGATACGGGTTAGTCAACAATGGATTTTCCAGCGTCCGTACAGTATGACCATACTGAGCCGTCGTACCACTGGGATGATAAGCATAAACCAGTGACACCTGACATTTTCGAATTGCGTCCGCCCGGTGTCCCACAACGGGCGAAACCAATCTACGACGAATATCTGAACGCCGTCATTGGGTATCAGGATGAGATTGCGGGCGTTTCCCGGATTTACTCGCTCGGCGGGATCTTGCATTTAACGGAAAAATCACTGGAAACACCGTTGCTCGATCCACTCGACATTATCTTGATGGTCGGAGGGTATTGGCGCGCAGGAATGCAAAGTTTTACTCGCTCGGGACTTCGGGGTATAGGGGCGGCTGTCGGCGAACATACCTTATCCGGATTGCGATCGCGCTATCTTGCGATGGCGCAGGCACCGATAAAGTTTGCGGCTCAACCGCTGACGCACATGAGAAACCCCCATCGATTCGTGCCCGTGCATATCCTGCGACTCGCAATAATGTTTGGAAAGCGTGGCCCGGATCCGAGAAACATGAAAGGGTTATCCATGTATGAACAAGCCATCAAGATTAACGGGAATGCGTATGTGCTCGAAGTGCTGGTACGCGAGAAAGACTATACTATTTCTTCATTTTCTCTATAAGCAGATCAAATGAACCTGATGATCAAGGTAGAGCCGGCACCGCACGAACCTCCTTTGGTCAAAAGCTACTGGGATGTTAACGCCTGTTCATTGATGTGCGAGATTACTTATGGTGATGGCGAACCTACGACAGACACCGGGACGCTAAGTCAGGCGCTCGACTGCCAGTTCAGTATCCATCCCCGTGGCTACGTTCTCACAGGCAGTTCGTTCTCAATGGCGCTCGATTCAAGAAAGCGAGTGATTGACTGGGATATTCTGGCGAATCCGGCGCAATGGATTGATTGCACCTTCCCGTATGTCGAGGCGCCACTGTCCGTACTCACCTTCTCGACGGATGTCGATTCAAACAATCGCGCGGGAGGAATTGAAGAGCCGAGGATCTACTACGAACGCACAAACGGCACGCTCTATCTGTCCTGGTTCACTGCGGCCTCCTGGTACGCAATCAATGAAAAGCTTGCGTTTGGAGCAACGGAAGACGGTTATTGGCGCAGATCCGGCTGAACGAGTTTTTTATCGACAGTCGTTGAATTCGACTTCGCATATCCGAAGGGAATCGAATTCCGGGATGAGTGAAGCATCTATCGGATGCTCCCTGCTCCTGCTGACCGCTGGTTGAATCGGCCCTTTCCTCCGAGCCGATTCAACCAGGCAGACGATTTCATCGAGCCCGCCTCTCCGATACGCAATCGAAACACCTCACCGCGCAAAATACCCCTTGACCGCCTGAATCACCGTATCGATGTCGTCCCGCGACACATCCCGATGCGTCACGAACCGCGACGCATACAGCATCTGCATCAGAATGCCCCGCTCCTTCAGATACGCCTCCAGCGAAGCGCAATGCGTTTCAGGAATCTGCGCAAACACCATGTTCGTCGCTTGCGACAGCACCTTGATCGGTTCGATCTGCGCAAGCCCCGCGGCGAGACGCTCGGCGTTCTCGTGATCCCGCGCGAGCCCTTCGACATGATGGTCCAGCGCATGCAGACAAGCAGCCGCGAGCAGTCCCGCTTGCCGCATCCCGCCGCCCAGCACCTTGCGCCAGCGGCCCGCCACGTCCAGCAACGCACGCGGCCCCACCAGCACCGAGCCGACCGGCGCACCCAGCCCCTTCGAAAAACAGATCGACACGCTGTCGAACGGCGCGCAGATGTCCGCAATCGGCCTGCCCGACGCCACCGCCGCATTGAATGCGCGCGCGCCGTCCAGATGCGCCGACAGCCCGCGAGCGCGTGCAAGACGCGTCGCCTCGTCGACATACGACGCCGGCAGCACCTTCCCGCCGATGGTGTTCTCGAGCGCGAGCAGCTTCGTGCGCGCGAAGTGATTGTCGATAGGCTTGATGGCCGCCGCGATCTTCTCGAGCGGCAGCGAGCCGTCCGCTGCGTTCTCGATGGGCTGCGGCTGGATGCTGCCCAGCACCGCGGCGCCGCCGCCTTCGTACTTGTAGGTATGCGCCGCCTGCCCGACGATGTACTCGTCGCCGCGCGCGCAATGCGCCATCAGTGCCGCGAGATTGCTTTGCGTGCCGCTCGGAAAGAACAGTCCGGCTTCCTTGCCGGTGCGTTCGGCGAGCGTCGCCTGGAGCTTGAGGACGGTGGGATCGTCGCCCCAGACGTCGTCGCCGACTTCGGCCGCCGACATCGCGGCGAGCATCGCCTGACTGGGACGGGTAACGGTATCGCTGCGCAGATCGATCATCGTGTGTGGGTCGTCGGGGAAATGAGCCGCCTATCTTAACGCCCCAAAACAAAAAGGACCGGCTCGACTGCAACCGGTCCTTGCCTGTCCGCCCGACGATGCGTCTCAGCGCATGGCTTCTTCAGTCAGCCACAACGACTCTCTCAGGTCCTGCTCGTTGAGGTTATGCCCTTCGCCGCCGCCACGATCGACGACGATGTAATCGCTCACCTTGTCCAGCGCGAGCAACGGATGATGCCATACGCCCTTCGCGTAGTTGACGCCCTGCCAGCCGCGCGTGACGAAAGCGCGAATCTTCGTTTCGTCGAGATCGCCCGCGGGCGCGACGACCACCAGAGTCGGCCGGTCATCCAGCGGAATGAACGCCTGGCTGCCGAACGGATGCCGTTCCAGCATCGTGCATTCGAACGGCAGCGCGCGCGGCTGCCCGCGAAAGAGATTGACGATCGCGTGACCGCCGCCGTCCGTCACATCGACACGGCACAGATCGTGGAAACGGATCGTCGTACCCAGGTTGATCGGGATCTGCTTCGCGCCATCGAGCTCGATGACATCGCCGAACGGCTCGAATGCAGCGCGCGTCAACGGTTCGATGACGAGTTTCTTCATGATGCCAGGGTTCCGAAAAGACGCAGGCGCGACACGCCGCCATCAGGGAAGATGTTGAAGCGCACGTGCGTCACCGGACCGAGCGCTTCGAGCTCGGATTCGAAGAAATGCTGCTTGTCCATCTGCAGCTTCTGTTCGCCGAGCAGGACCGGCCAGAACATCGCCTGCGTGACGAGCGAGCTGTCCGTGCCGCCTTTCACATACGCCGCCTGGAGCGAGCAGCGGTCGGGATAGTTGCCCTTGAAGTGCGCGGTATCCACTTCCACCTTCTTGATGACGCCCGGTTGCGCCAGCGCGACGATGCACCAGTCGTTGCCCGGTTCGCGTCGGCGGCGCGTTTCCCAGCCGTCGCCCATGTTGACGCCGCGGCCCGGCATCAGCAGCGTCGACGCCAAGCCAAAGTGCTGGTTGTTGGTGCCGACCAGATAGGCGCCGTTTTCCATCGCGCCGAGATCGACCAGCGTATTGCGGTCCGCACGGCTCCAGTCGAGCTGCGGCTGGCCATAGACGCGCAGCCGCGCAATGCCGCCGTCCGGATAGATGTTCACGCGCAAATGCGTGAACGGCTGCTCCGTCTTCACGTCCAGATAGTGATGGTTGTTGCCCTGCAAGGTCGTGGACGGCACGATCTCGGTCCACTGCGTCGACTGGTTCGGCGCGCCTTCGATCACATGCGCACCCTCGATCGACGCCGCCGGCGGGAAGTTGCCGGTGAAGTGGCTCGTATCGAGATCGATGCCCTTGATGACGCCCGGCCGCGCCAGCTTGACGATGCACCAGTCATAGCCGGTCGAACGCTTGCGGCGGGTTTCCCAGCCGTCCATCCACTTGCCGTGATCGTCGAACTTGCCGGGAATGAACACGGCCGGCTCGGGATTCAGCATGCGCTCCTTCGGCGCGAAGAAATCGTCGCTCGCCTCGAGTGCCTGCGCGCCCAGACGCGGATCCGCCAGGTTCACATGGCGGCGCGTGAATTCGGGTGCGTTGGGATCGAGTGTCGGAATAGCCATTTATCAAGTCCTTATCGTGGAGCGTGGCGGTGAAGGCGGATCAAGCCTGGATCAGGTCGTTCAGCCTGAAACGGGCGATCCGGTAGATCTGGTCGAGGCTCGTGCGCAGCTCTTCGGCGCGATCGTGATGCACGCGCTGCTCGAAGTTCGCGATGATGCCGTGCCGGTCATAGCCGCGCACCGCGAGGATGAACGGAAAGCCGAACTTCTCGCGATAGCGCGTATTGAGTGATTGCAGCCGGTCGAATTCTTCCTGCGTGCACAGGTCGAGGCCCGCGCCGCTTTGCTCGCGCGTCGACTCGGCGGTCAGTTCGCCGCGCACCGCCGCCTTGCCCGCGAGTTCCGGGTGGGCGTTGATCAGCGCGAGCTGCTTATCTTCGCCCGCCGTCTCGACGATGCGCGACATCGCCGCATGCAGCGTGTCGATGTCCTTGAAGGGACGCTGCCGCGCCGCCGCTTCCGGCACCCACGGCGAATGTTCGAAGATGCCGGCGAGCACCGTCACGAAGGTGTCGGCGGGCATGGAATTGAGTTGGTCGAGTGAGTAGTGCATCGCCTTCATGCCGCCGTCCCGTTGCTGGATTGATCGAAAGGATGGTGCTCGCGCCAGTGCCGCGCGATGTCCACGCGCCGCGTGACCCACACGCGGTCGTGCTGCTCGATGTGATCGAGGAATTTCTGCAGGCCGCGGAAGCGGCCCGGACGGCCCAGCAAACGGCAATGCATGCCGATCGAGAGCATCTTCGGCGCTTCGTCGCCCTCGGCGTACAGCACGTCGAACGCGTCCTTCAGATAGGTGAAGAAGTGATCGCCGGTATTGAAGCCTTGCGGCGTCGCGAAGCGCATGTCATTGGTGTCGAGCGTGTACGGCAGGATCAGATGCGGTTTCTTCTCGCCGCCTGTCACCTCCACTTCGGTCCAGAACGGCAGGTCGTCGCCGTAGTTGTCCGAGTCATAGAGGAAGCCGCCGTACTCCGCCACCAGCCGGTGCGTGTTGGGACTGTCGCGGCCGGTGTACCAGCCGAGCGGCCGCACGCCGGTCACGCGTTCGATCGCTTCCATGCCGAGGCGCATGTGTTCCGCTTCGCGCTCCGCCGACATATCCTGATAGTGAATCCAGCGATAGCCATGGCACGCGATCTCATGTCCCAGTTCGACGAACGCCTTCGCCAGTTCCGGATGACGTTCGATGGCCATGCCCACGCCGAAAATGGTGAGCGGCAAACCGCGCTTCTCGAACTCGCGCAGGATGCGCCACACACCTGCGCGCGAGCCGTATTCGTAGATCGACTCCATGCTCATGTGACGCGACGGATACGACGCCGCGCCGACGATCTCCGACAGGAACTGTTCCGAGCCCGGATCGCCGTGCAGCACGCAGTTCTCGCCGCCTTCCTCGTAATTGAGCACGAATTGCACGGCAATGCGTGCATTCCCCGGCCAGTTGGCCTGGACCGGGTGGCGGCCGTAGCCGATCAGGTCGCGTGGATAGTTCGGATCGTGTGACATGGCTGGGCGTTCGCAGTCTGGCGTTGAAAAAGCGGGATTGTTGACGATTCAGTGTAGCCAAAAGACCCGGACGCGCCCATACATCAGGGCAGATAATCCGGGTCACGCCAGCGGTATGTGGAACCCGCCGGCGCGCCGTTGCAGGCTCAGCGCGGACTGAAATCGGCCAGCACGCCGTCGTAGCGCTTCGCCAGCGGCCGCGCGTAGTCGCCGCGCTTGGCGGTATGGAGTTTCAGCGCGACGAGCGCCTCGGTCCATTTCACGGCCGCCGTGACGCCTTCCACGACCGGCGCGCCCACCGCGTCCTCCACTTCGCGGCAGAACTCCGCCATGCCCGCGCAGCCGAGCACGATGGCGTCCGAGCCGTCCTCGTCGAGCGCGCGCCGGCATTCGTCGATGATCGTTTGCCGCGCCGACGAACCCGGCTCGTCCAGTTCGAGCACGGCGACGTCGGTGGCGCGAACGTTCTTGCAGAAGCGCGACATGCCGTAGCGCTCGGCCAGATGCCACGCCATGCCGACCGTACGCTGCAAGGTCGTCACCACCGAGAAGCCCGGCGCGATCACGCTCGCCGCATGCATCGCGGCCTCCGCGATGCCGATCACCGGTCCGCGCGCCAGTTCGCGCGCCGCGTACAGGGCGGGATCGCCGAAACAGGCGATCACATAGCCGTCGAAACCCTGCTTCTCTCCCGCCTCGATCTCGGCCAGCAGGCCGAGCGAGGCCACCGCTTCGTCGTAATAGCCTTCGATCGACGGCGGGCCCATCGTCGGGCTTACCGCCACGATCTCCGTGCCGGGCGCGGCCACTTGCCGGGCGCAGTGGCCCATCGCGTCGGTCATGCGCTGCGTCGTGTTGGGGTTGATCAGTTTGATGCGCATTGCGGTTCTCCACGTACTGCTTCGAAAAGGCTCTCAGGTTCTTGTTGGTCTTGTCGGTCCACGGCATCAGACCGGATGCTTGCGGTCCGCGAGGAAGTAATAGAACAGCGCGCCCAGGCCCGCGCCGATGAACCACGAGAAGTTCGCAGCGCCTTCGAGCGACGGCAGCATCACGCACAGGATCGCGATCACGGCGGCCGGCAGCAGCGCCATCACCGCACGGCGGTTCACGCCCTTCGTGTACCAGTAGCGGCCTTGCTCAGAGACGGTGTAGAGATCGTCGACGGCGAGCTTGCCGCGCTTGACCATGTAGAAGTCGAGGATCAGCACGCCGTACAGCGGTCCGATGAAGCTGCCCAGGATATCCAGCGTGTAATGGATCACGGCCGGGTTGTTGAACAGGTTCCACGGCGTGATGAAGATCGACGCGGTCGCGGCGAGCATGCCGCCCATGCGCCAGCTGATGAGCTTCGGCGCGACATTCGAGAAGTCGAAGGCCGGCGACACGAAGTTCGCGACGATGTTGATGCCGATGGTCGCGATCGTGAAGGTCAGCGCGCCGAGGATCACGGCGGTCGGATGATCGATGCGGCCGACGGTTTCGACCGGATCGGTAATCAGCTGGCCGAACACCGGCAAGGTGGCCGCGGTGGTGATGACCGTGACCAGCGAGAACGCCAGGAAGTTGACGGGCAATCCCCAGAAGTTGCCGCGCTTGACGCTGCGGAAGCTCTTGCCGTAGCGCGAGAAGTCGCCGAAGTTGAGCATCGGACCGGAGAAGTACGACACGACCAGCGAGATCGCGGTGATCATCACCGGGATCACCTCCATGCCGTGATACTTCACGCCGCCGAGGTTCAGGCCGATGTTCCTGATGCCCGCGCGCCACACCATGTAGCCGGCGAGCATGAACATGACCACGTAGACGGCGGGACCGGCGAAGTCGATGAACTTCTTGATCATCTCCATGCCGCGCCAGAACACGACGGCCTGCAGCACCCACAGCAGCATGAAGCCCGCCCAGCCGAGCGCGGAGAGCCCGACGAAGCCGTACTTGTGGACATCGGCATAGGGCATCAGCGAAGGCACGAACTTCAGCACCACGATCACCAGTGCGCTCGAGGCGAGATAGGTCTGGATGCCGTACCACGCCACCGCGATGAGGCCGCGGATCACGGCCGGAATGTTCGCGCCGAGCACGCCGAAGGTGGCGCGGCACGCGACCGGATACGGCACGCCCGCAACCTGGCTCGGTTTCGCGATCAGGTTGCAGAGCACATTGACGAAGCCGATGCCGATCAACAGAGACACCAGCACTTGCCAGCTCGTCAAGCCGAGCGCGAACAGACTGCCGGCGAACACGTAGCCGCCGACGCTGTGCACGTCGGACATCCAGAAGGCAAAGATGTTGTAGGCGCCCCAGGTCTGGTTCTTGAGCGGGGCGAGGTCTTCGTTGTAGAGGCGGTCGCTGTAACCGGCGGGCATGCCCGGATCGTGTCCGGGGGCCTGCTCTTCGTATTGCGGCAGGGCTGAGCTGCCTGATGCACTGAACTGGGCCATGACGTCTCCTTCATTGGCTGCTTGCGTGATGAATGACTGCAGATTCCCGAAAGACCCTTGCGGGCCGGATACCTTCGCTGTCGTCCTTTCCTGTCCGGCGCAGCGCGATACTCTTTGGATTTGCGTTTGCGCCGCCGGGCGTGAAGCCGAGAGCGCTTCAGGCATGTGCCTTGGCGCCCGCCCGGCGGCGGTTGTTCATCTGCCGCTCATGTGCTGCTCATGTGAGCGTGCGGTTCAATGCAACGCGCATTGCGTTTTCGACGCATGCGACTTGCCGCGCGCCCGGTATATGACGGGGCGCGGTGTGACTGAATCGTGTGGTTACTACGTGTCGGACGGCGTGTCGCGTCCGGCGGGCCTTGCGAATACTTCCCTCAGATCGACCGCGCCGCGCGCCGGCCGCTCCAGCATCTTCAGTTCGACATCGCGCAGATGGCGGGCCATCAATTCGGCGGCCTCGGGTGCGCGACCTGCGTCGAGCGCGGCGAGGATGGCTTCGTGATCCTCGAACGAACACGAACTCTTGCCGAGTGACTCGTACAGCGCCGAGATCAGCGTCGAGCGCGCGACCAGACCGGCGAGACAGTCGCACAGCACCGTGTTGCCGGTGAGCGCCGCGAGCTCCGTATGGAACTCGCCGGAGAGCCGGATCCATGACGAAAAATCGTGGCTTTCGAAGGCGCGGCGTTCCCGTCCGATCGTCGCGCTGATCGACTTGAGGCGGCGCGTGCCATGCCCCTGCGCGATCCGTTCGACGACCGCCAGCTCGATGATGCGGCGCATCTCGAACACTTCATGCACTTCCTGCAGCGACGGACTCGCGACGAAGGCGCCGCGGTTCGGCTCCAGATCGACGAGCCGTTCGTTCGCCAGTTGCGCCAGCGCCTGACGTACCGTGCCGCGCTTCACCGCGAAGACTTCGCATAGTTGCGCCTCGGTCAGCTTGGCGCCTGGCGCCAGACGATGTTCGAGGATCGCGTCGCGGATGTTCTCGGCGATCGACTCGGCATTCGCCGCGCCCGGGTTGCCGGGGGCGCTCGATAAGGCATTCAGTGCGGCAGTGGACTGGGCGTCGGACATGATGTGCTCGCTTGCATGTTGACCATCTTAGAAGCGACATAATGATTGTCAACAATCAATTTCAATTAATTGCTGCGAATCGACTGTTTTCAGCAGCTCATGCACGCTGAGACGCCGTAAATAAGGGCCTCTCAGCCCATTACTTCCGTTTTTGTCAGCATTGCACGCACGTTTTTGTCGACAATCGTTCGCGGCCAATGGCGGTACCTGATACGGCGTGCAAAGCAAAATTCGGCGGTTAGTTGCCCGTGGAGACGAAAAAAAAAGCGCCTTGCGGCGCCTTTTGCGGTTCCGCATTGAGCCTCAACTCAGGTGCGGATAGTCGGACAGCTTCAGCATGAATCCGCGCGGCTCGGCGACGAGATGCGCCGTCGCACCGAAAGGCAGCGTCAGCAAGTTCTCGACGTGCCCGAATTGCAGGCCCGTGATCACCGGAACGCCCGTCACGGTGCGCACCTGCTCGATCATGGCGTCGAGGGAATAGCCGTTATCGTAGTCCGAGAGCCGTCCACCGGAGAACTCGCCCATCACGATCGCCTGCTGCCGCCCGAGAACGCCCGCCTGATGCAGCTGATAGATCATCCGCTCGATACGGAACGGATGCTCGTTGACGTCTTCGATGAACAGAATCCCGCCTTCGACCGGCGGCAGATACGGCGTACCCACCAGCGACGCCAGAATCGCCAGATTGCCACCCCACAGCATGCCGGTGGCATCGACCGACTCACGCTGCGGCACGTTGCTCCGCACCGTGAACTCCGCGTGCGAGATCGCGTTCCAGAAGTGCTGCATCGTGAAGGCGCTCAGGTTCTCGGCGCCGAAATCGCCTGCGAACATCGGCCCGCCGAAACTCTTCACGCCCGCATGCGCGTAGAGCGCGCACTGGATCGCCGTGAAATCGCTGTGACCGACGATCGCCACCGGCTGATCCGCCAGACGGCGCAGGCCCAGATAATCGAGCCCGTGCAGAAGACGCGTCGCGCCGTAGCCGCCGCGCACCGCCAGCACGATATCGGGCAGCGGACGCCCAGGATCGGCGAGACGGTTCAGATCCGCCGCGCGCTCCGCATCCGTGCCGCCGAAACGCTGGAAGCGCCGGCGCGTCGCCTCGGCGTTCTCCAGCCGATGCCCTTCCCTGCGCAAACGCGTGAGTCCGCGCTCCACTGCGGCGGGATCGCCCGGATAACCGGAGGGCGCAACGAGGTCGATGGTGCGTGTTTTCACGGTGTTGTCGTTGGATTCGTGATCGTTGCGGAAGAAGAAACGCCCGCGCCCGACGCAGCCGCGGCTTCCCGCGCGCGACGTGCATCGCGTTCTTCCCGGGCCAGGCGCCTGCGTTCGGCAAAGAAATTCTTCAGCGCGTGGCCGCACTCGTCGGCAAGCACGCCGCCCGTCACCGACGTGTGGTGATTGAGCTGCCCGTTCGCGAACACGTCGATTACGCTGCCGCAGGCACCCGTTTTCGGATCGGTGGCGCCGTAGACGACGCGTGCGATGCGTGCATGCATGATCGCACCCGAGCACATCAAACAGGGCTCGAGCGTCACATAGAGTTCGCAGCCCGGCAACCGGTAATTTTCGAGCTTCTGTGCAGCGGCGCGCAGCGCGACCATTTCGGCGTGTGCGGACGGATCGTGCGCGTGGATCGGATGGTTGAAACCGGTGGCGATGACTTCATCGCCCAGCACGATGACGGCGCCCACCGGCACCTCGCCCGCGCGGCGGGCTTCGTCGGCGGCGCGCTGCGCGAGCGCCATGAAACGGCGGTCGCGTTCGCTGGGGAAATCCGCAACAGAAAGCGCTGCGGGCAAGTCGCCCGGAGGCGGCGCGTCGGAAGTGACGGTCACTTCGGCGGTTGCGCCGCGCGGGACAGCGCGCGCTCCGAGAGCCGTTCGGCGATACGCCGGCGATATTCGTGCGGCACGCAACCGCCGCCACGCAACGATTCGAGGGCCATGTCGAGGGCGAGCATCCTGGCTTGCAGCTGGCAGCGGGCGGCGGGATCCGTCACCCGGTCGAACTCCTCCTGGAGGCCGCGCAGGGCCCGGAGTTGCTCGACGGCAGGCGGGACAAAGCCCGCATTCTTGAGAATTCGATTGGCGACGCGCACTTCCTCGGGTACGAGGACGTCGTCTGCGAACTGGAGCGGAGCGCCCGCGCCCGGCAAGTCGTTGAACTCGCCACGTGCGGCGGCTTCATTGATCCGCTGTTCGACCAAAGCATCTAGCAATTTCATCGGGGATTTCGACCGGTTGGCGCCCGTCTGGGGCGGGCACGGTCTGTCACGATTTGCGTTGGTTAGCCTGAAGTCGGAGGGCAGCCGGAAGACCCAATTCGTGTGGTGTTCGGCACGTCTCGACAATCCAGTGCCTATTCTATCAGCGGGCGCGGAGCGGTTTTCGTCTGATGAAGCGCGCTCTGTGGGTTAGCACCGTATACAGGGCTTACTGACATCGATATGCGTCCTTTGCGCAACATGCGTTTGACCGCGCGCTGCCGGATATGCTTGTACGACGACTACGTCCGTGGCGCCCCATGCGGACGACGCGTATAGCCTTCGGTGGCGGCGAGCAGGCGCCGCGTGTACTCGTGTTCGACGCGGCGCGCGCGCACCGCGTCCACGCTCACCTGCTCGACGATCTCGCCATTGCGCATCACGGCAATCCGGCTGCACAGGAAGCCGATGACCGACAGGTTGTGGCTGACGAGGACCATCGTAAGCTTGCGTTCCCGATGCAGCCGCCGCAGCAGATTCAGGATTTCGGCCTGGACGGACACGTCGAGCGCGGACGTGGGTTCATCGAGCAGCAGCACGCGCGGCCCGACGATCAGCGCACGCGCGATCGACAGCCGCTGCCGCTGGCCGCCCGACAACTGATGCGGATAGCGAAACCTGAAGGCCGGCCCGAGCCCGACTTCGCCCAGCGCGGCGAGGATGCGCGCGTCCGGGTCGCCAATGCCGTGAATGGCGAGCGGCTCGCGCAAGGTCTTGTCGACGGTGAAGCGCGGATGCAGTGCGCCGTACGGGTCCTGGAACACCATCTGCACATCGCGGCGCGCGCGGCGCGGCGTCGTCTCGCCGCCGATGCGCATCGTCCCGCCTGCGAGCGGCACGAGACCGGCGAGGCCGCGCAGGAGCGTCGACTTGCCGCTGCCCGATTCCCCGACGAGCCCGAACACCTCGCCCTCCTCCACTTGCAAGGACACGTCGCGCACGGCATCGACGTGACCGGTGCGGGTGCTGAAGCGGATCAGCGCGCGCTCGATTTCGATCATCGCGCGACTCCCGCGTCGAACGTCTCCGCGAGCCAGGCGGGATCGCGACGCAAGGTCGGCAGTTCGTCGGGGGGATGATCGAGCGGCGGATGCGCGGCGAGCAGACCTTGCGTATAGGGATGCGTGGCGTGCCGCAGATCGCGCGCCGCACAGGTCTCGACGATGCGACCGCCGTACATCACCGCGACGCGGTCGCAGAACGACATCACCAGCGGCAGATCGTGACTGATGAACACGAGCCCGGTGTCGTGGCGTTCGATCATCTCGTCGAGCACGGCCAGCACCTGCATCGACACGAGGACGTCGAGTGCGCTCGTGGGCTCGTCGGCGATCAGGAGTCGCGGCCCCGCGCTCACCATCATCGCGATCATCACGCGCTGCCCCATGCCGCCCGACAGCTCGTGTGGATAGGCATCGGCCACGCGCTGCGGATCGCGGATATGCACCGCTTCCAGCGCCGCGACGATGCGCTCGCGCAGCTGTCGCCGGCTCTCGCCGGGCGTCTGCCGGACGAAGGTCTCGCGCATCTGCTGCGCGACCGTCATCACCGGATTCAGCGAGTACTTCGGGTCCTGCAGGATCATGCTCATGCGCGTGCCGCACAACCGGCGCCGTTCCTTCGGCCGCATCGCCAGCAGATCCTGCCCTTCGAAGCGCAGCGCGTCGGCGGACCAGCGCGCCTCGGGCGGCAGCAAGCCGAGCAGCGCGCGCCCGGTCAGCGACTTGCCCGAGCCCGATTCCCCGACGATGCCGAGCCGTTCGCCGCGTTGCACCGTCAGCGAGACGCCGCGCACGGCAGGCGTGAGCGTGCCGTCGGTGGCGGTGAAGGCCACCTTCAGGCCGTCGATCCGTGCCAGCGGCTCATCCATGTCAGCCTCCATGACGGGGATCGAAGACGTCGCGCAGACCATCGCCGAGCAGGTTGAAGGCGAGGCTCACCGCGAGGATCGCGAGGCCGGGAATGGTCGCGACCCACCAGGCGTCCAGCAGCACGTTGCGGCCGGCGGCGACCATGTAGCCCCATTCCGGGCTCGGCGGCTGCGCGCCCAGCCCGAGAAAGCCCAGCCCCGCGACGGCGAGAATGATGCCGGCCATGTCGAGCGTGGCGCGCACGATGACCGACGACGAACACATCGGCACGATATAACGCAGCACGATGCGCAGATGCGAGGCCCCTTGCAGGCGCGCCGCGTGGATATAGTCCGACTGCGCGAGCCGCAGCGACTCGGCGCGCGCGAGCCGCGCATACGGCGGCCACGCGGTGATCGAGAGCGCGATGACCGCATTCAGCACGCCCGGCCCCAGCGCCGCGGCGAAGGCCAGCGCCAGCACGATCTTCGGAAACGCGAGCGCAACGTCGGTGACGCGCATCAGCACCGTATCGACGATGCCGCCGCAATACCCCGCCACCGTGCCGATCAGCAAGCCCACCGGCACGACGAGCACGACCACCAGCAGCGCGATCGCCAGCGTCAGGCGCGAGCCGTACACGAGCCGCGAGAGGATGTCGCGGCCGAGCTGATCGGTGCCGAACCAGTGCGCCGCGCCCGGCGGCGTCAGGCGTTCGGCGAGCACTTGCGCCAACGGATCGCGCGTGACGGCGAGCGGCCCGAACGCGGCCATCAGCACGAGCACCAGCAGGATCGCGAGGCCGAGCATGCTGAGTGGATTCGACGCGAAACTCCGCCAGCGCCGGTACGCGCGCCCGAGCGACGCCTGACGCGCGGACGCGGGCGTGTCGGTGAGCAGCCAGGCGCGTAAGCTTCCACGTTCGCGTGTCATCGGCGTGCGTTCCGCGGGCGATTGCATCGGCGTGTGGGCTCCATGTCAGCGCGCGCGGGGATCGAAGACGCGGTACAGCGCATCGGTCAGCAGATTGAGCGCAATGAAGGTCGCGCCGATCACGAGCGTGCTGCCGAGCACGGCGTTCATGTCGGCGTTGAGCAGCGCGCCCGTCAGATAAGAGCCGATGCCGGGCCACGCGAACACGATCTCCGTCAGCACTGAACCTTCGAGCAAGTAGCTGTAGGCGAGCGCGATCACCGTCAGCAGCGGCACCGCGATATTGCCGAACGCGTGACGCCAGATCACGCGGCGCTCGGGCAGGCCCTTGGCGCGCGCCGTCGTCACGTATTCCTGGCTCAGTTGTTCGAGCATGAACGAGCGCGTCATGCGCGACAGATACGCGATGGAATAGAACGCCAGCACGCCCGCCGGCAGCGCGATGTGCGAGAACGCGTTTTTGAAGACATCCCACTCGCCGGCGAGCAGCGCATCGATCAGCAGGCTGCCGGTGCGGGTATCGACCATGCCGTCGTAGAGCGGATCGATGCGGCCCGGACCCGACACCCAATGCAGCCGTGCGTAGAACAGCAGCAGGCCCATCAGCGCAAGCCAGAACACCGGCACCGAACTGCCCGCAAGCCCGATCACGCGCGCGACATGATCCACGATCCGGTTGTGCCGCACTGCTGCCACAACGCCGAGCGGCACGCCGATCGCCACGCCGATGAAGGTCGACAGCGTCGCCAGTTCGAGGGTGGCGGGAAACACGCGCTTGATGTCATCGATGACGGGATTCGCTGTCAGCAGCGAGATGCCGAGATGACCATGCAGCACATCGCGCGCGTAGATCAGGAATTGCTCGACGAGCGGCTTGTCGAGGCCGAGTTGCAGCCGCGCGGCGGCATAGGCGGTGGCGGACGCGCGGTCGCCGAGAATGGCCAGCACGGGGTCGATCGGAATCTTGCGGCCAATGAAGAACGTGATCGCCAGCAGCCCGGTGAAGGTGATGGCGAGCATCGCGAACCAGCGCAGCAGCGCCCACGCGAAGCGCACGCCGCCGCGCCGCGCGCCGGCGGCGCGCACGCGCTCGAAGAAGCTCACCGTGCGCACGGCGTCGCTCACTGCTTCCTGAGATTGCGATAGGACACGAGATCGTTGATCGGCCCGACTTCGAGGCCGGTCACGCCCGGACGCGCCGCCACCTGCGACACCTTCTGGAACATGATCACGAACGGCGACTTCGCCAGCACCTCGCGCTGCATCTTCTCGTACAGCTGCGCACGCTTCTTCGTGTCGCTCTCGGCGAGCGCGGCATCGGTTTCCTTCGTCAGTTGCGGGATGTCCCACGCGTTGCGCCACGCGAGCATCTTGTAGCTCGATGCGTCCGAGTTGTCCGGGTTCCACACGAAGCCCTGGGCGTTGCTGTGCGGATCGATATAGTCCGCCGACCACTCGCCGATGTAGATGTCATGCGCCCGCGCGCGATAGCGCCCGAGCGTCTGCTTGTTGTCGCTCGGCACGAGCTGCACCTTGATGTTCGCGAGCGCGAGATTGGCCTGCACCGCCTGCGCGATCTCGCTGTAAGGATAGTCGTTGCGCACGTCCATCTTCACGGTGAAACCGTTCGGGAGCCCGGCCTTCGCGAGCAGCGCCTTGGCCTTCGCGACATCCTGGTGATACGGGTTTTCGTTCAAGGCGCCGAGAAAGCCTTCAGGCAGGAAGGTTTCATGCACCTTGTAGGTGGTGCGGATCACGTTCTTCTGGATGCCCTGATAATCGATCAGCCACTTCATGGCTTCCCAGACTTCGGGCTTCGCGAGATTCGGGTTCTTGTTGTTGAGCCCGAGGTACATCAGCGTGGCCTGCGGCACGGCCGTCGCCTTGATGACGCCGGACTTCGACAGCGTGTCGAGGTCGTCGGGCGAGAGATCGCGCGCCACGTCGATGTCGGCGTTCTGGATCATCAGCCGCTGGCTCGCGGCCTCGGTCACGTGGCGCAGCACGATGCGCTTCATCGCGAGCGGCACGCGATAGCCTTCGAAACGCTGCAACACGATGCTGTCGTTCGCCGTCCACTTGACGAGCTTGTAGGCGCCCGAGCCGGCTTCGTTGGTCTTGAGCCACTCATTGCCGTAGTCATTGCCCTTCGCGTGCGTTTCGAGCAGCTTGCGATCCACTACCGACGCCGGCCACGAACCGAGCACGTTCAGCACGAAGGTCGGGGCGTAGCGGCGGTCGGTCGTCACGGAGACCGTGGTGTCGTCCAGCTTCTTCACGTTCTGCAGCGCGTTCGCCTTCGTGAGCCCGATGCCCGCGAGCACGGCCGCCGCGCCCTTGTCGAGCAGCGCGGTGCGCTGGATCGACCAGGCGACGTCGGCGGCGGTGAGCGGATTGCCGGAATGGAACTTGAGGCCCGGACGCAGCTTGAAGGTGAAGGTCAGGCCGTCGGGGCTCACGGTCCAGGACTCGGCGACATCGCCATTGAATTTCGACGGATCCTTCAGGTCCACGCGCACCAGCCGGTCATACGTGTTCGCGACGTATTCCTCCGGCACCAGTTCGTAGATCTCGCCGGGATCGAGCGACGTGAATTCGTCGAGCAAGGTCGCCATGACGAACATGTCCTTCGGCGTGGCCGCGCCCGCCGGCTGCGTGCCGAAACCTGCCGTCAGCGCAGCCGCGAACGCGAGCGCCGTCAATGCCTTCTTCATCGGGTGTCGTCCTGTGGATCTTTTGAATGCCGCCATCACATAAGCCGCAGCGGGCCGCTGTCTTCGTTGTCGATCACCTCGAGTTCGCGCGAGCCCGGCAGTTCGTAATGCCACCACTCGCTCTTGATGTGCGTGAAGCCCGCGCCATGCATCACGCCCAGCAGCAAGGTGCGGTTGCGCTGCACGTGCTCCGGCAGGACCGCGTGGAAGTGTTCGGACGCGGGCACCATCGCGTCGAATCCGGTGCCCATGTCGAGTTCCTGGCCGTCGCGATCGACGAGCGTCAGGTCCAGCGCCGTGCCGCGACTGTGGTTCGAGCCGCGTCCGAGTTCGGCGATGAAGGTCGGATCGGGCAGGAAGTCCCACAGCACCTTCTGGGCTTGCGGCGGACGGTAGGCGTCGAAGATCCTGAGCGTCATGCCGATGCTGCGCGCAATCCCGACGGCCTTGCGCAACGCGGCTTCTGCGGGTTCCAGCAGCAGGCAGTGCTGGGCCTTGTAGATGGGCTTGCCGGTGAGGTTGCGATCGGTCGCGTAGACCAGATCGATCTGGACATGATGCGTATCGGGCGTGACGTGCAGCAGACGGGAACGAGTCATGTATTCGAGATCCGGGCGGAGCGCTGTTGCGTGCAGCTTGGGTATCGATACCCGAACCTTAACCCGTCAGAAAAATCTTCGAAAGCCTTTCCGTGCGATGGTTTTGCCGGATCAGCCTTCGAGCGGCCAGCGCGCGAGGACTTCGTGGCGCGACTGGCCGAGCAGGCTGCGCACCAGCGCGAATTCGCCAGCGCGCCAGCCGACCGGCGCGACCGCATGGGGCGGCACGCGCTGTTCGTCGTAGAGCAGCGTCACATGCGGCACGAATCGCGGATGAGGCTTGACGGCGATGCCCGCGTCAGCGAGCGCGGCGTGGAGAGTGCGTTCGAGAGCGTGAAACGATGGGCTTGCATCGCCTGCAAGCACCAGCGGACGCTTCGCGCGACGGCCCGGGAAGCTTTCGATCCAGGCGAGTTCGATTTCGGCGGGCGGCAGCGCGATGCTTGAAGCAGCGGCATGCGTCCGGGCAATCAGCTCGTCTGGAAGGCCCGCGAACGCGCCGAGATAATGCAGCGTGACGTGGAGCCGCTCGGGCGGTATCGCCCTCGCCTTCAGGCCGTACTGCGTGCGGAGTTGCGCGGACAGGTCGGTAAGACGCGCGGCCGCGGCTTCGTCCGGGAACAAGGCGAAGAACAGCGAGTCGGTGGCAGGCGCGCTCACGTCGGGCCGCGCGATGCGATCAGGGGCCGAAACAGGAGAGTTCGAAGCATGTCGGCGGGTTCCTCAGGGGCGGTTGCGGATCGCGCGGTCGTCCGCCCCATGAGATTAACGCCGTTCCGGGCGCGCGCCGAAGAATCCAGACGGGCTGATGCCCGCGCCGCCGGAGTCCGTTCCCTCGTCCGTTTGCCTGAACACGCTCACTACGGAGGAATCGAAATCGTAGACAAATTCGGTTCGCCCGCGGTCGATCGTGGCAATCTCGCGTGGAAACAGCCCGGTCGGGAGCGTCTGAACCAGCCAGGCGTGCGGCGCCGAGATATCAAAGACCGAAAGGTCCACCGGGTTGAGGGGCGGAGCCACCCCGCTCGTCGCGCTCGTCGGGCTCGTGTCCAGCGATTCGTGTTCGTCACCATCAGATAGGGACGCACCGGATCCAGGTACAGCCCGACCGGCAACAGGCCATTGCTGCCCACGCTCTGCAACAACGCATGGTCAGGATCGACGGCGAGTCTGGCGCGATCGAATTGCAGGAGTTCATTGCTTTCCCGCGCCGTGATCCACACGGAGGATCCGTCCTGAGTTGCCTCGGCCCGAACCGGCGAACAGGCCGCAGCGACAGAGGTCACGACAGCATTGCTGATGACGTTCGGCGCACTGCCTGACGTCGCGGCACCTTGGATGGCCTTTGCCACATCGATGACATTGAGCGCGCCATTCGAACCTGTCGCTTGAGGACTGTCCTTGAAGCATTGCGTGCTGATGAGCGATGCATTGTTGGTACCCGATAGCGTTTCGTTTTCGGTGGCGTTCACGTACTCGGCGGGCACGAAGGCTCGCTTGCCGCTCGGGGAAAAGGACACGCCCGCCAGCCCACTGCCGACAATCGGTATGAAGCCCACCTGCGTGCCTGTGGTTCGCCCGTCGCGCTGCTTGTCGAGCGCGATGATCCCGATGTTGCCTTTATCGGACGTGGGCGTCAGCTTGCCCCATTCATTGGCGATAAACGCATATTTGCCGTCCGGCGTGGGATGTCCCGAAGGTGCCGGGGTTGGCGATCGTGCCGCCATTGCTTTGGTTGACGAACGAAGGCTTCGCCGTGCCGGCCAGCGCGTCGCGGATGTCCACCGGCGCCACGCTGCCCTGGTTAATTGCAACGACCAAGTTCGTCTTGTCCGGCTTGATGCTCATGCCTTCCGCCCAGCCGCCGACCTTCAGCATGACCATGCCCATTTGTTGGTACGTGTTGTTGACCTTCCCGAAGATCAGCACTTCGGCGACCGGCGTGCCGCTTTGATTCGTAACGGTCGTGGCCACGAACACGGCGCCTTCGTTGAACGCCACGATGCCGTTGGGGTTGACGCCGGCGCCCAGCGTGGTTTGCGCAAGAAAGTTCGGAACCGAGCCAGAACGAGACGCCGCCGCCTCGCAGGAAACCGAGAAGCCGAGAAGAACGGCAAGATTCGCGACGCGGGCGCTGGTTGCTGCCGATCGAAATCTGTAAGGCATGAAAGACCTGTAAGACATGTTGCGCTCCACCCAAACATCCGAGTTCAGGTCCTGATGCTATTCGCGGTCCTTTGTGAAAAAAGTGTCGCGCTGCGACAGTAGTGTTCGGTTTTTTAGAACGAGAGTGGACAGTGGCGTTCGAGCGCGACGCCCCCTCGCTTCAGGATTCTGGTCAGGTGGAGTTTTTCTTGCGTCAAAGCAGCGACAGCGCCCTCACCCCGCACGACATAAGGTTGGAATCGTCACAATTGAATGCACGGCTTTTGCGGATGTCGAGTCGATTTAATATGGGACTGGACATTCCCTGTCGATCGAAGAATGCGCCTTCATCACCCGGGCCATTCTGCTGCTTGCATTGCTCTCAAGGATGACAATGAACACCTTCGTTGCAGACGAATCAGAAGATATTCTCCGTTTCTTCGATCTTTATCCGGACTCGCATATGGAACAGCCGCTGCTTTTCATTCACGGTTTAGGCTGTGCGTCGAGCAGCGATTACCCGCCAGTGATTGCTTCGAAGGGTTATTCCAGACAGCGATCGCTTTTGTTGGATCTGATGGGATCGGGCTTCAGCGACAAGCCCGACTCGGGAAAGTATTCCTCGGAAGCGCAGGCGGCATTGCTGTCGAAATTCATCGACGCTCAGACGTTCTCCGGCGTCGATCTCTTCGGCCACAGCGCCGGGGCATTCGTTGCGCTGAAACTGGCGCAGGCGTTGTCGGATCGAAGCGGCACGCTCATTCTGTGCGAGCCCGGACTCAACGAATATGGCGTGTCCATGCTGTCTGAAATCACCGCGATGAGTGAAGACGAATTCGTCGAGCAAGGCTTTGCGGCGTTTCTCGCGGAATTGGAAGCGCAAGGAACGAACGATGCGTGGCTCGGGCCGTTTTCAGTCGCGTCGCCGCATGCGATCCATCAGTGGGCACAGTCAGCGCTGGATGACAACGCGAGCGACTGGATCGGCGATCTCGCGCGGCTGGAATGCGAGAAAGGCATCATTTTGTCGGCTTCGGCGACCAGCGAGGATATCGGGAAGTTCGAACAGGCCGGGTGTGTCGTGCAATGCGTGCCGGATACCGCGCATATGATCGCTTACGATAATCCGGAAGGGTTGGCGGAGGCGATCAGTGACATGCTTCGGATGCGGTGATGGCAGGCGCGTGATGCGGCTGCGCTCGTGTTCAGGCGTCAATCGGGCCGAAGCCTTCGTCATCAGCGCCATCTCCAGCAATTCCTGTTGATACACATAATGGGCTTGTACATTCTTGATCAGGATCACGCCGATCGACGCACCGCATATCAACGCGATACTCCAGAGAATCGCGGTGCTCGTGACATTGTCTGCTGTAAAGCCGCGCAGGAACGTATGTTGGAGCCACGTCAGTCCGCCTGCATCCTTAATGTTTGAGCTTCCCCTGAAATTTCGCCTTCCAGCAGGTCGCGTATAAACTCGACCCAAAGAAAGGAAAGCATAGATGTTCAAGGTACCGCACCAGGTGTACA